>JAWUYY010000056.1:0-8509 GCA_034110565.1 Bermanella sp. | reverse complement strand
GCGCTGGCTTGTTGCAGGGAAGCCAATGTAATGGCCGCACCGAGTAGAATTTTATGATTCATTTTTGTCATTGATTGGTCCCTTCAATATATAGATAGCTATGTACTCTAAGGATAGCGGATACAAGTGGATTCCCCAGTTCACTGTAAGAGCTTAATAGCATATATGTTCGTTCGCTTTATAGTTTAAAGTAATACTTGAGCATGGAAAACACAATATTGTGAAACAATCGATAGAAGCTTGCCATACATTGAAATAGCCCTTGATTGGCGCACGACTGGCCACTATAGTTCGGCTCATGCAAAATTTTATGATCTTAATGCCCCAAAATACCCCCGCGATGCGTGTCTGCCAATGGCTACGACGTGCACGGCCGCGTGTTTTTGGGAACTAATCTTTTGTAGTTAGCCTTTCAAAAACCGCGACCTCTTCGCGGTTTTTTTGTTTTTACGCCGCGCAAAGTTGATCAGGCCAAGTTTTATTGAATTTGAGTCTAGGTTCTTGAAACTCTATTTTTCGATGTTAGGAAATACGATGAAAGTCGCCAGTGTGTATTTGTCTGTGGTGTTGATTTGGTCCACCACTCCTTTGTTTATCCGGTTTAGTGTTGATTCTCTTGATTATATTCAGGCGTCTGCCTTGCGTATGTGGATAAGTTTAGCCCTGTGTTTTGTAATGATGCGAATCTTCTCAATTCCATTTCGTTTAACCCGCGAAGCGCTTTATCGGTATTTTGTGGGCGCCATGGCCGTTAGTGGCGCCATGCTGTGCGTGTATTGGTCAGCACAAACGCTACCTAGTGGCCTGATTGCGGTTGTGTGGGGCTTGTCTCCGTTGGTGGTGAGCTTGTATTGCTTGGTGTTGATTCCACAAACTCGTTTAAGCCTGAAACAAATATTGTGCATGCTGTTGGCGGTATTTGGTTTGTATTACATCTTCGCCCAAGGGGTTGCCATTGGTGCTCATTTGGTCGTGGCGTTATTGGTTTTGTTGGTTGGCGTGAATTTTCATAGTGTCAGTTCGGTTTTATTGCAGCGCGTACAAATTTTTAAACCACAGCAGAGTATGCATCCGTTAGAGCAAACCACTGGTGCACTGCTATTGTCGGCGCCTATTTACGGGATAATGTGGTTGGCGTTAAGTGGGCCTTTACCAGAGCAGATTAGCCACACTTCGATAGTGGCCGTCTTGTATTTAGCAACGCTAGGTTCGGTTGCTGGTTTCATTGGGTATTATTATTTACTTAATAAAATGACAGCATCAAGCGTGGCTTTGATCACCATCATTACGCCTGTTCTTGCGTTGTTGTTAGGCGCTTATGTGGCGGATGAAGCACTGCATTCACGCACTTGGGTCGGTGCGGGCTTTATTTTAATTGCGTTAATTATTTATCACCACAATGCCATTTTATCTGTCGTAAAGCGTCTACTAATAAAGGAGAGCTTAGTAAAAGCCATAAACAAATCCTAAAACTTATTGAAACGTGGCCGATAACTTTTTCAAGACATGGGCAAGGTAAGCCCTTAATTTGAAGGAGTAGACAGATGAATAGGTTGGCATGGTTGCTGGTAATGGCCGTATTTTTATTACCCACAAGCGGGTGCAGTATGCTTGGGTTTGGTGACGACGATGAAGATGAAGAGGTTGCCACTGTTTCGCAAGAGACCATGCTGAAACCAATGGAGACTCAAGTTGACCCGGTGGCGCCATTAATTCTACGAGTAGTGGGTTACGGCGCGATAAATCCTAAAGCGAAAGGGCAAAGTGATGTTCAGAAACGACTCATGTCGATTCGTGCGAGCCGTTTAGACGCCTATCGAGCTATGGCCGAACGGGTTTACGGCACCAAATTAAGCGGTAGTTCTACCGTGCGAGATCTGGTTGTGCAAAACGATAGCTTCCGTACTTATGTGGATACCTTTATTCACGGTGCGCGAGTGATCTCTTCTGATGTTTTAGAAGATGGTAGTGTCGAAACCATTTTAGAAATGGTGATTGATGCAGGCTTTCGTAATTGTTTAACCACAGAAAACTCTATGCGATTTAATTCAGATTGCCGCACCCAGGTCATGCACTCGGGAAAGGGTAATATGCGCACGAGCCAATATCAAAATATGAATCGTGTGCAAAGCCAGTCGGCTATTCCTGAAACCAATCACTATTTTGTCGATTAACCTTTAGCTGGAGGGGAGCTCATGAAAACAATTTACCTGTTTGTGTTAAGTCTGTGTTTAGTGCTCTCTAATAGTTTGATGGCAAAAGAAATTACAGCCATTGGGTCATCGATTTTAGTGGATGATATGGAGGTCAGCCGTGACCAAGCCATACGCGATGCGTTACGCCAAGCATCGCTGCAAATGGGAGGTTCTATTCATTCGTCACAAATGCTGGTGGATGGTTTGATAACCAACGATCAGATGAGCTTAAAAACCAATGGCCAGTTTCGTCATGTGCGTATTTTGCAAGAAAAAATCAGCCAAGGTATTTTAGAAGTTAAATTGCGTGCCGAATTTATTGAAGAAGGCCAGTGTGCCACCAACGCAGGTAATGGTTATCGTAAAGCGATTGCCGTTGCAGGATTTGCACTGCAAACACCTAAGCAAGCCGTAATAGGTGGTTTAGGGGATATTGAGCAAAGCCTGCCAAGCGTATTGGCGAACACTATAAATGGTCATCATCGTTTGCATGCGATGGATAGCGGCCATGTGTTGATGTTCAGCAGTATTGATCGAGCGCCATCGTCACAAAATAATTTACAGCGTTTAACTAACTCGGTAGAGCTTGCTAAGGAGTTAGGTGCTCAGTTTGTTATAAGCGGTGTGATTCGTGATTTAGATATGATTAATCCAGATGCGGGTGTCCCACAGATATGGGATCGCCCATTGGATTTGATTGGCTTATCTCGCGAAAAACGCATGCGTAACTTTGTATTAGACGTATATGTGCACGATGGCATTAGCGGTGCGCTTATGTTTCAAAATACTTACGCCACCGCGGGTGAGTGGGAGTATGGAGATCGTCAGCGTACTGGCTTTGCAACGCCTATTTTTTGGAAAAGCGATTACGGTCAGCATGTGAAAGATGCGTTAAGCAAAGTGGTTGCAGACCTTAATACTAATTTAGGTTGTCAGCCATACATGGCTAAAATCATAGATACATCCGGCGATTACATTCGTTTAGATACTGGTGGCAGTATCGGTATGCGCCCAGGTGATGAGTTAACCGTATTTCGTACCAGTACTTTTTATAACTTAGACCAAGAAGGCTTAACTGAATTAAAAGATACTAAGGTCAAAGCGACTATTACACAGGTGCAACCACGCTTTGCGATTGCTAAGTTAAACAAAACCCCTGACCGTTACGCTATTCAGCGTGAAGATGTAGTGGTTGCTTGGTAAATGATTAGTGTGTTTTTAAGGGTTTGCGCGCGATGGGTTTCGGCTTTCAATCTTAATTAAATGGTATGGGTTAGATGTATGTCTAACCCAAATGAATAATATTAAATATTCAGTTCCAGCGGCTCCTCATCTGAATGTTTATGACTTTCAGAGCAAGAATAAGATTTCACTGTTTTACCTTCCTCGTTCACCGAATGTAAATACACATCAAAGCCCCATAATGTATGTAGGTGTTTGACAACATCCTGTGTTTGCTCATTTAACGGAATATTGTTTTGACGTTGATGCTGCAGGGTTAAGGAACGATCACCGTTTATATCCACAGAATAAACCTGAATATTAGGTTCACGATAAGATAAGTCATATTGTTTGGCTAAATCTTCACGTACTTTTCGATACCCCGTTTCATCATGAATCGCATCAATGCTGATATGCATTTTTCGCTCGTCATCCATAATAGAAAATAGCTTTAAATCCCGCATGAGTTTGGGTGAAAGATACTGTAAAACAAAGCTTTCATCTTTAAAATTTTGCATGGCAAAATGCAGTGTGTCGAGCCAGTCACTGCCGGCAATATCGGGAAACCATTCTTTGTCTTCTTCGGTTGGGTGTTCACAAATTCGACGTATATCGCTCATCATGTGAAAGCCAAGGGTATAAGGGTTTATACCGCTGTAATGCTGACTATCAAATGGGGGCTGATAAATCACGCTGCTATGGCTGTTTAAAAACTCCATCATGAAGCCATCTGTTACAAGACCTTCGTCATACATAGTATTGAGTAAGGTGTAATGCCAAAAGGTTGCCCAGCCTTCATTCATAACTTGGGTTTGACGTTGTGGGTAAAAATACTGGGCAAGCTTACGTACGATTCGAATAATCTCTCGTTGCCATGATTGTAAAAGAGGTGCGTTTTTTTCTAAAAAATACAAAAGGTTTTCTTGGGGTTCGCTAGGAAAGCGCTTGTGTTGTTTTTTGCTTTCTTTTTCAGAACTTGGAATAGTACGCCATAGGTCATTAACCTGTTGTTGCAGAATACTTTCTCGCTCTTCTTGGCGAAGTTTTTCTTCTTCATTGCTAATGGGACGCGGACGCTTATAACGATCCACACCGTAGTTCATTAACGCATGGGCCGCATCTAAGATACTTTCAACGGCATCGACACCGTGGCGCTCTTCGCATTTTTTTATGTAGTTTCGTGCAAATACTAAGTAATCAATAATCGCGCTGGCGTCTGTCCATGTTTTAAATAAATAATTGCCTTTAAAGAAAGAGTTGTGACCATAGCTGGCATGAGCAATGACCAATGCCTGCATACACATGGTATTTTCTTCCATTAAGTAAGCAATGCATGGGTCGCTGTTGATGACGATCTCATAGGCCAAGCCCATTTGACCCCGTTGATAGTTTGTTTGTGTGTGTAGGAAGTGTTTGCCATATGACCAATGGTGATAAGAAATAGGCATGCCGACAGACGCGTAGGCATCCATCATTTGTTCGGCAGTGATCACTTCAATTTGATTAGGGTAGGTATCTAAACGGTATTCCTTAGCGATGCGGCCAATTTCTTTGTCGTATTCTTCGAGTAATTCAAATGTCCATTCGGAACCCGTCGAAATGGGTTCGCGTCTTCTGGATTTTGTCATACCGCCTCCTTGAGAGACTTACGCGAAAATAAATTCCGAAACACAGGAAAAATATCTGCGGCACTGGTGATTTGTTCCATGGCAAAGCGATCACCTAACTGTGGCGCTAAGGCTTCATAGGCGCGCCATAATGCTTGGTGAGCATTGGGTGTGATTTCGATATACGAGAAATACTGTGCCATGGGCATAATGCGTTGACGCAATATTTCAGCGCATTGTGGGCTGTCGTCATCCCAGTTGTCGCCATCACTGGCTTGGGCACCGTAGATGTTCCATTCAGCAGGGTTATAACGCTGCTCTATGATATCCGCCATTAATTCCAGTGCACTAGAGACGATAGTGCCGCCGGTTTCACGGCTATAGAAAAACTCTTGCTCGTCTACTTCTTTAGCGCTGGTGTGATGGCGAATGAAAACAACTTCGGTTTTTTCATAATTTCGCTGTAAGAATAAATACAGCAAGATGTAAAACCGTTTTGCCATGTCTTTAATTTGTTGGGTCATAGAGCCGGAGACATCCATTACACAAAACATCACAGCTTTGGTGCTTGGTACGGGCTCTTTAACAATATTGCGATATTTGATATCAAAGGTATCAATAAAGGGGATTCTTTTTATTTTATCTT
Source organism: Bermanella sp. (assembly GCA_034110565.1). Taxonomy (GTDB): domain Bacteria; phylum Pseudomonadota; class Gammaproteobacteria; order Pseudomonadales; family Oceanobacteraceae; genus Bermanella. Next base: position 2,840 of record JAWUYY010000056.1, on the reverse strand, counting down.
GAAGCTTAGTTATTAGCTCTTCAAGTTCGGCCATTTTAATGGGATTTTTTAAATCCTCATCTTTTGCATTTTCGGCTTCAAGTTCGGCTTTGGCTTTTTTGAGTTTGCGTCGAGAGCTGGCAGAAAGGGCAATACGACGAGCATGAGCTGCGCGCATGGATTTAATAACAGCAAGGTTATTTGCCGTACCCGAAGCGGTAAATCCTGCCCGGCGATACTCTACTGCATCATGTTCGTTTAAGGTTTTTTTAAGTAAATTAGGTAAGGCTAAGTCTTCAAATACGTAATCTAAAAACTCCTCTTTGCTGATGAAAAAAGAAAAATCATCATCCCCCTCGCCTTGGTTACTGGCGCTGCCCTCGCCGGCTCCGTCGCCATCTCCCTGACCTTTTGGGCGCAATACTTTATCGCCGGCATGAAATTCATGATTGCCCGGTAGTACGCGCTGACGCGCACCGCCATTACCATGGCTAAAGGATGGCTCACTGGTGTCGCGAGTGGGTATGCTAATTTTTTCGCCACGCTCCATGTCGGTTATGGAGCGTTTGTTAACCGCATCGGTCACGGCTTTTTTAATATGGCTTTTGTAGCGGCGCAAAAAACGTTGGCGGTTGACCATGCTTTTATTTTTGCCGTTTAGCCGTCTATCTATGATATAGCTCATAGGACACCTCTTTTTTACTGTGACTTGCGGACACGTAAATACCATTCGGAGAGGAGTCGGACTTGTTTTTCGGTGTAGCCGCGTTCAACCATACGAGCCACAAAGTTATTATGTTTTTTCTGTTCGTCGTTAGAGCCTTTAGCGTTAAAGCTAATAACTGGCAGTAAGTCTTCTGTGTTGGCGAACATTTTTTTCTCAATAACCGCTCGCATTTTTTCATAACTCTGCCAGCTTGGGTTTTTACCTGAGTTATTGGCTTTGGCGCGCAGTACAAAGTTCACCACTTCGTTACGGAAGTCTTTAGGGTTGCTGATACCAGCAGGTTTTTCTATTTTTTCGAGTTCTTCATTGATGGCAACACGGTCAAGAATTTCACCGGTTTCGGGGTCGCGGTATTCTTGATCTTGAATCCAGAAATCAGCGTATGTGACATAACGGTCAAAAATATTCTGCCCATATTCACTGTAAGATTCTAAATACGCAGTTTGAATTTCTTTGCCAATGAATTCGACATACTTAGGCGCCATGTATTCTTTAATAAAATTTAAATAACGATCCGCGGTTTCTTGCGGGAACTGCTCTTGTTCAATTTGTTTTTCTAATACATACATAAGATGAACAGGGTTGGCGGCTATTTCGCTGGCATCAAAGTTAAACACTCGGCTTAATATTTTAAAGGCGAAACGTGTGGATAGACCACTCATGCCTTCGTTAACCCCCGCGTTGTCGTGATACTCCTGAATAGACTTGGCTTTTGGGTCTGTATCTTTTAAGTTTTCACCATCATAGATACGCATTTTACTATAAATGCTGGAGTTTTCAGGTTCATTTAAACGAGACAAAATAGCGAATTGTGCCAGCATGCTTAAGGTGTCTGGTGCGCATGGGCTTTCATGTAGTGAGCTGTGAGTGAGCAGTTTTTCATAGATGTGAATTTCTTCGCTGACACGCAGGCAATAAGGCACTTTGACAATGTACACACGGTCAATGAAGGCTTCGTTGGTTTTATTGTTTTTGAATGTTTGCCACTCGCTTTCATTGGAGTGCGCCATGAGTATGCCATCAAAGGGAATAGCCCCCATGCCTTCTGTACCGTTGTAATTACCTTCTTGGGTGGCGGTTAGTAATGGGTGTAGTACTTTAATAGGCGCTTTAAACATTTCTACAAATTCCATGATGCCTTGGTTTGCACGACATAAGGCACCTGAAAAGCTATAGGCATCTGGATCATCTTGGCTGTAATCTTCAAGTTTACGGATATCCACTTTACCCACAAGAGCGGAAATATCTTGATTGTTTTCGTCGCCCGGTTCTGTTTTGGCAACGGCAATTTGATCCACAATATTAGGGTACAGTTTGACAACTTTAAATTGAGATAGATCGCCCTTGAATTCATGTAAACGCTTGGCTGCCCAAGGCGACATAAAGCCTTTGATATAGCGATTGGGTATTCCGAAGTCTTCCTCCAAAATGGCAGCATCTTCTTCTGGTTTAAATAAACCTAATGGTGATTCAAACACCGGTGAGCCTTCAATGGCATAAAATGGAATGTGTTGGACGAGGTGTTTAAGGCGTTCGGCTAAAGAGGATTTACCACCGCCCACTGGGCCCAGTAAATATAAAATTTGTTTGCGTTCTTCTAAGCCTTGAGCGGCATGACGGAAATACGACACTATTTGTTCGACGGCTTCTTCCATGCCGTAAAATTCATTAAAGGCAGGGTAGCGTTTAATGACCTTGTTAGAGAAGATTCGACTAAGGCGCGAGTCGTTAGCAGTGTCGATGAGCTCTGGTTCACCAATGGCCATGAGCATGCGCTCAGCGGCTGAAGCGTAGACGCTTGGATCGTCTTTACACAGTTGCAAATACTCTTGCAGCGTCATGACTTCTTGCTGTGTGGTTTTATAACGGTCCTGATAGTGGCTGAAAATGCTCATGTTAACCTCACCTAGTGTCTATGTACTCATGGGCCTGCTCTCAAATAAGTCTACGTTTCTATGTTTAATTTAGACTCATTTACGTTCCTTGTATTCCCTTTATCGTAGGCTCTGGAAAGAATTAGCAGTAAGGCGTCAATTTTTTAATGCCTTGTGAAATAAGTTGCATAGGTCGTGCCTTTTTGAAAAATAACATCAAAAACTTTAAAACAAGTGTATGAGTGGTGGGGCGAGGATAG
>JAWUYY010000055.1:0-13140 GCA_034110565.1 Bermanella sp. | reverse complement strand
TCAGCAGCTGTATCTACGATACCTTCTTCAAGACAACGAACAACTTCGTTACACATTGGAATCATGCAGCGAGCGATAATTTCATCAGCATCGAAGTCACGAGCCTCACCCAATACAGGTGCAAGCATCTCAAGAATCGCTTCGTCGAAAACTTTCTTCGGCTTGCCTTTCTTGTCTTCTTCGTACTTATAGAAACCTTTTTTGTTTTTCTGACCGTAGTATTCATTTTCGAATAACACGTCCATGGCAGACGTAAAGTCAGCCTTCATGCGCTCAGGGAAACCTTCAGCCATAACTTCGTTAGCGTGTTTACCTGTATCGATACCCACAACATCCATTAGGTAAGCAGGACCCATTGGGAAACCGAATTTCTCCATCACTTTATCTACTTGACGGAAATCAGCACCATCACGTAGAAGTGCAGCAAAACCACCAAAGTAAGGGAATAACACACGGTTAACTAGGAAACCTGGGCAATCGTTAACAACGATTGGGGTTTTACCCATTTTCTGAGCATATGCAACAGTCGTTGCAACGGCTTTCTCAGAGGTCTTCGCTCCACGAATGATTTCTACAAGAGGCATCATGTGTACAGGATTGAAGAAATGCATACCTAGGAAGTTTTCAGGGCGTTTAACGCTCTTAGCTAGGAAGTCGATAGAAATAGTCGATGTATTAGAAGCAATAACAGTCTCTTCATTTACATGACCTTCAACTTCAGCAAGAACAATGCTTTTCACTTTAGGGTTTTCAACAACGGCTTCAACAACCACATCTACGTCGCCAAACTCTGCATAAGAAAGAGTCGGACGGATGCGATTAAGTGCTTCACCCATTTGTAGCGGCTTCATTTTCTTACGTTCAACACGCTTAGAAAGAAGTTTGTTCGCTTCATTTAGGCCTAACTCGATACCCGCTTCAGCGATATCTTTCATTAGGATTGGTGTGCCTTTAAGTGCAGAAACAAAAGCGATACCGCCGCCCATGATACCTGCGCCTAATACAGCAGCCTTGTTAGTAGGCTTAGCAATAGCAGCATATTCTTTGGCTTTTTTCTTCAACAACTGATCATTGTTAAATAGGCCAATAAGCGCTTGTGATTCAGTTGTCTTAGCAAGTTTTGCAAAACCTTTCGCTTCAACTTCAAGCGCTTTATCGCGACCAAAGTTTGCCGCTTTTTGCATGGTTTTAATTGCTTCAACAGGAGCTGGGTATTGACCCTTAGTTTGACCGGCTACGAAACCTTTAGCAGTTTCGAACACCATCATTTGCTCCATAGCATCTAGCTTAAGCTTAGTGGTTTTCTCTTCACGCTTGGCTTTCCAATCTAGATTGCCAGCGATCGCATCTTTAACCATTGCGATAGCAGAATCTTTTAGCACTTCAGCTTTAACTACGGCATCAACTGCACCGAATTTAAGTGCTTTATCAGCACGGCTTTCTGCACCCATGCAGATCCATTCGATTGCGTTATCGGCACCGATAACACGAGGAAGACGAACAGTACCGCCGAAACCTGGGTAGATACCTAGTTTAACTTCAGGTAGACCTACTTTTGCTGTTTCTGACATCACACGGAAGTCAGTGGCTAGCGTCATTTCGAAACCACCACCTAGAGCGATACCATTAATGGCCGTCACTGTTGGAAATGGTAGATCTTCAACACCATTAAAAATCTGGTTGGCTTCAAGAATCCATTTAATGATGACTTCATCTTCTTGCTTGAAGTTATCACCGAATTCAGTGATGTCTGCACCAACGATGAAGCAATCTTTACCAGATGTAACGATAAGACCCTTAACGTCGCTGTTGCTTTTAAGTGCGTCTACGGAAGCCTTTAGGTCTTCCAGAGTAACACGGTCAAACTTGTTTACAGATTCACCTTGTAAATCGAAGTTCAATTCGGCGATGCCGTCTTCGAGTAGCTTAACCGTGATGGCTTTACCTTCGTAAATCATCAACAAATCTCCACGCTAAATTTAGCTGAGTGAACACAGTTTGAATAAAAAACACTTAGTAAACACAGGGTTTAATAAGGGCTTTAAAAAACAATACTGCTACTTACGGGCATTTGGTTGAAAAAACACCCAACTAACCTAATTCATACGCCCGTTTGAATTTGGTAGCGGAACCTTCGTAAATCTGGCCATAAATGTCAACCATTTCCGCATTATTTGCTCAAAATCCATCTAAAACAGGTTGTTTTTCATCCATTTCAATCCATATAAAGCAAAAGCAATGGCATATATGGACCATAGTCGATAGTCGCAATTAATGCCGACTTTATGAGTTGGGTGTCGTTTTTTTGATTGCATGTCAAGAAATACAGCCTATGAAAAGACGGGTTTTATAAGAAAATGTGATATAGAGCCAACTCCCCTTTGACTTATAGCCAAAATTAAGCACACTGTCTTAAAATAATAAAAGTCACCTCAGGATACAAAATGATAAAAATAGCCCTGAAACAGCTGTGTAGCGCCCTAGCGCTATGCTTATTCATAATTGCAAACCCAGCGACTGCCAACGCAGAAACTAACGATGACCTAAAGCGCCTCAATGAGATGCGCGGCCTCACCTTTGCCATCCTTAGTGACTACTATATGTTTAGTGGTCTAGAAGGCGATTCTCGCTACAACCGAGAAATTGAATCCGATGTAAAGCAGTTCGAGCATCGTCTTTCTAAAATCACAGATGCCGCTTCCCCTACTGCAAAACTAGAAACAATGGCAGCCACATTAACAGGTTGGCAGAACTACAAACGCTTATTAGAAATAAACCGTGCAGACTTTCTAACGCAGGGTTACGCGAACGCACGTCTTGTTTCTGAACTGGGCAACGAAGCCATCGCACTAAATAAAAGTCTGGCTAACGTTTATAATTCTTTGATTGAAAAAACAGGCATTAAACTCCCTGAGTTAACTCAGCAAACACGCGACATGGGGTTAATCATTCAGGCTTTGACTGCAGAGTACGCAGCGCGTAGCACTTCAAGCCTTGGACAAGTCAATGTAATTGCGATCAATGAAGGTGGCATGGACAATCAGGGCAAGAAATTCACTGCCCTATTAGAAAAACTTAAGGCTAAGGCCGCTAACGAAAAACGTATTTATAAGCTAGTTGATCAGGTAGAAGTGAAGTGGGTTTTCATTGCAAAGTCGATTGCGAACTACAATGAAAACGCTGTACCTTTCATCGTAAGCAGCTACGGTGATCGCATCGCTCAAGATCTAGAGACTATCGAAGAGTATTACACTCAAAACTTACAGGCTAAGAAATAGCCTGTAAGTTTTGCAAATAAGATTTCAGCTTTACAGCATCAAACTCTTTTCCTGATTCATTCCACATAATACGACTCGAAATAGGTGTTCGCTCAATAGCGTTCACCTCAACAGGTAACGCCTGAATAATAGCGGTTACTTTAGCTAAATCGATATCTGCCTCTTTCTCGTACCAACTCCACCCTTCAGGTAAACCATCTTTCAACCACGCGTCTGTTTTTACAATCGCCCAGATGGTTTTATCCAGTTTATTTGGCTCAGGATTAAACCATTCGTAAGTAATGCCTTCGACATCTTCACGAATACCGCTGTTTTTAGGCTCGGCCTTTAATGTTTGCATTCTGACTTTCAAACCAGCTACTAGCGCATCTCGACGCCACTTTGCTAATTTTTGATCTCTAGGACTGGGGCGTATCCACATGACACTGCCCACAACCACCAGCGCAACAAAAATCATTACCAACCATACGGTCATTATTCGACGCCTTCTTTCATTGCCTCTAGCTCCATCCAGCGCTCGACTTTAGCATCAAGCTGGGCTTGTGCTTGCTCTAACTGTGCAAGAGTTTTTGTCACATAGTCATTTTCTTTTACGTAGAAATCACTGTTCGTGGTTTCGGCCGTTAGACGCTCAACGGCTTGTTCAAGCACTTCAATTTCACCAGGCAATCCATCTAGCTCTAACTGAATCTTATAGCTTAACTTTTTCCCAGGCTTTGGCTTTTCAATTACTTCTTCTTTTTTTGCCTGGGCAGCTTGTTTAGCGGATTGTCTTAACGATAAGTCTTCATCTTTTAATCGATTACCACGTGCATACCATTCGCTATAGCCGCCAACGTGTTCAGAAATTTTCCCGTCGCCATCAAACGCGTATAAAGATGTCACAACATTATCTAAGAACGAACGATCATGGCTCACCACTAGTAAAGTGCCTGGATATTCCATTAAGCGGTTTTCAAGCATTTCAAGGGTTTCAACATCTAAGTCATTGGTCGGCTCATCCAGTACCAACATGTTGGAAGGTTTACTGAATAATTTTGCCAGCATCACTCGGCTTGTCTCACCACCAGAAAGGGCTTTAACAGGAGTACGAGCACGCTGAGGGCTAAACAAGAAGTCACCTAGGTAACTTAGTATATGGCGAGGCCCGGTGCCTGTATCGATAAACTCACGACCTTCGGCTAGATTGTCGACCACGTTTTTCTCTAAGTCTAAGCCCGCACGTAACTGATCAAAGTACGCAACCTCTAACTTCGTGCCCTGCTTAATCGTGCCTGATTGTGGCTGCAATTGATCAAGCAATAAGCGTAACAAGGTACTTTTACCGCAACCATTCACACCCAACAAGCCAATACGATCACCGCGCTGAATCAGCGTAGAGAAATCATCAATAATATTCTTGGTTTCAAAGCCATAGCTAACATGGCGAGCATCTATAACAATTTTGCCTGACTTATCTGAGGCATCCATGGTGAAATCTGCTTTACCCTGACGATCCACTCGTGCACTACGTTCATTACGCATAGCTTTAAGGGCGCGAACACGACCTTCATTACGAGTACGACGAGCTTTAACCCCCTGACGAATCCATTTTTCTTCATCGGCTAGGCGTCTATCAAACAATGCATTTTCTTTTTCTTCATCTTCGATACGCTTTTCACGCCACTCTACTAGACCGTCAAAATCACTGCCGTCGTAGCGAAAGATATTTCCGCGATCTAGATCTAAAACCTGTTTAGCCGCTTTTTCCATGAATGCCCTATCGTGCGTCACAAATAACACCGCACCAGGAAAATCCGCCAGCTGCTCTTCTAGCCATTCAATAGCAGGAATATCCAAATGGTTAGTTGGTTCATCGAGTAGCAATAAGTCTGGCTCGCTCAACAAAGCACGCCCCAGCATCACACGGCGACGCCAACCACCAGATAGCTCCGCCATGGTTTTTTCTTTAGGGAGGTTTAACTTTTCGATAATCGCATCGGCTTTTGTCTGTAACAGCCAACCATCTTCGGCTTCTATCTTGCCTTGTAATATTTCCAGCTTTTTCATGTCTTGGTCGGTAGCCGCGCGCATACTTAGCTCGTTATAGTCATGCAAAACCTGACCTAACTCCGCCTTACCGCTAAGCACCACATCCATTACGTTACGATCATCTGCTGCAGGCAAGCTTTGAGGCAACTCTGCCAATGTACAGCCGTCAGCAATACGTACAACGCCCGAATCAGGCAGATTTTGCTTAAGTAACAACTTCATTAACGAAGATTTACCAGCTCCGTTACGACCCACAAGACACAAGCGATCTCGTTCATTAATAGTCAGATTGACGCCATTGAGGAGAACCTGCTCTCCGTAATGTAAACCTACGTTATCTAGTATGACGACTGCCATGGAACCTCTAATCAATCTGTGTTTAAGAATTGCGCGCATTGTACGTTATTTGTAGTGATAATTGGCCAAGTAAATGCGCCCATTTGACATAAGTTCATTTTGGGGTTTCCGTGTGGCTTGAAACCCTTATAATCCCTGCAAAATAAAAATTAATATATGGATGTTCCCCTATGGAGTTAAACCGCAGTCATTACCTAGCTGTCGGCGCAAGTGGCATTATAGCAATCTGGATGCTAAGCGGCATTTTATCCAGTTCAGCCCCTGAAGCACCGCAAGCCCCTGTGGAAAAGCAGACAAATGATGTATTCGCTGTACAAGTCGAACGTTACATTTCAGACCAGATAATCCCAGAGCTAACCGTTAACGGCGAAACCCAAGCCAATCGTCACGTAGACATCACCAGCGAAGTCGAAGGTAAGGTGATTAAAATACATGCGCGCGAAGGTGATTTTGTTAAACAAGGTCAGCTCATCCTCGAAGTAGACCCTCAAGATAAGCCTCAGCGTTTAAAGCAAGCTCTGGCACTGGTAAAGCAACGTGAGTTTGAATACTCGGGCAATGAAAAACTATCGGGACAAGGCTTACAAAATAAAACCCGCCTTGCTGAAAGCGAGTCACTTCTCGAGGCAGCCCGGGCACAAGTGAAGGCACTTGAGATAGATATCACAGGTACTCAAATACGTGCACCATTTGACGGGATTTTAGAAAACAGAAGAGTTGAGCTAGGTACTTACCTAAGAATGGGGACGGCTATCATCAGCGTCATGGACTTCAACCCTTTCATCATAAAGGGATACATCGCTGAAAAAGACCTGTTAAAAATCAAAATTGGCAACAAAGCCACAGGCAAGACACTAGACGGCCGCACCTACCCAGGCAAGATTCGCTACGTTTCTTCACAGTCTTACCAATCTTCACGCACATTTGCGGTGGAGCTAGAAATAAAAAACCCAAGTGAGCGCCAAGTAAACGGAGTTTCGGCTCAAATATTAATTCCACTAGAACAAAGCAATGCCATCCTAATCAGCCCAGCTCTTTTAAGCTTGAATGAAAAAGGCATTTTAGGTGCTAAGCATGTCGATAAAAACCAACATGTGGTATTCACCCCCGTGGAGCTTGTTAAAGCTCAGTCCGATGGGGTCTGGATTTCTGGTCTACCGAACCCGGTTGATTTAATTATCAGAGGACAAAGCTTCGTAAGCTCTGGTGAGAAAGTGAAATCTGTCTTCAAAAAGCATCCTATTAAGGGCCTCCCAAACGATGATTCGGTGACTTCCCCAAAGCCACTGACCGCTGAGGCAAACTAATATGAATGCCTTAATTAATGCAGCACTAAGTCGCATACGCACGGTGGTGTTGCTATTTGGTCTCGCCATGATTGTTGGCGTCAGCGCAATGAACAACCTCCCAAAAGAAAGCTTCCCTGACATCACTATCCCTATGGTGTATATCTCCATCACCCACGAAGGCATTAGCCCTGAAGATGCTGATCGTATTCTTTATTTACCTATGCATAAGCAGCTCAAATCCCTCGATGGGCTAACAGAAATTATTGCGACTGCCAGCCAAGGTCACCTTTCTATTCAGCTTGAATTTCAAACCGATATTAATATAGATGAAGCTCTTGCTGATGTGCGCGAAGCCGTTGATGCGGCTAAAGGCGAATTACCCAGTGCCACTGACGAACCTAAGGTTATGGAGATCAACCTATCTTTATTCCCCGTTATGGTGGTGGGTTTAGCAGGCAATGTAGATGAGCGAGTCCTATTTACTATTGCCAAAGACCTTAAAGAAAAGCTAGAAGCATTAAGCGGTGTATTAGAAGCACGCATACAAGGCTATCGCGAAGAAGTGGCCGAGATCATCATCGACCCTGGCAAACTGGATGCATACAACATTGATCAACTGGCGCTATACAATTTAATTAACAACAACAATCAACTGGTTGCAGCAGGCAACCTAGACACTGGCACAGGTCGTTTTGCGGTAAAAGTACCTGGATTAATTGAAAACACCCTCGATATCTTAAATATGCCGGTAAAAGTAGATGGTGACGCGGTCGTGCGCTTTAAAGATATCGCCATTGGCCAGCGCACTTACAAGGACCCTATCAGCAAGGCCAGCATTAATGGCAAACCCGCACTAGCCATTGAAATATCCAAACGCGTGGGCAGTAACATCATTGCCACTCTCGACGAAGTGAAAGCGGTTATTAAAGATCAACAAGCCTTATGGCCAGACGGTATAAACGTCACCTTTAACCAAGATCAAAGCAAGGAAATCAAAAACACGCTCAACGATCTTTTCAATAATGTATTTTTTGCCACTGTATTAGTAATGATTATTATTGTCTGGTCCCTAGGTGTGCGCTCTTCTATCTTAGTGGGCTTAGCTATTCCTGGATCATTCCTACTTGGCATGCTGGTTTTAAGTTTAATGGGCTACACCTTGAATATGGTGGTCCTATTTGCATTGATTTTAAGCATTGGTATGTTGGTGGATGGGGCTATCGTGGTCACTGAATACGCTGACCGGCGCATGGCCGAAGGCAGCCCTAAATTTCACGCATTCAAAGAAGCCGCTAAACGCATGGCTTGGCCTATTACCGCCTCTACTGCCACCACGTTAGCCGTGTTTTTACCGCTATTATTTTGGCCTGATACCGTAGGGGAGTTTATGAAATTCATCCCTATTACTGTCATTATCACCCTATCAGCGTCTCTAGTTATGGCGCTTATTGTTATCCCTGCACTGGGGGCATGGTTAGGTAAGCCTGGGGCCATTTCTGAGAAAGAACTGCAAACGATTAAAGCCGCAGAAGAAGGCCGCTTTAATGAGATCAGTGGCTTTACTGGGCACTACATAGCCCTATTACAAAAACTGATAAAGTATCCTGTTAAAACCCTTTTTGCCGTCATTGGCTTAATGATCGGCACGTTGATCCTTTATGGCGTGTTAGGCAAAGGGGTTGAATTCTTCCCAAGTGCCGATGCTGAAATCGCATTAGTTGATATCCGCGCAAGAGGTAATCTATCTCTTCGCGAACGAGACGACATAGTAAAAGAAGTCGAAGCTCGTCTTTACGATATGCAAGAAATTCGGACGCTTTATACCAGCTCATTTGTTTACCCGCCAAGCGGCTCTGCCGTAGATTTAATTGGCAGAATTCAACTTGAACTTGAAGACTGGCAGCTGCGCCGTCGAGCTAATACCATCTTAGAAGACATTCGCCTGCGCACTGAAGACATCCCCGGCATTATCATTGAAACCAAAGCAAAAGAAGACGGCCCCGCTGGTGGTGCTGCAATACAGTTAGAGATTTCCGGCAACTACCCTCAAGTATTGACGGAAGTTGTCAGTAAAATACGTGAGAAACTCGAAAAAGATCCTGAACTAAGAGACATCAAGGATTCTCGCCCGCTAGAAGGCATAGAGTGGGAGCTTAACGTAGACCGTGAAGCCGCTAGCCGCATGGGCGCAAACATTGCTTCTGTTGGCAACATGATCAAGATGATCACCTCCGGCCTACAACTTGGCTCTTACCGTCCAAACGATGCCGATGATGAAGTCGACATCCGCTTACGCTTCCCTACGGTTAGCCGTACATTAGACCAAATAGACGAGCTACGTATTAGCCACCAAGGTCAATTAATTCCTATAAGCAGCTTTACTGAGAAGTCTCCACGCCAGCAGAGCGGAAACCTTGTACGCACCGGTAACAATTTGCGCTACATGATTGAAGCTGATGTTATAGAAGGCGTAAATGATGCCTACAAACGGGCACAGATTGAAGCGGCACTAGAAGCAGCAGATCTTCCTGCTGGGGTGAACTATCGCTTTAAAGGCGACGCTGAGAAAATGATTGAAACCATGAGCTTCTTAGGCAAAGCCTTTATTTTAGCCATATTCATCATGGCCATAATATTAGTAACTCAATTCAATAGCATCTATCGAGCAGGCCTTGTATTAAGCGCCATCATCTTATCCTTTGCCGGTGTGTTCATGGGCCTCATGATTCGCGGCGAGCCCTTTGGGATTGTTATGAGCGGCGTAGGCATGATTGCACTGGCAGGCATCGTGGTGAACAACAATATCGTTCTAATCGATACGTATTCGATTCTTCGTCGTGACGGCCTAGCCCCGGTGGACGCAGCCCTTAGAACAGGCGCTCAACGCTTACGCCCCGTGCTATTAACCACCATCACCACCGTTTGTGGCCTCATACCCATGGTGTATCAGCTAAACATCGACCTTGTGGGTCGTGAAATACTCGTAGACGCCCCTAGCTCTCAGTGGTGGACGCAACTGTCTACAGCCATTGCTGGCGGCCTGACATTTGCAACCACTCTCACCCTGCTTTTGACCCCTTGCTTACTCGTGCTAAAAGATCAAAAAAAGTACGACAAGGAACAGTCACAATTAGCACAAAATACTATATAAAATAGAGACCTAAAACTCAGCTCCCCCTGACTTTTTCAGCTATGCTGATAAGAGTTATAGGGGAGATGGACATGGGGAATTGGCTAAAAACAGTCGGATGTTTACTGGTAGCAACGTGTAGCAGCGTATTTGCCATGGTGCCTGATCAGGATGAATTCTTAAAAGCGGAACGTTTACTCAATAAACGCCAGTACACCCAATTTCAAAAAGCGTTAGTCGAAATAGAGAAGCACCCTCTTGCCCCTTATCTTGAAGCTCGCTGGATTCGCACTCAATTCCATAATAAGCCCATTGAAAAGATCGATAACTTTCTGAAACGTTATGATCAAGAACAGCCTGCCATTGACCTACAAAGACGCTGGCTCTCTTATTTGGCTAAAAAACAAGAATGGCCATTATTTTTATCCTACTATCAGCCCACCTCTAGCCTGACATTAAAGTGCCAGCGTATTCGTGCCCTTGAGAGTACCAAGCGCGAGTTCGATGCCATTAAGGAAGGACAGGAATTATGGCTACTAGGTGTATCTCTGCCCAAAGCATGCGATACGGTTTACAAAGACTGGGAACGCAATGGCTACTTAAGCCAAGATCTAATCTGGCAAAGACTGATTAATGCAAAACCTAAAAGACAATATAAACTGGTGCGTTACTTAAAACGTAAACTCGACAAGAACTACGCAGAGAAAGCCAAATTATTAGATCTTTATTGGAGCCACCCTCAGCGTTTATTTAATGACACAAAAGCGCTGACCCTAACACCTCAGGTGCGCTATTTAGTATTAAGCAAAGCCCTGAAGAAACACCCAGAAGCGTTTATAGATAAAGCGTCTCACCCTATTTTCAAAGACCTTGATTACGAACAAAAAAAGCAACTGCGTATCATTGCAATTAAAGCAAGTGCACAGAATTCTCCCGAAGATATTTTTGATTGGTACAACTTAGCAAAAACAAATCACGAGTTATCCGACGACATGCAGCAAGAGTTTTTACAAGGTGCGCTTAAAAAACAAAACTGGCCGCTGTACACACACTTATTTAAGCTATCGAGTCAAACTGTCAAGCAAGAACCCAAATGGCAGTATTGGCAAGGTCGAGCACTAGGTGTTTTAGGCGCGCCTGTTGGAGAAAGCCGTTCTTATTACGAACTTGCTTCTGTACATCGAAATTTCTATGGCTTTCTTGCCAGCCAACAAATTGGCATTAGTGCAACCATGAATCATGAGCCAACCCACGTGCCCCCTTCAATCATTCAACGCATGCGCTTGAATGCGGGAGTTAAACGAGCACTTGCACTGCTTGATCTTGGACGTGTACCACAAGCTCGCCGAGAATGGCAAACCGAATTTAATAAGCAAACAGAAGAAGGAAAACAAGGGCTGGCAATATTAGCAGGACGTTTAGAATGGTCTGACAGAGCCATTATGAGCCTTGCTCAAATTAAAAGCTGGCACGACCTCCAACTGCGTTTTCCTTTGGCTCACGATCAATTATTTGAAAAAGCAGCACAGAAAAATCGCATCAATAAAAGTTGGATTTATGGTATTGCTCGACAAGAAAGTGCCTTTATGCAAGATGCTAGAAGCCCTGTTGGCGCCACCGGATTAATGCAGATTATGCCCAGTACCGCACGGGGCATTTCGCGGCGTATGCGTATCGCCTATTCAAGCAAACGCTTAATCGACCCAGGTTACAATATTCAACTGGGTGGACATTACTTACAGCATTTACTGAAACGCTATGACGGTAATCGTGTACTAGCCACCGCGGCATACAACGCAGGGCCTGGCAATGTAAAACGCTGGCTTAAACGATACCAAGGGCCTATTGATATTTGGATCGAACACATTCCTTTTAGAGAAACAAAAGAATATGTACAAAGAGTATTAACCTACAGCACGATTTACTCTTATCGTCTTGGGTATTTAAAACCCATACTCGATGACAATACCATTACGGCATGGGCTCAATTACAACCTGAAGAGTTAACCGTATCGCAGGCTATTTTTCAGCCAAATGACAAGGGTTAGTTTTTACGGCACCCGCTATTATTGTCGCAGTGAACGTGGCTGATTATTTATCACGTTCAATGAAATGAGATTAAGCGATTATTTTGATCTCACTGCCTAACTGCAATATTCCTTCATTCCTGTGAATGGCATTTTGCCCCATCATCACCTGCTTACCCTGCTTTCGGTATTGCAGCATCACTTGCATCACATCGGGCTGTTTTATTGCAGTTTTTAAATCTAACGTGGGAATCACGCATCTTGAACAAGGCTTAACAATATCAAACTCAATACCGTTTATTTCAATTTTCTTCCATTCATCTTCCGCAAATGCTCCGCAACCAGCAACAACAATATTTGCCCTGAAGCGCGCAACAGCCAATTCTCTGCCTAGTTTTTCTGATAAAAAATGTACCGACTCTTCGCTAATAATTAAAAACGGAAAACCATCAGAAAAACTCGCGCGATCACCCGGCTTAGAAAAATCAAGATCTACCTGGCGATGAGTATCGTCATCTATGAAGCATAACTGCACATCACGCTGTAAAATGTTACTTAACCAAGTGTTAATGTCATGTTCGATCAAGCGAGCATTCACCTCGTCACCCCAAACTTTAACCAAGCAAAACTGATTAAATTGAACAAGCTCATCTAGATTTAAGTAATACTGCTCATCACCATAATCCAGTATCAGCTGTTGATTATGAACCCGCACGCCAATTTGCCCCATCATTGGACATTGGCGCTGCGTGACAAATCGACCAGAGTGATCAATTAGCATAAAGCGTCTATCCCACTTGGGGCCAAAACCATCCACTTCCATTTGTGTCAGCGAGACACCTTTTAGTGACTTCACGGGAAAGTGATATAACTGGCTTATCTGAATAGTCATAGCCAAACCCTTAAAATTAGCCAAATATAAGGCTTAAAGGGTAAGGATAAAAGTGGGAGACAAAAAAATAGGGCCAAAGGCCCTATTTTTAACACTTACATTTACAGCCAAACTAACCAAACAATTGTTTTGCTCT
>JAWUYY010000054.1:0-11882 GCA_034110565.1 Bermanella sp. | reverse complement strand
CAATGGGTCCTGCTTACTTGATGGATGTTGTTGGTATTGATACCGGCAAGCACGCCAACGATGTTATGGCTGAAGGTTTCCCAGAGCGCATGAAAGCTGACTTTACATCTGCTATGGATGTATTGTATGAAAATGGCTTCTACGGTCAGAAAAATAACAAGGGTTTCTATACCTACGTTGAAGATAAGAAAGGCAAGCCGAAGAAAGTTTTCGATGAGTCTATTCTTGAGTTGCTTGCACCTGTATTGGGTGAAGTTAAAGACTTCGACGCAGAAGAAATTATTGCTCGCTGCATGATCCCAATGTGTAACGAAGTTGTTCGTTGTCTTGAAGAAGGCATCGTAGATACTGCTGCTGAAGCAGATATGGCTTTGGTATTCGGCGTTGGCTTCCCTCCATTCCGTGGTGGTGCTCTACGTTACATCGATACAGTTGGTCTTGCTAAATTCGTTGAACTTGCCGACAAGTACAAAGACATTGGCCCTCTATATCACGTGACTGACAAGATGCGTGAAATGGCAGCTAATGGCGAAAGCTACTTCGGTTAATTGCGAACGAGACTAGGAGAATAGAAATGAGCTACGAAGATAATGATGTAGTTGTAATTGATGCAGTACGTTCGCCGATGGGCCGTTCTCGTAACGGTTGTTTTCGCCACGTACGTGCAGAAGATATTTCTGCAAATCTAATTAATGCGCTTTTTGAGCGTAACCCAGGCGCTAATCCAAAAGACGTTGAAGACGTAATTTGGGGTTGTGTGAACCAAACTTTAGAACAAGGTTTCAACGTTGCTCGTCAAATTTCTTTGATGACAGTTGTACCTAAAGAAGCGGGCGCACAAACGGTTAACCGTCTATGTGGTTCTGCGATGTCTGCAATCCACACTGCAGCGCAAGCGATCCAAACTGGCAACGGTGATGTATTTGTTGTTGGTGGTGTTGAGCACATGGGTCACGTGAATATGCAACATGGTTTTGACCATAACCCTGCATCTTCTAAGTATTCAGCTAAAGCCTCTAACATGATGGGCCTAACCGCTGAAATGCTTGGTAAAATGCACGGTATTACTCGTGAACAGCAAGATGCATTTGCTGAGCGTTCTCACCGTTTAGCGCAAAAAGCGACTGACGAAGGTAATTTCGCCAACGAGATCGTACCTATGTATGGTCACGATGCAGATGGCAAGCAAGTTCTTGTTACTCAAGATGAAACGATTCGTCCTGAGACAACACTTGAAACCTTGTCTAAGCTACGTCCAGCATTTGATCCTAAGGGTGGTACCGTAACAGCGGCTACTTCTTCTCAGATCACGGATGGTGCGGCTGCAATGTTGCTAATGAGCGGCAAAAAAGCAAAAGAGCTAGGTCTTAAGCCTCGTGCGCGTATCAAAGCAATGGCTGTTGCTGGTTGTGATGCTGCGATCATGGGTTACGGTCCTGTTCCTGCAACTAAGAAAGCACTTAAACGTGCTGGTTTGACGGCTCAAGATATTGACTTTTGGGAGCTGAACGAAGCGTTCGCTGCTCAATCTCTACCATGCATTAAAGACCTAGGTCTTAAAGATGTGGCTGAAGAAAGAATCAATATCCACGGCGGTGCAATTGCACTAGGTCACCCACTGGGTTGTTCTGGCGCACGTATCTCTACTTCTCTAATAAACGTATTAGAGCAGAAAGATGCTAAGTTTGGTGTTTCTACCATGTGTATTGGTATGGGCCAAGGTATTGCGACCGTATGGGAGCGTCTATAAGCATTAGCTTGTAGTAAATAAGGAGCTCCGGCTCCTTATGTTGAAAAAGGTTGGGCGTTTGCCCAGCCTTTTTTTATGCCGAATAATTGAGGTGTAAATGATAAAGCCTGGTATTTATAAGCATTATAAAGGTGCTTTATATAAAGTGATTGGCAGCGGTCAGCATAGTGAAACTGAAGAGTGGCTCGTTTATTATCAAGCTTTGTATGGTGAGTTTGGTTATTGGGTCAGACCATTAGCGATGTTTAATCAAACGGTGCAAATGGATGGTGAAACATGTCTACGCTTTGAATTAATTAAAGAAGATTAATCTTTGCGGGCTTTGCCAGACATAACGTTTAAGTTGGAAGGAAAACCGAATTCATCGACAGCATTTTCATTTTCAATTTGCTCCTCGATGGTTTCTTTAACCAAGTTTCCGAAGAGTATTTGGTTTTTATTAGAGATGTCTCTGATATGCTCATGCTTGCCGTCGAAATTTATATCAAACTCTATGAGTAATTTTTTAGCATACTTGTAATAATTGGTTGCTACCGATGGGTTTTTATTATCACCAGCGATATCGCCCAGCTTTTCGTAGGCAGCTACTTCAAGATCTAAAAGTGTGAGCTTTAAGTGATCATTTATGTTTTTGTAAGACTCTTTGCTGATCAGTGATTTTCTGACGCAAAGTTTTAGGATTTTAGTGGTTTTTGAAAATGATTGTTTGCAATGCTTAATTTCGCTGTCACTATTTAGCTCTGCGATGATATCGTTTGGGTTGAATTGGTTTTTAAAGATATCAGCTTGTGTTAGTAATCTTAGGGTATCGGGCTGTTGCATTAGCTGCTCTCTTTGTTGAACGCAATAGCAGTAGTATTTAATGATGGCATCAATGGCATCAGTATTATTTATATATTTGCTGGCTTCGTTAATGATGTCCCAGATCTCATTTACCCTTTGTAAAAGGCGTTTGGATCGAGCCAATATTAAGCGTTTTTGCTGCTCCTTTTGCGCCATCTTTTGGGCATATATTAGTGCGCCAATGGCAATAACGACAAAAACTGTAACGACTAAATAGCTCATAAAGTTTGCAATATCCGCTTTTAACAACTAGATCTTTGTTTAAGTGTAGCAGCTGTATTTAGTATTAATACGTACAAAAAATAAGCATATTACGTTTAGCTTGGCACTTTCTAGGGTTTTTACTTGACCGATGAAAAACAGGGCCTTATATATGGGCCAGCCAAATTTAGGACGTACCTAGGGAATAGCAAGGTATATGGGAAAATCGCTCGTAATTGTCGAATCGCCGGCAAAAGCCAAAACAATTAATAAATATCTCGGTAATGACTTTATTGTGAAGTCATCTGTGGGTCACGTTCGGGATTTGCCAACGGGTGCTAATAAGCAGCCGGTGGATGTAAAAGAACGTGCTCGTCAGGCTGCGATTACTCGTAAGTTATCGCCTGAAGATAAGATTGTTCACAAAAAGAACAAGGATAAGATTAATCTCGTTAATAAAATGGGGGTTGATCCTGAAAACGACTGGAAGGCAAAGTATGAAATTTTGCCCGGTAAAGAAAAAGTCGTTGCCGAATTACAAAGACTAGCTAAAGACGCTGACGTTATCTATCTCGCGACGGATTTGGATAGAGAGGGGGAGGCCATTGCGTGGCACCTCAAAGAAGTAATCGGTGATACGGGGGCCGTATATAAGCGCGTCGTATTTAACGAGATTACAAAAACTGCTATTCAAGCTGCCTTCGAAAAACCCACTGTATTGGATCAGGCTCGTGTTGATGCGCAACAAGCACGTCGATTTTTAGATCGGGTTGTTGGGTTTATGGTTTCGCCATTGTTATGGGCGAAAATTGCTCGAGGCCTATCGGCAGGACGAGTTCAATCTGTTGCTGTGCGCTTGGTTGTGGAACGCGAAGCTGAGATACGTGCATTTATTCCAGAAGAATTTTGGGAAACCTTTAGCCATTTAAAATCCAAGGCTAAGGATGCTATTCGCTTTCAGGTAACCAAGGAAGCAGGCAAAGAATACAAGCCAGATAATGAAACACAAGCTATGGCTGCAGTCGCTAAGCTTGAAAGCCAGCCTTATGAAATTGTTCAGCGTGAAGATAAGCCGACAAAATCTAAGCCAGGTGCACCGTTTATTACGTCCACCTTGCAACAAGCGGCTAGCACGCGCCTAGGGTTTAGTGTTAAGAAAACCATGATGATGGCTCAACGCTTATATGAGTCGGGTTACATCACTTACATGCGTACTGACTCGACTAATTTGAGTAAAGAGGCGGTCGAAGGGGCTCGTGCATATATTGTTTCTAAATTTGGTGAGAAGTATCTGCCAGACCAGCCACGTATATATAGTAGTAAGGATGGCGCACAGGAGGCTCACGAAGCGATCAGGCCTTCTGATGTACGTATGAGCTCTAACTTGCTTAACGCCATGGAGCCGGACGCACATAAGCTCTACGATCTTATTCGTAATCGTTTCCTAGCCTGCCAAATGGCAGATGCCGAGTTTACCAGTAGTACATTGACCGCTCAGTGTGGTGATTTTGAACTTAAAGCCAAAGGCCGGGTGATTCGCTTTGAAGGCCACATGGCTGCTATGAGTGCAGTGGCTAAAGGGGATGACGATAAGGTACTACCAGATTTAAAAGCGGGAGAGGCTTTGGATTTAGACGAAGTAGAGCCTAAGCAGCACTTTACTAAGCCTACTGCACGTTTTAATGAAGCAAGCTTGGTGCGTGAATTGGAGAAGCGTGGCATTGGCCGACCTTCTACTTATGCCTCTATTATTTCCACTATTCAAGATCGTGGTTATGTGCGCCTTGAGGGTCGTCGTTTTTACGCTGAAAAAATGGGCGAAATTGTTACTTCCCGTTTAGAAGAGAACTTCACTGATTTAATGGATTACAGCTTTACTGCCAACATGGAAGAAAAGCTGGACGACATTGCTGAAGGTAGAGAAAAATGGAAACGGGTGTTGGATAATTTCTACAGTGATTTTTCTGTGAAATTAGAAAAGGCCAGTAGTGAAGATGGCATGCGTCTGAATGACCCAGTGCCAACGGATATAGAGTGCCCCGTGTGCGGACGTCATATGATGATTCGAACCGGTAGCACGGGTGTGTTCTTAGGATGTGAGGGTTATGCCTTACCACCAAAAGAACGTTGCACCAAGACCATGAATCTTACACCCGGTGATGAAGCTATTAGCGCCGATGATGACGAAGAAGCGGAAAGTCGTCGTTTACGTGAAAAGCGCCGTTGTAAGATTTGCGGTGCCGCCATGGAAAGCTATTTGTTAGATGAAAAACGCAAGCTGCATATTTGTGGTAATAACCCAGATTGTCCAGGCGTTGAAGTGGAAGCAGGTGAGTTCAAGATTAAAGGCTATGAAGGCCCCGTTCTTGATTGCGATAAGTGTGGCAGTGAAATGCAGCTTAAAAATGGTCGTTTTGGCAAATATTTCGGCTGCATGAATGAAGAGTGTAAAAACACTCGTAAATTACTTAAAAATGGTCAGCCGGCTCCACCAAAAATGGATCCCGTGCCATGCCCTGAGCTTCAATGCCAGAAAGTAGATGATACTTATATTCTGCGTGATGGTGCGGCTGGTCTATTCTTAGCGGCAAGTCAGTTTCCGAAAAATCGCGAGACTCGTGCACCAAAAGTATTTGAGTTGATTCCACATAAAGCGCAATTACCTGAAAAGTATCATTATTTGACTGAAGCGCCACTTAAAGATTCTGATGGCAATCCAACGACGGTGCGATATAGCCGTAAGACGGCTCAAATCTATGTTGCTACTGAAAATGAAGAGGGCAAAGCCAGCGGCTGGAGCGCTTTTTATGAGGATGGCAAGTGGGTCGTAACCGAGAAAAAAGCGTCGGCTAAGAAGACGACGGCTAAAAAAACCAGTGCGAAAAAGAAGACATCAGCTAAGAAGTCATCCGCCAAGAAAACCAGTGCGAAAAAGAGTAGCGCTAAAAAAACTTAAATTTAAAAAATGTATAGCAATAAACCCAGTATGCTTGCTGGGTTTTTTGCTTTCAGAGGATGTAGTAATGAACACTAAAATTTATAAGCGAGTATTGTCTTTAGCTGAAAGCCTACTAAAAGCGGCGAATAAGAAAGATCAGGTGACGTTTGATGCACTTTATTCTGAGCTTAAAGCCATTTGTTTGGAGCATGAAGGTGAAGAAAAAGACCATCCCGTGCAGTGGGAGACTCTAGCGGATTTTACGGATGACATCGCTCAGGCGGCCGTCTTGTACCGCAAAGCACTTGAAAAGGCAGAAATGGTTGGTTCGGCTGATTTTTGTTCGTCCATTCGTTTTTCATTGGCCACGATGTTGATAGAGTTAGGGCAGACTGAAGAAGCTATTGAAGTGCTGCGTGAAGCAAAGATTGTGTCGGCTAATATTGAAGATAAATCATTGAAAAATGAAATTCATGATTTGTTGCAGTCATTGATTAACTGATTTATTTATGCAGGAAGTTGAACGTTATTTAGCGGGTTACGCAGAGTCGGTTAGACAGCAGGTGACCCGTTTAATAGAAAATGAAAAATTGGACACTTATTTGAACCGCCACTATGGGAAGGCTCATAGTGTTAAGACGGATGCAGATCTGCGTCAGTTTGTTATGTCTTATAAGAATCAATATTTAAAAAAATCTTCACCCTTAAGTAAAGTGGTTTACGATAATAAAATCCATGTTATAAAAAATGCACTTGGCACTCATAGTTATGTGAATAGGGTGCAGGGTAGTAAAATAAAAAGTAAAAATGAAATTCATGTGAGTTCAGTTTTTAAATCCGCACCAAAATCTTTTTTAGAAATGATTGTGGTGCATGAATTAGCGCACATAAAAGAAAAAGATCACAATAAGTCTTTTTATCAATTGTGCCAGCATATGTTGCCTGATTATCATCAGTTGGAATTCGATATGCGGTTATACTTGATTCAAAAAGAATTGCTTAAAGAATAAGGCTCATTTTACAGTATTGTCGAATGGCTGTTGTAGTTTGTGTGTTGCTTTGACGTGTTATGTATGCACTGTCATTGATTTCGCACAGCGCCCATTGTAGGTAGTCTCAAGTAAGTATCATCCCCCCAGATACAAATTAAAAATCAAACTGCTGTGATGAAAGCTAAATAGCGAGTATAGTGCAGCGGTTAGTCTTTCCCCTTATCGAGCCTACTGGCCAGCACGCCTCTATCCTCCTTATTGCGATTTTATTTGCGTGCAAGCAAATATCCTAGATTCATTGCACCTGCTGTTTGTATCTCTCAGTTTTATGAGAAGTGTCAATCTATAGATAATTCTTATTCTTTTCTGAATATAGAAGTACTGCGTTAAGTATTTTGGCGCTGGTTCAGCGTGCCTATAAACTCTCAAAAGCTTTTTAGGAGCATTATGATTACAGGTCAAGAAAAAATTGAAATACCACAACCCGCTATTATTTCTTTTGTAAAAGATTTACCTAATATTTGTTCACTTGCCGGTTTGGCTTGCACACTGTTAGCTATTTATTTTTCCATCATGGGTATTTATACGTTGGCTATGATCGGCATGATTTGGGCGGTTGCATTTGATTGGGCTGATGGCTTGGTTGCTCGGAAAATGAAAGGGCGTACAGGTTCTGACCGTATGTTTGGGGGGCAGCTTGATCTGGTGATCGATATTGTTAGTTATGGTGTGACACCTGCTATTTTTATTCTCAGCTTTGCTGATTTTGATCCGCTATTTTTGCCATTGGCATTTATTATGTTGGCGGCTGCAGCTATTCGCTTAAGTTATTTTAGTACCTTTGGTTTATCTGATGAATCTAAATATACAGGATTAGCGTTGGATAATAATAATATTATATTGGTGTTTGTTTTTCTGTTTGAAGGATTGTTATCTTCTGGTGTGTTCTCGATAGTGCTTTATATCAGCGCGTTAGCGTTAGCGGTGCTGAATGTCTCTCAGATTAAAACCCCTAAGCTTTCTGGTAATCCGCGCAATGTATATTTGCTTGCATTTTATACGTTTGGAATATCGGGTGTTTATGCTTGGAAGTTTGCTTAGATTGGAATTATGTAAATAAGGCAGCCGATTTAAACCGGCTTTCATTTTATTTTTTGAGGAACTAAATCACATATGATTGTATATACCGTAGGTACGTTTGATTTGTTGCATGTTGGACATCTTGCTTTACTTGAGTACTGTAAATCACTGGGTGGTGTATTGGCTGTAGGTGTGGCGTCTGATCGTGTTGTTAATTCCTATAAGCCAAATGTGCCGGTTATCCCTTTAGAACAAAGAATGGAAATGTTAAGGGCGCTGCGTTGTGTTGATATTGTAATTCCTTATGACGAGCTTGAGTATGTATCTGGTTGTAAGGAATTAAATGCTGATATTTTTGTTGTCGGTGAAGACTGGGGGAATAAACCTCATAATCTTGCTGTAGAGGCCTACTTGAAATCAAATGGTAAACAAATAAAGCAAGTGCTTTATAATCCACGCACGTCTTCTACAACGATTAAACGAAATGTGGTAGCTCAGACTAGCAATGTTAGTCAGTTCAAAATGGCTGTTGTTTAGTTAATTTTGACGGATTTCTCAGGGAAGGTGTTTATATGATGCTTTATATTTTGGTAAGTACGGATCAATATTAGACTGCTTGTTACCCTGTTGAGATAGAGAAAAAGGCTGCCTGTAATTAGGCAGCCTTTTTTCTTTAATTGCCTAAAACATTCGTTTCTGCTTTCTTTGTTTTCTTGGCCGCCTTTTTTTCTTTCGCGGTTAAAAGGGGTTTTTTCTTCTCGTTCTTTTTGTTGTCTTGCCCTTTGCTCATGGTATTTCCTTCCTAGTTATAAGTGTTTTCACCTAAAGTCAGTTTGAGTTAACACTGAGGCAGTGCCTGTACATTGCATCAAATAGGCTTGGATATCAATGTAAGGTCATTTCAGTATGGCCCTAATAAATAATAACTCAATGAAATTAGTATTTTTGAAATACTATTGTGAGTGATGTTGTCCTCTGTGTATTTGCTGTAATCGATAATGATGTTTTTTTAGCTGGGCTATGTTTGCTATGGGATTGCGGGCGCTTGCGAAGGGTAGTAGTGTCAGTGCAGGGTTTACTTTGGATTAAGTCGTATATTAACAATTAAACTATCGATTAAAGGTTTGGCTGTAACCATATAGGGAGTTTTATGTATAAGTTCAAGCAGTGGGTGGGTGGGCTGCTCGGAGACGTGGGGACAGTCTTCTATCTTTCAATATTGTTCATTATTGTCTTTCTTGCTGCGGCCGTTTTTGATCCTCAACAAGTTCAAGAGCTCGCGCAGGCAGCGCTGGACGCCACGGCAAATAACTTTGGTTGGCTGTATTTGCTGGCTACTAGCGGTTTCGTGATTTTCGCGCTTGGTTTGGCATTTTCTCGTTTTGGCGGTATTCGTCTTGGGCCAGATGATGAGCCCCCTGAATTCAGTTTTAGTAGCTGGCTTGCCATGATTTTTTCCGGTGGAATGGGTGTGGGCCTTGTCTTTTGGGGTGTAGCTGAACCGATGATGCATCTAAGTTCGCCTCCTTTGGGCATAGGCACGCCTGGTTCAGCGGAAGCTGCGCAGATGGGGATGCGATATGCTTTTTTTCATTGGGGTTTGCATCAGTGGGCCAATTTCACCGTGGTGGGCCTGGCTATAGCCTATGTACGGTTTCGTCACAACAGTCATGGGTTAATCAGTGAAACATTTCGCCCTTTATTGGGGGATCGTGTGGATCGAAGTTGGGGTAAGGCGATTGACACATTGGCGGTGCTTTCAACTATTTTTGGTGTAGCGACCACGCTTGGTTTGGGGGCGCTACAGATTAATAGTGGTTTATCTAGATTGTCTGACGTGCCATATGGTGTGACGCCGCAATTGCTGATCATTGCTGGGCTTGGTTCTTTGTTTATATTGTCAGCTATGACCCCACTAAATCGCGGAATTCATTATCTGAGTAACGCGAATATGATTTTAGCTTCGGGGTTGCTGCTGTTTGTTTTGGCTTTTGGTCCGACGGCTTTTATCTTCAGTGAGCTTACGCAAACTATGGGTGAGTATCTGGGCAATATTGTGCAAATGAGTTTGGTGACAACGCCGTATTCCAGTGAGCATTGGGTTCAGCAATGGACTATCTTTTATTGGGCTTGGGGGCTTAGTTGGGCGCCTTTTGTGGGCAGCTTTATTGCTCGTATTTCAAAAGGCCGCTCGATTCGAGAGTTTGTGCTGGGAGTGATGATAGTGCCTGTGCTCTTAAGTATGCTTTGGTTTTCTACTTTTGGTGGTTCGGCTATTTATTTCGAGTTGTTTGAGCATGCTGGTATTGCTAATTCAGTCGCGCAGGAGGTGCCAGCAGGGTTGTACATGATGTTAGATCAGTTACCGGGCGGCTTTTATGCGTCTATTGCGGCCGTTTTGCTGGTATCTATGTTTGTCGTGACATCTGCGGACTCGGCTACCTTTGTTTTGGGTATGTTTACTTCCAAAGGGGTGCTTAATCCAACGCGATTTGTGCGTATTCTTTGGGGGGTATTACAACTATTAATGGCGGGTGTACTACTTCTTAGTGGTGGCTTGTTAGGTTTGCGCACGGTTTCTATTGTGGCCGCTTTTCCTTTTATGATATTGATGATTTTGATGGCGTATTCTCTTTATCGAGACCTGAGCTTGGAGTGGCTGCGCCGTGAGGAAAAGGATAAATTGTTGCATGAACGGATTGAGTTGCTGCTGATGCGAGAGTCAGAAAGGGAGGCGGCACGCCAAGCGAAAGAAGTTGCTCACCCAACTGCACCAGAGCCTGAGCTGGTTCGTGAGCAAAAAATAACGGACGATTCTTTAGAGGATAAGCAGAGTTGAATTATTATTAATGAAGAGTTCGTTATTGAGAGGACTGCCACTAACGTTAAAGTTGAAATAATATGATCGATTAGGTTTTTTGTTCGGCTATGTTGACTGGGAAATGTATGTCATTTTTACAATCATTGAATCGATATATGGAAAGAAATCAAGCTGCCAGCCGATCCTTGTTGAGGCAGCTTGATAAGTCATCCATTATCGATATGGAGGACCTCGGTAATGATCTTTGGTTGTCCATTGGGATCAGCTCTAACGATCTTATGTGCTTGAGATATTTAACGATGGTGTGATTTCATTCGAATTTATCGTAAAGTTATTAATAAAAATTGGTTTTAGTTGTGAAGATTCAGTCAGGCTTATGATGGTAATACATAGAAATGGAAGTATTGTATTAGCTAAAGCGGAGCAGGGTGCTCTAGTAAGTCTTCAACAATATATTAATGATCAAGCCAGCAAACATGATGTTTATCTGTTAACTGAAATCAGAGCAGTATAGAAGTGTAGTGCTTTAGTACTGCTTACTTTATGTAATCATTTTAAAGTACCTCTCATGTTTCGCAGGCACAAAAAAAAGGCCACAGAAGTGACCTTTTTTTTGAAAACACACTAGGCCGAGAGGCCTAGGTAATCAATTTAACATTAGCCGAATTGGTTGGAAGTGTTTTTCGCGCCGCCTGCTTTAAGAGATGTCTTTATATTAGTACAGCAAAGTTCTTTTCTTTTTTATCTTTCGCAGGCACAAAAAAAGGCCACCGAAGTGACCTTTCTTTAAAACACGCTAGACCGAAGTCTAGCTAACTAGTTTGGATTAACCGAACTGGTTAGAAGTGTTTTTCGCGCCGCCTGCTTTAAGAGCGTTTTCACCAGCAAAGTATTCTTTGTGGTCATCACCCATGTCAGAACCTGACATGTTTTGGTGTTTAACACATGCGATACCTTGACGGATCTCTTTACGCTGTACGCCAGCAACATAACCAAGCATACCTTCAGCACCGAAGTACTCTTTAGCCAAGTTATCAACAGACAATGCAGTCGTGTGGTAAGTTGGAAGAGTGATCAAGTGATGGAAGATGTTCGCTTCACGAGCAGTATCTGCTTGGAAAGTACGAACGCGATCGTCAGCGCGAGCATACAATTCAGAATCGTCATACTTAGCGTTCATTAGATCAGCACGATCGTATGCAGAAACGTCTTCGCCAGCTTCAACCATTGCGTCGAAAGTTTGTTGACGGAAGTTAA
>JAWUYY010000053.1:0-17003 GCA_034110565.1 Bermanella sp. | reverse complement strand
AGTGGCTTACAGCATTTATTGGCGACTGGGCAAATTAAAAGTGCCCTACCCTGACATGAGTGCCTTTAGAGCAAAAGCCAATAAAATTTTGCGTGTGGGCGTGCCCAGCGCAATCGAACAAACCTTAATGCACGTAGGTTTTATGGTGTACATGATTGCTATCGCACAATACGGCAACGATGTATTAGCAGGTTACGGTTTGGGTTTAAATATTTTGACCATGATCGTTTTAATCTCGCTTGGTTTTTCTATGTCATCTGCCATTATTGTGGGCCAATATCTTGGTCGCGGCGAGCCCGATCTGGCCGAAAAATACGGCTGGAAAGGCTGGCGTTTATGCATGGGTTTAATGGTCAGTGTCGCTGTCATATTTGCCACTTATGACTCAGAACTAGCCGCACTGCTCACTCAAGATAAAAACGTTCAACAATACACGGCTATGTTTTTTACCGTGGTGGCCATCGCCTTGCCCTTGATCGCAACGGACTTTGCGGTAGGTGGCGCCATACGCGGAGCAGGTGAAACCACTTACCCACTAAAGGTCAGCTTAGTGAGCTTGATATTAGTCCGCTTTATACTGCCATTCGTTTTTTTACACCTAGGGTTTTCAATCAAGACCATGTTCTTATTAACGGCTTTCGACTTTGGTATAAAAGCCGTTTTCATGGTGTACTACTTCCGCGGTGGCAAGTGGAAAACTAAAACCCTATAACCCTCACTTAAAGTGGTTCTAACAGGATAAGTAATGACGGATAAAATCACTGACGTGCCATCCAGTTTTGGGCAAATTTTAAAATTCTGGCGCAAGTTACGCAATATCAGCCAAGAGTCGTTAGCCCTAAGCGCCGACTCATCCACCCGTTATATCAGCTGCTTAGAAAACGCAAAATCACACCCTAGCCGCACCATGGTAGACAAACTGGCCGAAGTGCTTGAACTAGGCGACAGAGACTCTAGCTATTTTCAATTAGCGGCAGGTTACTTACCCAACGCCAAGTATGAATTTTTACACGAGCCACAATTTAACTGGCTGCGTAATGCCATGCTCATGACACTCAAAGCCATGGACCCTTATCCAGCGTCATTAATGGACCGCTACGGAAAGTTGCTCATGGTTAATAAAGGCTGGGTTTCGTTTCATAATCAATTAGTGGGCGAAGAAAAAGTATTAGAAACAAAAAACCATTATGAGTTTTTATTTTCACATCAGCACAACACCACGTCGTCTGAAATTAAAAAAAATACACTCGCGTTAATTTTAATGGCGTTAAAACAAGAATATTTATTAAGCCAAGATATCGCATACCAAAACATGCTAGAAGGTTTGCTCGACTTGCCCGATGTCCCCGATGACTGGCAACAAAGAGCGTCAAAACTTGAGCCTCAAGCCAGCTATAAAGTGCAAATGGACATTAATCATGTACAACAGAATTTTTACTGCGTTAGCCAAATGGTTGGTGCAATCGGGCCTTCGTCCTATGTGTCTGAACCGCGCTTAATTATCACTACCCTTTATCCAGAAAACCCAGAACTTGAGCTTGCCCTGGATCCTAGTGTCGAACTTAAGCATCCGTTATTAAAATACTAAATAACAGCCAAACAAAGGTATCCTCACTTTGTTTGGCTGTTATGACCTACCAAGTCATGGAGGAATAATTCGAGATTTATCACACTGACCCTATATTAATAATTATAAATAGGGCTCATCCATGGCAGCGCCAATCCTGAACGACCGCGACATTGAGTTCATGTTGTATGAACTATTTGATGCACAAGGGCTAACCCAACGTCCTCGTTACCAAGACCACAGCCGCGAAACCTTCACAGCGGCAATCAATACCGCCAAAGCCGTCGCCGACAAACACTTTTTACCGATTCGCTCAAAAGTAGACAGTAACGAGCCAACCTTCGATGGCAAAACAGTATTCATGCTGCCTGAAATCAAACCCGCTCTAATGGCCGTTATTGATGCGGGCCTTGCCGCCCCTGCTTCTAATTTTGAAGATGGCGGCATGCAGTTGCCCCAGATCGTTGCCAGCGCGACCGCGGCTTATATCTCAGCCGTTGCCAGCACCACAATTGGTTATATCACTCTCACCAACGCTAACTGCAACCTGCTAGAAGCCTACGGCACACAAGAACAAATCGATAAATGGGTCAAACCCATGCGCGAAGGTCGCTACTTCGGCACCATGGCCATGACCGAGCCAAGCGCAGGGTCTGGCCTTGCAGATTTAACCACCACCGCCACACCACAAGACGACGGCACGTATCGCATTCGTGGTAATAAAATATTCATCAGTGGTGGCGATCACGATTTATCAGAAAACATTGTTCACCTAGTACTGGCCCGAGTGAAAGGCGCCGCCAAAGGCATCAAAGGAGTGTCTTTGTTTGTGGTACCTAAATTGACAGTCAATGACGATGGCAGCTTAGGTGAAAACAACGATGTGCACCTTGCGGGTTTATTCCACAAAATGGGTGGTCGTGGTCAAACCTCTTGTGCCCTGAGTTTTGGCGAGCAAGACGGCGCTGTTGGTACGCTAGTTGGTGAAGAAGGCAAAGGCCTGATGTACATGTTTCACATGATGAACGAAGCCCGAGTCTTTGTCGGCACAGGTGCCGCCGTAACCGCCATGACGGGTTATCAATATTCATTAGATTACGCAAAAGAGCGCCCGCAAGGTCGCTTACTTGCCAACAAAGACCCAGAATCAAAGCCAGTGAATATCATTGATCACCCAGATGTTCGCCGCATGTTGCTCACACAAAAAGCCTATGCCGAAGGCGCTTATGCATTATGTTTATTGGGCAGCCAACTGAGTGATGATGAAAAAACCGCCCCCACAGAAGAAGAGCGCAAACACGCGGGTTTATTGCTCGACTTTTTAACGCCGATAATCAAAACCTGGCCATCAGAGTACGGCCCAAAAGCCAATTATCTTGCCATTCAAGTGCTTGGCGGCCACGGTTATATTAACGAACACCCAGTTGAAATGTTTTACCGCGATAATCGTTTAAACCCGATCCATGAAGGCACAACAGGTATTCAGTCCTTGGATTTAATCGCCCGAAAAGTGCCCATGAAAAACTTTTCAGGCTACGGCAGCATGCTCACAGAAATACTAGACACCGTCGATATCGCCAGTGACAACCCAGACTTATTAATCTATGCCCAAGAGTTAAACGAAGCCATCGACATACTGAAAGATGTCACCAACACCATTATGCATACCAGCCAATCAAACAACCTAGACTTGGTCTTTTCAAATTCAGTGGCCTATTTAGATTTATTTGGGCACATCGTCATCTCATGGTTATGGCTAAAACAAGGCATAGTGGCCGCAAATGCCTTAGCTAAAAAACCTCATGCAAGCGATGAGAAGTTCTATCGCGGAAAAATGCAGGCATTGCAGTTTTTCTTCCGCAGTGAATTACCAAAAATTTATCGTTGGGCGTCATTAGTCAAAAACATTGATAGCACCAGCTACGACATGCAAGCCGATTGGTTCTAATACATAAGGAAAATAAAAATGAAACATGTAAGTAGAGATGAAATCTTTAGTGCGGTAAATACCGACGTACTAACGTCTGATTGGTTCGAAGTGAAGCAAGAACAAATCGATCAATTTGCGGATTGCACATTGGATCACCAATACATTCACATCGACCCAGTAAAAGCCGCGCAAACCCCGTTTGAATCAACCATAGCCCATGGTTTTTTAACCCTTTCTATGTTGTCCTATTTTGCCGAGCAATTTAGTACTATCATTGACGGCTTCTACATGGGTGTAAACTACGGGTTTGATAAAGTCCGCTTTATCTCACCTGTAAAAGTAAACAGCAAGATTCGTGGTACCGCGAAACTGGTTGAAGTTATTGAGAAAAAACCGGGTCAATTTCAATTAAGAAGTGAAGTGACCATAGAAATAGAAGGGTCGGATAAGCCTGCCTTGAAAGCCGAATGGCTTACTGTGCAAATGGTTAAATAACCACTTACCGATAAAATAATTTTTTACTTCATTTATTAAAAGCGAGAAAAAGTATGTCTATTAATTTTGACGGACAAGTTGCCATCGTAACAGGCTCAGGCAATGGCTTAGGCCGTTCACACGCATTAGAACTAGCCGCACGTGGCGCTAAAGTAGTGGTTAATGATCTAGGTGGCGCACGCGATGGTAGCGGTGCATCGTCTGCGGCTGCCGATGAAGTAGTTGCATTAATTAAAGCCAATGGCGGTGATGCCTTTGCTCACGGCGCTAACGTTGCAAAATTTGACGAAGTGCAAGACATGGTTAAACAAACCATGGATAAATGGGGTCGTGTTGACATCCTAATTAACAACGCCGGTATTCTTCGTGATAAAAGTTTCACCAAAATGGACTTGGCTGACTTTCAACTCGTCATGGATGTGCATTTGATGGGCTCGGTTAACTGTACGAAAGCGGTTTGGGATATTATGCGCGCGCAAAACTACGGCCGTATTTTGATGACAACGTCTTCTTCTGGTTTATACGGTAACTTTGGCCAGTCTAACTACGGCGCCGCTAAAATGGCCGTTATTGGTTTAATGAACACCTTAGTTATCGAAGGGCACAAAAACGATATCCGCATTAACGCACTAGCACCAACAGCCGCTACGCGTATGACCGAAGATCTTATGCCAAAAGAAGTATTAGACATGTTAGTACCTGAAGCCGTAACCGCAGGTGCATTAACACTGGTACATAAAGATTCGCCAAACCGTTTAATTCTGGCAGCCGGTGCAGGTGGTTATGCAACGGCTCACTTATATGAAACAGAAGGTGTGTTCTTACCACAAGAGAAACAAACCCCTGAACATGTACAAGCCGCTTACGATCGAATTAACGACACAACGGGTCAAGCAGAATTTATCGCAGGTTCTAAGCAAGGCGAGAAGTTTTTAACTAAAGCCATGGCTTATCTGCAGTCGATTAAATAAATGATCAGCGCTTGCGCTCCTATTTATATCACTATACTTGATTCATTCTGCACACTTTTTACAAAGGGATAATTATTATGAAAGAAGCCGTTATCGTTTCTGTTGCTCGTACCCCAATTGGTAAAGCCTACCGTGGTGCCTTCAACAACCTTGAAGCCCCTTCAATGTCGTCTTTTGCAGTTAAAGCCGCCATTCAACGTTCTGGTGTTGACCCAGAAGAAATCGACGATTGTATTTTTGGTGCCTCTATTCAACAAGGCACACAAGGCTCTAACTTTGCACGCCAAGTAGCCATTGCCAGCGGATTACCTGTGACGGTTTCTGGTATGTCATTAGACCGTCAATGTTCATCTGGTGTGATGACAATCGCCACCGCCGCCAAACAAATCATTGTGGACGGTGCGCCTATCGTATTAGCCGGTGGTTGCGAATCCATCAGCTTGGCACAAAACGATAAAATGAATTTGTTCCGCGCCAAAGACCCAATGGTATTGGCGGCGTCCCCTGATTTTTACATGCCCATGTTAGACACTGCAGAGCTGGTTGGTAAAAAATACGGCATCTCTCGTGAAGCCCAAGACGAATACTCACTGCAATCACAAATGCGCACAGCAGCCGCACAAGAAGCGGATCTATTCGCTAACGAAATCGTCCCTGTCACCGCAACCAAGCTGGTTCAAGACCGTGAAACAGGCAAAATCAGCGAAGAAGAAGTCACCCTAACTAAAGACGAAGGCAACCGCCCTAGCACCACACTAGAAGGTTTAGCCAGTCTTAAAGCCGTACGCGAAGATGGTTGTGTCACTGGCGGTAATGCATCACAACTTTCTGATGGCGCAGCAGCCGTGATCATGATGGATCGTAAACTAGCCGAACAACGTAACCTTGAACCACTGGGCATTTACCGTGGTATGGCCGTTGCCGGTTGTGAGCCAAACGAAATGGGCATCGGCCCTGTTTTTGCAATTCCTAAATTGCTAAAACGCACTGGCTTAAAAATGGAAGACATCGGTCTTTGGGAATTAAACGAAGCATTCGCAGTACAAGTGATCTACTGCCGTGACAAGTTAAATATCCCAGCGGACCGCTTAAACGTAAATGGTGGCGCTATTTCTATTGGTCACCCATACGGCATGTCTGGTGCGCGTATGACCATGCACGCCTTGCTTGAAGGCAAACGTCGCGGTGTTAAATACGTCGTGGTTACTATGTGTGTTGGTGGCGGCATGGGCGCAGCGGCGCTTTTCGAAGTCTGCTAAATCCTTTCAAGGCCCTGGTTCTCTAGGGCCTTATTTTACTCTTCATCGCCCACCCTGTTTTTGCGGCATAAATTAAACACCCGTGTCAAAAGTGAAACCATCGTCCAACTAGATTGACTTTTTATGCCAAATACCCGATCTAATTAAGCCAACTGAATTTGTTTCTTCCCCTTCGTAACTCGGCAAGGTAGCCTAATTAACAATCAAAATAAGAATAAAGAATGATATTGCAACCGCATGCCTAATAAAATTGCGCCTTACCCGAACTTAAACAAAACAAGCCTAGGTTCACACCAGTTCATGCAGGATGTTGCTATCTCGGTCTCTAGCATTAAGCCTTTAGTTAAACTCTTGGTCACACAAGGGGTATCGCTTGACGCCTTACTATGTGACACCGGCATTACGCTCAATTATTTTACATCACTTCATAACACCGTGATTTTCAAACAATACAAACGTCTAATTAGCAATGCACGCCGCTTAAGCACCGACCCAACTTACGCGCTTAAATTAGGCGAGCAGTTTTTCATTAACCATGACGGTGTATTAGCGTGCCGCATGATGAGCAGTAACAACCCCAAACAAGCCATGGCGTTAGTCGAAACCTATCAAGCCTTATTCACACAATTGCTACGCTTAAGTTTTGAAAGTGACGAACAAGGAGGCGTTTTCACCATTGAAGAAAAAGTGCCATTAGGCGATATACTGCCCCACTTTATTGAGTACACTTTCTCGGCACTTTTTTGTTTAGAGCGTTTTTGTTTAGGGCGCACACATATCGATATGGAAATCGAATTTGCTTACCCTTGTCCTGGTCAAGTGAAGGACTTTGAAACATTTTTTAAGAACCCTGTGCGCTTTGATTGCAAAAAGAATCGAATATTATTTTCAAATCAGACTCTTGGTCAGTCCATCATATTTGCCAATATTTTAAGCGCCAGCGAAAATGAGCAACTATGCCAGCAGTATTTGTCACAAGTACAATCGGACGAAAAACTCATTAGAAAAGTCAAAGCTGTCATCCGTGAAATGCCTTTCACACAAGTCTCATTAGAATACCTAGGCGAACAAGTCCACATGAGCCCCCGTAGTTTACGTCGCCATTTGCAAAATCATGGGGTCAGCTATAAAACCCTGTTAGAAAATGAACGCAAACGCCTAGCGTTAAAACGCATCGAAGCTAGCGACCACTCTTTAGATGACATTGCCCACGAGCTGGGTTACCTCAATGCCTCTAGCTTTAGCCGAGCCTTTAAGCGCTGGTTTGGTATGTCCCCTTTGCACTACAAACAACAGCACCCTGCTGTCAAAAGCCTATAAACACTGCTTTGCGGCCATGTAACGACGTTTACCCCAATTTGTCTCCTAAGCTATTTCACGTTTACCGTCTCGGTCTTTGTTCACAATATTTTTAGTAAAAAGTTCCTCATATTTTTAGTCCATATTTGCCAATATCACTGTTTGGCCTCTAGGGTATTAACACTTGTCCGTTAATGTAATGGAGAGTTAACAATATCAAACTAGTATTTAATGACGCTATTTCAGTGAATCCTTGATTTTCAATGACTTAGCAAAAGGAAGTACGACAAAAAGGAACAACAATAATAATTAACCAACGATAGATACCGTCTGTCAAAAAGGCCTCAAATATGCAAAAACATGTTAAGCAGCTAGCACGCTCTGTGTTAAGCATCACCGCATTATTAAGCAGTCTCGTTTTCAGCCAAAGTGTATTGGCAGAAAACTGTTACATCATGGTTCACGGCCATGGTACCAACGGCACCATAAAAAGTGGCAGCAACCAACCCGCACTGGATTACTGGCGCAGCTCTCATTTTAGCCAATACAACGGGTCGGACTTTTTAGCGCACCTACTTGGCTCAAACGACAACTACGGCATTGTGGGTTACAACTCCACCGATGAAGCAGGCTACCCTTACTGGCGCAATGAAACCGCCGGTGAAATTGCTCGCCAAATGACGGCGATCAAACAGGGTAACGGCGACGGTTACAGCCATTCTCAAGCGGGCACACAGTGCAATAGCACTGATGACTTCTGGGTTGTTAGCCACAGCCAAGGCGCACAACAAATGACGTTTATCTCTGGTAACGCCATTGCAGGTTCGCCTTATTACAACACGGCACTCACTGCCAGCGGCAGTGCCGTAACGGTTAGCTATCAAGACGCCATGAGCGGTGTATTAGGTGTGTTCACCACAGGTGGTGCCATCGGCGGCACAGAAGGCGCAGACCGCGTGTGTAACGGTAACTGGTTGGATTCGCTCATCAATGCGGCGTTCTTAGGTCAAGACTGCAACAACAGCGTGAAATGGATGCAAACCAATGACTCATACCTAGCCCGTAACCTCATCGGCACTAACCTTGCCGCGCCTATGTACGTATTAGGTGGTTATAAAAGCTTCCCAGGTATTCAAGGTGCATCAGCTGGCTTGCTAAGCGGCGAAGACGATGGCTACATCAACCTAGCCTCGCAAATGAGCTGTGCGGGTTCACCAAAACGCAGCATCGAAAAAGACTTAAACCAATATAAGAAATTTTTAGGCATTTCTTATGGCTCACCTAAGTTCCGTTGCAACAACGACAACAAAGGTACGCCGCGTACTTACAACATGGCCAGTGTCTACACCGACCATGACGCAGAACGTAACGGCGGCATCAGCTACCCTGATTACACCAGCATCCAAAACGGCTTAAGCTGTGGTAATGGTCGTAACATGGCCGCACGTATCGGCATTTGTACTGAGTTTTAAGTTTTAAAGCTTAACCCCCTTGCTGTTACAGTAAGGGGGTTTTCTATTATTTATTTTGTTTGAGTCAGCAGTATGCCTAAAAAAATCATAATAATAACGGCCATTAGCAGTGTATTGATCGCCCTTTATTTTTTCGCCAATGACATATCATTAATTGAAAGCCACACCCAATTTGCAAACAATGACACACAAGCGCCCCTATTAAATTCAGCAGACACACAAACGGCTGTGCTACCCAATACTGCAAGCGTCAAAACAG
The DNA here is from genome assembly GCA_034110565.1 of Bermanella sp. Taxonomy (GTDB): domain Bacteria; phylum Pseudomonadota; class Gammaproteobacteria; order Pseudomonadales; family Oceanobacteraceae; genus Bermanella. Next base: position 7,751 of record JAWUYY010000053.1, on the reverse strand, counting down.
CCAACCAAAATACAAACAGCAATGGCTCAACCGCATCTGCTATTGAACGCATTCGCGCCATACAAGAGCGCACCCAATTACAAGACAGCCTCTTACAAGACCACGAAGACTTTAACCGCTACCCAGAAGGCAACGCCGCCATCCCTGATGCCGAACACGACCCCGTCATGCAACGCTACGACATCGACGAGCGCACCACCATGAACGAGGACAACAACAAAGGCCTCACCATTTGGAGCGACAAAAAGTTTTATTTAAACACCGACACCGTCAACATTTATGCTTTTGTACAAGACGAAGAAGGCAATAAGCTGCGCACCAATTTCAACGCCCAGCTACTAGGCAACCAGCAACGCAAAATCGCCAACCTTGAATTCAACACCGCAGGTGATAACACATACCAAACCAGCCTTAACCTTGCTGACTTTCAATCTGCACAGTTAAGCCCCGGTATTTATAAAGTATTAATTAACAGCCCAGAACATGAACTCACCGACGCCCTCACCTTCACCCTCACCCAGCCAGACATAGAGCTCACAGGGGAATTTAAAGAGTACATAGATAGCGAAGGCCAACTCATCATAGAAGTACAAGTCTTAGTGGGCGCCAGCAGCCAATACTATATACAAGGTTCCCTTTACAGCAGCACCAGTGTGCCCATTGGCGTATCCCAAGCCTCCACCCAGTTAAACACCGGCTTACATTGGTTAGCGTTAAACTATTCCGGCTTAATGATAAAAGACGCAGGCGAAGCCGGCCCTTATGTGTTGAAAAATGTCTCACTGGCCAAAGTGACCATACCCATGATGCGCACGCCTCTGTTACAGCCGGGGTTTACCACGGAGTCTTATGGGTTGGATGAGTTTGGGGGATAAAGTCGAAGGTCAGAGGATAAAGTCGGACGTCGGGAGTCAGACGTCGGACGCTTTGGGGGAGTTCGATGAGAAGCAAATACTTTACAAGCCCCATCGTCATTCCGGTTTCGAGGAACGAGAAGACCGGAATCCATTGAGTTTGATATTAACTATCTAAAACCCAGATTTCATGGTGTTTTAGAACAAGCAAACAAGAGGGATTTTACGAAGCGTGGAATTGTCTATTACGCCGTATTCAGCGGCTTGTCCGCTGAAATGCTTTGTTAAAATTGATAACCTTCAACATTTAAAACCTCTCCATTACTTTCTTTCAATCTAAGATCTGCTGGTTCTAGCTGCGATATTTGAAAGAAGTGTACTAAAAATGAGACCCATGCATCCTGATACACGTAATCATTATGTGGCTCATCATAAAGGCAGTATTCTGCATTAGTATCAAACGGGTCTTCCGCACCATTTTTAGGCCTTATTTTGAATAGCTTGTACAAAACAACATGTAGGTTTGATGTAATGGCTTTTTTCTTAAGTGCGTCATTAACTTTTTTAATTACTTCTGAAGATTTAAGGCGTCCTACATTTGCAGCTTCAACTTTTACAGTTTTATCCTTAATTATTACATTAAGTTTTTCGTATGCATTCCTATCTTCAGCACTAAGCGAGTCCCACCTTACAAATTCAACAGCCGCATCAGCCCTGTTAGTATTTGATATTTTTGGTATTTGTATGAGCTTTATACTGTATTCTTGAGAGTTGTAAGTGGCGTCGTCAAGTTTATTTCGATATTTTTCAACGAATGAAACAATCTCAGCTAAATCACTTGATAGTGCCGATTTATTTGCCTTTTCTTGATTGTTTGTTCTGATCTGTGAAAATTGAAGGCTATACACAAGAGCTTCGTTAATAGAATAATCCCCACCAAAGAAATTAATTAGCTGGCTTTCGTAATTAAAAAGTAAGGATTGGCATTCACCAAATATCAGTGTATCTACTTCTCTTTTTTCTATATGCCGATGCTCAATTTTATTTCTAAGCTTAATAAAAAATTCTAAGTTTTTCTCAACAGAATCGGGTAATACACCATATTTTTTGATGCAAGTTGCTAATTCCCAAGCTTTACGTTCACCATCGACTACCTCATAACGATTAGCGCCTTTCTTCTTATAGTAGTATTTGTCACCTATGGTTGAATTAAAATGAGCATGGAATAGTCGTGTCCAAGCCATAATCATCATTGTGATGAACCCCTCACTGCGAAAGGTGGTTCTTGGTTTATTGTATATTTCGACAGCTAGTAATGCTGAATCTATAGACGCATCAAGAATTGATTTTGTTTTTCCTTTGCGTAACTTCAACTTAGTTCCCTATACATATAACGCTTCAATAACCGGCGAAGCTTTGCTGCGTCCGGCGCCGAAGGCGCGAAGTTTATTGACTTGTTATATTGCATCAATCGCCACACATTGCTTTTAGAATATTGGGGCTTACAGATGCCTTTATAGAATCATTAGTAGACAGATAGCCTATAACTTTTTGATTTTTAATGATCATAGGCGGCGATGATGAAAATTCGTTAAATGGAGAGTGCGAATTGAATTCATTACCAAATGTTGAAAATTCATTCCAGATTGAGTCACTGCTAAATTCGTTACCATAGGTTCCAAACTCATTGAAGATGGACTCACTATCGAAGCTATTTGTGATTTTACCAAGATATGTATTCTTACTATCCTGCGCAATAATTACTGAACCATTAACAATTTGGCAAAGGTCATTTGCAGCCGCTGGCATAACCGCAACAATCAGCAAGCTCGCTAGAAATTTTCTCATGTACTCTCCTGCAATATAACGCCCCTAATCAGAGGCAAATTTGTTTTTAGCGCGCAGCGCGTTAATTTGTCCTGCCAGTTCGCTGGCGAACTGGCTTGGTTTGTTATGTGTAAACTAAATAGCCGTAGGTATAAGCTATTACATTAATAATCCAAACAGGTAGATAAGCATATAGAACGATCTTATCTTTAAAGTATGCGAACCCTTCATTGTGAACGTTATTAAATGTAAATGCAGTTAATCCAACCAGAATAATTGTAGCCCCAGATAAATCACGTTCGTCCAAGGCCCACCAAAAACCACATAGCATCGTGAGGGCTATCCCTGCTAGTGGCATACCGACAAATGCAAACGCCTTTAGGTAGAACCTATCTCGAACTCCTGGTTCAGGTAACTTAAATTTCAAATTACTACCTACACATAACGCCTGCCAGCAATGGTGAGTGAAACGAGTCCAGCCAGCTTGCTGGCGAATTGGCTGGCTTTGTTATGTGATTTACCGATAGTGTTCAATTTTGATGCCTTGAAGCTCATCACGAGCCTTGCAAAAAGATACAGCTTTTGGACCTAGAAGTGGCGCCCAATACTTTGGCTTCACAGTTGTTTGATTCTGCAATGATTCCAGAAATCCTACAGCAATAAGATTTGTTACGTTTTCAGTTCCTTCAATTAGGAGCGTTTCTACTAAAAGAAATAGCTCCCCTGTATTTTCATAATTGCCTTCAGAGATATTTTCAAGAAGCACATGTGTCAGGTTTGTTATCAAAATATAGTAGAGAAACTCACCATCGTTGCTTATCCATGAATCGGCATTTCGAACAAACTTATCCCTAAAACCAGGATAGGCTTTGCATAACATTTTTAGTGATTCATCAATATTAATCATGTTTCGTAATTCATTACACATAACGCCTACTTAAGCGGAAAAATATAGTTGGCTAAAATGTTGAACGGAGTGAAAACAGCCAACTGTATTTTTTCCGTTTGAAGTTCTTGTTAGGGCTCGTTGACTATACGTTTGGATAATTAACAATCCATAAATCATCGCAACCTTTTTCTTTGTATAACAAAACAGTTTCCTTGATAAATCTCTCAGCAAGATCAATTAGCGTCGTTGAGTAACCTCCGCTTGCATTCTTTTCATAGAAATACCTATCAGATGTAAAAGTATTTTTATATTTTTCAAGCATATCTAAAGTAAAACTATCATTAAACTTTACCTTAATCTCATTTGGTAAAAGCTCATAAAGTTGAAATAAGTCATGCCCATTTCGTTTGTTTGTAAGTTTTTCTTTTTGGAAATCATATTTTTCATTAAGTTTCCCAGCATTTGCGGAAACTGAAGCATTATAGCTTTTAAACAAAATTTCGAGGGACAAAGCGGCGTTTATTACAGCAACTTGCCCTAAATTACCAATAGGGTATAAAGTTCTTGCTGCTTTAAAATAATGGTATGCGGTTTCCACCATATGAGGAGAAAAAATCCATTCACTTTTAGAATCTTGCACAATAGTCCTTTAGAGCCCTAACAGTTTATTCTATGTCGCGTAATCAAATAATATATTGTGCGGTCACGTGACGTGTTTTATAGGGCGTATTTGCCCGACATTTTCTTAACATCCAGTAATCATGAGGGATACAGCCGTTTTTGGCAAATGTGCATCCCTTTTTTTACGCCCTGACAAAACATTTGTACCCATGTAAGTTTATAATTTAAAACAGTATTTAAATCTCATACTTTTTACTGATTATTTAAAGAAAAACACCAGCTCCCATAAAAGACGTCATATGACGGCACATTATATTGTGCAGTCCCATGACGTTTTTTACCGGCTACTTCTCATACAAAAGGTGACAATAAGTAATACCCACACTAAGAAAATCTACCTAGTCCGTCTATGCCCAAAAATGTCATTATGGCTGTTAAATTCATGTCTCATGATTTTGGACAGGTAGAGCAGAGTAAAAGTAAGCATAAAGTACTAGTCTTAATATTAGTACTATCCAAAAGACGAACACGCCTGCCCTTATGCTTTTCACTTATTTCCGAAGGTTTTTTTATATTTAGCTTTGTTTGATTGGTTCTGAGGCTATATGGCTTAAAGCTCGACCCACCTATTCTTTAGGCGAGGGTTTTAGCTCTTCGTTTAATTGACTAAGTGATTTTGGTGTTAATAACACAGATGTCAGGCAACGGTTGGTGCAGCCCAGTACGTATTTCACCTTGTCCTCTTTTAGATAAAAGAAAATGTTATACAAAATACCCTTGGTACTTTTTAAATCAAGCTGCCAAGGTTGAAGTGTTTGGTCTTCAAAGTAGGTGGCTATTGATAGCATTTTATTGGTTTTAGTCTTCAAGTCCCCTGCTAATTTTCGATGCGAAATTTCTTCAAAATATGAAGAATGCTGACTGGCGTATGGGCTGGGTTTTGGGTTGGCATTAAACATAAATAACGTGTTTTTGTCCGTCATCCATAAGGTGCCGTCTATGGCACCCATAACATGCCCCTTGGGGGAGCAAAAAATAACGGCCCATTCATCAATCGGTGAAGGCAATTCGATTTTGGCTTTCTTCGGTGCGCCTTCACAACTGACGGGGGTTGCTTGAACAGCGATTGAAAACAAAAAGCCAATAAAGATTACGGCTATTTTCATATACATTTATCCTTTTATATAAGGCTTGGGTAATGAGCACAAGCCGCGAAGATCCTATTCATAACGTAAAGTATGTTTTACGACTTTGCTTCCAGTAATTCTCTTAACGCAGCAGGCAGTAATAATCGTGATTTTTGAGTAATCGCTTTTTCGTGTTTTTGCCAAAGAATACCAATATAAATAATGCCAAGCCCAATTGCCGTCAATGCGATTGGAAACAACAAGCTATCTTCAAATACATCCGCTGCTAAATAACCAAGATAGCCGCAACTACCAAGAGCACCAAAGACAACAAACACTCTTCGCACCAATAACACTCCCACACCTATCATTAACAGGTTAATGCAAAAATAGAGGAACTTTGAGAGCTCATCACTTGAGCTTTGAAAAGATAACCCGCCCCAAAATGCGATAACACCAAAAATATAAATCCAAAACGCATAATCCGCTTTACCACGAGACCGAATATCCACCCAAAAGGCGAGGCCTATCATTAACAGGCCTGAATACATGGAGACCAGTTTTCTCAAGTGCCAGGTTGCATCCCCTTGAGCAATCATGTCTGTTATGTCCATTGACATATACCAAAGCGTGACGGCAATAGGCATGATTAAAAAAGGATATTTATACTTCCAAGCAACTATGGCGCCAACGGCTAAGGTGCCCAGCTCCATGTATAGCCAATGCCACTCTACGTATCGATGGTAATCCCTGTATACGCTATCGTCAGGCCAAACACCCAGCCATTGTTGTAAACCATAAATGGCCAGTGGTGTTAAACAGACGACGAAGGTTGCGCAAATACCCGCAGGAATGGACAAGCCTTTTTTAGCCAAAGAGTTTGTAATTTTTAAACCTACCGCCGCATAAAGAACAGATATTGATAATATGCCCGCGCCGCCAAAGAACTCCCAGCCCAAATTCATGAACAGTGTCATGGCGCCAATAGCGATAAACCCGCCCAAATAATAAAGCACATGGGTAAACGTAAATTGTGGGACATCTTTAGACTGAGCACTCAAAAATTCATAAAGGGCTTGTGCTTGATGAGGCGTAATTATATTTTCTTCTGCTGCATCATTTAAATTTTTCTTGGTTACATCCATGATCAATCTCTAAATTTTATTCGTATTTAACGTCTGCAAGCTTACAATGACAGCAAACAGTATCAGTCTATCATTACCACAAATCAACAACGTAGAATGGGTTACATTTGATAACAGAAAAAACAAGCCTATTGATGAAAATCGTCTGCTTTCCCATACAATATTTTTACTGCGAATCTACTTTTATACGAATGGATACCCGATCTGCTCGTTCCTCGCGTCGAGTATGACGACAAGCAAACTTTCTAGCACCAGCGTAACCCAATAAAGTAGGATGGGTTAGCGAAGCGTAACCCATCAATATAGTGTTTCTAAAAATCTTGATGGGTTACGATTTTCACTGCGTTCAAATCTAACTCACCCTACGGCATACTTCTCGTATTGTGACAGCAAGTAAAACCTTCCTAAGCTAACCACAAATCAAGCACTTAACGATAACAACTAAAATACATGTAATATTTCATGCTTTGTTAAGGCTTGACCCAAAGAAAGAATCGCCCAAACACCCATGCGATAAGCGGGCTTAACCAAATCATAAGTTTATCAAACAACTCTGGCTTCCCTGCTTTCATCAACGCGTAACCCTTGAAATCGTTATCTGTATACACTTTCAATATCTTGCCTATTTGAAGTTTATTGCAATAACTTGCGGAAAAAGATGAGCTGTCCAATGGAAACACCCGCATCGATTCTCCATTTTCAGGTCTGGTTACCCATAGGTTGCATCTTTTATTAATGCTTTGGCTGCGTGTAAAAGTCTTCATGCGACTAACCTCTACAAGATTAGCCGTATTAAAATCGTTAAAATCACTCATATAATAGCGGGTAAGACCTCGGTCCCCTAATTCAACCGCTCCTAACCAGATGATGAAGGCGATTAAGGAATACTGAATCAATTTTGTAGTATTGCCCTTCTTCATATTTTGAGTCTTACCTTAAATTCATAGTGACGACTAAGACTCTCACACTAACAACCGTCTTAGTCAGACTAGAGCAATAATGCATCATCCTTTAGTCTAAAGGCAAACCTACTAATATAAGTGCCCCTGATGTTCGCGCTCCAAGATAAGCGATTGATTGTTTCATAGTCTATTCATGTCTAGTTTTATTGATATACTCGATGAAGAGCGTCTCTATAGAGTTGATCCCTGTTAATGTATTTAATAAAAACTAGCGTTATATTCATCGCCCTTGTTCTTCTGGTGTCTGGTTGTACGACACATGGGAAAATCAGTAATCTAGCGTCCAACGAACAGTCCACCGATGGCTATGCAATACGCAACGCAGC
>JAWUYY010000052.1:0-45525 GCA_034110565.1 Bermanella sp. | reverse complement strand
ACGTAAATCTTCCTAAAATGGCTCAATTATTCATAAATATAGCGACAAAATTGACTCAGTTGAAAATATAATTCTGAGGATCTTTAATGAAATTGAAGATGACGTTTTATTTAAAGTTGACTCTCAATCATACGGCAATACACATGATATAGGACACGCACTACACGCATTAACTATTAAAGGAGACATCGTTTGTATTGGCGACGGAATATATGCAAAAGCTCGTATCAAGCAAATATCTGGCAATCCAACATTAGGACTCAAGAATGGTTTCAGAGCAACCGTAATTCAACACTCAATAGAATGAACATACCCTGAAAAATGGCAGACGAATATGAGCTATATAACTCAAGAAAAAGTAAAAAATATCCACTAATTTGATAATAAAAGTACCAAAAAATACAAACCCAGTATTATCATATAGCAACTTGAACGTAATTTTTATAGGCTGCGATATACAAGAGCTGATAGATTAGGGGCTAATAATACTCCCTGAGTAAAAAAACAATGGAAGAATATAACAAACTTGCTAGATATCCAGGTTACTGGCGCGTTGATGGAATTGGGAATGACATATCATTCGATAATAAAGGAAATCAATTTACCTCTGTATACTTTTCAAGAATATTAGAGACTGAAATTAGTAACCCTTTTCGAGCTTCAGCAGTTGATTCAAAGCATAAAGATGATTCAGAAGGCGACAAGTTTATTCCAACTCGTAAAATAAGCTTTCCTGTTCAATCAATTCGTAATTTTCAAGTTGGGACAGTATGGAGCTCAACTGATAGCCAACCTGGAAAACTTGTATTTCGACCTAAAGCCATCGACTCTCTTTTGATAGATACTAATCAAGTAACATTCCTCAAGCTATCAGACTCTCTTCCTTCTGATAAATTTCCATTCGACACACTACTTCCACGCCAACAATTCATGCTGGGCAAGAATTTTGGGTTTATGAGGGATATGCGTTTTGCCGTCATTCCAGTTATAAATCATGAAAAGACTAAGTGGTTAATTATACCAGCCTCTGAAATTTTTAGATTTTATATAGGCGTCAGCAGCAAGTTCATAGGCGCTTCACTATCTAATCAGATTAAAAAGTATATTGATTGGGAAAAGTCTGTGTTTTCCGAAAAAGAACCTCACTTATACCTGAGACAAAGACTCAGCAGAATAGAGGCATATGTGTTACTGCAAGCTCTAAGCAATGAGAAAGCTAAAATTGCTCTTAATCGTCCATTTCATTACCTTTCCACTAGCTTTAAAAACAATCTTTTAGCTGCGAATGAAGATAAGCAACCGATGTGCATACAGGCTTCTTTTCCCTTTTCTGGCCAGACCACGCTAACTGTATCAGGAAAAAGAATGCCACTAACTGATGATCATGAAAACTGGGCGATTTATGGTATGTCTATCTTAAAGTGCACCCACCCTAGATCGTTTGATAATGCCCATATTTACCTTGATGCTAAGGCAACACAGCCCAATGATAACAAGCCTGGAGCTCCTTCAGATGGCAATCAGAGTATATTTGAAGCAGATGAGGATCTAGTTCTATCTGAAATGCCGCCTAGTGCGAAGTATAGCGTTCTAGGTATGACTGATTTAACAAATCAATTTTCAGCCATGGACGGGCTGAAATGCACATATCATAAAGAATTGAGTCGAGGAAAGGGCTTTATTCGAATTCCACTCAATATCGGCAAGCCATTAGAATATTCAGAATTAGAACCTAATTACCAAGAAGAATCTGACGGCATAAAAGGTGTAAATTCAGAACAACTGCACCATGAATTGAAGCAACGAGACATCATAGATTTTCTTGAAATGCTAGTCCATTTAAAGCAATTATTACATGCCAAGAACTGGTCATTATCAACAAGATATCTAGACTCTTACAGTGCACATGGGCAATTTGTATTTACATTCTTTCCATCAATTTCGGGGAACTATACATGGTACAAATCAAAAAATTCTGATGAAAATAGATCTCGCTTTGTAGTATGGGCTGAGATAGAAGTAGAAAAAGGTAAGTTTATATATTTAATCGAGTTTGAATCAAACCCTAAAGACGGAGCCCGATCAACTGCACTAATATATTTAAACAACTATCAATATTTAGACGATCAATTATTCTCTAAATTTTTAAAATTAACAGCCATACAAAATGGATGGCCGTCTAAAAATAGAGCTAACGCTGATAATTCAAAAATTAAAATTAAACTAATTAAAGATGTATTACAATTTATTCATATAAAAAGGATTAACCATCTTCAGAGTAATACTATTACCAATAGTGATTACTCGAAACAATGGGCTAATAACATACTTAAAAATATAAATGATATTTTTCTGGCATAATTATTTAATTTACATTTAATTTAAAAGAAAACCCAAAAGTAGCTACTATTTCTCTATCTTGAGACAATCGGTTATCTTTATCAACACTACTTACATGCCAAACAGCCACTTCTGGATTCGCTAAAGAAGCTATCAACGAGCAAGCATAAAAAATCTTTGGACCAAATGGTAGTAGTACTAGTTTACTTTTTGATTTGTATCCAGATATTAATGAATCTATCATAAATATAATTTCAACTGGGTTTTGAACATCGTAATCAATAATATTTTTATTCTTTGTAAAAGATAATAATGTCTCATTAACTTCTAGTACATTATCTCTATATCGAGTTTCAGTTGAATTTGGAATCAAAAGTAGACTCTGATTCGACTCTAAATACTCTATCGCCCCAAGTGCTTTATTCTTTTCATATCCCAGCCCAACTATTGATGTCACTGGCAATCCGGGCGTCGTAGTCCAACCAGAAAAAATTGGCCCTACAGACTCAACCCTTTCATTTGGCGAATCTATGTTTTTATGAGGCATATATTTTGCTAATGAATATATTACCGAAAAATCAACTGCATAGTTTTTTGACTGAGTGCATAGGGCCGAAAAAATTATTGCTAGATTTTTTCTTGAAATTAATGAAATATCTATGCTTACAGAAATAGCATGACTAACAGAGTCATTATATCCGGCGAATATATTTGAAATCTCTTCTTTGATACTAATAATTTTTTCAATCAAAATAATTTCTGAGCTTTCTTTTTTAACACTAGAATAATTTTTTAATAAACCTTTATTCCTAATTCCTTCTTTTTGGCTTATAAATATATCGCACTCAGATAATTTTTTATCTATTTCCGTATCATTAATATTATATAAATCTGAAATGATAAATTTTTTATTCATCAAATAACCCTGCCTGCACATTAGTTAATTTAACTTCAGAATGGCTATTTTTATTTAGCTTGCCATGCATAATTGATGACAAGCTCCTTTCTTTTTCCATCCTCAACGGGAGATTAAACTTTGGTGATAACAAGTATGATATTCTAAATCTCATCCCATGTAAGTTTTTGAAATTCCAAAAATCTTGGTCACGATCAACAAGAACTATTGCGCCATGATTTAAAGCGATACGTAAAGAGTTTTCTATATCACTATTTACATTAACATCCACTACAAATGTTCCGGCTGGATCTGCTTTAAAGTCATCATCAATCAAAGATTTTCTAAAAAACTCAGATACTACAGTTAATATTTCATAAGGAGACGTCTTAGTAGATATTCCCATGTTATCTTGCAATGCTGTCGATGCGATCATGGAAGAGAATGCCTCACATGTGCTTTTCACAACTCCGTATTGGACTTCAGGTTCAATTCTATTTTTTTCATTTAGCCTTAGTAACATTGAATTTATAGTAGCAATTAGCCATCGAGGATTTCCCTCACTAATTCGACTAATAGCATCCCAGCCTGCATAGAAATCCGATAATGATTTACGTCCTTTTCTATTACCATGAAGATCCTTAAATGCATTTCTAAATGCAACACGAGGAGCTATTTTTCTTATATTACTTGCTTTACTATTCCCTGAAAAAACCTTTTCTATATCAATTTTATGTTCTTTAATATATCTTTTAAAAGAAGGATCTTTTATTTCAAGCTCTTTGAACTGAGCTTTCCATAAACCATCAGTACCATGAGTATTATTGATGTACTTGGTTTTACCAAATAATTCCTCTGGGTTTTTTATACCATATTTTGAAGACAATATATTATTACAAAATTCTTTAATTTCCGATTTATCTCTATACCATAATTCAACTACTTTATGGTCATGAATATTACTGATTTCCGCTTTAATTTCTTGATGCTTTCCGCAGGGAACTAAGGCTACTTTAAATATAACCTTTTGAGCTGAAGATCGCATACTTCTTATTATCTTATCTAAAAGTACTTTTGGTGCAATTTCAAATTCGTCTAATAATATTGCCCACCTATGATCAGGTCTACCCAAGGCTCTATCTAAACAATCAAATATTGAATCTAGTGTCTGCTTAATCTCAAGATTTGAATAGGGGAGCTCTTTTCTTAATTCTGTTAAAGTAAGATTTTCTCTATCATTAATTTTTGCAGGGTATTCTCCTATTTCAGAAAGCCTCATATAAAGCTCATTTCTAATTCTTGAAATTGAGTATTTATCAATATCAATTTTCAATAACTTTGAAATTGTTTGAAAAGATTCTACTATTATATTTTTCTTGTCAGATAATAAAGATTCTCCATTTTTAATTGTATAATTTTTTAATGATTCTTCTATCGCACTAATTGCAGATAAGAAAATATGAGTGCTGAACCCACTATAAGCATACTCTACTGCGCATTCATCTGAGACACCTGGCTGTGATAACGCATTTAGCATATCACCCCAAACTGTATCTCCTGGAACATAAACTCCCTCATATTTTATTTTCGATCTATAAGCATTAGCATCTTTATGTTCCCAGCTAGGTAGCACATTCACACTAAGCATTCGTAATAATGTGGTCTTTCCACTACCTCTTGGACCAAGTAATATTGTATGGCCGTTCTGTGCCACTTCATCAAATTTCTTTGAGGGTACAAATGTCTCAATTAATTGATCCGGCTGGAGATGTTTAGCATTGAAAGTATCATTAAACTCATTCATGTGTTTCTCCCGCTCGACTTAATCCCTCTAACTCATTATCTGCATTATAATGAACGTCAATATTTATTTTACTCAACTGATTTTCTAGTTTCAAAAAATCATCTGGTACCATAAATCTTAGATCAGGTATTTTTTTTACCACATCATTCCACTTTATGGCGGTAACAGAAGGAACATGAACTTCAATTTCTAGGGCTAATTTTGATATATTTTTTGTCAAACCAAATCCTACACCTTCAAAGATACCATCATCTTTACTCTTTGATTTCATCCAGCGATTACCAGCCCATGACCAGGCTTTAATTTGTCCCTTCAAACCGTCAAATAGGTCATCCATCTGTATATCCATGATATAAAATTGATTATTAAACCCTTTTCCTAACGTTTCTTTATGTGCAGCCAATGTTCCAGCAGCAAAGACAGGGATCTGTTTTGATCCACCACCTCCATAAGAAAGAGATGCATGGTGCTTATGGCCATGAACAACCACCCATTCACCATAATTTGATAGCATCTTTATCAACTTCCCACCATTTAATAAAAAATCATATGAGCCAAGGTTTTCACAGTCATGCTGAATAGGGTGGTGATGGCACAATAAAATACTTGGTTTAGAATCCAATATTTCCGCTCTTTCCTTGAGCTGTTCCTCAAGCCATTCTAAAGCCGAATCTGCAACATAGCCTCTATCATGGTCGTTAGGGTCATGCGTATGCCTAGCGCAACTATTAAGTATCACTATACGAAATTTCGGATGATCATCATAAATTAAATAATCACTACCAAAATATTCAACCCTACGGCAATGAGCCTCTTTTGGTGAATCTTCGTGCCTTACTACTAAGGGATATATCGGATTCAACTGCTTTAGGCCTTCTATTAAATCTGAAGGCTTATTCAATGAACGAATCATATTATCTGATTTAGCCTGAGGTCTTGATTGCACATCGTGATTTCCTGTAGCAACCGCAATCACATCGCAACAAAGTTTTTCGCCTAATTCATTCAGTTTCCCCCAGGCCATACTTAAACCAGCCATATCTCCATAAGTTGTAATATCCCCTGGACATATCAATAAATCGGCACCCAAAGACTCCTTCTCAATTCTTTTTAGAAGCTCCTGCCAGAGTTCCTCATTTAAATTCCCAGAATCGTCAAAAGTAAGAAAGGATACACTTGGATTCTCCCTTGGATTATTATTTTTATTAAAATGTAAATCACTAACTACAGCAACTTTAAGAATATTTTCAGATTCCATGAACTATCCAAATGTGCTTAAATTAAAGAATATAATTTGATAGAAATACTTCATTAGCTTTATTCCTAGCAGAAGTATTGCTTGATATATTTCGCCTAACCGTTAATCTTTCAATATACCACTTTGGAAGCATACTCATTAAATGGGGACAATCAAAGTATGAAATTAAAATTTTAACTCCCCTATCTGATGCTCTATTGACACAAGAGACTAAGCGTTCAAGATCACTAAATCTAAATGAACCCAAACCATACTCCCCGCGATCGCGCTTCGTAAGATCTATATAAGGAGGGTCTAGATATACAAAATCATTTTTCTTAGCCTTATTAATAATCTTTTCAAAATCTACATTGTATATTTCACTGCCTTTCAGTCGCTCACTAAAGGACAAAAATACTTCTTTACAAGGAATACCTAGATTCCCTTTTCCTCTAGAAACATTAAACCCCCCTTGTTGATTAGTCCTGTACACTCCGTTAAAACAAAATCTATTAAGATAAACAAATCTAGCAGCCCGTGATATTGGATCTAAATCATTATGATTGATACCCCTTATTTGGTAGTACACCTCGTCATCAGATGGGATATTTTTCACCGCCCGCCATAATAATTCAGGATTATCACGAATCACTTCATATGCCTGCATTAAGTGAGGATTAATGTCTGAAATCACCGACCCTTTTGGCTTCAAGTGCAAGAACAATATGCCAGATCCAAAAAATGGCTCATAATATTTACCAAATTCATCTGGTGCAGCAATTTGAAGTGCTGACAATAATTTTTTCTTACTACCAGCCCAGCGGAAAATTGGTGACTTGCCTGGAATCCCAGCAACCTCATGTGATTCAAGAGAAAACTCAGGGCTAACCGAATCCCAAATTTCAATATTTTTCTGAACAGCTGAATTCATATTACTCTCCTTACCTCAAAATTTGTTTGCACTATTTTCGATAATTTCACCCAAATCATCTAAATATCGAGCGATTAGATCAGCCTGCTCCATAGTCCCATCCCAGTTTCTATTTAATGCCTCAGTCAGTACTTTGTTTTTTGTTGCATCGACTATGAAACCGCAGTCAGGTGATAAATCAAATAAACCACATAGTTTTTTGATATCTCCCGACCACCGTTGAAAGTGCCCACCAAGCAGACGACTAACCCTCGACTGATCGACACCTATCTTGTTTGCGATGTCCTGTTGCGTGAGCCCCGCATCTTTAATTGCAAGTTTTAGCGACCTGATCAGACGTAATTTTTCCACTCTATTCATTATTACATATTATTTAATATTTAGTTACATAATATGTAATATTAAAAACAGGCAATTGTCAATAAATACTGTAGTGGCGGACTAATTTCGGTCGCTTAATAGGAGGTGCTAAAATGCCTTCATATATTTACGGTGACAAAATGACCAAACAAACCAGACCACGCTATGACCCAGAATTCAAAGTAGAAGCCGCACAGTTAGTTCTCGACCAAGGCTATTCAGTAAAAGAGGCCGCTCAAGCTATGGGCGTTGGCCTTTCAACCCTAGATAAGTGGGTGCGCAAATTAGATGGGCAGTTGACACCAGGCAATCCAATCACGCCTGAACAACGAGAAATTGCTGAGCTTAAGAAGTAAGTCAGACGCTTAGAGCTTGAGAAAGAAATATTAAAAAAGGCTTCAGCTCTCTTAATGTCCGACAGCATGAACGGTTTGCGCTATCCAAACAGCTTAAGGGAGCTTACAGGATCACGGATTTATGCCAGGCGTTCGGTATTTATCGAAGCAGCCTTAGTGATTGACTTAAGCATAAAAATTTCATTAATCCTGATCGGGTTAGGCAAGTGGCAATGATCAAGCGCATTTATCACTTAAGCAATGGCTCTGCTGGTGCGAGAACGATCGCAACCGCCTCGACAACGGAAGGCTTACCGATGAGCCGTTACATTGCCAGTAAGCGCATGAAAGAGCTTAATTTAGTGAGCTGCCAATTACCTATAAACGAGGCGGTAACGAGCATGTGGCTATTCCAAATGCGCTCAATCGTCAGTTTAATACAGATCAGCCAAACCGAGTTTGGTGTGGTGATGTGACCTATATTTGGACCGGTAAACGCTGGGCTTATTTAGCCGTTGTATTGGATTTATATGCAAGACAAGTCGTGGGGTGGAGATGTCGCATTCTCCCGATAGCGAGTTAACCACAAAGGCGTTGCGTTTGGCCTTTGAAGCTCGAGGAAGGCCAAAGGATGTAATGTTTCACTCAGATCAAAGCTGTCATTACACCAGCTTAAAGTTCAGACAAACATTATGGCGCTTACAAATTAAGCAAAGTATGAGTCGTCGAGGAAATTGCTGGTATAACGCACTAATGGAGCGATTCTTCATGAGCCTTAAAACAGAATGGATGCCATCAACAGGCTATCAATCATTTTCTGAAGCGAGATCGGATGTGTCGTGATACATAACCGATTATTACAGTCGTTATAGACCGCATACTTTTAATAGTGGGCTGACGCCTACTGCAGCTGAGGCAATATATAAACTTGCCTCTTAACTTGTGACAAAATTTAGTTGACCACTACATACAATCAACTAAATAAAGCTATCTACGACTAGGGGGGGTATTGAACAAGGAAGTTAAAAATATGAGCCAGGGGAGACTGCTATTAAATTAAAACTAATCCAATGCATCAAAACAGATCTTACAGGGCTCTTTATATTTATTATTTATCTTTATTGATGAATCCATTGATATCTTTAAATATTTTCTAAATTCTGAGGTAGTAAAGACAATTCATTCTTAATGATTTCATTCTTAACTGAATCTATTTCACATTTACTATATTTATAATTTATTTTATTAAAGTGAGCATTGATTAAATCATATAAAAAATATGGAAGACTGGAGTAGTAATCAGTAAAATCGGATTTATTAATATTTGCATCATTGCATATTCTAATGAATCTTTTAGGCCAATCCTTCATAAACCAAAGTGTTACTAAAAACAGATGAAATCTCTTTTCTAATGATAAATATTCAGATTCATTACTACTAGTTTTTATAGTGCTTTCAGATAACAAGTTTGAATAGAAATTCAATAAATCCATTATTACTTTCGACTTCCTACCAGCAAGCCAACTAGATATAACCCAAATTCCATTATAATAAGAGAGGCTGGATGCTGGTGCTAAACTTAAGTCCCAAGTCCCTTTAATGTAATTTGTTATAAACTCTATATACGGGGCTATTATTATTTTTTGATTTTCACTTGGATAAACAATAGAAGCTTTACTCAAATCATAAAGACAATATCCGCAAAGTCTTAAATTATGTATTGCGGGGTATTCTCTTTTAGCACCAATTGCATGCCTACGAAAATCAATTGGTTTATTGCAATTAGGACAGTGATCAATCAATAAACAATGATGCTTTTCACATATTGTGTAAAATGATAATCGCCAATGTAGCCTGAAATATACAACTTTCTCTCTCAAACAAACGGGACAGCACTGCATACCATTATGAGTGTAAATTCTATGCCTTATGCCTAATGGCAGTATCCAATGCGACTTTGCATTCTCTTTTAATTCTTCAAACAGGTATCCAACTAAAGAACGAAGACATAATTTATTAACCTGTTCTATGGTTTGTCCCGTTTCTTTCGATAATAGAGCTATAAACTCTTTAGTTGCTGAACGATCAATATCTCTAGTCCAAATTTCTTTATCATAACCTAGTACATGCTTAAAAAACGTATGTGAACAGTACCCATTAGATAATGAAAGCCGGATCAGCCAAGAAGATAATAATTCATCCTTTTGAGGCCTAGGATGAATTGGTAACATGCTAGACTCGAGAAGCCAAAGCTGTACGATCAGAAGGGCTGAGATAACCACACGTATTTATTATCTCTGCAGTTATACTTTCTTCTCCTGATGAAATGGCTTTTGACGAAGCGGCATTAAGCAATAAAGATGTCTCGCCAATCGTACCTTCAGATATTGCATGTATTTTTGTAGCTAATTCAGAATTATGTAAATTAGATGGTTTCTTTAGTGGAAGGATTGATTCGAAAGACATTAAAAGCTGTCTATATTCTTTATTACACTTCCACACGGGCAGGATCTCAGGTGTAAATCGGTTTTGGATTTGCTCATCGACTGCCACAGCCCTTAATAAATCAGCGGTACCACAGCCAACAATTGATATATTCAATTCATTGCTTAAAAATTTAATCATATTTAGGAATTGTTGTTGTTTTATTGATGTCCCGGCCAATACATTATGTAACTCATCAATTATCAGAACCTTAACACCAATACCACGTAGAACATCAACTACTCGCTTTCTTTTAGCTTCTGTTGATGCGCTTGGAATACGTTCATATAAAGAACCTAATATAGCTGAGTAAAACCCGGATTCTGAAGGTGTTGGCGGAGCTTGGCAGTATAGTACTGGGGCTATTATAAAATCACCTTGAGGGTTTTCTTGAGCTTCATGTTTTTGAGCAAAATTTTGTATCAATCTTGTTTTACCATTATTACTTCTCCCTATAATAAGCATGCTAGGCATTCTTGCCTGTCTGGGATAATGCAGGAGATCATCAAGCTTCTTTAATATCTGCTGAGCTCTAGGGTACCCAATCCATCTTGGATTATTAATCCACTGAATTCTCTCTTGATCAGATAAAGCCATATATTGTATGACATTTGCATTTAAGTGCTTATACATACTTAAGTGCTCTCCTAACCTAGTTCAATGTCAGTGAAAGGTTGAATATCATCACTGTCTTCTTGATTAACAAGCTGATCGTTCGTTGATTTTTCTTCTGGATGCACATCCGTCCATTTATTACGCCGTTCCGCCATTCTTCTTTTGCGTTTTTCACCAGCTCTTTGTTGCTTAGCTAGCCTTGTTTTTTCAATTGCGATATCTTCAATTTCACGCATCTTTTTAAGACCTTTAAAAATCATTTCTTCATTAATATCAGAATCCATTTTTGATAAGTCATTAGTAATGGCTTTTAACTCCCACAAACTCATTTCCGGGCGGGTATTATTTAAATATGGAACCGCTACATAACTCTGAGTATCAGGGTCATAGAAATATATACGACTAATGTCCCTTGGATCTCTGGCAAAGATAAACTTACGAGCTTTCTTAGACGTTTCATCTTTAGTATTTACCCAGCGTCTTAGGACTGGGGAGTAATAATGAATATTATCAATGACAACACCCTGTCTCTGAACGGCTCGTTCGACGTAAGGCGTAAAGTCCAATCTGAAAGTTTCTTCATCATCTATTGAAACAGGTAACCCAATGCCAGGTGTTTCAGAGTCTCCATGTATATATTTATGGTACATCTTAATTGGTGACACACCCTTATTACCCTTGTGAGGCTTATGGTGATACTGATAAACAATAAATACAGTAAACCAAAGTTCTAATTCTTTTAGGGTCAAGCAAGCCCTACCTTCAGAATCATAATCTAGCTTTCTTGCTACACTAGAAAATGTAGTCCCTGGTAAGCTATGGACTTCCTGCATATACGTTCTGAATGCCCGCTCAACGTGAGGTCCATAGTTAGGCATACCCTTAGGCCTGTTTTCTAAGATGATTCCATGCTGTTCACACGCTCTTTCTAACATTTTCCCCCTAAATTCTTTGGCATTATCTAAATGAATCATTCTCATAAGGCCATATATTGGCCATTCAGCATCAATATCTTCTTTCGCAAGCCACTGCTCTTTTTTCATTACTGCGTGCGCAATGCACAATCCCGCAGATGAGGCACCAGGAGGGTCAAGCGTCATTCGGAAACCTGATATCATTTTACTCGCAACATCAATCGCAATGGTAAGATAGGGCCTTCCGATAGGTAATCGATGCTCCTCATCTACAATCACAATATCCATTTTTGTATGATCTATTTGAACAACTGCATTAGGGTAATCCGCGCCAGGGAACGCTCCTCGGATAGGTTCATATTTTTCCCTAGCCGTTTTAGAAGAAAAGCGTCTACTCACAGCTTCTCTTTCATTTATCATTTTCACCCGGCGATAAATTGTATTCCGATGAGGTGCGATCAAATCAATTTCTTGGCACTCTAACTTTATTCTTTGATAAAGCTTTGTCGGAGAAGGGCGTTCCTTAGTTAAATAGTACTCTCCCAGATTTTTGGAAATAATTTCCTCAACTTCAGAGCTTAGCTTTTGCTCTCCTTTATCAGATCTAGGTGATCTTAATAATGAGGACACAAGACCTGTTTCTTCAAATCGCTTAATCCAACGATAAATTGTTGTAGATGTTTTCCCTGTCTTCTCTGCCACAGCTTTAACATCTTGTTCCGATCGGCCTTGCTTATAAAGCAGTGGTTTTATTATTTCATGACGTTCTAATGCTTGATTCCACTCTTTGTCCTCAGCAAGCAAATGTGATGCTATGGACTTGCCTGGATCAGATGATTCAGGCGATATTGATAAGCTTGATGCCGGTGCTATTTCTGTTCTTGAGCTTTCAATAGTCCTGAGAATGACCTCTGAGAGACCTTTAAGCTCCATTACAATAGCTGGCTCATTGTGCCAATAAACCAATTGGCCAGGCCTAATTCTATTCATAGCTAGCTCCCGTTGACCAAAGCCTTACTCGCATATTAAGTGGCATATCTAAATCACACCCTAATTCACCAGTAGCAACTAAATTCCATATGACCGGTATAAATTTCGCTTGATTCATTTTGTCTCGGCATAATGCACACAACAAGAACTCCGCATCAGCTTCGTCAAGGTCAGCCATAACACTCAAGACATACCTTTTATTCTCAATTGAGATATCTCGTTCCCTATATGGCCACAAGAATTTCACATTTTTTAGGTATGTTGTCCGGATTTCTTTTTCAGTAAAAACTTCAAATCCCCATCCATTAGAAAGAGCATAAGACTTCGCTGCTCTCATTTTTGGTAGCAAGGTCTTCCAACTATCCCTAAAATCCTTACGATATTTCACCTCATACAAAATAGGCTTCAAAGCTAATTCAGGCTTGAAGTAAATAAGCCCATCAGGTGTATAACTTCTAGACTCGCCTTCAGGCCCTATGAATTGAATTGTCACAGGCTGAGGGGTCACATGCTCAACGCATACATCAAACCTCAAGCTTTCCATAAGATCACGCTCAAGAGATGACTCGTAGCGACCCATGCCGGGCACAACTCCCGATACACTTCTACGTGTTATACCTATCTTTCTGACTGGTTTATTCAGTCTCATGGCTTATATTCACACTTAAGATTGTAAATATTAAGTATATTTACATATATCATAGGAATTTAAAGGTGTGTTGTTTTTAGATGAAATCCCCGAGTTCAGCCGCCGAGTATTGGATGTTCTGCGTGAGCCCTTAGAAACCGGCCACATCAGCATTAGCCGCGCGGCACAACAGGTGGACTATCCAGCTGACTTCCAGTTAATTGCCGCAATGAACCCTTGCCCTTGTGGTTATTTAAAGCAGCCCAACAAGCGCTGTGGGGACTGCTCGGAAGCCAAAGCATTGAAATATCAAAGTGCTGTATCCGGCCCGTTGCTTGACCGTATTGATATTCAAATCGAAGTCCCCGCTTTGGCTAAGGGACTGTTATCAACCAGCGAACAAGGGGAAAGCAGCGCCCAAGTCAAAGCCAGAGTAGAACAAGCCCGCGCCATCCAGATGCAGCGCCAAGGCTGTACCAACGCTCAATTAAGCCAGCAGCAACTCGGCAAAATATGTCCATTACCTCGTGAACTCACCGAGTTATTAGAAGACGCCCTAGATAAACTCGGTTTAAGCGCACGAGCCTATCACCGCATTATAAAAGTGGCTCGTACCGTGGCCGATTTAAGTGGCTCTCACCAGATTGAAAAAGCCCACATACTCGAAGCCTTGAGTTATCGGCAGATGGAACGTCGCTTGAGCCCCACCACCTCGAATATGTGACCCTTACTTATGAAAAACGCGCTCAATTAACCTTTAATATAACCATTCGATTGAATCAAAGTGCTAATCAAAGGGCCCGATTTTTGATAACCTTGCGCCCTCAGTTTTTAATCAAGAAGTCTTTGTGAATCACTTAAACCCCCGCCAAAAAGAGTCTGTTTTACATATCGATGGCCCGCTATTGGTTTTGGCTGGGGCGGGATCCGGTAAAACCAGTGTAATCACCTCTAAGATTGCTTACCTTATTGAACAATGTGGCGTGCCAGCCCGTAATATCACGGCTTTGACCTTTACCAACAAAGCCGCCAAAGAAATGAAAGAACGTGTGGCAAAATTGGTGCAAGGCAAGGCCGCCAGGGGCCTAACCGTTTCGACCTTCCACAACTTGGGCTTAAACATCATTCGCAAAGAGCATAAGCATTTAGGTATTCGCCCGGGCTTTTCTATTTTCGATGATAGCGATACCAAATCCCTGCTTAAAGACATCATGCACCGCGAACACGACGCCGATGGCGACATGGTGGATATGATCAAACAGCAAATTGGCGCACTAAAAAATGACTTATTAATACCCGAGCAAGCCATTCAAATGGCGCAAACCCCACAAGAAATGCTCGTGGCACAAACCTATGCCAGCTACGATCGCAGCCTAAAAGCCTATAACGCCGTAGACTTTGATGACCTTATTTGTGTGCCTACTTTGCTGCTCATGAACAACCAAGCTGTGCGCGAAAAGTGGCAGAAGAACACCCGCTATCTTTTGGTCGATGAGTATCAAGACACCAACACCAGCCAATATGAGTTAGTAAAAATTCTAGTGGGCCATCATGGTAAGTTCACCGTGGTGGGGGATGATGACCAATCCATCTATGCATGGCGAGGCGCCAAACCCGAAAACTTAAATTTATTAAAAACCGATTTCCCGAATTTAAAAGTCGTCATGCTTGAGCAAAACTATCGCTCAACTGGCTTGATTCTAAATGCGGCCAACCAAGTGATCAGTAACAACGAACACGAATTCGTTAAAACCCTTTGGTCAGACAAAGGCTACGGCGACCCGATTCGCATTGTGAAATGCAAAAGCGAAGACAACGAAGCCGAACGCATCGCCACCGAAATCATCGAACACCGATTACGTCATCAAGGTAAGTATCGTGATTACGCCATTTTATTTCGCGGCAATCACCAGTCACGCTTAATGGAAATGAAGCTCCAGCAATTTCAGGTGCCGTATAAGTTAAGTGGCAGCCAATCGTTTTTTGCTAAAAGCGAAGTGAAAGACATCATGAGTTATCTAAAACTCATTGTGAATCCAACCGACGACGCCGCTTTTTTACGAGTGATCAATATTCCTCGTCGTCAAATCGGCCCATCCACCTTAGAAAAATTAACAGAATACGCAGGTAAGCGTCAGCTAAGTTTAATGAGCGCATCAACTGAGCTTGGGTTAGAGCAAATCTTACCACCACTGGCGTTAGATAAATTACAGCGGTTTGGTAATTGGATTCAAAGCACTACTAAGCGTTGTTTTACTGATGACCCAGTTCAGTCCATTAAAGAAATGGTCCACGATCTTGATTACGAAGCTTGGCTACATCAAACCAGTAATACGCCAAACATGGCTGAAGCGCGTATGAAAAACGTGTGGTTTTTGATTGATAACATCGAACGCATGCTCACCAAAGCCGAAGAAAATGATGAAGAGATGAGCATCGAAGATGCCGTTGCCAAATTGATTTTACGCGACATGCTCGAACAGCAAGAACAAGAAGACGAGCTCGATCAGGTTCAATTAATGACACTACACGCATCTAAGGGTTTGGAGTTTCCCTATGTTTGGATTATGGGATTAGAGGAAGAAATTTTGCCTCATCGCAACAGCATTGAAGCTGAAACTGTCGAAGAAGAACGACGCCTTATGTATGTAGGCATCACCCGTGCAAAACAAAATCTAACCCTAACATTAACCGGTAAACGTAAAACCTATGGCGAAAGCTTTGAACCAACCCCTAGCCGATTTTTAGACGAGTTACCAAAAGATGATGTTCAACGAGAAGGTTTTGGCGAGGTGAATCCAGAGCAAAAACAAGCTCGCGGTGAATCGGCGTTAGCTGGGCTTAAAAACCTAATGAATAGTTAATGACCATTTCACTAACTTAAAACCCAATCCTCCAACATGGCCTATTCATGAAAAGAGTAAGCTTTGCTTACTCTTTTGTATTTACAATACACTAGGGTTTGGCTTTTAAAATATCCGCTATATACGCTGAGCCGTGAACTGAAAAGTCCCCCAACAAACCACTAATGGTGGCGACCAGTTGATTAAAACCGTCTTCGCCTGCATGCTCATGGACCGTTAGCTCTAGGGTATCCAACGCATTTAAATCTGAGTATTCCACCTGACTGTCTTGTACGTATTCATAGGGAAAGCTCGCAATCAATATGTCACCTACGTCATCGGCTTTATCCATTGAAGCCTTTGCAAAAACATTAATCACATCACTTTCTTGATAACCCGCCACGGGTTGCAGTACGGTTAACGCCATGATCATAGGATGCTGTTGATTGTGCGTCTCATAGGCATGGGTCATCACCACGCTTTGAAAATCCTCTAGCACCGTATGACGATTACTGACCAACTGAACGGCTTCTTTTTTCTGTTCAGGAAAACCCAGCATGCTTAGAATGCCCACCCAAATGGTACTCAAAGTGCTATTTCCCGGCACAGGTGTCACATGGTAAGGATTCGAAAAGTCGCCAATGTAATGCAACCCCCAACCCATAAAGCGATACCCCCAGTAATCGTGGCCCTTCGCAAATGCTAACTCAGCTAAACGCTTATATTGATGGATACGCATCTGTGGATACGTTTCTTTTAAAAAGCCTCCCACTGCGTATAAAGCAAAGGACTCGTGATAAAACCCCATATGAAACGGCGCCTGAGTGCCATACTCCAAATTTGGATTACCAAAGGGTTGACGACCAAAGCCATAAGCCTGCCCATGATCCGTACCGCTGTCAGAAAACAAGCCAATATCATGGCCATGATCCGGCTCATCGTTAGCACTCACTACTACATCAACCGCAGAAACCAAGTCGCCCGAAGTAAGTGCTTGCAGAGGCAAGTGATTTAAATGGCCATAGTTCTGAAACACGCTAATATCCTTTGGTGCCATAGTCAGTCCCTTTAAGTGACTGCCGGGCATACCTTGTAAATACAGGGCGAACTTAGCATTAGGATTCACTCTTATGGCACTTACAAAGCGTTTAATCACATCGTCCTTATTGCCCGTTGCTTCAAACGCTAGTGACGCTGGGCGCGGTTTATAGTGCCAAAGGTTCTGCGCCATCCATGTTTCATCATCAGCGAGTAATTGAGCCACTGTGGCTTCATTGGCCATCAAGAATTCTGCCAAAGATTCCACCTTAACTGGCTCAGCAGAAGCCACTTGAGGCATAGTCAGAACCAACTGATGACTCACTAGGGTGTGATTACTCCAAGCCCATACATTGCCAGAGCATGCCAGAGCAATGGGTAACACCAGTTTTGTGATTATTTTCATGTATGCGCATCCAGATTTTGATTTACGTACCATACAAATAGACGAGCCTGTATGGCAAGGTCATAACAGGCAACGCAATGGGAAAATTAAGACAGGCAGAAACCAAAAAACCCGCCGAAGCGGGTTTTTCTAAGCACCAAAATGCTTATTTGGTCATGTGCTTAATGGCATTGCCTAGTTCTTCATCAGAACAATCGCTACAAGTCCCTTTTGCTGGCATCAGGTTCAAACCATTAATCGCGTTAGCCAAGGTTTTATTGAAGCCTTTAGCTAGACGGTCTTTCCAAGCACCTTTATCGCCAGCTTTAGGCGCACCCATTGCGCCGGTGCCGTGACACGCAGTGCAGTAAGTGTTGAATACATCAGCACCAGAACGAGGACCGCTAGACGCCGCAACCGCTTTACCTGCCGCCGCACACTCGGTTCCTTCAACACATACCGCACCCACAGGGGCAATACGCTGTTCGATTGTCTCAGCCGTTTTCGCATTTGCTACGCAAACCACTGTGCTTAGTGCTAATACCATCATTGAAGTCATTAACTTAGTCACGGTCATCCTCTCTCTAGGCGCCAATTATTAAATTTTGCTGGATTATACTCACAAATGAGGCTGTCTAAAAACCAAAGTGCATGATTTTGTAAAAAATCAACAACTTGCATAGACTCAGATCATGTGAATTCGTATGATAGCGCCCCTTGATACCCTCTAACTTTAGCCTTAAATGCCGTCTTTGCATAAATATTAAGCTAGCTGTTAGTATAAAAAATGCCCTTAGCTCAACTGAATAGAGTGCGTCCTTACGAAGTAGGCGTCATCCGAAATTTAGGCGCTGGGGGTAACAGTCAAAATCAGACTCTAAAATTACGATCCGCCCTTAGCTCAGCTGGATAGAGTGCCGCCCTCCGGAGGCGGAGGCCAGAGGTTCGAATCCTCTAGGGCGGGCCATTTCCCCTTTCTTGATCTCTACCCTAAATGCCCAAAAAACGCTGTTTTTACCGTGGTGCCCAAATGATGCCTTGAGGGTGCCCAAGTATTTTTAGCGCTATCACTTAATATACGAAAAATGACCTCTACCCTAAAAATCCAGAAATTATTCAATTTATAAGATAAGCAAAGATGAAAATAGCCAATGCGTCATTACAAACTCATCCCCGCACCATTAAGCTTTAACCAGCCCTTCTGCTCTTCACAACTAGGCATGACTTTTTCTACAGCACGCCAAAAGGCGGCATTGTGGCTTGGGTTTTCAATATGGGCCAGCTCATGCACCACCACGTAATCTAAAACCGATGTCGGCAGCATGGCGCACTTCCAATGGAAGTTAACCACACCCTTAGCTGTGCACGAGCCCCAGCGGTTTTGCAGTTCCATCACTTTTACATCAGTAGGTTCCACGCCCATTTTGGGCTGGTATATCTTTAGGCGTTCTTTTAGTTTTTTGATCAACTTAGCTTTATAGAACTGCTTAAAGTGATCTGGGGCTTGCTCAACCACGTCTTTACGCAACCAGAATTGATTATGTAAAAATACCAATGAGACCTCTTGATCCTTTGGCTCTACCAGTTGCAAACGATAGTGACGACCTAAATACAAGAAGCTTTCACCATTTACGTATTCACGGTGAACACGGGTGCGATTTAAGTCTTCCCATTCGGCTAGGTTGCGGTATATCCAGCTGCGCTTTTTCTCAATGATCTGTTCAATCTTGTCATGCTCAAACGGCGCAGGGGCCAATACCGATACACTGCCATCACGTTCAATGTAGATACTTGTGGTTTTGCGTTCGCTCTTTTTTAGGCTGTATTCTATATCCTTGTACGTATGCAGGTGAGTGGCGGCCATGTTCATGCACCTGCCTCTTCGCTGTTCACTTTATTGGATTGGGCGCTAGATAATATATCCGCTTCACGGCGCTTGGCTAAATCCATTACGTCTGTGGTGAGCTGCGCTTTGTTCATAATAAGGGCTTTGACCTTACTTAAGATAAACACCTTATTCAGCTTACCTTCTAAGGTGGTGACCTGTGATGGTCTATCCCAGAAATTAAGCGTATCTATAGTATCAGCCAGGGTATCCATGATTTCATCAACTACTGTCTTCACAGAAGCTCTGTCTGCATCGGTACATTCACCTTCAAACGCTATATCAATGATCAAATCGGCGAATGGGTCACCACTGCCTGCATCATCACCACGGCCTTTGTCGATCTCTGCTCGTAAATCTTCTAGCTGAAGTAGCATTTGATCCCAGTTTTCGTTGTATTTTTTCAGCACTTCTTCTAATTTTTCGCTGAAATTTTTGTACATTACTGGGTCATCGCCTTCGTTTACTTTGCAATGTTTACGAATGGCATGTTCCATTTCACTGGCCGCAGCCCTAGAGTCTTTTTTACTCTCAATTTGTTTGATGAACTTATCACTAAACAATTCAACCGGCGGTACTTTAGGGTTAATTCCCAAACTGATTAGATGCTCGTTAACCAGCTTACGCACCTTTTCACCTGCACCACCAATGTTGATCGAATCGTCTTTGTAACGCTCTTTGGCTTTGGCTTGTATATGGGTGAACTGA
Organism: Bermanella sp.; assembly: GCA_034110565.1. Taxonomy (GTDB): domain Bacteria; phylum Pseudomonadota; class Gammaproteobacteria; order Pseudomonadales; family Oceanobacteraceae; genus Bermanella. The sequence continues at coordinate 25,133 of JAWUYY010000052.1, read as the reverse complement.
TACATGGGAACCTTAAACGGCTCGGCCAGTTTATTAGGCAGAATAATATCCATGCTTTGCATGTACTTTTTAAGGTACACGTTAAAGCTATCGCGGGTTTTAATGTCTTCTAAAACTTGAATTGCAGCTTCGGTGACTTCATAGCGTTCAGCGTCTGTTTTCAGGGTTTGTTTAACCAGCTTTTCTATCTGGCCAACACCTTTGTCCACAAACAATTGAATCAACTGGTTATAGCGGCTTTCTAATACCGGCATTTCGGATTCAACCGATTTAAAGGTATCTAAAATGTCTTGCTGGTCTTTACCCGAATACAGCGACAGCGCTTCTTTTAAGTTTTCAGTCAGACCTATGTAATCCACCACATAACCCACGGTTTTACCTGGATAGGTACGGTTTACGCGAGCAATTGTTTGCAGCAGGTTATGCTCTTTTAGCTTTTTATCTATGTACATGACCTGTTCGATGGGGGCATCAAAACCGGTTAATAACATGTCGCATACAATCAAAAAGGCGATGCCAGTTTCTGGCTTTTCGGCATCAAACTTTTTCTTAAAGTTTTCAACGGCATCGTTTTCACGGCTTTCATTACGGGCCGCTACAAAGGCGGCTTTTTCATTGGTTCCATCGGATGAGATCACCACCATGGCATCAATGAATTCAACCTGACTAATCAGCGCCGAATCTTGATCTTTTTCTGGCTTAGCTAATTCGTCTTTTACCCATTGTTTAAGGGCTTTACGAATATAGGTTTGATAATGCAACGCCGCTTGTTTAGATGAACATACCACCTGGCCTTTATAGCCACTTGGCAGCACTTTTTGCACATAGTGCTTAACAAGATCACTGGCTATTTCTTCAATGCGGTCTTCGGCTTCTAAAATATCACCGGTTGCACCATAACGTTGGCGAATAGCGGCGATCTCTTCATCGCTGCGGTCTTTAAATAGGTTTTCAAACTTGGTATCAAAACCATGCTTGTCATAAATAGCGGTGTCGGCAGTTTTGCCTTCATACAAGATTTGCAGGGTTGCGCCATCGTCTACCGCATCTTGCAGCTTGTATTCATCAATGTACGGCTCGTCTGGGTTGTTGCCGAAGCGCTTCCACGTTGGGTCGTCGTGATGGTCCGCAATTAACGGCGTACCGGTAAAGGCTAAGCGAGTGGCATTTGGAAATGCATCGTATAAGTTATCCGACAAACTGGCTTTGTCTTGCCCTGCACGCTGTGTACGGTGAGCCTCATCAATCATGATGAGTACTTTGTCTGAATCATTCACCACACCAAAGCTTTCGAACAAGGCCACAACATTGTCAGTGCCATAAGGGGGTTGATTGTCAGCTACCTTGCCTAAAGCATCATTGATGTAGTCTGGCGTATTACTGTCATCCGCTTCGCGGAATTTATGAATCATCACCATGTTCAAGGTAGATGAATCATCTTTAAGCTTTTCTTTCACTTGATCGCTGCTGGTAATGCGGTAGACCGTCTCACCGGTTAACGCCGCCGTTTCACCTAACTGTTTGTCTAGGTCTTTGCGATCATTCACCATTAATACTTTGTAATCTTTCAGGTCTTCTTGGCTGCGCATCTTGCGCACCAAAAACACCATAGTCAGGGATTTACCACTGCCTTGGGTGTGCCAAACCACACCAGAGCGTTCCATACTGGTATCGCCACTGCGTATACGGCGAATGATCTTATTTACTGCACGGTATTGCTGATAACGAGCCACCACTTTAATGCGTTGCTTGTCTGCGTCCATGAACAAAGAAAAGTTTTGAGTGATGTCTAATAGGTTACGTGGGTGCAGCATACCTTGCACTAAGGTTTCTTGCGGACGATGCTTACCCGTAGTTGGGTCAACGTATTCTGTTTCGTCTGGGTATATGGTTTTCCAGTTAAAGTAATATTCTTCACTGGATGTAATGGTGCCAAACTTAGCGTCATCACCATAGGTGCCCACCATTAGCTGATTGGTATAAAACAGCTTTGGCTCGCCTTCTTTTAACTGCGAACCTTCTGGCTCACGTAAATCGGCATAGCGACGTAACTGCTCAACGGCTTGGTGCATGGGGTCCGATGTAAAGCTGTTTACATCCTTGCATTCAATCACTACCAAAGGCAGGCCATTCACCAGCAATACAATATCGGGAATAATGCATTCTTTAACCCCGCCTGGTGTATCAAGGCGGTATTGGTTAATGGCAACAAAGCTATTGGCATCCCAGTTATCAAAGTCGATAATTTTAACCACAGGGTTTTGTTCACCTGTAATTACGTTTTCATCTACCTGCCATTTATTTAAACGCTCAATAAACTGCTGATTATTTTCTAATAAGCTGCGCACACCAAAATTGGTAAAGTCTTCGTATAAATCTTCTAACTGCTCAAGGGTTAGCCAAGACTTACCTTCATGCAGATTAATAGCATTTACGGATTTGATGAATTCGCTTTTAATCACTACTTCGCGAAAGCTGGTACGCAAGCTTTTGGCAGGGTCGGTTGGAATGCCTGAAGGTTGCTCAATCACTGTCCAGTCCATACTGGCTAGTTGATTGAGGAGCGGCTTTTCTACAAATTGGTATTCAGACATGGCTCTTACTTCCCTGGAAAAGTTAACCTAATAGCTCTTCTAAATTCTCAATCAATGCATCGATTGAATTCCGTTTATGTTCGTTAAGAGCATATTGCGGATTATCTTTTACTAAGTTAGCTACAATCAACTTGACCTGTGATTCTGTCCTTGAATTCCATAGCTTCCCTCTATCCTTGAAAACATCTTCAACTCTATCAGACCATTTTTTCTTAGAATTAAACTTTGGGCCTGTAAGTGTTACTCCAAATTCATCTTTTATGGCATCTTTGTATAGATCCACGTTTAAGCAATCTTCAAATTCAGTATCATGCCTACCCTGTATTGATATAAAAGTATTATCTTTTAATTTTAATATCCCTGCCTCTTCAGCCTTTTCAAATGCTTTTCTACCTGCATCATCATCATCTAAAAATGTATGAGATAAGCATAATGAATTCTCTAATATAGATAACTTGTAAGAAAGATTTGAGGCTCCCCCAATTTCATCAATAACCAGTTCATGGTTCTTTAAAGCTGCGGCAAGCCGTGGACTTTCCTCTGTTAAAATCGCTTTTAAAGCAATCACATCATCAGAACCTTCTACTATAAGTACATGGTTTGCATTGACCAAGTTATCAGATGCACGAATTCCCAATAACTCCCTAATACTATCAATTTTCTTTGCTGGTTTCGCTTTACCGCTGTCTACAATTATATTTGACTGAATATCAAACCTATCTACAAAAAGAGGGTTATGTGTTGTTAGTACTACTTGATTATCCACACCTAATACCTCAATGATTTCTTTGAGCTGATGAATTGCACCAGGGTGCAGATGCGACTCTGGTTCTTCGATTGCAATTATAGAAGCCGCTTTGTCTGATACTCGACTTTTAAGTAATGCAAGTGCTGCCAAACTTTTCACACCATCACCTTTATATAGAATACTTGTTGGTGTTCCGTCGTCGATAACAATTTCAAAATCCCTTCTCACAGCTGAGCGCCTTCTCTCATCCTCAATTAAAATATTTACATTATTGATATTGGGTAAAAATTGTTTTAATGGTATTTCAATTTGCCTAGCTATTTCTTCGAGAACTGGCTCTTGTATCGATTTAATTGTGTCTAAAGCAGCTTTATATTCCACATCAGTTTCTAACTTGCTCAGCCTTTGCTCTAACATACCAGAAACCACACTCATAGCTTGTTGATCTGTTCTAACCGCAGGAATATAGTTAAAGCTAATGCTTTTCCCTACAAAGTCAGCAATTTTTGATGATTTTGAATTTAATGCAGCACCGCCTTTACCCCGTTTCTTCGTCACTTTTATGTCAGGTATATTATCAATACCAATAATTATATCTATGGGTAGTGAGCCATTTAGATTTGAACCGATCTCTTCTTTAAATTGCGAAATTTCTTCCTCATCAAGCTCAAACTCAAATTTTAAAGTGGTTTTCTTACTACCAGATTTTTTTTCTTGTAACAATACAGGGAAGTCCCTTTCCCAAAAGTACAAGCGTTCATCTCTATATTTTTTATAGCCAAAATAGCCATATTCTTTTCTTGATTTATCTGCATGCTGTTGGAGTGCAACCATTCCAACATTTAGTGCTTTTAAAATATTGGACTTACCTTCATTGTTTTTACCAATTAACACAGTTGTATCTGAAATATCAATCTGATGTGCTTTTGTGATACTCCTGTAATTACTTACTGACAAACTTACTAATTTCATTTTAATCCCTTAATTTAAAATTTTACATATTTCAGAGTTGAGTTATCAAAACCCAAGCGTACAGCGTATTTTTAGGACATCAATATACGAATCGACAGAAGATTCTAGTTCTAATTCACCACCGAAAAAAACGTCCCTACTTGCATCAATATCAAGCCTTGCTCTTTTGGATATATTTAATACCAAATCTGATACTTCAACCGGTATCGAGCCATTTTTATTAACCCAGCGACTAATAGCAACTTCTGTCAATCCATTTAGACTAGCACTTGGAAAAGCATTATTAACCAGTGTAAGTACTTGGCGCTCAACTCGCACTCTATCCAAAAACGTTCGCTTCATCATTAAACCCTCCTACCAACTCAACTAACCTAGAAGCCCAAACTTTTGTCTTCTCTACAATATTAATTAAGTCACTCGTATTCCATTTAACACCATTTAACCCTCTAGAGCCTGCCAAGCGACATGTGCGTAAATCCTGGTAAATGTCTTTTGTTAAAGGAAATGCAATACCTTTATTTGATATTTCAAAGGGCGCTGACGATTTAAAACAAGGTCCATTCGGCAAAAAATATGAAACTGCCATAGCAATATTCCTTGCGCATATATAAATCAACCCAGCCTCATAAGTAGAATTACCTTTTGTTGCTAGCAACTGTGAGGGGATGCTATCTAAAAGCTCCATTAAAGGCTTCACATCCTGCTCAAAACCAATGTAACTTCCAGGACTACCAAGTAATCCTATACGATCAATATCACCTGCAATAAACTTTGATTCTTGGTATAAATGCCATGTATATAAATGACCCTGTTGGTGCATCTCAGTTATACGAACGATACTATAAACACTTATATCTTCGAATAATATATTCCGTAAAATATCAGAAGGTAACTCAATTTTTTTAATATCAAATATCGACGCATCTTCACAAACAACTAATATATCTGTATCGCTATCCTTTGAAGCATCACCCCTAGCACTTGAGCCGTATAAATATGCGCTATATTTCATTGTTCTCACCTCCTACCAATGCTTTTGTATAAAACGCTAGTAAAGAGACCTAAAGAAATATATCTAACAAGCGATAATATCGCAGCCAAACCATTATCTACTCCTGTAGATTTTACACCCACAAATGTTTGACTTACATCAGTGACTATCACCCACGCTATACTTAGAAGGTCATTCATTTTTGCATCAATACTTACGCCTTCATTCTGAAGAAAAACATAAACACTCGACAACGATATAACACCCAGTATTGTAAAAGCTAATTTATGAGGGTGCTCACCATGTCCCCATAAATGCCAGTCTAGATAATTAATAATGCTATCTAAATAAACAGTTAAACGCTTATCCCACCTCTTGTATTTTTTCCGATAATAGCCTTCCTTTGCAGCTCTTGCTTTCTTTAAATGTTCTCTAGATGCTAGCATTTCTTCTTTTACAAAAGATTTTACTGCTTCTACATCACCAATAGATTCCGCATTAATTCTTAACCGCCTAAGCCATTCACGGTTATTATTTGGCCACTCTGAAAGATTGACGAGTAATTCTTTATGCGAAATTTCTGTATTTCTAAAGACTGAAAATATGAATTTACAATTCTCAAATCGAGAGCCTCTGAAGTTAGAGCTTTCAAACTGAGCACCAGTAAAATTACACTCAATAAATTTGCATCCTTTAAAATACGCATTTTTAAAAACACAGTGTGAAAAATCTACATTTTCAAATGTGATTTTTATAGCGCCAGTATCTACAAATAAATGATGTGACAACTCCATTGCAGATAGATTTTCATTAAAGTACTTTTTATCAATCGTAACTACCGGGCGATCTGTCAAACCATTTATATCAACCATTAACTTTCACCTTCCCTGTTAAAAGATCTTGCATAAGGCCTTTCTTGATTTTTTTATGCTCTTCAACTTCACGCTGAAGCAGCTTTAATTTTTTATCAACCAAGTCAATCCTTAGATAAGCCTCTTCTTGTTCTTTTACCGGTGGGAAAGCGATTTTAAGCTTACCTAATATTTTGGAATTAAGGTTCGCCATAGTTGTTCCTACCGCCAACCCGTCAATTTGTGACTGGATAAATCTTGTGCCATATAAAGTAGAGAACCACCCTCCATGCACTATTAATGTACTAACTCTAAGCAGTAAACACCCAGTCCCACATATAAACCCAATATTATTCAACTCATTAGCAATATATGCCGATCGAGTGAGATCACCTCGCCTTGAAAAAACAACGTCATTAGCTTTCACTTTATGTCTAGATAGTGAATTAGCTTTGCCTGCAGTAATTTGAGCTATTTTCTCAAAAGAGATCACTCCTTCAATAATATCTTGAGGCATAATTACAGGAACACCTGCCTCTACATATTCATACGAATGTAGCTGACTACCAAATGGACCTGTTTGAACAAAACCATCACCCTCTATTTTTTCTTTAAGCGAGCAAACCTCCCACTCCTTCGGCACCCAGCCCAGTTCGGTTTGCTTGTAGAGTTCGGGGGCGTCTTCGACACTGGGGCGGAGTTTTCCGCCTTTTGAGCTTGGTGTATCCCCTGTGGTCATTTCAATGCCACGGGTAAACAGGTCGGCCATCATGCCTTGCTTGATGGCGGTGTATTTTTCAATGAGGGTTTGTGTTTTTTCGATTAGATTATCGACGGCGCTTAGGATTTTGGCGATTTTTTGTTGTTCAGCCAGATCACTATGTATTTTTACTGAGTATTTATCGAAGTCGCCTTGCTTAAGAAAATCTCTGGCAGAACCTTGTGCTACAGATAGATAAGCCTCAATAATTTCTGAGCTTTTATATTTCAAATAACCCTTATCAATTAAACTTGTAGGCTTCAAGTTCCACATATTTTGATTTAATAAAGCGGGGACGTTTTTGGATCTAACGTAGCCCAATTTCCCTGTCGTCGCGCCAACCATAACTAACAGGATATCGTCTGATTCAACCAAATAATTCTTATATTGATCTGAGAGTCTACTTTCAAGGAAAATATAATCATCATCAATTTGACCGCTTTCCTGGATATTCGTAACCCTAAGGATTGCGATGCCTTCCTGCCTATAATCTTCAGAACTAAAAGCATAGCCTCGCTTTATATCAATTACATCTCTTACTTTATACTGGGTTAGTTCACTCATAACCCAACTCCTGCAAGAAGCCATCTAGCAGCTCAGCCTGCTGATCTCGCTCGGTTAGAATGTCTTTCACGGTAACCGCATATTTACCATGTAAGTTTTCTACGGCTTTCACTAAGTGTGTTACAAGCTGACGCAGGTATTGATCAAAGCTGGCTTGCATTAATTGTTTGAAGCGTTTTTCGATTAATTCTTTCGCTTCCTCTGGTGTGATTTTTTCGCGCGCTTTTTCTACCAAGTCGTCTTTTTTCTTCTCAGCTTCTTTGATGCCTGCTTTTAGTTCTTTGAGTTCTTTTTCTAGGGCTGTGTGTTGGGCCAGTTTTTCATCAATGGTGGTATTGGCTTTGTTCAGCGCTTCGACTTTTTGTTCAAGGATCTCTACTAGATTCCCGCCTTCGCGAGAATGACGAGAAACAGCGGCCTGTGCTTCTGGATCTTTTTTGGCGAACTTTAACTCTTTTTTAAGATCACGCAGTTGGCCGTTGTTTTCTTTTTGTGCGGCTTTTAGGCCTTTCACTTGGACCTTAGGGAGCACGCCACTTTCATTTTCTTCGTCGTTATCGTCGGCACTGTCTTCGTCTTCAGAGACTTCGTTGGCCGCTGCAAATAGAGCATCTAGTTCGTTGATGCGGGCTTGGTCTTTTTTGATATCCGCCAGCACTTGTGGAAATTGGCTTTCTAATATTTCTTCATCGGGAATCAGTTCAGCATTCCAGCCTGAGTTGGCGATGGATTTTAGTTCGGCTTCTGAATTTTTGAAGTTGTTAGCCATTGCCCCACGGATTTGATAAATGCTTAGTAGCTTTTCGGGGAGAAGTGCATCCACAATGCTGTTAAGTGACGTACGGCGTAATGCGAATACCCCTTTAGAGCCTGTTAGATCATCCCCTAGTTTATGAAAGGCTGGGGCGAAGGTGTTATCCCACCAGTTGTTTAGCTGATCGCTTAGAGCTTGATGTTTTTGAATGACCGCTGGGTAGGTTTCTAGCGTGGTTTTTATGCTGGCTTTATCGCTGATGATTGCATTAAACGCTTGGTAGCCTGCCTTGTTGATTTGCTCGGCTGTTTCTTCTGAATTGAAGAGTGCCTTTTGTAAGCCAGTGTAGTTATCCCAATAGCTTTGCAGTGCGTTGACTTCTACCGCTGGAATGCCGCCGTTTAGATGTGCTTTTACATCATGTGGTTCGGGTGCTGGGCTGTTGTCTACGTAGCGGCGAATGTTTAGGTTGTAGCCTTCGGCTTCTAATTCGCTAACGGGTACGGCGCGAGCGTACTTGGGGATGTTATTTAGTTCGTCATTGTCTTGATTACTTAGGTCAGCGATTTGTTGGTATACGTGGCTGATTTTTTCAATGTCTTCTGGGCGTAGTTGGTTTTGATTTTTGCCTTCTTTGTATTCGCGGTCGGCATTGATGAATACTACGTGCTTACGCTGTGCGGCTTGAGCTTTATTGATGACCAATACACAGGCGGGAATGCCGGTGCCGTAGAACAGGCCATGGGGTAAACCGATGACGGCTTCTAATATGCCTTGCTCGATAAGTTTTGCGCGGCATTGTTTTTCTTCACCACCTCTAAAGAGCACACCATGGGGCATGACCACGGCCATTTTGCCGTTTTGCTTGAGTGACGCCACCATGTGCTGCACAAACATAAAGTCGGCTTTTTTGCCGCCTTCGGGTAGCCAAGTATGAAAGCGCCCTGTGTGTTCCATGCCCAGCTTTTGGTAGTTTTGTGAAAACGGTGGATTGGCGATTACACGGTCGAAGCTGCGGATTTCACCATTGGCGGTAATGTGCTGGGGTTTGGCTAGGGTGTCTTCGTTTTGAATGTTCGCTCCACCAGCCCCGTGCAGGATCATATTCATTTTACAGATGGACCATGTGGTGCCGCTGTCTTCTTGCCCGAACAGGTCAATCTTGCTGACGTCGCCGCCGGTTTCTTCTACGTATTTTTTGCTTTGAATGAGCATGCCGCCCGAACCGCAGGTTGGGTCATAGATTTCCATGCCTTCGTCTGGCTCTAGCAGCTCTACTAATAAACGCACTACTTCGCTTGGGGTGTAGAACTCGCCGCCTTTTTTACCGGCGCTGTCGGCAAAGAATTTGATTAAGTATTCGTAGGCGGCCCCTAGTAAGTCGGGGAATTCAAAATCGTCATTGGTGAGCGGGATGGTATTAAAGTGTTGTATGAACTGTACTAGCACACTGTCTTCCATGGGTTTTTTACCCACTTTTTTATTGAAGTTAATGTGCTTGAGTACGTCTTCTAGTCCTTTGGTGGTGTTGGCGTCTTCTAATGCAGCTAGGGCTTTATTTAGCTCGGTGCCTACGTTGGTCTTGATGTGTTTGATGGTTTCCCATGCGGCGGCTTGGGGTACGAAGTAGGCGTACTGGCTTGGGTCATCCAATAGCATTTGGATGGTTTCATCATCGTGGCCTTCTTTTTGGTACTGGACTTGAATAGCACTACGGTCGGCTTGGAACTGGTCGGACATGCGTTTAAGGAACAACATGCCGAAGATGTATTCTTTGTATTCGGATGCGTCCATCTTGCCGCGTAAAATATCGCAGGCTTGGAAGAGTTTTGTTTCTAGTCGGCTTAGGGTGAGCTTAACGTGTGGCATTTTATTCTTCTGTAAAATAATCGGTGTCGATGGCTTTTACTTGGTAGGTCTGCTTTACGCTAACACCAAGGTTATGTTTGATCATTAAATCGGCTAGTTGCTTGCCGTCTATTAGTACCACTTTTTTCTCAATCAGGGAGATGTATTCTAATGCATCTTTACTGAAACGACTGGTGGTAATAAATACGCCTTTGCGTGCACGCTTCATTTCGAGCGCACCGACAAAGGCTTGTATGTCTGGGCGGCCTATGGCGTTTTCGCTATAACGCTTTGCTTGCAGGTAGATGGTTTCTAGGCCTAACGGGTCTTCATTGATGATGCCGTCTATGCCGCCATCTGATGTGTACTGGGTGGCTTGGCCAGACTCATGACTCCAGCCGCCATAGCCCATGGCCTGCATGAGTTTAACCACTAGATGCTCAAAGAACTGTGGGGACTGGTTTTTAATGGCCCCAAGCACCTCGCTTGCTAGGTCATTATTCAATGTTTTGTGGGCGGCTTCTATGGCTTCGGTTGGGGTTTGGCTGTTATCCACATCATCAATTGCGGTGGTATCTTCTGTGGATGATGACGAATTATGAAACTCGCAGAACTCTTCAAAGCGTTTTAAGTAACGGGCGGTTATTTTTTCTGGGTTTTCAGACAAGACCTGCTGGCCTCGGGCTGTTATTTGGAATACAGCCCTGCGTGGGGCTTCAAGCAGTAAAGCTTTTTTCAAATAGGTACGCGCCCAACCAACACGGTTGCGCATAATCTCTTGATTGCCGCTGGGTAATAGCTCGCTTCGCTCTGCTTCTGTGAGATTGAATTCACGTGATAAGGATGCTGTGATTTCTGGCAGGGTATGCTCTGCGCCATCTGCTAATAACTTTAGAAAAGGGAGCATGAGTGTTTGGTAGTCAGGTATTGCCATTTTAATTCCTTTAACTAGCACTTAGTTTTATTCTTCTTAATGACCCTACAACGTTGCTACTCTTCTAAATATTCAGCTACCTGGCCTATCTCAACACCAAAGTATGCACATAGCTTATCCAAAACCTCTGTGTTGGTTTTATAACCTTTTTGGTTGGCTATTTTAGATAGGGTCGTCCTGTGAACACCAGTCTCCTTGGCTACTTCGTCAATCGTGACTCTGCGCCCTTCCTGAAAACCTTTTTCAGCAATCAGTTCTTTTAACCTAAACCTGATCATATCTCGATCCCAGATAATTTTTAATCATTCTACCTCTCGTTTACCTCATTTGCTAAAGCTTTTACGCATCATACAAACACCAAAAAGACTTTTTGTAGCGCAAACGCTACAAAAAACACTTGACGACTACATTTTACGCGACTATTGTAGAGTACACGCTACAAACAACCACAAAGGAAGACAAATGACACAAACATATCTTACTACCCAAGAGCTATCTGAGCGTATCAAATACGATACTCGTACCATTCGTGAACGTTTAAAGGATTCTGTACTGCTAGAAGGGGTGCATTACTTCCGCCCATTTGGTGGCCGTAAGATTCTTTATATCTGGGAAGCCATTCAAGCGGACATGTTTAATAGCATGCCTTCTAGCTTGGCGATTCCTATGGCAAACGGAGGTGTTTGTCATGGCTAGTGTTCGCTGCAAAAGCAGCACAAACCGCTTGTTCCTAGACTTTCAATATAGAGGGCAGCGCTGTCGTGAATTTACGGCGCTGGATGACAGTCCAGCTAACCGAAAAAAGTTAGAAACCTTACTTAAACGCATTGAAGCTGAGATTACCTTGGGTTCGTTCAATTACGCGACTTACTTCCCTGGTAGTAAAAACATCGCCAAGTTTCATCAACCTGACTTAGACACCCTAAGTGCTGAATCCTCCAAGCGTGGAAAGTCCGCTTTCTTTAAGGATTTCTGTGAGGTGTGGTTTGGGGAGATGGAATCTACCTGGCGTCGATCTTATCGCTCGACGGTTAGGGGAATTCTAGATCGCCAACTCATCCCTGAGTTTGGCGATCTAGAAGTCAGCAGCATTGCTAAGTCCGATCTACTTCAATTCCGTGCCTCCCTCGCCAAAGTGAAACACGGAGATAAAGTGGGTTTCTCACCAGATCATATTAATCGCCACATGAAGATCATGAGGATGATTTTGACTGAAGCTTCTGACCGGTTTGATTTTACTTGCCCATATCGAAACATCAAACCTTTAAAGGTACCCAAAACAGATGTTGATCCTTTTACCTTAGAAGAGATCCAGCTATTCCTTAAACACATCCGCCCAGACTTTAAGGATTACTTCACTGTCCGCTTTTTCACAGGCATGCGTACAGGTGAAATCGATGGTTTGAAATGGCGCTTTGTGGACTTTGAACGCAAGCAAATATTAATTCGTGAAACCTGGGTTAAGGGGTATGTGGAATACACCAAAACCGATGGTAGCCAGCGTGAGATTGAGATGTCTCAACCAGTATATGACGCACTTAAGCATCAGTATTTGGCCACAGGGACGCAAGAGTATGTGTTCTCCACCCTATCTGGCACACCCCTTAGTTACAACAATGTGACCAAGCGTGTGTGGTATCCAATGCTTGCTCATTTGGACTTACGCAAACGACGCCCTTACCAAACCCGCCATACCGCCGCCACCTTATGGCTAGCCAGTGGTGAAAGCCCTGAATGGATTGCCCGCCAAATGGGTCACGCCAATACCGAAATGCTGTTCCGTGTGTATAGCCGATATGTCCCTAACTTAACCCGCAGAGATGGTTCGGCCTTTGAGCGTTTATTAACGAGCAATTTCAATAATGAGGGGGCTGAACATGTCGAATAAAACTATCGAAACCGTATTGGAAGAACAAACAAAAGCTAAAGCACAAAAACGTGAATTCAGAATGTTAGCCACGTTATTGGCCCATCAGTTTCATGTGTCCGTAGGGAATCACCTTGTCCCTATGATTGGCAGTGGTACCGAACAGAATAACATCGAAGCCATTGCCTATTGGTTGGCCCAGCATGGCCATTACATAGAGGAAGCTAAAACCACCAAACTAGACCCTTTAAATCAACTGCATAATGAGCTGAATAAACAGCTTTTACGCTTAGAGATCGGGGGCTAATCATGCCTCGTTATCTGTTGAATATGTTCAACTTGCTGATGCTCATTATGAGCATCAGCCTTATCCAGTGGCATTCAATCCAGTTTTGGGTAACTCATACAGGAGACATCGGTATCGCCTGGTCTCTCACCTTAGAAATGGCCTGCATGTGGCTTTGGTGGCAAAACCGCAAACGCGTGGCTTTTGTGACTAGCCTGCTGGTCATAGCGGGCCCTATCGCATTTCAGGTATTGCCTGTCATCGAAACGCTGGATCGAAATAATTTCGAAGTGTCGAAACACACAGCATTGCTTGAGGCCAGCCATCGAAATATTGCGCAATTAGAACAGGCTCTTGATTCGTACCTTCGAAATAGTGAAGAAAGACTTGGCTGGGCAACCCGAATAGACGAAACGCAGGCTGAAATCGAACAGGCTAGGTCTGATCAACTCCGCTTGATACAGGCCTCTCCAGCTGAAATTCGTATTTCGAACGCTTTCGTAACGGTTTCGATTCAGGTCCTAGCAATTTCGATACTGTTCTTAACCCAGATATTAGTGATCGCTCAATTTCGAAGCCTTTCAGCTGATCGAAATAATGTCGAAATGGCTGAAATTCTCGAAATTGAGGAATTAGCAACCGACGATAATTTCGAAGCGGAAGTCGAAAGAATTTCGAAATGGCTTTTCAGTGCCATTAAAGAATCAGGTAAGACGCAAGCTCAGTGGGCTAAAGAGTATGGAATTTCAGCTAAGAGTATTTCGTTGCTGAAACACCATCAGACTCGAAAGAGCGAAGGGAAGGAATGCATATCGAGAAATGATCTTAGACACATATCAGAACAAGTGCTCATAAAAAATGACCCACAATCAATCTGATTTTTTCATTATTGCAGCAGTGACCAGCGCCCCGAGCGCTGCAGCTCCAATCATAGCTGCACCTCCACCAGATTTCTTTTCGGCTGGAGCTACCTTCATTGAGCGAACAGTGACACCTTGAGATTTTAAGGCGTAAATAGCTTGCTCTGCCTCACTCATAATCACGCTAGCATTAATGTTCAATGCCTCAGCAGCAATTATCAACTGCTCAACTGAAAGAGCACTCTCACCACGTTCAATTTTTGACCAAGTCGACTGAGTTACACCTACAGAAGCAGCCATAGATGCCTGCTCCATACCCATTTCTTTTCGTATTTTCACAATAACTCGGCCAATAACTGATTGAATAGTCGTTTCTGGCTTCAATTGGTCTATTGACATATATATACCACACTGCTAATTTTCATAAACAATCATATATTCACTACATGACTATATGTGAGTTTAACTAACTAATGATACCACCTTTGAAAAGTACAGTATGCCTAGATTAGGTGGCTTAATATTCAAGGAATAGAAAATGACTAAAAAAATAAAACCAAGTGATAACCAGGGTAGCCAAGTTAACGCCAACAAAGGGACTAGTGGAACCAATACGCAGTACGACCAAAACCAAGGAAATCGAGGTAAGCAGAAAAACCCTAATCAGAAGAAAGGAAGCAAATAATGATAGGCTCTAAAATTGTGTGTCAGTTCGATGGGAAAGAGCATGTCTGTGAAGTTGCTTCCGAGCCACTAATTGATACGGAAGCAGCTAATATTTTGATTTACGTATATCACGACAATAAATTCAAACCAATAGCATTTCATTTAGATGAAGACATAAAGGTTATTGAGAAGGTAGCCTAGTTACCTCTAAAAGATATTTCATTAGCCCAAATTAATTCTGGGCTAATGAAGAGGACAAAATAGTTAGCCATTGCTTGGGATCATATCGGCTTAAAAAGTCATACTGCATATCATGGACATGATAAAACTGTAACGTTGAGCTAACCCTGAATGGTCTGATGTAGGATCGACAAGCTTGAACCCCAGCCAACCATTTTTCCCCATTGATACTCCATCTGTACCTCGAGTAAGCTGGAGTGGATTATTGGTGGAAAAATCGAGCTGTTTCTTCCAAGCCTTAAGCGATTTCTTAGCGTCATTATCGACCATAGATTGGCCAACGATAACACTAAATTTCAACCAGTTTTCTGGTATTCCAAGCATTGAAAATAGTGCAATAAAGTTATTTGCTGTCTTGCTATCCTTAAATACAACTAAATGCTTTGTAGACCACGCATGATTGATATATAAGTCCATTAAAGATTTATAGCAATCATAATTGGCTTCCTTAAATTCATACAACTTATCACACAATTCTTTTGCCATTTCTATGTCATAACCATCAATAGGCCGTGCTGGACATAAAAGTGCGTTATAACAATCAAATTTATCTTTATACTTCATCATTTTAAATTTTGGACTAGAATTTCTATCCTTTGAAGTAAACGATAGCAATTGATTGACGTTATTAAGTAGAAAATCAAATTCATTTTCAGTGATTTTGAAGCGATCCAAGAGGTCAGTTTTTTCAATATCTCTAGCTGAATATAAAAATAATAACTGCCAAGCATCTTTATAGATTTTATATCCAGAAGGTTTATGGCTATCTAAAGTAATTTTATTATTTACACGAACATTATGTGAAATCGGAATGAATCCATTTACTATTCTAATTTTATTCAATAGTTTTAATGGTGAATCTGAAAATAATCGATACGCTGTTGATTGGGGCAATTTAGATGCCGATATCAGTATATTCTTATTTACTTTAAATCGATTTGAAATAATTTGTGAAGATATTATGTCAAGTGTGTGAATATAATGCTCTAGGGTCACACTAGGTGATGAATGCCCTAGTAAAAATGCAACTACATATAGATGTCGACGAGTAGGTTCATTTCTTGAATAAAGCGAGTCTCTAAACAGCTTGCTCTTTTCTAACCACTTCAGCGTATCAATCTGATGATCAAAAATCCCTTCCGGAATTCCATGGTCAGCTACCATAAGTCTCAAAATCGTTAATGAGGCAAAACTATGCCTAAAGTGATGATATCTAAGTGAATCATCACCTGAGGATGCCCTCATAGCTGAATGTATGACTGGAAAAACGAGGTCCTCCGATATACAAACATAGTTCTTTTCAGGTATTGAAAATAGATAATGTGAAAATGGATTACTATCCTCTTCTATTTTACGATCTTTCAACCACGCCATTAACATTTCTAACTCATCAGCTTCAAGCAATACAGATAATGGTAATACTCTTTTAGATGAAGCTGTTTTTAATCGTCTGTACTTAAATGGCCTTACTAACAACATAGGGTCATGAACGCCGTAAATATCAATCAGTCTGAGTTTTAATGCTTCGCTGCGTCGTAACCCACATCTGTATCCAAGAGTTGCCAATATCTTAGTCGCTGTAACAAGCTTAGGATGATTTAAGATTAGATCCGATTCTTCTATAACTTGAAGTAACTGGGTAAATTCATCTATGAGTAAAATATTGGCATCAACTGGGGTAGGTGCATAGCTAGCACCAAGAACGGATTTATAATCTATCTCAGCAATATCATGATTTTCCACGAGAAAATTATGGAAGCTATATAACTGCTGTGAAAGTTTTTTTCTTAGACCTTTAGAGTCTATATCTTCTAGAAGCTCTAGATATATATCTTCTATTGTCCCAGCGTCTAGATCAATTAACCGCTCATCACCTAAACACTGATACAATCTATTTCCAATAAGCTGAATATATCCTTTTACCGTATCTGCTTTAGGTGAATGCCTTCCTCCATTTAATAAGTTTTTTCCCCACTCAAAAAGAAGTATCAATAAGGTGTTTTTATCTTCACATTCTGATATTTTCGCATCTAATTCAACTTTCATCGCCTCCTTAGTTAAACCAGAAGGCAGAATTGGTAGTTTATGCAATATTTCACCATGATCTTTTTCATATTTAATATCATCCTCGTTGAGAGCTGGTGAAGAACTCCACTTCTCAAGTGATATCTCTTCAATAATATCTTTGATGTTTAATTTAATATCAACCGATTCAATACGATTCCACCCAAGTTGTCGTATCGAATGAGATAGATGCTTTCGTTGACAATAATTGGATATAAAAGGCGGTAAAAATAAATCAAACTTCAGTGATATCGTATTCAAAAATGCGGTGATACTAGTTGGATAATCAGCTTTATCTAACCTAGTCTCTGCCAAAAACGATAATATATACTTGAAAATTACCTTGGTGAATTGGGTTTGATTAAATTTTGAGTAATCCACTATAACAGTTTGATCTTTCTTTCTGTTCCAAATCAAAATTTCTGTCAAAGGATCGATAAACCAACGGCGGCTTTCTGAACCTTGATGCCCAAGCCAAGATAACGATAAATCAAAATAGGCTCTATTATTAAAAACACCTGGGAATGAATTCATCATTTTTAGCAATCCTGCTAAAAGACTGGTACTTAGCAAACCACCATAAACAATTGATGATACGAGTATCTGTCCAATTTCAGCATCCTCGCTTAAACATATACCATATAGAATTGAGTCTTCTAGTGTGTATCTCCATTTCTCGTAATAAGGTAACGATGAGAATCTCTTGGGGGTAAATATCCCTTTCTCCCTAGCAGCTAAAATGGGAATATTAGGAATAGGTAAATCCCATATTTCGCTTTCATTACCTGTAATTACCAGATGTCGAAGAACTGTTATTTGTTTATAGGCTTCTTTTAAATTTTTAGGTTGATCATTCACAATACGAAGTGTTAACTGATCGAAATCGCAATTAGTAGGCTTTCGTTTCAAATCAATTAGATACATTGATAACAATGATCCAGAGGTTTTCAGCCAGTGAATCAAATTTAATAATGGGTCGTTAAATTCTTCACCCAATGACTCTTGGACTTGAAGCCAAATAGGTATCGTCTTATCTGATAAGCCTTCAAATTCAGTTATATTCATATGAATCTACTTTTTATTGGCTTAAACTTTAATTCTTCTAATATATCCTCAATATAAATTTTTAATACATCAACAATATCTACTACTGCAAGAGATGAATATCTCCCCCAAGGTTCTTGTCCTCTGGACCAGTGCCCCATAAATGCATTGACTATCTCAGAGGGGCATCCGCGAGCTCGTAATTCTGTTCTCAGAAAGCGTCGGTTTACATTTATAGGAAGGGGTAAGTGATCTTTTAAAAGTGGAGATAGTGTTGAGGGCCTAATATCATTAATACGATAACCATCCTCTAACAAAAATATTCTAGGTATGCCTTTTTCCTCTTTATTCAAAACAAGATCAGGGTGTCGACTGGCAACAATCAATAGAACTTTATCCCTATGCTGCATATAGTGATCTATTTGTTTTCGTACTGATTTAGGCACCCAAACAATACGACTATTATAGTAATCTTCTCCGTCTTTATCTGAAACAACCGCTAAACCTGAATTTTCGTCAATCTCAGAGTCAATTGGAAAAGGATCAACAATTGCCCTATAGCCTGTTGAGTAGCCTATAAATAATATTGTGTATAATGTATACCAATTATGATATTCAATAATAGCTGAATTGAGCTCTTCTTTTGGTTTACGTTTGATTTTTTCTTGTATATTTATTACTAAATTTTCAACTGCATCAATAGTAGGACACAGATTACTACCGACCACATTAGTAGATCTTATCTTTTCTTTTGCTACCTTTGGAGCTTCACAAATATATCCCTCTGCATAGATACTAGAGATAACATCAGATATAGCGTTAAGATAAATGCCTTGAAGTCGCTCCTTATCTGGTGACGTATAATGTAATAAAGTTTGTCCTAACGGGTGGTACCTACCAGTTATTAAGATGGCATCTGCTATATCACCTTCATGTTCTGTAGCGATTTTATAAAATAAGTATCGTGATATCTTAAATTCATTTAATCTGTGATCATGTTTAATTTCAATTAAAAAATTGTTAAGTTCTTTTCTATATGTTGTTAGCTTTCTATTAAATAGCCGATTCTTCGTGTCGGAAAGGCGATCATCCGGAAAAGCTTTAAGAATATACAAGCCAATTCTAAAAGGATCAGGTAACTCTAGAAAATCATCTTTAACCCTACAATATGATTTTTCTTTTTTTGTATTTATCCGCTTTGTATTTGCAGTATGTGGTGAAATCAACCACTCACCTGTGTTACTGTCTTCATTAAATTTATAACCCAATATATCTTGACCATATCTTCTATTTGAACTTAACCATCTAAATTTTGACTTAACAGATTTGATGTTCGAGCCAGTCCACAGCATAATCATAACCATAGCAATAACTTCTAGCCTAAGATCTGAAGTATTCTCATCTCTTACTTGCTCACCACAAGCTTTCATCAAAATAGTAAGTTCATATACCGTTGCTTGTGTCCACTGATTACGAAACATCTGGTTAGACATGATCACATGGCGTACTTGTGATCTTGTGAATAGTCTGCCGGCTTTTTTATCCTTATTATCAATTAGTATTAACTCTTCTTCTCCCTGATTTTCGAAGGGGTCTAGATCCAAATCAAAAAATTCTTTTTGCCTTTCATCATCTCCTTGAAACGGGCTAATTATTGTCAATGAGGAATCTTCTAAATCTTGTTTCTCATTGGATTGTCCTGAACCAAAACGAATGAAACCATCTGACCAACCATGAAATAATCGTTTATATCCCCCTCCTCCCCCTCCTTTTTTTAGTTTTAAACCTCGTAAACCTAAACCGAGCTCAAGATAGCTACGCAATATTCTCTTAGCTTTAGGCTCGAGGTTTCCAATATTACTCATTGAATTTATAAGAGATTTAAAGTCTGATAAATCCAGTAAATCGCTAGGATTATTCCCAGTTAGACTGTAATCACGCATAATTTTACTGGCATTTATTCCTGAAGAGGTAGAACGGCCTAAATAGTCATCTTCTGGTTTATTTAATAGATAAAATTGAATATTGGATCTACTCACAACAAGTAGAGAATGCGAAAGAAAAACATAACCTTGGAGCGCACGATATTCTTGTTGAATCTCAATATCCTCTGATTGGTGGGCATTCATGAGCATGGCATAAATATAATAATACTTAAATTTTCTACGCATGGGGTGTTTCATACCCCCATATATTTCTCCATAAAATGTTTCTATTTCTTCATTAAAATACTCCAAAATTTCATCTTGATTTGTCAGCACATGGTTAACA
Organism: Bermanella sp.; assembly: GCA_034110565.1. Lineage (GTDB taxonomy): Bacteria > Pseudomonadota > Gammaproteobacteria > Pseudomonadales > Oceanobacteraceae > Bermanella. Next base: position 4,819 of record JAWUYY010000052.1, on the reverse strand, counting down.
ATTTTTTCCATAGATTTTATATCAATCTCTTTTTCCTTTAATTCATCGATGACTTCAGATTCTAAGCGTTCTGAAAACTCTAAAAACATCTCACTTAAAGAATGTACAATATGGAAAAAATATCGAAGATCATGAGGAGAATGAATAAAAGACAGCAATTTCACTAACAAAATCTGAGATTCCCAACGTGTAAATTCATGCCAGGGATTCTCACCAATCCAGTTAATGAGCTTTTCCACTTTAGTGCCAAGTACAGCCGATTGGTTATTTTCCACTAAGCACCTTCGGGTTAATTTTCAAAGCCTTCGAATATGCAGATTTACTGTCACGCATATTTAATACTTTATATTTACTATTTTTTCTTACTAGTTTCCATACATTATATAACCAAGGTAGAATAGGGCTCTTCTTTGGCTTAGATTGAATTAATTGGCTGCTAAGCAGTTCTGCTATTATTAATCGATCAAGTTGATCACCGCGCCTCCCTTCGTAAAATCTAACGGGAATTTCTGTTTCCAAAGAAAGCTGAGTACATGCAACCCTGTAATTGGAAATGCCAGTAATACAGTAAGCATGATTCTTATACTTATGAAGCGTAATTGGAAATAAGGTAATAGCATCAAGAAGAGCAGACTCTTCAAATGAAGGGTTGTAGCCAGAGGGCAGGTCTGCTCCAACATCCATAAATATTTGAATAATATCCGGATGAATACCTTTAATATCTCCCAACTTGATTAGTTTTACATCGCTTAATTTCAAGACACTCCTTTTCATCTTCTCCCCCCCAAAGAACAAGCACAATAAAAGCGTAGTGCAGTATCTGCAAGTCAGCAAAAACGATCCAAGATTACCCACAGAGGTCTTGGTAAAAAGTCCAGATTGGAAATCGCGGATATCTTGGATACATGTGTTGAATTCAGATAGGGAGGCCAGTGAAGCCTTTCGATTTTCCTTTACACTGGCCTTAATTGTCTTCTTCCATAAGATGGATAAATAGACCACTTATTATCACTTTTCCTTAAAAGTTATGTTCGCGATATCTACATCCCTTATTAAAGGGATAATACCCAATTTCGCTATTTATTCTTTTTATAGCATACAAGATTGACTTCCTTACTCACCAAAGGAGGTCAATATGATCCCAATAAAGCACGTTACATTTTATTATATAAAAACCGTATCCATGGGCTATGTGTCCATATCGGTTATAAACCCAGCTTTTGGGGATGCCGTCATTCACATCCCAATCCTATTGGATGCATGCTATTTGTATTATTCAAATAGCAGCATCATAACAACTGCACAAAAGTCCGCCGACTATTTATCTAAATTTTACAGAATCGCCAAATCGCGCCCGAATACAACTGAAAAAGATAAATACCAAGAGCTAGCCGAGATTGTTGTCGATGACACTTTTCTTTGAATGAAACATTACGTTCTAAAAATTAAGCGCCTAAATAACCGTAGAGAATATATTATGTATGAATTTGATATTGAGAAAGCAAAAGACGAATATAAAAGCTGGACTGAAACCTTCCCGGGTCACAAGGATCAGCTCATTGCCCGGCGATTTGAAAAAGGACAGGTTATCTCCATTGACGACCTATCCTTTTTATCCAATATTTTGTCTGATTTCTTCAGAAATAAATCCCTTACATTCTATTGTGAGTTCGTTTTAATTCCCACTAGCAAAGGTTATGACCTAGAACTCATAGAAGCATCTGATGAGTGTTATGTAGAGGCCAGTATATATTCAATTCCTTGTAAGGAATTTACTCAATCCCTTGAAAGATTAGGTATCAAAGAACCCATATGCTTAACCGCTCAAAGCTTAGGCTTTGCATGGCGAACTGACAAAGAGCCGATTATGGAGTTATTTGATATTTTATTTGAGCTAAATGACTCGTCATTGGAGTGATACGAATATTGGGCTTTATTGAATACTAGTAATTTTGATAGAGCCCCAATTCATTCTCAGATTTAATTATGGGATATTTATAAGGGTATATTATTCATAGAGTGTAAAGCTCTGGTGAGGCAATATTTCATGTGAATAGTCCCATAAATCTAAAAGATCATACCAATATGAAAAAATGTATGGAGCCATATGGAATATCCAGATGCTTATGAACTGTTAGACCTAGCCTCTAGTTTAGGCCTTGAACGAAAAATACCAGTTAACTTATCCACTATATGCTCTATCTTAGATATCAACATTATCCAGGGGGCATTTCATGCTCTTGGCTCAATAGACATAAACGAGTTAGGAAAAATTGAGATAAGATTGAACTCTGATTTGGTTTGTTCCAAAAAGCGCTTCGTGACGGCCATGCTATTAGGGCATTATTGGCAATACCTTGGGCAACATAAGGGGGAAGAATTCTCGAACATTAAGCTACCTAAATATGAGGTGACTCAAATCAACTACCCTTACCTCTCATTTAAAAACAGCTACGAGGAGTTTGCATACTCACTGTTTGCTTCACAATTAGTTATGCCCGCTAGAGCAGTGAGTTCTCGACTAAGACTAAGTGATAAGCAACCATCACTCATAAAGGTTATAAAGTTCGCCAGTGACTTCAAGGTACCAGTAGACGTTATGATGCATCGCATAGAATTGTTAAATCTAAATAATGGTAAAGCGATGTTTTATACTTTATTAAAAAGATTACCTAATATTTGGAGTTGTCATGATAAACATTGATCTATCTAAAGTAGCATCTGATGAAGAGAAACTGATCAAACAAGGCTTGTCTCTTTCTGGATATAACAGCATCGAAGAGTTCGCTATTCAAGCCATGATTAAGGAATCCAAGAGACTTATTCTTGATGCTGGCGACACCAAGCTAAGTAATGAAGACTTTGATCGCTTTAATGCTGCCTGTAAGAAGGGTGCCGAACCCAATGAAAAGCTGAAAAATGCATTTAAGCAATAACGCATCATTTCTTATTAATCTTAGGTAACCGTTACAAGCAGAGGCAGTAGACTTGTTAAGCCAGCATCATTTTGATTTACACGTCCAGCTTGAACCCGCCCTAGCCATATTGGCAGGGGAGGTTACACTCTACATTCAAGATAATGGTCGAATAGAATTCATTGAGTTTACATATACCAATGAGTATCTCTCCATAGACGGTATAGAGCCTCTCACACCTATAGGTCCAACACTTATAGATACCCCTCAAAAATATATCTCTGACGGTAGAAGCCTGCCAGGTTTCATCGACGACTTATTGCCTGACGACTGGGGAAAGCGTGTAATTGCATCGCATTGTGATGTCAAAATCGCTGATAAATTACTCGTTTTAAGTCAATGCTATAAAGGTTGTGGTATTGGTGCCTATAGGCTGACTCCAAGAGGATTAAAACCTAACTGGAGTCATGGCATAGAGCTGGATGAATTATCCATTGATCGTTATTCTGAGCATCTACTAAGTCTAAATATCGATCTAAGCATTATAGAATCAAGCTTCTTAGTTGGAGGGGCCCAACCAAAAGGCCTAGTTCATTACGGCGGAAAACCCTATCTACTGAAACTAAACCCTTTATCTAACCCACCCTATAATTCCGAAGCTTTAGAGCATGGCGCACTAGAGACCATAAAAGCAGCAGGCTTAAGGGCACCTAATTCAACGATCTATACATCTAGTCAAAATAAGCAGGGCCATCGAGGGATTTTTATTGAACGTTTTGATATTAAACCAAATGGGTGCTTCAAACCCGTGGTTACTATGAACAGCCTATTAAAATCGACTTATAACCAAGAAGACCCAACTAATGGCTCCTATGAAGATATTGCTCGATGCATAAGAGATTATAGCTGCCAGCCAGATGAAGACTTGAAGCAATTGTTTTTCCAGCTATTACTCAATGAGGCTATAGGGAATACAGATGATCACTTGCGTAACTTCAGTATGATTAAAGAAGACTCTGGATGGCGGTTATCTCCAGCCTATGATGTAGTCCCCCAAAAGGGTATACAGGCAGAACATGCCATCAGTTTTAATAAAAGCTTTATACTACCCAAGCTAGAATTGGCTAGATATACCGCCAATAGACTCGGTTTAGCTCTTGGCGACGAAGTGGATTATATTCAGCAAACGATCCAACGCAATGATACCCATATCAACTCCTGCCAGTAGCCCGATTGCTCATATGTCACCTAAAATACTTATGAGGTGATGATATCACCTCTATTTAGGTGGCCAAAATCACTGTACCACTACAACCCAACTTACTTCCCACCCAGGCATTTATGTTACATTTTTCAGTTTAATTTAGGTTATATTTCAAACTAAACTTTAAAGCATAATATTACCGATCCAAGTTTCCTTTCCATTACAGGTAGTCGTATCTTCGGAATCCTTTTCGACATTTTGAAATTCAATATCAGCCAGTACTTGACCAGTATTACCTTCTATTTGAATCCGAAAGGTAAATTCTGAGGTAATACTCCAATTATAACCACTATCTGTTTTAGAGGCTTGATGCTCAAATCGGTTACTAGAAATACGGCTCAGGTTATATATAGTGCCTCCAGAACGAAAATACAGATCAGCCATATTGACCACGTATCCTAGAGAATAAGACTGTTCATTTACACCTGCATCTTGCAAGTTAGTCGATTCACAAGTTTCGGTCTTTTCAATAGAAGCACTAAACCAGTATTCATTTTCTTTTAAGCCTAATCTCTCACGATTTGCATCTGCTACAACTAAAGAATATTCATACTCAACATTTAATTCCTCAAGGTAGATGGAAGCATCAACACTATAAGTAACACCCGCTTCAGCATCTAATACAAGAATGTCATTACCG
>JAWUYY010000051.1:0-11201 GCA_034110565.1 Bermanella sp. | reverse complement strand
TGACGGGGAATCTATGAAGGTTCTTGTAGCTGTTAAGCGTGTAATTGATTACAACGTAAAAGTGCGCGTTAAGGCTGATAATTCTGACGTTGATCTGACCAACGTTAAGATGGCCATGAATCCATTTTGTGAAATCGCAGTAGAAGAAGCGGTACGCCTTAAAGAAAAAGGCATTGCCACTGAAATTATTGTTGTTTCCATTGGTCCTAAAGTCGCCCAGGAGCAAATTCGTACCGCTCTTGCGCTAGGTGCTGATCGCGGCATCCTAATCGAAACCGATGAAAAGCTTGAGTCTTTATCTGTAGCTAAAGCACTTAAAGCGATTGTTGATAAAGAGCAACCTCAATTGGTTATTCTTGGTAAGCAGTCTATCGATAACGACAACAACCAAACTGGTCAAATGCTTGGTGCATTAACTGGTATGCCACAGGGTACTTTTGCTTCTGTAGTAGCGGTTGATGGCGATAAAGTAAATGTAACTCGCGAAATTGATGGTGGTTTGCGTACCGTAGGTTTGACTCTGCCTGCAATCGTTACGACTGACCTTCGCTTGAATGAGCCTCGTTATGCATCTTTGCCTAACATCATGAAAGCTAAGCGTAAGCCTCTAGAAATTGTATCGCCTGCTGACTTGGGTGTAGAGATTAAATCGACTCAAACCTTAGTTAAAGTTGAGCCGCCTGCTGAGCGTTCTGCTGGTATTAAAGTAGGCAGCGTTGATGAACTAGTTGAAAAACTTAAGACTGAAGCGAAGGTGCTGTAATGGGTATATTAGTTGTTGCTGAACACGATAACGCTACCATTAAGGGTGCGACTTTAAACACCATCGCCGCGGCTAAAGCTATCGGCGGTGATATTGACGTATTAGTAGCAGGCCAAGGCTGTCAAAGCGCTGCTGAAGCGGCTTCTAAAATTGAAGGCGTTGCTAAAGTCATCCTAGTTGATGATGCCGCATACGCACATCAACTAGGTGAGGCACTTGGTGATCTTGTTGCTGAGCTAGGCAAAGGCTATAGCCATATCCTTGCTGCTGCGACGACGACTGGTAAAGACTTCTTGCCTCGTACAGCTGCACTTCTTGACGTAAACATGATCTCTGAGATCGTGAAGGTTGAGTCTGCAGATACGTTCGCACGTCCTATCTATGCCGGTAACGCAATCGCGACTGTAAAATCTAGCGATCCAATCAAAGTAATCACAGTGCGTGCAACTGGTTTCGACCCTGTTGCTGCCGAAGGTGGCTCTGCTTCTATCGAAAACGGCTCTGCTGTTGCTGATAAAGGCATTTCTACTTTTGTTGGCGAAGAGCTGGCTAAGTCTGACCGCCCTGAGCTAACCGCTGCTAGTATCATCATTTCTGGTGGTCGTGGCATGCAGAACGGTGATAACTTCGAAATGCTTTACAAGCTAGCTGATAAGATCGGCGCAGGCGTTGGTGCATCTCGTGCCGCGGTTGACGCGGGCTTTGTACCAAACGACATGCAAGTAGGCCAAACAGGTAAAATTGTTGCTCCTGACTTGTACATTGCCGTTGGTATTTCTGGTGCCATCCAGCATTTGGCAGGTATGAAGGACTCTAAAGTTATTGTTGCTATCAACAAAGACGAAGAAGCGCCTATCTTCCAAGTGGCTGATTACGGCCTAGTGGCTGATTTATTTGACGCCATCCCAGAGCTAGACAGCAAGCTTTAACCGCTGTTAAGCCTAAAAAAGCCTGGTTTTATACCAGGCTTTTTTTTATCTGTCACAATTGCGTATTATTATGTTCACAAATTTCTAACGGGTCGTTTTAATTATATGAAACTAGCCTGTACACTAGCAGTCTATTAGGCCCTGATAATAATAAAGTGAAGAAAAGTGGAATCAGTTCAACCTGAAATCAGACCAGAGCGTCTGCCTTATGGCTTTGCCAAGCGCTATGGTTTAGTTGCGCAAAATCAAACTAATCAAACTTATTTGGTTTGGCATAAGGAATCGACCCCTAATCAAGCATTCAGCGAATGCCTTCGGGTACTGCCTGGTGAAATAAAATTCGAGGCCGTCAGTAATGACGATTTCGACCTCCAGCTTGCTCGTATTTACCAAGAGTCAGCCGATAGCCGTGAGGCTATGGAAGAGCTAGGCGATGATCTAGATCTCGCCAGCCTTGCCAATATGATTCAAGAAACCGCTGATTTACTAGAACAAGAAGATGATGCACCGATTGTCCGTCTAATTAATGGCATATTAACTGATGCAGTAAAACGTAACGCATCTGATATTCACATCGAAACTTTCGAAAAGCGTCTCGTTGTGCGCTCTCGAGTGGATGGTGTTTTACAAGAAGTTCTAGAACCTAGACGCGCCCTTGCGCCGCTACTCGTCAGTCGTATTAAAGTTATGGCCAAGCTGGATATTGCTGAAAAACGCATCCCCCAAGATGGTCGTATCGCATTGAGAATTGCAGGGCACGAAGTCGATGTTCGTGTATCTACCATGCCATCGAGTCACGGCGAGCGAGTCGTAATGCGTCTGCTTGATAAGCAAGCAGGGCGATTAAATCTTGGCCAGCTTGGTATGAAAGGCGACAATTTGAAGAGCCTACTAAGCATCATCCATAAGCCGCACGGGATTATGCTAGTCACTGGGCCAACGGGCTCAGGTAAAACAACTTCTCTATACGCAGCCCTTAGTGAGCTTAATGACCGCTCCCGTAATATTCTGACCGTCGAAGACCCTATTGAATACAGTCTCGCAGGTATCGGCCAAACCCAGGTCAATACAAAAGTAGATATGACATTTGCACGGGGCTTACGTGCAATATTACGACAAGACCCTGACGTGGTCATGATAGGTGAAATACGCGACAAAGAAACAGTAGAGATAGCGGTACAAGCATCGTTAACCGGTCACATGGTGCTATCAACTTTGCACACCAATACGGCAGTCGGTGCCGTCACCCGGATTCAAGACATGGGCATAGAGCCTTTCTTGCTTGCATCCAGTTTGGTAGGTGTTGTTGCTCAGCGCCTAGTGAGAACTTTATGCCCAGAGTGTAAGCAACCTTATCATGCTGACGCCGCTGAAAACGAATTACTCGGATTTTCAGCAGATGCGTCGACTACTATTTACAAAGCAAGTGGTTGCGCTGAATGTGGCGGAAGTGGCTATAAAGGTCGCCGCGGTATTTACGAAATCATTGAAATCGATGACCACATGAAAAGCCTTATACACAATGGGGCAGGTGAAATCGACATGACTAAATATGCCCGCACCAAGAGTAAAAGCATTCAACAAGATGGTTTACAAAAAGTCATTGAAGGTGAGACCACACTAGAAGAAGTATTGCGAGTAACGAAGGCTTAACCATGGCAGCATTTGAATTCAAAGCACTGGATGCCACTGGTAAACAGAAGAAGGGGGTTATTGAGGCCGATAGCCCAAGACAGGTTCGCCAGCAATTACGGGATAAACAGCTTATGCCTGTTTCGGTTGAGCTAGCATCTTCGCGTAATATTGAAAATCCACTCAAACGACTCTTTAAGCGATCCATCGCCACAGCTGATTTAGCCATGTTGACTCGTCAGCTTTCTACGCTTATCGGGGCGGGCCTGCCTATCGAAGAAGCCTTTAAAGCAACAGCCGAGCAAACAGAGAAGAAACGCATCAAATCAATGATTCTTGAGATACGTTCAAAAGTACTTGAGGGTCACAGCTTGGCCAGTGCACTTAACGATTTTGATTATGCTTTCCCAGCATTATACAGAGCGACGGTAGCAGCAGGTGAACACGCGGGGCATCTCGATACGGTTTTAAACCGCCTCGCAGATTACATGGAAAACAGTCAAGTCAATCAACAAAAAATCAAACTTGCTGCTGTTTATCCTATTATATTATGCGTTGTCGCCATCGGTATCGTTGTTGGTTTATTAACCTACGTTGTGCCCGATATTGTCGATGTATTTGTAAAAAATGGCCAAGAGCTACCGCCGCTAACTCAGGCGATGATTAACGCCAGTGATTTCTTACAAGCCCACGGTTTTTTATTAGGCGTAGGAATAGTGACATTATTTGCAGGCTTTAAATGGGCAATACGAAAAGAACACATTAAAAAACGCTACCATTTAGCGGTTTTACACATGCCTTTTTTTGGCAAGATGGTAAAAGGATTTAATACTTCTCGATTCATTAGCACTCTCGCCATTTTAAACTCCAGTGGCGTGCCACTAGTTGAGGCGATGAAAATAGCAGGGCAAGTAGTGGGCAATGTGATTATTCAAGAGCGCCTAACCGCAGCCTGCCAGCAAGTGACAGAAGGTGGAAGCTTGCAACAATCTCTTGCCCAGACCCAAGTATTCCCACCGATGATGTTACATATGATTGCCAGCGGCGAGGCCAGTGGCGAATTAGACGCCATGCTAGAGCGCACCGCGAAAACGCAAGAATCTGATTTACAAAATACCATTACAACATTGGTCAGTATGTTTGAACCCATCATGCTACTAGTAATGGGCGGGGTAGTAGTGCTGATAGTGGTCGCAATCATGCTACCTATATTAAATATGAATCAAATGATTGGATAATTTAAAAGGAAACAAAATGAAAAAACAATCTGGTTTTACATTGATCGAAATCATGGTGGTACTTGCCATAATTGCAGGCCTTGTGGCAATGGTCGCTCCCAATATTATTGGTGAAGCGGGTGCTGCACGTGTCAAAACGGCAAAAGCTGAAATGGCAAATATTTCACAATCCCTAGACATGTACAAATTGGATAACTTCACTTATCCATCAACATCACAAGGTCTTGAAGCCCTGGTTACTAAGCCATCAGGTAGCCCTGAGCCTAAAAATTATAAGGCCAACGGCTATATGAAAAAATTACCTGTCGATCCTTGGGGCAATGCTTACTTGTATTTCTCTAAATCAGGCAAGTTTGAGCTGGTTTCTTTCGGTGCAGATGGTGAAGAAGGCGGTGAAGACGACGCAGCCGACATTAGCAGTAACGATTAAATACTCACAATGAAACGCTGTAACGCAGGCTTTACATTAATCGAGATATTGGTTGTTCTAGTTATCATCACAGTATTGGTATCTATGGCAACGATTAACACATCTCATGATGGACGCTATGACGACTTGAAAAATGAAAGTGAGCTGTTGAAATTTATATTTACAGCCGCTGCTGATGAAGCATTATTTCAAAATAAAAATATCGGCTTACTCTTTAGTAAAACGGATTTTAAACCCTACAATTGGGAAGAAAACTACAGCGCCACACCCGAAGCAAGCCAGGCGTCATCAACGCAAAAACCCAAGATGTGGGCACCATACTCTGGACGTCATCTTAAAGCCTATCAATTACCAGAAGGCTATTATTTTGAACTTAAAATCGAAGGCCAAGAAATTTCGCTGCCTTACGCATTAAAAGAAGATGATGAAGAAATTATACCAAATGTATTTTTGTATGCATCTGGAGAGCAAACACCTTTCACCTTATTACTGTCTGTCGAAGAGTTCTCAGGGCAAGCTATAGTCAGAGGTGACGGCCTTGGGCGCTATTATCACGAGGTGATTCGTGAAGAAGAATAATGGTTTCACTTTACTAGAGGTAATGATTGCCCTTACGATTTTCGCATTAATTGCCACGACGCTATCCCAAGCCGCTTCAATAACTGTGGACAATCAAATTCATATTGAGCGGAAATTGCTTGCGACCTGGATTGCTGAAAATCAAATCATTGAATTACGTTCAATATCTTTCAACAACATCACAACCAGTAAAAAAGAAATCGAATTTGCAAATAGAAAATGGATCATAAACACACTTGTCGCGCTTAAAAAACAATTTTCAGGAATGCCTCTACCACTTGATGTGAAATCATTAACGGTATCTGTCAGCTTAAAAGAATCCCCTGACAGTCCATTGCAAACATTAACGGCGTATGTAGCAAATGATTAATCAACATCAGCGTGGTTTTACCTTATTAGAAGTATTATTAGCCGTATCCATTACGGCATTAATCGGTATTGGTGCTAGCCAACTATTATCAAGTACGATCAACACAAAGAATGCTACTGACACGAGAGCGCAACAACTAAGAAGTCTTCAAAGAATGGATTTCTGGCTAAAGCGTGACTTATGGCAAGTCGCAGGGCGTCAGACACGAAATATTTATGGTGATCTTTCGCCGATTATCACTACCGCCGAAGATTACAATATTGAATTCACTCACTCTGGTTTGGCGGCATTACCGTTTGGTGATATTAAACGTTCAAATTTACAGCGAGTCGCATATGCTGTGCGCAGTCATTCGAGTGAATATTGTAAAGATGCTATAAAGCCTATCGACGAAACACAGCAGGGGCAATGTTTTGTGAGAATATTTTGGCCCGTTTTGGATTTGGCGCCAAATTCAGAGCCTATTACTCAAGTAGTTTTGGATGAAATAGAAGAGGTGCGCTTTTATTTCCGCGGCCAGCTCATAGATCAAGAAAATCCCAATAATAATATTATTATTAGCGACTGGCAGGAAGAATGGCCTACACCTTATATGACATCTAATTTATTAGAAGACCTTGCTCAAATCAAAATTGAGATTACTACCAAGCAGCTTGGTAAATTAGAAAGATGGTATGAGGTGCCGCGCTATGCGTATACAAAGCCTTAATAAACAGTCGGGCCTAGCCTTGATTACGGTTTTATTTATTTTTGCTTTGGTTTCGATGTTGGCCATTTCTATGCAACAACGTCAATCAATGGATATAGCCCAGGCATCAGTAACATTCGCTCAGTCACAAGCACAGATGCTGGCATTAAGCGCAGAAGATATTGCAAAGGCTGGCTTAGCTTTTGACCTCGACAGGGATATAAACAGCAATGAAGAATGGGATACAGCGTCCGAACTATGGAATCAGCCTTTTCCTACAGAGTTGGATGGTGCTAAGATTTTTTTAACCATTAGAGATCTTCAAGGGCTATTTAATATCAATTCATTATCACCTAATGCGCCTAACTCTGCCGCAGCCCTCAATCGTTTCCAAAGACTTTTAACGGAAATAGACCCCAATATTAGTTCATCAATTGCGAATAACGTTAAAAATTGGCTCACGCCTGACTACAGCGCTAACTTTGACTATCAAAACCTAATACCACCTTATCGTGCATCTGAAATTGAGTTTACTCATCCATCTGAACTAAAACTCATTCAAGGTGTGGATAATGAAACCTACCTTAAAATAGAGCCATATGTGACTGCGTTACCTGCCAGCGTAGCTTTAAATATAAACACAACGTTAAAAGAAATTTTATCATCTTGGGATGCGGTTCTTACAGTTGCAGACAGCGAAATATTAGTGCAAAAAACGCACTCAGGTAAGTGCGGCCAAGACAGAAATACCTCTCTTTACAAAGATGTAAATGAATTCTGGCAAACTCCAGAGATCACCAAGGTCGCAAATAAAGAAACAAATCCAGCAGGGCAGTTGGAACAAGCAGACTTTACAGTTAAAAGTCAGTACTTTAGTGTGCTAATTAGAATACAACTAGATGACAGAGACTTGGTAAGTGAGAGCATTATTCGCCGTAAGCCAGCCTCTACTACGGAAAAAGGGTTCATTGGTGTGATTTACCGTGATTTATCCAGAACCATTGAAGACATAAGTCGCCTTAAAATTGTGAATTGTTAATCATATGACAAAATTATATCTATTAAATTCTAGGTCACAAAGTCTTTGGGACTTAGAAGAGAGCACACTTAAAGAGTCAGAACTGGGCGACCCTCAAGCTATTGAGTCATTAATCATTAATGGCTCAATTTGCCAAGTAATGACAGCACAAATGCCAGTAAAACAAACTCGCCAAATTATTAAAGCACTACCTTTCGCATTAGAAGAGCAACTAGCTAACGAGATCGATCAAAATCATATTCATTATCTTGGTCGTGAAGGCTCACAAGCTCACGCCTTGGTATGCAATTGCAATGTAATGGATTCTCTCATTACACAGTTTGATCCAAGTAATGTTTTATACCTGCCCTTACTGCTGCCTCAAATAGAACAAGGCATCTGTGTATGTGTAATAGACGGCATAGCCAGTATTCGGTATTCAAAGTTTGGCGCCGTAAGTGTGACACCTGATATTGTGACACTTATGCTTGATAAGCTAAAAGCAAGCGACCGGACAATTGTTGAGTTTTATGATTTTGATGGCACTCATAATCTTTTACCACTAGAAATCGAAAACATAGGCTATGAAGTTCAACAGCCTCCCAGCGAAACACTGTTTTCATACATTGAAAAATCAGCTAATAGTTACCAGTGGAATTTATTGTCTGGTGCCTACACAAAGAAGAAAGCGCCCACACAAACTAAAAGCTCAAAACTCAAAACTCCCATGGCCATTGCGGCTGCACTAATTGTCAGTATTTTCTTTATTCAACTTATTGAAATGAAGCAATATCAACAAATGGCAAATTTAGTAAAAGAGGCTTCTGAGTCTTTCTATGTGACGTTATTTCCTGGCGAAAAAGTTCGTAGTATTCGTCGCCAATTTAAAGACAAGCTAGAAGAGGGCGGTTCAGGGGCTACTGCAAGCGCAGGATTTGTTGCCTTACTTGCCAGTGCAATAAAAGAAATAAGAACCGTCAACAACATTGAATGGGACGCCGTGCGCTTTACAAGACAAAAGAATGAATTAGAGATTAATTTAATAGTCGACAATATTGCTCAACTCGATAGCATAAAACAAAAAATGACCAAAAGCGGTTTACTAGTGGATATTACCTCGGCAACTAATACAGGCAAGCGCATCAAAGGCGTATTAAAGGTAAGCAAAAATGGCTAACTCACTTGATAACCTTAAATTAAATTTACGTTTACAAATTGAAAAGAGCAGTCTTTATAAAGCATTTAACGACTGGTATTCGCAACTTGCCAGCAAAGATAAACTAACGGTAAAAGGGTTGTCTATTTGCGTATTGATTGCATTGATCATTGCTTGGGTATGGCAGCCTGTCATAAACGGTAAAAGAGAAGCCAAAAGTCGATTTTCTGCTGAAATGGCATTCCACCAAAAATTAAAAGAGAATGCTTACTTATTTAACACTGGCAATACTCAGAGCTCTGGACAGGGCAGTTCTATATTGAGTACCGTCAATAACACCGCAAAAGTGAAGAATATTCAGCTCAAACGCTTTGAGCCTGAAGGCAATACAGGTCTTCGCATTTGGTTAGATCAAGTAAACTTTAATTCTCTGATAGATTGGCTAGAGTTACTAGAAACCACTCGAGGTATCAAAGTTGAACAAATCTCTATTGATAAGGTCAACTCTGGCATCGTTAACGTAAGGGCAGTTCTACAGTCATGAGTAATTATCAATACGATCTATTTGTAATAGGTGCAGGCTCTGCTGGCGTACGCGCCAGCAGGATGGCCACAGGCCTAGGTAAAAAAGTTGCCGTTGCCGAATCACGATATTTAGGTGGTACCTGTGTAAACGTGGGCTGCGTACCGAAGAAACTATTTGTATACGCTAGCGAGTTCCCGTATTTAGCTCATGAAGCGAAAGGGTACGGCCTAGACTTTAGCCTTAATGGCTTTAACTGGAATGCATTGCGCGACAACAAAACAAAAGAAATAGAGCGCTTAAATGGGATTTACCAGTCTCTATTGGATAACGCAGGTGTTACAACTATTATCGGTCATGCAAAAATGATTGATGCTCATACTGTTTGTGTCAACGGTGAAAACTATAGCGCCGAAAAAATCCTATTAGCCACTGGTGGGTGGCCAAGTACACCTGACATACCAGGTAAAGAATTCTTTATAAACTCTAATGATTTTTTCTATCTTGATTCCTTCCCCAAGCATGCAGTTGTAGTGGGCAGTGGATATATTGCAGTTGAATTTGCAGGCATATTAAATGGCCTAGGTTGTGAGACACAAATAGCATCACGTTCAGGTAAGTTATTACGTGGCTTTGACGGCAGTACTCGTGAATTTGCAGAAAAAGAAATCCTTAAAAAAGGCATTGGCTTAGTTCCACATCAGCCTAGTGGTATTCGTAAAAATGCAGATAAATACATCGTTGATTTCGCTGACGGTACCAGCATCGAAACCGATATTGTAATCTGCGCAACAGGCCGAACACCAAACTTACAAGACCTAGGTACTGATGAGTTGGGTATTGAATTAGATAGTAAAGGGTTTATACGTGTAAACGAACAATACAAAACCAATATCGATAGTGTGTACGCATTAGGTGATTTAATCGACACGCCACAATTAACACCTGTGGCTTTGGCAGAAGGAATGATGTTTTTAAAGCAGCAATATCAAAACCATACTGGCAAATTAGATTATGACAACATAGCCACAGCGGTATTCAGTCAACCTAATTTAGCAACGGTTGGCTTAACCCAAGAAACTGCCACCGAAAAAGGGTTCGATGTGGCTGTATTTGAAAGTGAATTCAAAGCACTTAAACTCACCATGACAGACTCCACAGAGCGTACTTATATGAAGCTTGTGGTCGATAAAAAATCAGACAAGGTTCTAGGTGCTCATATGGTTGGTGAACATGCCGCTGAAATTATTCAGGGTATTGCCATTGCAATTAAAGCAGGCGCAACTAAGGCTATCTTTGATGACACCATGGGTATACACCCAAGCTCTGCAGAGGAATTCGTAACCATGCGGACGGCTTCGAACTAGTAAACAACCCCAGCCTAATAATATCTACAGGCGCCTGAGTATCTTTATTTAATATGCTCAGACGCCCACATTGAACCCTCAGCTTTCATTCAACACATTTATACAGTATTTCAGGAGCACATTGGGAACCGCATAAAGCAAGTTCGCTAGGCACTGGACGTGATACTGATATATTGGATTTCCGATAATTATTATTATCGGAAATATTGATATCGGACTATCCCTAGGTGTCCTTAGAGGCATTTAATGTAGAAATAGTAAATACAATCCCGACGTTGGCTTGTTACAGTACAATCAAAACTAACTGTTGGCCTGTAGCCAGCGTTCGATACAACTCATAAACTGCTATGGTTTAATATGTAACAACGTGTAAGCCTGTATGCTTCCAAACTTGTTCACATGTGTATTTTTAAAGCAATAGTATGTTTTCCATTGTCTTTGTTCATAATCTGCAACAATCAATCTCGAAACAATTACATGTAATTTTCATCTTTGCCGATTATTATGG
>JAWUYY010000050.1:0-9044 GCA_034110565.1 Bermanella sp. | reverse complement strand
CAAGCTTTTGTGCTGGTTTGGACTTTGCTGCGGTATCGAAAACGCCCACCATGATCCCACACTTTTTTGCCAAGTTACCCTGGAGCAAGGACAACATGTTCCAGCGGGTGGCGCATATTTGGCGTGACCTGCCTGTGCCTGTGATTGCCGCTATTCATGGCAATTGCTTTGGTGGCGGCATGCAAATTATCTTGTGCTGCGATTATCGTATCGCGACGCCTGATGCCAACCTATCTATTTTAGAAATGAAATGGGGTTTGATTCCAGATATGAGTGGCATGGTGACGCTATCCCGCTTGACTCGCATCGATATTGCCCAAGAGCTGACCATGACAGGACGCTTCTTTAGTGGGCAAGAAGGCGCTGAATATGGCTTGATCAGCAAAGTCAGCACCGATCCACTAGCTGAAGCCGAATCATTGGCCAAAGTGATTTGCGAAAAAAGCCCAGACGCTATTGCCGCCACGAAATACTTATTCAAAAAAACGTGGAAAAAAGATACCCGTGGTGCGCTTTTATGGGAGCGTCTGACTCAAATGCGTTTATTAGGGCGTAAAAATCAGCGCACGGCTATGGCCAATGGCCTAGCAAAAGACAAAGCCCCTAAGCCATTCGTTGACCGCTCGTCATTTAAATAATGAATGAGATCGCCGTGTTGAATAGATAGTGATAAAAACAGGCCTGTAAGTTGGGCGGGGCTAGATAAATCCCCCGCTCAAGCGCCCTTGATCCTTCCGTACTGTGTTTTTTGACAAAATTAATCCATTTTCGACTTTTGTGCGTAAAATAATTCAAACGCTTGTTTGATAGACCCTTTGCGCCCTTGACTGGCTCAGAATCCGGCTATACTTGTTGCTTATTTGAACGATAAGACGCAGGCAAAGTCTTGACAATATTCACTTGTAAACGTATGTTTCAAACACTTGTTTGAAGTTTATGTCGCACTAGACCACTTTTTCTTATCTAGGTGCTGGTCGACAAATTGAGAGAGAAGCCCAATAACTGGGTTTTTAATGAATAACTAACGGCTCTGTGAGAGCCAAAGTAGGCTAAGAGGTTACCATGCCAGAATATAAAGCTCCCCTACGTGACATCAAATTCGTAATGGACGAAGTGCTAGATATGCCAGGCCATTACGCCAGCTTGTCAGCATTCGCAGACGTTGCTACTCCAGATATGGTCGATGCGATCCTAACTGAAGGTTCTAAGTTTTGTGAAAACGTAATCGCACCTCTTAACCGCGTTGGCGACCAAGAAGGTTGTACTCGTCACGAAGACGGTTCTGTTACTACACCAACTGGCTTTAAAGAAGCTTATAAGCAGTTTGTTGACGGCGGCTGGCCTTCAATGACCCATGACGAAGAAATGGGTGGTCAAGGCCTTCCTGAATCTCTTGGTACGGTAATGTCTGAGATGGTTGGTACAGCTAACTGGTCTTGGGGTATGTACCCAGGTCTTTCTCACGGCGCCATGAATACCCTTTCTACTTGGGGTACTGCTGAGCAAAAAGAAACGTTCCTAACTAAGTTAGTAACGGGCGAGTGGACAGGTACCATGTGTTTAACTGAACCTCATTGTGGTTCTGACCTAGGTATCCTTAAGTCTAAAGCTGAGCCAAATGCAGACGGTTCTTATGCGATTACCGGTACTAAAATCTTCATCTCTGCTGGTGAGCACGACATGGCGGACAACATTGTTCACATCGTTCTAGCTCGTTTACCTGGCGCACCTGAAGGTACTAAAGGTATCTCTTTGTTCATCGTACCTAAGTTCAACGTTGCTGAAGACGGCTCTGTTGCTGATCGTAACAGCTTGATCTGTGGTTCTATCGAACACAAAATGGGTATCCATGGTAACTCTACTTGTGTAATGAACTTCGATGGCGCTAAAGGTTTCCTAATCGGACCTGAAAACAAAGGCCTAAACTGCATGTTCACTTTCATGAACACAGCACGTATCGGTACTGCACTACAGGGCGTAACGTCTTGTGAAGGTTCTTTCCAAGGTGCGCTTGCTTACGCGAAAGATCGTCTAGCGATGCGTTCTCTTACTGGTACTAAAAATCCAAACGGTCCAGCTGACCCTATTATCGTTCACCCTGACGTTCGTAAAATGCTGCTAACTCAAAAAGCATTTGCTGAAGCAGGTCGTGCACTTGTTTACATGACGGCTCTTCAAAACGATATCGTTCACAAAGGCGAAACGGAAGAAGATCGTAAAGCGGCTGATGAGCTTCTAGGTCTACTGACGCCAATCGCAAAAGCATTCTTAACAGAAGCTGGTTGTGAATCTGCAAACCTGGGTGTTCAAGTATTCGGTGGTCACGGTTTCATCGCTGAGTGGGGCATGGAGCAACTAGTACGTGATGCTAAGATCGCTACGATCTATGAAGGCACAACGGGTATCCAAGCACTTGATCTTCTAGGTCGTAAAGTTCTAATGACTCAAGGTCAATCTTTGAAGAACTTCACTAAGATGATCCACACCTTCTGTAAAGAAGAAGCGGAAAACGAAGAACTAGCACCATTTGTTGCTCAACTTACTGAGCTAAACAAAGAGTGGGGCGACCTAACTATGAAGATTGGTATGTCTGCTATGAAGAACCGTGACGAAGTTGGTTCTGCATCGGTTGATTACCTAATGTACTCAGGTTACGTAACGCTAGCTTACTTGTGGGCTAAAATGGCTAAAGCGGCGCAAGTTTCTTTAGCAAATGGCACCACAGAAGAAGACTTCTACAAAGCTAAGCTTACAACGGCACGTTTCTACTTTGCTCGCATCTTGCCTCGTACTAAAGGTCACGCTGCAACCATGGTAGCGGGTGCTGAGACCCTAATGGATCTAGACGCAGAACACTTCGCGTTCTAATCCATTGGTCTCATTTAATGACAGTGTCGTGAAGTGAGACCATAGATCTTAAAAAGCCGTAACCTAGTTTAGGTTGCGGCTTTTTGCTTTGTAATTTCAAGAGTAACTACACAAGAATTTAGGCTGTTTTGTGTTCAAAGCAGCCATGAAAGCACTAAAACAGCCATCAAAAACGGGTAAAAGTACGCTGATTGTATTAGTATACGCCCCGAGAAAATAAGGTCAGGCGGCGATTTAACGAGCTGCCGCTAGGAATGAGGATTTAACATGCCTGAATATAATGCTCCATTGCGCGATATGCGTTTCTTGCTTAACGAAGTATTCGATGCGCCTAAAATGTGGGCAGAAAACCCGCGTTTAGCCGAAGTAGTGGACCCAGATACAGCGGACGCTATCTTAGAAGAAGCCGGTAAGATTGCAGCACAAGTGATTGCACCGTTAAACCGTGAAGGTGATGAGCACGGTTCTAAATGGAATGACGGTGAAGTAACCGCACCTCCTGGCTTTAAAGAAGCTTACGCCACTTACTGCGAAGGCGGTTGGGGTGGCTTGGGTGGTAATCCAGAATTTGACGGCATGGGCATGCCTAAGATGCTTGTGGGTCAAGTTGAAGAAATGATTCAGGGCTCTAACATCTCCTTTGGTCTTGCGCCTATGTTAACCGCAGGTGCGTGTTTGTCTCTAAACGCCCACGGCAGCCAAGAGCTTAAAGAAAAATACCTTCCAAACATGTACTCAGGTGTTTGGGCCGGAGCGATGGATTTAACGGAACCTCATTGTGGTACTGACTTGGGTATTATTCGTACCAAAGCTGAACCTCAAGCAGACGGTTCTTATGCCGTATCTGGCACCAAGATCTTTATCACTTGGGGCGAGCATGACATGGCGGAAAACATCATCCACCTTGTACTAGCTAAACTACCAGATGCGCCTGCTGGTCCTAAAGGTATCTCTTTATTCCTAGTGCCTAAGTTTTTAGTAAACGACGACGGTTCTCTAGGTGAGCGTAACCCACTAAGCTGTGGTTCAATTGAACACAAAATGGGTATCAAGGCTTCCGCCACTTGCGTTATGAACTTTGACGGCGCGAAAGGTTGGTTGATCGGTGAAGAAAACAAAGGCTTAGCGGCTATGTTCACCATGATGAACTACGAGCGTGTTGCGGTTGGTATTCAAGGTTTAGGCGTTGCCGAAAACTCTTACCAAAATGCAGTGACTTACGCTAATGATCGCCTTCAGTCTCGTGCACCGACTGGCAAGCAATTTCCAGACAAAGCCGCTGACCCAATCATTGTTCACCCAGATGTTCGTCGTATGTTATTAACCATGCGTGCTAACACAGAAGGTTCTCGTGCGTTCTCAACTTACGCATCAAAATGGTTAGACCTTGCTAAGTTTTCTGACGATGCTGAAATCAAGAAAAACGCAGAAGCCATGGTTTCTTTACTAACGCCTGTTGTTAAATCTTTCCTAACCGATCTTGCATTAGAATCAGCAACGGCTGGCCAGCAAGTATTTGGCGGACACGGTTTCATCCGCGAGTGGGGTCAAGAGCAACACGTACGTGATATCCGTATTACCCAGATTTATGAAGGTACTAACGGTATCCAGTCTTTAGATTTGATCGGTCGTAAGATCGCAGCAAATGGCGGTGCATTCTTCAAAGTGTACGCACAAGAAATTAATGATTTCGTTGCCACTCAAGAAGGCAATGCCAAAATGGCCGAATTCATTAACCCATTGAAAGCCGCCCTTGCTAACCTTTCTGATCTAACCGATTGGGTAATGGAAAAAGCACAATCAAATGCAAACGAGATTGGTGCATCTTCTGTTGAATACTTACAAGTATTTGGTTACACCTCTTTTGCATACATGTATGCCATGATGGCTGAAAAAGCATTAGAGAAAGAAGGTACAGAGCCTTACTACGCGAACAAGCTAGCCACTGCGCGCTTCTTCACTAAGCGTTTGTTACCAAGATACATCTCTCTAAGCGAAGCGGTTAAAGGCGGTGCTGATTGCTTGTATGAAATGACAGCGGATCAATTTTAATTTAACCATTAAAATTTGATAAAGCAAAAAGCCGAATCAGTAATGATTCGGCTTTTTTATGCCCATGGATGGGCGGTTCTCTAGAAATGCATAGATGCATATTTCTAGGGTATGAAAATGTTTTGATTGAATTAGGTTGTATCAATGAGTGATTGGTTTTGCGTAAGCGCATGGTATGAAAACGGTGAAACCGAAATTCATTATGAAGTTGCTAATGAAGACGGTGATCAATATTTTTTTTGGATAAGCGCCAGCTTAATCAATAAAAAATCAACCCGTAAAGAAGGCAGTGCGTTAGACCAATTTTTCTATGCCGAAGAAGATATGCTGGCGTTAGCGGTGACCATTTTAGATGAAGAGATGGTTGAGGAGGTTGAGCATATTGAAATAACAGCTTTCTTGTTTCAGCGTTATGCTTAGCGAAAAAGTTGAGTAATATAATAAGACCTTATTGTTAAACTAACTTTGATCGCAGGTGAATTTAAAATAATAAAATCGAGCTAGTGGGAAAATAATTTGGCTGACTTACCTGAATAGGAGGCAGCATTACTTCGGTTATTAGGAAGATTTAATATAAATAAGAAGACTTGATATATTCGTGGTTATCAACGGACATTAATTGCGAAAAGTCCAATTCTGCAAGTCTTCAGGTTTTTCTACTGAGCTTAAACGTTAAATTCACAATTGAGTAAACAAAAATAAATAAAAATAGAGATATCACTGCGTTAATAAATAAAGAAGGATGCCTGCTATAAAAACTCCCCTGCGTGGTGTTCGAATGAGGCACGTTTACAATATACCCAGCTGATTGTTGAAAGTCAGATGTAAAGATCACGTTGCCATCGGGTGTTGCAACGATTGATGGTCCGTTATTGGCCACATGCACTAACGGTAAGCGATTCTCAACGGCTCGCAATACAGACGGCATAATATGTTGGTACGGTAAGTGTGTTGAGCCAAACCAGCCATCATTCGATAGTCCAACTAATAAAGTGCCAACAGCGCGATTTCTTTGCGTTAAGGTTTGCTGTACGGCTTCGCCAACAAATTCAGGAAACGTTGTTTCATAGCAAATAAGCGGAATAACATTCACTTTCTGATGTTTGAATGCTTTATGTTTATCTCCTTTTGAAAGTCCACTGGTGAAATCACCAAAAAAACCCTCCACCCAACTTGATACCTGTGAATCTTTTTCTAAGATAGGAATGTACTCGCCAAATGGTATACGTTTCATTTTTTGATAGGTATCGACTTGCTGACCATGGTTATTGATCATAATAGCGGTGTTGTATTGTTTGATTATGTCGCCACTTATAGGGTCGCGTATATGCTGCATATCCTGAAATATTAAGTTATTGCTCAACACGTTCATTCGCTGCTGATACGCTCGCTTTATTGTGAGGTCATCTAAATATTTTTTACTTTGAGCTTCTGGCCAAATTATGATGTCAACACCTGCACTGCTTAGGCGTTCTGTCATTTCCATTTCGGGTGGGTAAGCCTCGCTATAGCCAGAATATTGAATTCTATCACCCAGTTTTGGTTCTTCATTTACTTGAATAAGTCCCACCTTCAAGGTATCCCATGTGGCGATCTGTGTTTGCCAAGATGAATAAGAGATCGTACCGTATAAAAACCATAACCCGATGAATGATGTAGATATTATCAAGGGTGATTTTGGTCGTACAATTCGCGTAGAGCGAAAAGAAAAAACATCAAATAAAACACGGTAAATAATGATATTAAATAAAATAATAATGAAATCTAAGCCATGCACGCCGACGTATTCAATAGCTTGTAATGCGATATGAAAATTAACTTGAGTGTCCCCTAAGCGCATGGGGAATAACATGGGGAACGTGGAAGAAAAAAGTACAAAGATTAATGGAAATAATACAAAATCATGCACCTTAGAATGCTTGCGTAACCAGTTAAACAGTAATATCGCCAATGCGATGGAGTGAGCACTGTAGAGCCAATATAGCCCTGCGAGTAAGAACCCAGAATGAATACCGTAATCTTTAGATAATGTAATGAAATCAACAATCCAATAGGCGGCTGTGGTGAAAAGAGTGAGTCCAGTAACTAAACCTATTAAATAACTTTGAATTAATGTTGTTTTTTCAATGGCAAGTAATAGTGGAATAAGGCCAAACCAAACGCAGTAGAAATAATCATGATTTAAAAAAGCAAGAGATAGTATTGATCCTGATAATAACGCTAATAGCAGTTTTTGAAGAATGAGAAATACATTATGGGTCATTATATTTGAAATGATAGCTTGAAGGAAATTGAAGTTTTTATACATAATATAAGATTACGGCTGCATGAGGGATTGTTTGTAATTCTTGGACAATAGTGATAATCGTTCTTTTTTTTGTTCGTTACTTAATCCCTGTTCCAATCTAATAATATTTCTGGCGTTTAGGTAGTTAGTGGTTTTATTTTGTCGGCTGAATAATGTGCTTGCTATATTACTACCAAAATAGTGTGTTTGGAGCTGAAGGTATGTTTCTTTACTTTCTTTTAATAAGGTTAATTTTCTATTGTTGTCTGCTTGTTTAATTCTATCTAAAAAAGAAACTTCTTCTTTTCGATAATGGTAATAGCTATTCACTAATTTATAAAAGGTCTTGCCATTAGTATTGCCTAGGCTTTGTGTTATTAAAAACTCAAGCCGTCCCCATTCTTTATTTTCTAGGTTGATATCAAACTGTGCAGTTATAAGTTGTAGTTTTTCAGCCGTGTCAGAATTTATGAGTAATTCTTTATTAGAACTAAATTGTAAATCTTTAATAATTTCTTCTATTTTAATGAATTCTAATTTCCAATTATTTTTGCTGATTAATTGCGGATATTGTGCGTTTAGCTCGACTGGTTGAAGCCAGTGAGTCTTGTCTTTTTCATTGTTAGAAGGTGGGATATTACGTAAATCAAGGTGTGCTTGTGCCACAAAAATCAACGTTAAAATGAGAAATACAATACTTAAGAATTTACTGTGTATTGTTGTTAGGCTAAATTTATATAGCATGATATTTAGCCTGTATATTACTTATAGTTGGTCAAGACCAAGGTGTGTAATGCGTTTTAATTCATCAGAACTAAAATGGCTGCGTAATAACTGTGCCACTTGTTCTTGCTTCTCTTCGTTGCTTAGTGAGGCTGACACTATATTCTGTTTGGCATTTTGAAATGCGCTGTATCGTTCAGGCCAATTTGAAATGTTAACAGAACGTTGAATATGCTGCTCTTTAATTTCAAGACGCTTTTGATTTATTTCTTCTTCTGATAAATCTTGGTTAAGGTCAAGTTTCATACTCTCAAACATGTATTGAGCGTCGGCATCGGTAACTCGAAATAATCCGTTGCTTACTTCATCACCAAGGTGTGCACCTCTGAGTGATTGCAACTCGGCATAAAGTAATTGATCATTTTCAACGGCACTTACGGTTTGATGGTCATCTGCATCAGTAAGAATGTCACTGGTGCGACTAAACTCATCTTTGGCTTCTAAATAAAAATAATAATCACCAACAATTTTTGCAGTTTGCTCACCTGCCTTACCAGGTAAGCCATCTTTGATTAATGCTTGCAGTACACTTAACGATTCTGTATCTAGCTTACTTTGTATTCTTAGTAGAGCTTCATCGAGAGAGAGCAGTGCATCATGATCGTGAATAACATTACCATCTTCATCAAGTTTTACGGCTTTTAGTGCTTCATAGACAAATTTAGGAGTAAAGGGTAATGGTTTTTTATTGTTTTTAGCCGACATGCTTGTAGTAGCATCTTGCTTTATTTGCGACCACTGCCATGTTGTTGCAATGGTTGTTGTGTGTTCTCCGAAATTATTGCGTTGTGACTCGTCAGATTGTGAAAGACTGTTGTTCGAGATGATTTTGGCTTTTTTTTGATCACCGTTACCTAGAATATAAATAAATATAGCAACAATGATGCAAACAGAGCTTATGAGGAGCATTGAAGATTTTTTGTTAAGCATGTTGAGTATCAACTTTTTATTATTATTAAAGGTATTTCTTCTAATATTATCGGTAGTAATTTACTGAATATTGTAAATAAGAGCAAATTCACGGTACTTATTTACATTGTAGATGCGGGCAGAT
>JAWUYY010000049.1:0-50673 GCA_034110565.1 Bermanella sp. | reverse complement strand
CGATTGCAAATACCATTTACGATCCACCCGCGCGAATTGCCGCACAAATGGCAGCAAAGCATAATCCGCCACACTGGCTCTATCGCCCATTAAATACGGGCTTCTTTCTAATATCTTTTCTAGCTTCACCATAAAACCTTCACAACTGTGACGATCTTGTACCTCAGATGCTTTATGAAATCGCCTCGCCAATTTATAAACTTCCAATCTAGGTTTGAACACTTGATCATTTTCACGGATCAACTCTAGCATCCGCGCTAAAAAACGAGGGTCTTCTGCCCACAATAAATCTTGAGGGTCATTTCGCTTGAGCGCCCACAGCATAATATCGACGCTCTCATCAATAATTGTGATTTTCTGCTGTGCCAGCTCGCTAGACTCAACCTGATTAATAATTAACACAGGCACGGTCCCCTTAGGAGATACCGCTAACATCTCTGCTGGTTTGTTCTTTGTGACCACCGCACGAATTAATACGGACTGCTGAGCCAATAAAATTCCTAACCGAGCCCGCATGGCATACGGACAGTGTTGCAGGGAATATAATATGGGGAGATTTGAGTAAGATTTAAGCATAACTGAGCGTAACAAATTGCGAGGGTTTTCGCGACTAGGTTTGCAGGATTGACCTAGCTTACTTTATTTAAAAAAGACTAGGCTATGGATGGAAACATTAAAAAATATAAATGCTTATTCTATTATTAAAAATGTAACGCCCGCCTCAACAAGTAAATTTTTGTTGGCGGCATTTGTGCGTGTTTTTGCACAAAAAATGACAGCGGAAATTTGTCCTATGCAAGTATTTGTTAGATTCACTCCATGCCCTTCCAGTACTGCACTGGAGATTCACATTCCGTAGTCCATGTCGTACTCCCCATACCTCTACAAATACTAACCCCAGTAACCTCCCCTTTAGATATACCAACCAACATATGAACAGTTGCCCATTTGGGGTGTGAATATACTAGGCCTTTCATGGCATTTAGTTCCACGACATCCTTCCACTCTTTACTTTCGATTCGTGAAGGGTTGCCAATAATCTCTATTACTTTGGCTTCTTTATAGCCAAGGGCAATATTCAAAGACGCATTCTTGAAAGCATCTACAGTATATTCCGACGCATTAGAGCTATAAGAAAAAAGTAACCATAGAGTTAAAGAAATAATTTTATACATACGACTCTCCGAATATAACGCTCATATTAAGTAGCGCAGTTTACTGCGTCTTAAGCTTAAACGCATTATTATGTAGTGTTTATTAAGAAACATACCCTGAAATAGCTAGAAATAATGAACCAAAAGCTACTACTAATAGAAACATATTTTGAATATCATTAGCTATTCTAGTGAAGCCAGTTTCCTGTGATTTCTCATGCTTGCTCGGATAAATTACGAGCAAAAAAAAAGAAGTATCGAACATACAAAAAAACTGGCTCTACTATTAGGTATGTTGCTCAATTTTAAGAATTCACGAAATGACTCTAAATCAAACCTAGCCCACACCGAGATAACAAGCAGAGCTAACACCAAAAGGATATTTATATAGCTAGATATAATGTTCTTTATTTTAATTATCTACATAACATTTTAATCGTGCGCATGCGCGTTTACACATTGTAGGATAATGGTTCTTTTCGAAGCTAAGTATTTGAAAGAAAAGATCTTTCTTTGAAATCCATTTCAAATTCGACTAGAAAAACATGCACGCACGGCATATTGGTAATAACGAGACCCTCGTGCATAGGCCCCAGTCCTTTTATAAAAGACTGATTCTGCACAGTTTTTTAAAATCACTCCAGTAAAAACACGCACTTTATTCTAATTTTTTATATTTTATTTCTTATTTTCTCGTCTCACCACAAACAAACTGTATTTTTACTGCAAAGAATCACCTTAGAAAATGCCCTTTTTAAATAGCAGTCGCCAGAACCAACCAAAACACTCGCCACAAATAAAACTAGGCATAAAGCATTAGTTTTATTGCTGTTTTTATTGAAAATTATAAATAGGCATAAAAAAGCCCCAATATTTCATAGGATCACCATAAAATATTGAGGCTTTTTTAGCACCCGCATTCCATGAGATCATCATAAGAATTTGGGGTTTTACTGGGTTGAAATTAAGCGGTTTCTAATGCTTTGATGTAATCAACAATGTCTTGCACGCGGGTGAGTTTTTCCGCAGAGGCTTCATCGATTTCACAATCGAATTTTTCTTCTAGAGCCATTAACAGCTCTACTGTGTCCAGTGAATCGGCGCCTAGATCTTCGATAAAATGAGATTCAGGCTTTACTTGCCCTGCTTCCACACCTAATTGTTCAACTACGACTGCAACGACTTGCTCTAAAATATCAGACATTTTATTCTCCTAAGAATCTGATGATTAAATTATCCTGCTTTTTTCATACCCAACAATTGGGAAAAATCATGAATGGCTGGAGGTGTTAGTGGGTCCGGCTTTTGACCGTAATCAATAAAGTCATAAGCAAAACCAAACTGTTGTAAAAACTCTTCTTTTAATGCGTCTATATCGACAAGTTCACGTAAATTTTCTTTGCTCACTTGGCTCAAAATAGTATTTACACTGGCTTGAATATCCGCATTGCGCTCTAAGTCATCTACGCGTAGACGCATGTTATTTTTAGAGGCTGCTTCGTCAAACAAGTGCTGTTCAAATAAGCGTGTCACTTGCTGTAATGTATTTTCATATTTATCAACACGTTTTTGCTCTTGATGGAGCGCCGCAATATAAAGCGGTAAGCTTGGAATAACTGAACTTGATGGTGTTACCAAAGCTTGCAATAAACCTATGCGAGCTTGTCCATCCATTTTATTTAAACTTTGATCGAGCGCGATGCAGGTCTCATGTAAATGGGCCTTGGCACGTCCTAGTGTGCCGTTGCCATATATTTCTTGGGTTTGGTCTGGCCCTAAATAGCTGTATGCAACGGTTTTGAAATTGGGCGCTAACACACCTGCTTTTTTAAGTTGTGTCACCCATGCTTGCCAGTCTTCGCCGCCCATTACTTTTACGGTTGCATCTACTTCGTCATGACTCGCCGATGGAATATCAATCTCACGCACTTCGCCCTTGTATACATCAAGTGTTTGCCCGTGAAATGTTTCGTTAATCGGTTTAATCGCACTGACGTAATCACCCACGCCTTTAATATTGCGCTTAGGTGACGCCAGTGAATACACTAAGACATCAATTTGTTTTTCTGATTGTTGTAGTTTTTGAATTACCCAATCTTTTGCATTGCGCTGGAAACCATCTTGATTACAGCTCAATGCCATTTTATCTGCACGACGTGCGTAGTATTCAAATGCTTGGTTGTTGTACCAACCTGCACTGCCGTATTTATGAGCTTGCGCCGCACGGTCAAAATAGACACCTAATGTGTCCATACCCGCTGAAAAGGTAAGTGCGATACGCGAGGCCAAGCCAATGCCAGAGCTTGCACCAATCACAAGTGCTGTTTTGCCTTCCAGCCCTTTTATTTTGTGCGCGCTCGCATTTAATACTTGTTGGTATACATTGTAGTAACACCCGACCGGGTGGGCATTGGTACAAA
The DNA here is from genome assembly GCA_034110565.1 of Bermanella sp. Taxonomy (GTDB): domain Bacteria; phylum Pseudomonadota; class Gammaproteobacteria; order Pseudomonadales; family Oceanobacteraceae; genus Bermanella. The sequence goes on along the minus strand of JAWUYY010000049.1, from coordinate 47,099 downwards.
TATTATTTTTTATTCTTGGCTGATAACTCATATATTGCCTCCCGACAGATGACGATTAACTGACGATTTTAATTCTTATGCTGCCTTAAACACTAAGCAGGCATTGGTTCCGCCAAAACCAAAACTATTACTTAAAACAGTTTCAATTTTTGTTTCTATTCGTTGACGCACTAAAGGCAGATGTTGAATTTCTTCTTCTACTTCATCGGCATTCGCCGACGCGCAAATAAAGCCTTCATGCATCATGATCAAACTAAATATAGTTTCGTGTACACCTGCTGCACCCAAGCCATGACCTGACAAGGATTTTGTTGAACTGATATACGGCACATGACTTTCAAATACGTTTTCAATGGCTTTAAGTTCTGTCGCATCGCCACGAGGTGTACTGGTACCATGGGTGTTGATGTAATCAACTGTTTGTAAGCCTGCATCTTTCATTGCAATTCGAATCGCACGCTCGGCTCCTTCACCACTTGGGGCCACCATGTTGTCGCCATCACTGCTGGCACCAAAACCAACCACTTCACCTAAAATATTTGCACCACGATTTTTAGCGTGTTCCCACTCTTCTAAAATCACAATGCCGGCCCCTGCACTTATTACAAAGCCATCACGATCTTTATCATAAGGTCGGGAGGCTTTTCCGGGGTCGTCATTAAATTTGGTAGACAATGCACCCATGCCATCAAACTGCATAGCGTGAGACCAATGTGCTTGGTCTACACCACCTGCAATCGCAGTTGTCATCAGTCCCATTTTAATTTGTTGGTAGCACGTACCTATACAATGGGCACTGGTGGCACAAGCGGAAGAAATTGAGTAGCTTGGCCCTCTTACTTTAAAGTTTGTTGCCAATTGCGCTGATGGCGCACTGCCCATTTCACGGGTCACGCGATACGGCCCTATGCGTTTAATACCGGATGTTTCTAATACGCTCATTGCATCCACTAGGTCATCCGTTGCGATACCGCCTGCGCCCACTATTAATGTGGTTTGGTCACTGCTTAATTGCTCTTGCGTTATACCGGCTTGTTTAACGGCTTGTTCCATAGCTACGTGACACCACTCACCATTTGTGCCCATAAAGCGGCGCAGTTTGCGATCAATGTTTTCAACTTCGGGGCAATCAATGTGACCACTCACATGGGAGCGTAAACCTTTTTCAATGTAGCTTTCGTTTTTACGAATACCGCTTTTACTTAAATACAAGCTGTCGCGTACTGTTTTCCAGTCGTTGCCCAAACTGGATACTAAGCCCACACCAACTATGGCTACGCGATTCATTTTATTTCCCCAATGTTTTCTTCAGGCTTTTTCGCTTCAGGAAAAATGCCGACTTTTAAATCTTTTGCTTCATAGATAAGTTTGCCATCAACCAAAACTTCACCGTCGGCTAATGCAATTACCCAATCACGTTCAACTAATTTGCGGATATGTAAATGAAACTGTAAACGCTTGGCGCTGGGCAGTACTTCACCAGAAAATTTTAAGCTACTGACACCTAAGGCGCGGCCTTTGCCTTTAAAACCTTTAAGCGCTAGGTATAAACCCAAGCTTTGCCACAAGCCTTCGATGCCTAAACAACCAGGCATGATTGGATCATCAGGAAAGTGACATTTAAAAAACCAAGATTCGGGGTCGATAATCATTTCGGTCACAACTTGACCCTTGCCGTAACGCCCGCCTTTATCTGACATCAAGGGCACATGATTCAGTAGGCGCAGCTCACCTACAGGCAGTTGGGCGCTATTGCCGCCTACACTGTCCATTAAGGTTTGAACATCCTGATCAATTACTTCTGCTAATGCCGACATATCACTTACTCATTTCAGTTGACCGCACATGGCAATACCTTGGTAATGCCTCAATGAAAACCCTGTTATGTTTTCGCTTGATTTCATCTTCACGGCATTTGTTTACATTTTTATGACTAACGAGAAATCAGTGCCATGTGTCAATGGTGGCTAATATAGGGAGGTTAACTAGGAGAAACTTGACTCTGGGTATCAGCAGGTTGATTAGACGTGACAAAGCCTGCCTTTAGATGAGATGCACTTAACACCCAGCAGGTAATCGAGGTAACGCGTATTTAGGAGAGGTTAAACAAGAACAGAGATACATGGCTCATTTTGCTTATTACAAAATGAGCCATGTATTAGAACAAATACTAACGTTAAAAATTAATAAAGCCTGCGCACATGGCAGGTGATTTCTTCACGGTCGTGATATAAATGCTTGGCCGTAATTTCAACATCTACATTGGCTTGCTTGCACTTTTCTTCAATCATATCTAAGCATTGACGCACTTCTTGATAGCGCTTTTTCATCGGTAGCTTTAGGTTAAATATGGTTTCACGACACCATTCGTTTACCAACCAATGGGCCATTCTATCGGCTACTTTGATCGGGCTTTCAGCCATATCGCACACCATCCAATGGACTTTTTTGCTTGGGCTAAATCGAAAGCCGTCTTCTTGGTGATGTGTCACCTGACCGCTTTCCATTAAATCCCCTTTCATTGGGCCGTTATCTACGGCATCTACCATCATGCTGCGTTTGACTAACTGCCACGTCCAGCCGCCAGGTGCGGCGCCTAAATCCACGGCTCGCATACCGGCACTCAAGCGTTCGCCCCATTGACGCTTAGGTATAAACCAGTGCCAAGCTTCTTCTAATTTAAGGGTGGAGCGGCTTGGTGCATCTTTAGGGAATTTCAAATGCAAAATGCCATCTGGCCATTTGCATGCGTTATTGGTGAAGTGATAACCAACATGAGCATGTTGGCCGTCTATTAAGAAAATCATTAAGCGCGGAATTTTGTTATTACGCTTAGCGCTCAGTTTATTTTTCTGACGCAAAGTCGCCGCTACAGGGCCGGTTAAGCTTTTACATAAACGGCTTAACTCTTTTGCTTCGTTGGTATCCGCGTGGATCAACTCCACTTCACCGCAATGAGGCGTGCCTTCTAAGTTTTGCAAAATAGACGAAACACGGTCCGTGCCGTCCAGTTCAATGGCGTCACCACAAATAAACCATTGGCGCGCAAAAATCAGCAAACGAAACTTCACATGTTCGATCAGTTGCTTTAGTTGGTGATCTTCTGCGATATAACTGACGTAACCTTGGTCTGTTTGAGTTTTACAATAGCCAAAGCACCCTGCTTGAGAAGCAACGTCTTGAATTTCTGCGGCGGTTTCCGCTTCGAATCCCTGTCTACATAACAGGATTAATTGTGTCATAGCCATTACAGCGTGGTACTCATAGTCACTAGGCGTCGCCTATGGATTAATGTTAATAGCAGCGCTTAATAAAATCAGCGCAAAACTGAATTGCTTGATCAATGTGCTGCTGATGGGTAAAGCCACTCTTTACCCTGGGCTTAAGATCATGATCACCGTCTTCAAGCCACAAAAACTCTATACTGCTGGGAATGGGCAATTGCCTTACTTCATCTTGATTTCCCAGCGCATCGCGAGTGCCCTGTACAACGGCCATAGGCACTTTCACACTTGGCAAGTGGGCTATGCGTAATTTCTCTGGCTTACCTTGCGGGTGAAACGGATACCCCAAGGCCAATACACCCAATATATTTGGGTTATCGGGTTGTTCGCTGGCCAAAATACTGGCCATGCGCCCTCCCATGGATTTACCCATTAAGACACATGGGCCAGATTGCTGCGCTAAAACAGCCGCAAAACTCTCTATTAATTCAGGTTGACGATTAGGTGGGCGCTTTTTACCATTTAATCGACGCTCTTGCATATAAGGAAATTCAAATCGCACCACTTTTATGCCTAAATTCGCTAATCCTTGAGCCACACGCTGCATGAACTCACTGTCCATGGGCGCACCTGCGCCATGAGCAAAAATACAGGTTTTAGCGTGCGTCTCGCCATCTACAATCAACATAAATTAAGGGTCTTAAATAAAAGTCACCAGTGTAATGGCACAGAGGTTCAATGTCAGGCGCTGTATTTTTAACCACACAGTAAATTCACTGCTAAACTGAGTATTCTAACTAACCTCTAACAATTACTGCGCAATATTTAAACAAAATAGCTAACTATTTGTTAACACAGGGGAAAAGGTTGATGTGTATCATGGCTTTTCGTTGCATTTACACCCGCCTTTCCTGATAATTGCGCCGATTTTTTAACTTGCTGCGAATGGAACTAAATCATGAGCACTGCTATTGAGCATCCGACATATAACTATAAGGTGGTAAAGTATTTTGCCATCATGACTGTGGTCTGGGGTATCGTGGGCATGTCCCTTGGTGTCCTGATCGCGTCTCAACTTGTTTGGCCTGAGCTGAACTTTGAGATTCCGTATCTGACGTTTTCTCGTTTACGTCCGTTACATACAAATGCGGTTATTTTCGCATTCGGCGGTTGCGCCTTGTTTGCTACTTCTTACTACGTAGTACAACGTACCTGTCAAACTCGCATCTTCTCTGACTCTTTAGCCATGTTCACCTTTTGGGGTTGGCAAGCCATTCTTGTGGCTGCTGTTATTACGCTTCCTCAAGGCTTAACGTCTACTAAAGAATACGCAGAGCTTGAATGGCCAATTGATATTGCCATCACCATTGTCTGGGTGTGTTATGCAATTGTCTTCTTTGGCACCATTGCTAAACGCTCACAAAAGCATATTTATGTGGCTAACTGGTTCTTTGGTGCGTTCATTATCACCATTGCTGTATTGCATATATTCAACAGCTTGGCCGTACCTGTCACCATGTTTAAGTCGTACTCGATTTATGCTGGCGCCATCGACGCCATGGTTCAATGGTGGTACGGACACAACGCGGTAGGTTTCTTCTTAACCGCAGGTTTCTTGGGCATCATGTACTATTTTGTGCCTAAACAAGCTGAACGTCCGGTTTACTCTTACCGTCTTTCTATTGTTCACTTCTGGGCGTTGATCTCTATCTACGTTTGGGCCGGTGCTCACCACTTGCACTACTCTGCTCTTCCAGATTGGGCACAATCAGCGGGGATGATTATGTCTTTGATCCTTCTGGCGCCTTCTTGGGGTGGCATGATCAACGGCATGATGACTCTATCAGGCGCTTGGCATAAGCTTCGAACTGACCCTATCTTACGTTTCTTGGTTGTTTCTCTGTCTTTCTACGGTATGTCTACCTTTGAAGGCCCAATGATGGCAATCAAAACGGTTAACGCCTTATCACACAACACTGACTGGACCATAGGCCACGTGCACTCTGGTGCTCTAGGTTGGGTTGCCATGGTTTCTATCGGTGCGCTGTATAATATGATTCCTGTTGTATATGGCAAAAAACAAGGTGAAATGTACTCAATTAAACTGATTAACATTCACTTCTGGCTGGCGACAATCGGTACGGTTCTATACATAGTTGCCATGTGGGTTAACGGTATTATGCAAGGTCTAATGTGGCGCGCAGTGAATGCTGACGGCACGCTGACATACAGCTTCGTTGAATCACTGGAAGCGTCACACACAGGCTACATAGTGCGTGCGTTAGGTGGAGCCATATTCTTAAGCGGTATGCTTATTATGGCCTACAACACCTATAAAACGGTTCGTGGCGCCAATGCCGAACAACAAGCTAAGCTAGCGCAAGCATAAGGACGAGGATAAGCATGAAACACGATATCGTCGAAAAGAACCTGCCATTAATGATAGTGCTGATTTTGATTGCAATCAGCTGGGGGGCATTGGCAGAAATTGTTCCTCTATTCTTCTTGAAAGCAACCACTGAACCTATTGAAGGTTTAGAACCACTGAGCGCGGTTGAATTAGAAGGCCGTGACATCTACATCCGTGAAGGTTGTCATGTATGTCACACCCAAATGATTCGCCCGTTCCGTGCTGAAACAGAACGTTACGGTCACTACTCTCTTGCAGGTGAGCACGTATATGAGCATCCGTTCCTTTGGGGCTCTAAACGTACTGGTCCTGACTTGGCCCGTGTTGGTCAACGTTATTCAGATGACTGGCACCGCGCTCACTTGTACAACCCTCGTGACGTAGTGCCTTCTTCAAATATGCCAGCATTCCCATGGTTATTTGAAGACAAAGTTGACGGTCGTGATACGCCCAAGAAAATGAAAGCTCTGCGCTCTGTTGGTGTACCTTACACTGATGAGCAAATTGCTGGTGCAAAAGATGCGACTGACGGCGTTCGTGAAATCGATGCCTTAGTCTTGTATCTACAGCAGCTTGGTACAGTTCTAACCCAAAAACGGTAGAGTTATGGATATTAATGACGTGCGCGGTTTAGGTACTGTATTCGCTTTAATCGCTTTTATAGGCATCATTGCATGGGCTTATAGCTCATCGCGAAAGGGTCGCTTTGACGATGACGCCGATATGATTTTTAAAGATGATCAGATCGCGCACCGTACAGCAGAAGCAGAGAGAGATAAAGATGACTGAATTAACAACCTTTTGGCACATATGGGTAAGTGTCATTGTCATTGGTTCTATGATTGCCAGTGGCGCTTTGATCGTTATCACCAAGCGCGGTCAAAAATTTGATGAAGAAACTGACCAGACCACAGGTCACTCATTCGATGGCATTCATGAATTAGACAACCCACTACCTAAGTGGTGGATGTACTTCTTCTGGTCCACCATCGTATTTGGTTTTGCTTATATTTTGATATACGGCATTGGCGACTGGACTGGCTTCTCTAAGTGGAGCTCTCATGACCAATGGGAACGTGAAGTAGCAAAAGCCGAAGAAAAATATCAGCCTTACTACGATAAGTTGACGGCTATGAGCATTGAAGAACTTGCTCAAAATGAAGAAGCGCTTGCCACTGGCCAACGCATTTTTGCTTCTAACTGTTCTGTGTGCCATGGCCCTACTGCCTCAGGTTCGGAAGGCTTTCCTAACCTAACGGATAATGATTGGTTATACGGCGGCAGCCCAGCAAACATTAAGCAAACTATTATTGGTGGTCGTAACGGTGCTATGCCTGCAAATGGCCTAAAACCTGACATGACGGATACACAACGTACTGACATCGTCGCTCATGTACTGACATTGTCTGGCCGCGAAGGCTCTGGTGATGCTGCAAAAGGTAAAGCCTTGTTTGCACAAGCTTGTGCTGCTTGCCACGGTGCTGACGGTAAAGGTATGCATGCAGTGGGTGCGCCTAACTTAACAGATAACATCTGGTTGTACGGCGGTAGTGAAGCCAAAATTGATTTCACCATCCGTCACGGTCGCGCCGGTGTTATGCCCGCCTGGAAAGAAATTCTAGGTGAAGATAAGGTACATGTTGTTGCAGGTTACGTTTATTCTTTGTCACAAGACCAAGAGTAATTGAGCTAGCTCAATAAACGATGAAAAAGCGGCTTTATGCCGCTTTTTTGTTTTCATTAGCACTAGCTAATGCTTTAAACTCAGTACAAATTGAATCTTTAGAAGTACGTCTAGGCGAATAATAATTCAATGGCATCATTATTTTGGCCATTACAAATAAATAGCCTCTAAACTAAAACAACAACAATAAGTTTGGCATGACACTTCTTACTATTAGGTGGTCAGTATGAGTGAAGAAATCCCTGTCAAAGATGTCACCCCAGTCAATATTCATGAGCAATATGAGGGTGTCTCTGCAAAAGTGAACGGTAAACTTTATGTCCGTGCTATTAACGGCGTTTTTAATAAGCTAAGAACCTTTTCACTTTGGGGCTTAATGCTGGCTTATTTTGTTACACCATGGATTAACATCAACGGCACACAAGCCGTGTGGTTCGACCTACCTAGTCGCCAGTTCCATATTTGGGGCCTTACTTTCTGGCCACAAGATTTCATATTATTATCTTGGCTATTAATTATTTGTGCCTTTGGCCTATTTACCATCACCACGTTGGCGGGTCGTATTTGGTGTGGTTATACCTGCCCTCAAACCGTATGGACGTTTATTTTCATGTGGGTCGAAGAAAAAATTGAAGGCAATCGCAATCAGCGCATGAAATTAGACAAAGCGCCTTTGACAACTTCTAAATTTTTCAAAAAATTCTCTAAGCATAGTATCTGGATTATCATATCGTTCGCCACAGGGGTGGCCTTTGTCGGTTACTTCTACCCTATCCGCGAATTAGTACCTGACCTCATTACCCTTAGCATTGAAAACCAATGGTCTAGTTTTTGGTTATTGTTTTTCACGCTTGCAACATATGGCAATGCAGGCTGGTTAAGAGAAATGGTATGTACCCACATGTGCCCTTACGCTCGCTTTCAAGCGGTGATGTTTGATGAAGACACCCTGATCGTTTCGTATGATGAACGCCGTGGTGAACGCGGAGAAGGCCGAGGCGCTCGCAAAAAAGGAGTAGACCCTGTCGAGCAGAACATTGGTGACTGTGTTGATTGCAGCATGTGTGTTCAGGTTTGTCCGGTGGGTATCGACATCCGTGACGGCTTACAATATCAATGTATTAGTTGTGCGTTATGTATCGATGCGTGCGATGAAATCATGGATAAAATGGACTATCCAAAAGGGTTGATTCGTTATACCAATGAGCACGCTCTAAAAGGCAACAAGGTGCATATCATGAGGCCTAAACTCATTGGTTATGCAGTGGCTCTCATTGTTATGATCGGTGTTTTCATGTATTCCGTTTTTGATCGCTCACCCGTGGAATTAGATGTCTCCCGTGACCGTGGTGCTCTTTACACCAACAGCAGTGATGGCCGCCTACAAAACAGCTACTTCGCCAAGATTATGAATATGTCCCCAGAAGAGCATGTATTTACTATTAAGGTAGAAGGCTTACCCGGCGGTGAACTAAGCGGTAAAACCCAAATACACCTAATGCCAGGTGATGTGGGTTCTATGCCACTTAATTTAAAAGCAGTGCCTTGGGAACTGAAACAATCCCGCACCGACATTCGCTTTATTGCCACACGAGATGACGGCTTGATTGTTGAAGAAGAAAGTCGATTTATTGGACCTGCAGGGCGATAAAACATGTTGGAACAAATGGTAAATTAACTGTTCCAACTTGCCACAAACCTTGTCCAACGCCAGTGTAGTGATACACTGGCGCCCTTATTTGATACAGCAGTAAATGCAATGACTCAATTAGAACGCCCTTGGTACAAAGAACCCTATGTATGGATGCTAATCGGCATTCCCCTAAGCTCTGTAATTGTTGGTACCTTTTTTATTACTCTCTCTGTGATTAATAAAGACACCTTGGTACGCGATAATTATTACAAGGATGGTCTAGCTTACAACCAAGAGCTCCAGTGGGATAAAAAAGCAAAAGCATTGGATATTCGCCTAGAACTAATGATTAAAGGTAACGATCTGCGCATTAAGGTGATTAATACTCGTCAAGTGCTACCAGGCTCTCTGAAAGTCACTCTAGGTCACCCAACCATCCCAGAAAAAGATCGCCAATCCCATGTGCAATTAACACAGGATAAAGATTTTCTTGGCTTCATCGATACCACTGAAGACGGGCGCTACTACTTACTCATTGAATCTGCTGAGCAGCAATGGCGTATTCGCAAAGACATTAGAATTAAAAGCGGTATACCTGTAGCCCTTTAGCCATGACAGATTGTTATCACTGCGGGCAAGTGGTCCCCGAGAACATAAACTTAACAGCGCGTGTGCTCGGCGAAGATCGCACCATGTGTTGCATTGGTTGCCAAGCAGTGGCCAATGCAATCGTGCAAAGTGGCAGCGAGTCTTTTTATCAATACCGCAGTGATAAAAATACTACCCCAGATTTCACCCTAGACACCCTCCCCCAATCTGTTCGTCAAGAACTTACCCTGTATGACAATCTTGATGTTCTAGGGGATATCGCAACGCAAAGCGGTGAGCAATTCAATGCCGTTTTGATTATTGATGGCATCACATGCGCCGCATGTGGCTGGCTAATTGAAAAGCAGTTACAACGCTTCGATGGTGTCGATGCCGTTCAATTAAATGTCACCCAACACAGACTTTATATTACTTGGCAGCAAGATATCACAGCACTCAGTGATATTATTTCACAAATTTACACTCTGGGTTTTAAGGCGCAACCTTATACACCCGATGCCGCACAGCAGCAATTACAAGCCGAGCAAAAAGTATCCATTCAACGATTAGTACTCGCAGCTCTTGGCACCATGCAAGCCATGATGTTTGCAGTGCCTTTGTATGTAGGGGAATGGAGCGGTATTTTATTGCAGTACGAAACTTATTTCCGTTTCGCTGGGCTCGCCATCACCACACCCGTTATTCTTTATAGCGCTCGACCTTTTTTTAGCGCCTTTATACGAGACATAAAATCACGGCATCTTACAATGGATGTACCTGTGTCTATTGCTATAGGCGGCGCTTATATTGCCAGTGTTTACTCCACTTTCACCCAAGGTGAAGAAGTCTATTTTGACAGTGTGTGTATGTTTACCTTTTTCTTATTGCTTGGGCGCTTTTTAGAAGCACGTGCACGCCTAAGTAACGGCGAGGCGGGCAACGAACTGCATAACCTAATGCCCAGAGCCTGCGTTAAAATTCTCGAAAATGGCGATGAAGCACTATTACCCGTTAATAAAATTGTCATTGGTGACTGCATTCGTATTTTACCAGGCAGCACCATAGCCGCGGATGGTTTAATCATAAGGGGCAGCAGCAGTGTCGATGAATCCATCATCACTGGTGAATTCATTCCTTTGCAAAAAAAGAGTGATGATCATGTTATTGCAGGCAGCTTAAACGTCGAAAACCCAATTGATATTCGTGTAACGGCCATTGGTAAAGACACACAAATTTCAACCATTATGTCGCTGCTAGATCGAGCGTCACAAGACAAACCTAAAATTGCACAATTGGCCGATATTCTTGCTCAGTACTTTGTGGCAGGCGTGTTAATCACATCGGCCGTGGTATTCACCACTTGGTATTTTATCGATAGCGAGCGCGCTTTTTGGATCACGCTATCCGTGCTTGTCGCCACCTGCCCTTGCGCACTTTCACTGGCCACACCAACAGCCTTAACCGCAGCAACAACAGCTTTAAGACAAAATGGCATATTGATTACTCGCGGTCACGTGCTCGAAACATTACGCAAAAGTCGTCGTATTATCTTCGATAAAACAGGCACCCTAACGCTGGGGCAATTAACCATTGAAAACACCAAAATAGTTAACGCACACCAACCCGACCCTCTACAAATAGCGGCTAGCTTAGAGCATTTTAGCCAGCATCCAATTGCTCATGCCTTTAAACATAAACAGTTATTGCCCGTCAGTGAAATACACAACCATATTGGTGAAGGCATTAGCGGTATCATTAATCAAATTGAATACAGAATTGGTACCGCTTCTTTTATCAGCGCGTCGATTAGTGAGCCAGTATCAGCGCCGGATCAACGTCATTGGGTAGCGCTGGCGCATGATAAAATGATTTTGGCTTGGTTTTTACTCAGCGATGAAATTCGCCCCAATGCAAAAAGCAGCATCGAAGCCTTACAAAAGCTATCCCTTCAATGTGAAATGTTAAGCGGCGACCAAAGCACTCATGTGGCTTATGTGGCCAACACACTTGGCATTAAGCAGTTTAAGGGCGGTGTCAGCCCTCAAGGCAAGCTAGATTACCTTGCCCAGCAAGATCCAAACGATGCCTGCATTATGGTCGGCGATGGTATTAATGATGTGCCAGTTTTAGCCCAAGCACCTGTTTCAATTGCCATTGGTAGTGCCAGTGACTTAGCCAAAACCCACGCGGATATTATTCTGGTAAGTAATCAGTTGTCTCGCTTGCCACAATTAATTAAACAAGCGCACAAAACGGCTCGCATCATTAAGCAAAATCTTGCTTGGGCTTTACTGTACAATAGTTGTGTTTTACCTCTGGCAGCATTAGGCTTACTGCCACCGTATTTAGCCGCCATCGGCATGTCAGCTAGCTCATTAGTTGTGGTATTTAATGCGCTGCGTTTAAATAAATTGCCCAAATAATTGAGGTTGTAATGGATATTATTTTTATAACGGTTCCAGTCACCCTGCTTTTCATTGCAACGGGTGTGGCTATTTTCTTCTGGGCAAATAAGGGTGGGCAATTCGACGATTTAGATAGCCCTGCACATCGAATTTTATTTGATGATGACGTGGCTCCTAACAAACAAGAGTCCGAATCTGACGCGACTCAAGAAGACAAAGAGACCAAAGACCCCACCCAATGATTGAACCGCTTTCATACCTTACCGCATTTTTATTAGGGCTCTTCGGCAGTATTCATTGCATGGGCATGTGCGGTGGTATCGTGGGTGCCCTCTCTGTTAACACTCAACACTCTCGCCCTATTGTATTACAACTTAGCTATAACCTAGGTCGTATCATAACCTACGGTATTATCGGATTCATCGCTGGTTTTATCGGTTTATGGTTGGCATCCAGTCATGAATTAGCAGGCGCCGTCTTACGCTCACTCTCAGGTGCTATTTTAATTTTAATGGGCTTATATGTTTTAGGCTCAACCAATACTCTATTGTGGCTAGAAAAAGGTGGCTCAAAACTATGGAAATACGTGCAGCCTTTAAGTAAGTACGTTCTACCTGTACGCTCAGTCAAGCAAGCTATTGGCTTAGGATTAATTTGGGGGCTGTTACCCTGCGGTCTGGTTTATAGCACGCTAAGCTGGGCTTTGGTTTCGGCTAACCCATTGCATAGCGCCACCTTAATGATGGCTTTTGGCTTGGGGAATTTACCCGCATTACTCAGCTTTGCTTTGTTTACTGCACAGCTAAACCAATTTAAACGCCACTGGCTTGTCCGGTTAATATTAGGCGGCAGTATTATTGTTTTTGGTATATGGACCATACTAGCGCCTTGGCTTATAAAATAAGCCTGACAAAGGGGTTTTAAAACATTAGTATCAATCGATATTAACACTAGCTACGTCAGTTATCAGGAGGATTTCATGTTAAAAGATACCCGAGCTATTAACATTTTAGCGCCCAGCAAAGTTGGTGAAACCCACTGTAGTACCTGTAGCCTGAGCTCTTTATGCCTGCCTATTGCCTTAGAACAAGCCGATCTTGAAGCATTAGACAGTGTTATCAAGCGTGGGCGTCCAATCCAGAAAGGTGAGTTACTCTTTAAGCAAGGGGATTCATTTAAAGCCGTTTATGCCATACGCACCGGTGCTATTAAAGCCTTTACCGTAGCCTCTAGTGGTGAAGAACAAATTACAGGTTTCCACCTTGCCAGCGAGCTAATCGGGTTATCTGGTTATAACGAAGAAACCTACTCGCTGTCAGCCAAGGCATTAGAAACCACTACAGTATGTGAATTACCTCTCGAACAACTTGAAATCCTATGTGATGAAATGCCGGGCCTGCGCAAACAGATAATGCGTAATATGGGCGGTGAAATTCGTCAAGATCAGCAAATGATGCTGCAACTTTCGAAAAAAAGTGCCGACGAACGCATGGCTTACTTCTTATTGGATTTAAGTACACGTTTTGAACGTAGGGGCTTTTCAGCGAAAGCTTTTCGTTTATCTATGTCTCGTGTAGATATTAGTAATTACCTTGGCTTAGCCGTCGAAACCGTAAGCCGTATTCTTACTCGTTTTCAAAAAAATGAACTCATCAAAACAGATGGTAAAGAAATCACACTTGTGAATATTGATGAGTTAAATCAATTAGCGGGCAATCCTGACAAGCAAACTATCTGTGATAAACATCCCATGGCTAACAAGTGCTAACACCCTGAAGAAAAAGAAAAAATTAAAATGCAAGTTATATTTTTGCTTTTTTCTAGTTTGCATCTAGTGTTTAACTAACTCAACACATGAAGCTTACGCAGGATTCAAGGACAAACTCACATGGGATTGTGCCCCGATGAACTTCGGCACCTAGTTATTCGCCCCACTCTAGAATATTTGAACCAGTACTCTTTAGCGGCTGAAACATTATTAATGGGAACTGCAGCTGTAGAATCAGCCATGGGCTACGAGCTAAAACAAAACAAAGGCCGAGGCTTAGGGATCTATCACATAACCCCACGCAGCCATCAATTGTTATGGGACCAATATCTTGCAAAAGATCCTGAGCTTGCCAGTAAAGTCAGAGGTTTGGCCAGCCAACATGGGTTCCTAATAAAACCTCATTGTGAACTCACTACCAATTTGCGCTACGCCACCGCCATTGCATGGCTACTATATGAACGTAAAGGCAAATCTCTGCCGGACCCTAATGATGTCATCGCTATGGCTAAGTTTTGGCGTCGACATTTTCATAGTCGCCCCCAAAACGGTATCGAAACCTACATAGAACGTTTCAAAGCGCTCAAATATCAAACCGATTTAGCCGCTTAATCCACAAAACAAGTTATGGCTTATAACCCTATTTCATAGGCAAAGAGTCATTATTTGCGCTAGAATCCGCAACTTATGTAAGTTTCGCTAGGTTGTAAAATGGTTCAGTTCGTTGATGCCAGTGTGTCTGAGACACCTGAGACAGACAAAAAGCAAAAAACAGAATTTAATAAACTTCAAAAACGCCTTCGCCGTGATGCTGGCCGTGCCATTGCTGACTTCAACATGATTGAAGAAGGTGACCGCATTATGGTGTGCTTATCTGGCGGCAAAGACAGCTACACCATGCTGGATATTTTAATCAGCCTGCAAAAAAGTGCACCGGTGAATTTTGAACTGGTGGCAGTCAACCTAGACCAAAAGCAACCGGGTTTTCCTGAACATATCTTACCCAGCTACTTAGATACGTTAGGTATTGAATATTATATTGTTAATCGTGACACCTATTCTGTGGTCAAAGAAAAAGTGCCCGAAGGTCGCACCACTTGCGCGCTCTGCTCCCGACTGCGTCGAGGGACTCTTTATGGTTTTGCAGAAGACATTGGCTGCACAAAAGTGGCGCTTGGCCATCATCGTGATGATATTGTAGAAACTTTATTTTTGAATTTATTCCACGGTGCACGCTTTGCAGCGATGCCGCCAAAACTATTAAGTAATGACAAACGAAATATTGTTATTCGACCTTTAGCTTATTGCAGAGAAAGCGATATCAGTGAGTTTTCTGCATTAAAGCAATACCCTATTATTCCGTGTAACTTATGTGGTAGCCAAGAAAACCTGCAACGCCAAAATATTAAAGCTATGCTCACTCAATGGGAAATTGACACGCCTGGGCGCGTTCAGCAGGTTTTTACGGCAATGCAAAACATCGCACCTTCTCAATTAGCAGACACTCAACTTTTTGATTTTGAAAGCCTAGCGATCGATAGAAGTGAAGAAAAAGAAGCGTATGAATACGCCGATGCACAAACGATTGAAGGCGTGGGAGAGTTCGCACAAATGCCGCCAAGATTAAAGCCTGACAACCTAATTGATACGATTAATATCTTTGATGAAATAGAGTCTAACCAGTTCTAGCTGTATTTCTATAAGCGCATTACGTTTGGAAAATAAGCGTAATGCTGCTTTCTTACAATCAGCGAAAGTAAGCATTACTAATTCCCTACTCACCATTATCCGCTAAACATCAAACCGTATGCTTTATTCAAACTTGCAGGTATAAAGGCCTAAATCCTGTACTTCAATGATCACTCGCGTAGATGATTTGTCGTACAAGTTTTCTAAACCCAATACAATATGACGTGTATGGCCGCTGGTTTCGCGACGAATAAAGTCAACTTTATAACGCCCTTTTTCTTGAATTTCTTTAATGGCCACCGTACTTTTGACTAATTCTGGACCTTTATCATTCCACTGAACCCACTGCAAAAAGACTTCATCTTGCTTTGCCATACGGGTGATAATTAGGCGAATTTGCCCTCCGCGACTGCCTTTCTGCCAATTGCCCATGCCTTTAACGTCATAAATAGACACCCCCAAATTAGAAGCGTCTGCCACCCCTTGACGAGGCTCATCCGAAGCCAGTGCATAAGGGGTTATCCCTATAAAAAATACAATAATTAGCCAGCGCATACCGCCACTCCAATAGAACCTTATCTAAGTTTAGATCAATCTAACAAAGGTGCTTCACAATGCCTGTTTTTGTGACTGACTTAAAACGTCTAATCAAGGGTTTGGTATTGAATGCTGTTTATATACCAAAGTTGTATGCCGTGAGGGGTGTGTACTTGCGCTTCATCACCCACTTCTTTACCCAATAAGGCCCTCGCCATAGGGCTATCAATGGATATATTCTTGCTTTGCGCATAAATTTCTTCGGGGCCTACTATACGAAACTTTTTTTCATCCCCGTCTTCATTTTCAACGATCACATAAGCACCAAAGAAGACTTTGCCCTCTTGCTGTGGCGAATAAGGCACCACCTGCAGATTCTCGATGCATTTACTCAAATAGCGCACGCGACTATCTATCTGCCTAAGAATGCGCTTATTTTCTTTGTAGTCTGCATTTTCGGATCGATCACCCAAACTGGCCGCCCACGTGACTTTTTCGGTGATTTCAGGTCGATACACTCGCCACAAATGATCAAGCTCCTGCTTCAGCGATTCGAACCCTTTCTCAGTGACTAATTTTGTTTTCACGTAACACCATAGTAATTAACGCTTAAGTAATGATGAACAAGCCCAAGCAAGTCATGACACTTAATGCCATATGCAGTTTTGCCGCATCAAACCGTATTTGCGCCAAAGAGTCTTGGTCGCAGGTCTGCGCTTTAAATAAAACAGAAATATGTTTATAAATTAAAGGTAACACCAACCAAGGCAATAACAACCAACCACCTAATAACCAAGCTAAAGGTAGCAAGCTGATTAGCGCAACAGCGTAATATGATAATTGCAGCCACCTTGCTTTTTCAAACCCCAACACACTGGCTAATGTTTGCGCCCCGCTTTGACTATCCACGTGAATATCATTGATGTTATTGGCGTTTAGAATGCCACATGCTAGTAATCCAAAAAACACACCTAATAAAACCGCGCTCACATCAAATGTATTTGTTGCCGCGATGCTAACACCTAGAGTTAATACCGGCCCACACAATAAGAAAACAAACACATCACCTAATGCACGATACTTAAATCGAAAGGGTTTGCCTGAGTAGCCCAACACGCCTAAACCAGCTAAAGCTGCACATATGAGCACATATTCAGGCGCTTTAATAATGGCTGGCAGTGCCAATAAACACGCAAGGCCAAATGCAACCCAAGCAAGGCGATTCATTTGACTGGCGCTTAACCAACCAGACTGAATCACACCACTGCCGCCTAATGAATCAGGTAGATCAATTAACTTTAAATAGTCCTCTACATCATTAAACACATTAACCGCAACTTGCAGCATGAGCATAGCCAGTAAGGCAGTACTGAGCGTAAAGACATCAAGACTCAACCCCTGCGCAAGACTGAGCAATATTATGGCGATAGCAGGCAGTAAAGTAGCGGTTAGGCTAATGGCGCGCAGGGATTTAAATAATCGATACAATAAAGCGGGTTTCGCACCGCTTTTACATTCGAAAATCACCAGATCTGATTCTTTCGATTGAGCTACCCAGCCGGAGGTGTCATCAATATTTCCCGTCATTAATGCCGCGTGTGATACCGCAGAGCCTATTGGTAAGCGTTTTTTGTCCATGTTTATCCTTAATTAGGCTGTTATTATCAACTAAGCTTTATAAATTCGCATCATGACAAGATGACCATGTTTAACTTTGATTTAAGCCAAGATATTGAAACATTTATTCTTACTCACCCTTATTGTAAAGAATATGACGTCATTCAATATTTACAAAAGATAGGCCGACTCAGTAAAGATTGCCTAAGCAACTCTCTATCACTTTTTCGCTGTCACTTTTTAATATTTAATGCCCTTTACCGCTTACAAATCAAGACATCAATCCACCAACAATATGCATTATCCATTTCGAGTCTAGAGATCATCACTAAGGTGTACAAGCAAGATGACGACAAGCTAAAGTCGCATAATCAAACCTTAACTCAACATGATCCATTAGGGTTGTTTTATTTAGACACCCGACACTTACTGAGCACCACCGAATCGGATATCCAACAATTACTCGAGCATTTTTGGCGCTACTATTTTAACGACACACAAAAACAAAACGCATTGAGTGTGCTCGGCCTAGACGAGCCCGTTGACTTTAAAACTATAAAACTCCAGTATCGCCGCCTAGCAATGCAACACCATCCTGACAGAGGTGGTGATGCCGATATTCTTGTTCAAATTCACCAGGCCATGCAATGTCTTCAACATTATTATCCATAATCACATTGGTTTATTGCCTATTGTTTTCGCTTCATGCGCACAGCGATTCCAGCGGTACAGATTCTCTACGCCAACACCAAGCGATCATATTGCAGTATCACCATGTGAGTGACGATACGCCACCAAGTACCAGTATTTCTGCTGAAGCATTCATCACACATTTAGAGCTAATTACTGAGCTTGGTTTTGATGTAAAACCACTGGATTATGTGATTGAGCGTATTCGTAGTAACACCCCTTTTGAGAAAAAAACATTATCCATCACATTTGATGACGGCTACGCCTCCATTTATGACGCGGCCTACCCCCAACTCAAACAACGCGCATGGCCGTTTACCGTTTTCATTAGCCCGCAAGCCACGGATAAGAAACACGGCGACACCATGACGTGGGAACAACTAAAAGAAATGGAAGAGCACGGTGCGAGTATTGCCAACCATAGCTATCAGCACTTGCATCTACTAGAACGGCTAGAAAATGAAACCGATATTCAATGGCAACAACGTATTGGTGACGATATTAAAATGGCTCAGGCGCGCTTAGAAGAGCAGCTAGGGCCAAGACTTGGGTTGTTTGCCTACCCTTATGGTGAGTTCGATGAAGCCTTGAAGGTAATACTCAAAGAAGAAGGCTATATTGGTTTAGCGCAGCAATCTGGTGGCATCAATCAATACAGCGACTTTCAAGCCTTACCTCGTTTCCCGGCATCAGGTATTTATGCCAATCTCGCGACACTAAAGACTAAGCTGAACAGTCTCGTTTTCCCTGTTATTCGTTATGCACCCAGTCATGAAGTTCGCCAAGCTGGACAACCCGCTCCCAAGTTAACTCTGGTTAGCCAAGCACACGATATACGTCATCTTCAAAGTCAGTGTTTTTATAATGGTCAAACCATTCCTACAACAGCAACCATTAGCGCAGACGAGCTGATTATTGAGGCTCAATTTGAAGGAAATCTTGACGTTGGACGCAGTCGATATAATTGCACTGCGCCATCTAAAAGCACGAAAGGTTACTATTGGTTTTCCATGCCATTTATTGCCTTAGACAAGCTGCAACAATGGAAAGACTAGGCTAATCATTTCTTGACGCTATAAGCTGACGCAGCTCATCCAAGGTGGTGGGTTGCTGTTTCATATATTCTTTAGTGCACGATTTAATGCAAGCCGCTAATAACTCCGTGGCAGGACCGGCAATGGATTTGTTCGCAAACACCAAATATAGCGCGCCTATTTTTTGATAGTCTTCCTCTAAATCTAAAGGAAGCAACAAGCCTTTTTTTATGTATTCACATGCTTCGTGTATGGGAATCCAAGAAAAGCCTAAGCCTTCTAATACTAATTGCCTTGCGCTTTCTAAATTTGTTACCGTCCAGCGTAAGTCTGATCCAATCCAGCCTGAATCTCTATTTTGTTTAACCCCAGAATCTTTGATCACCACATGCAGGTGCTGGCTGAGGTCATTACTGCTAACTTTATGCCCTAACTTATGTAGCGCATGGTCAGGGTGAGCCACTGCAATAAAATCGATGACCATCAACTTTTCGCCTAAAAAACCAGGTGGCACCCAAGGTGAGATGGACAGATCCACCTTTTTCTCTAGTAGCACTTCTGCTGCGCCCGATAATACTTCTTCGCGCATTAGCATTTTACAGCCGCGGCTTTCAGGCAGAAATTGCTTAAAAGCACTAATCAATATGGATTTGGGAAAGATAGCATCCGTTGCCAAGGCAACCTGTGCTTCCCAACCTTGCTCCAAACTGGCGGCCACCTGCTCTATTTCCATGGCATGATCAATTAAATTACGTGAGCGCTGCAGTAAGGCTTCACCTGCACTGGTCAATACGGCTTTTCGCCCTTCAATATGCAGCAGCTCCATACCAATTTGCTCCTGCAACTTTGACACGGTATAGCTGATGGATGATTGGCTTTTATGGAGGGCTTCTGCGGCTTGCGCATACCCTCCGTGATCCACTACGGCTTGTAGCGTCCGCCATTGCTCTAAGGTTACTCTGGGTCCGCGCATGGGCTATCAATCTACTAAAGTCTGGTATACTGCAGCATAAAGCAGTCTATCCGTTAATTACAAGCGAACAAGCCACATGACAACCACCGCCGCGTTAAATGAAGACCAACTAGAGACGCTTGCGTTATTTCTAGAAGACCAAGCCGAAGACGCCGAAGGATTAGATTTTTTTGCATTGCATGGCTTACTGACTGCCAATGCGGTCAGTCCACAAACATTATCAAATGATGCGTTGATACCGATGATTTTCAATGGTGAGCCTAAATGGCCATCAGACCGCGTAAAAGCTGAAATCATTGATCTAATCAACCTACTACAAAAAGAAATCATTGAATTAGTTGAATCGGGTCAAAGCTTCCCAGTTCCTTGTGACCTAAATGTTGAAGGTGACGAAGACGGCGAAGCTGCACCACTAGAAAACTGGGCCATTGGTTTTATTTTATTGAGTATCGAACAACATGATGCTTGGTATGGAAAAGACGAAGAAAATGCCGCTGAGCTACTTTTCCCTATTGTCTACGCTTCTGGTCTTAACGCCGACGATGACGCATTTAAAGATATTGATGACGATGAAAATCTAAGTTTACAGGTATGTGCCAGCATCCCTGACAATGTGATTGATTTATTTTTACTCTACAACGGTGATGAAAGCTAGGCATCCATACTCACGTTGCTCGTAACGGGAAAGTCCACTTCAATTGCGCAGCCATTCTTTAAGTATTGTGTGCGTTTGCACACTTTACGAATGAGAGATAGTCCCCGACCAAAGGAGTCTTCCCGGGCTCCTTGCATGACACTTTCAACATCAAAACCAATACCTGAATCTTCCATTTTAATTCTAAGAACCAGTTCTTTGTCGTCATCATAGGTTAGTTGGCAACTAATATTGATATAGCCGTCTTCTAATTTCTTTAAGCGTTCATCTCTTTGCGTATAATATTCAATAAAGCCTTCTTCATTGCGCTTTAATTCTGAAGATAACTGTAAAATACCGTGCTCTAAAGCATTACTATACAATTCAGCCAGTAACAGACCAATTACATCTTTATTGGGTCTTAGCAGTGTCTGCGCGCCTAAAATAGACATAAGTTCTTCAACAGGATGGGCCCGCCGAAAATCTGCAACCCCTAATTGTGAGCTAATATTCCAATTCACACCTTCATGCTGAGCTTGAATAATTGGCTTATCACCTTTTATTTTTACAGGACCTGCACTCACTTCCACTAACGTAATGTCATCATTTTGCTCAGCCCCTTGCGTAAAACCATGCAGTGTTTCAAGTATGCCTTCAATTGGATTGGTTCGGCCCGAAACAAAAATACTCAGCAGACCCTCTTCTGTAAAAAATTCTCCGGATCCATTTTCTGCTTCAATAATACCGTCTGTTAATAGGATGATTTTTTCACCCTCAGCTAATGTCTTAACCTCGAACCCTTTGTTGAATTTTTCACTCTTCTCAATACCTAGGGGGATATTCCGAGAGATTATAGGCTCTTTAATGGTACCATCTGCATTAATGATGTAGCCGTTTGGTAGCCCTCCCGTCCATAACTGTACACTATTTCCTTGCGGGTTCAGCTCAAGCAAAGTTGCGCAACAAAACATATAGTCAGGCAACATAGTCAATAACATACGATTAAATTCGTAAGCAATTTCTCCCACACTTAAATGCCGACTGGCCAGTTGGTCAAAGCTATTGGCAATAGGTAAGGTGCCAATGGATGCGCCTAAACCGTGCCCAGTAAAGTCACCTAAAAATACATATAGGCCGCCACTTGGGCTTGGTGCAGATAGTAAAATATCACCATTAAAAGTAGATGCAGGTGCAATATAACTACGTAAATTTGAGCAATCACTGAGATTATGTTCTAACGCAAGATTGAATATATGAGAAACTATATTTCTTTCTCGTTCCCAGCGATTATTGTACAGAGTTAATTCATTATTTTTTTCAGTTATTTGCTGGGTTAATTCACGAATCCGAAGGTGAGCAATTATTTTCGCTTTAAGCACGGCTTCGTTATAGGGCTTGGATAAAAAATCATCACCGCCTGACTCTAAACACTCACTCAGTGCTTTATCATCTTCTAGTGCAGTTAAAAAAATGATGGGGACATGATTTCCATCAGTACAAAGATTTTTTATCTTTCTTGTGGCTTGCATCCCATCCATAACAGGCATCATGACATCCATTAAAATAATATCGATGGGTGATGCTTGAAATAAATTAACCGCTTCTAGTCCATCTTTAGCTTCAATGACTTCATGACCATCATCCTCTAATAACCAAACAAGAATCGCTCGGTTCGTTGCTTGGTCATCTACAACTAGAATTCTCATGATTAGATAAACTTGAATTTTTTATTAAAGTGCGCGATGGAAAAAATCTTCAAAAGATTGGGCTGGCAATTTATAATGTGTATTTGGCAGTCTTCAGCGCCAAGATGATTCTTCATATTAAGCAGCATGCCTAAAGCAGAGCTATCAATATAATCGGTTTGGGCTAAATCCACCACAAACTGTCCATCACTGCCATTACGGTCAGAGTAAGCATTCCTGAATTCTTGAAGAATATTAAAATCGAAACGACCTTTTATAGTAATTGTTAACTCTGAGCCATTTTGCTCCACGTTGACCTTACTCATAATATTCCCTCAAGTTAATCGCAATAGCCTAAATAATAGATGCTGCAATGGTGTTTTGCGCATACTAATGATAAGTTTTTGCCATAACTAAGCTTAAATTACCACTGTTGTAGAGAATTTCATGCAGAATCCGCCACAGCCGCGCCATAACATTATTATTTGGAGTCTCATTGCCATTGGCTGGGTGAGTGTCTTTTTGGGTGTATTGGGGATTTTTTTACCCCTATTACCAACAACTCCATTCTTATTATTGGCGGCAGCGTGCTTTGTTCGCTCCAGCCCAAGATTCTACAATTGGCTTGTGGAACACCCAAAACTGGGAAAATACGTGCTGCATTATTTGAACGGGGAGGGTCTGCCCAAAAAAGCCAAACTCTACACCATTGCTATGATTTTTCTAACAATGGGGTTTTCAGCTTGGTTAGTTGTGCCGATTATTTGGGGGAAATTAGTTTTATTTCTAATCGGGGTCAGCGTCAGCATCTATATCTGGCGCTTACCCACGTTAAACTATGATTAACGAAGCCACACTTCTACTCGACGATTCTTCACCCTAGAAGAGCCTTCAAACGAAGCAACTGGGTTAAAGTCACCATAACCCGTGGTTTCTTGAGGGTATATACCCAAGCGTGCAAGTTCGCGCCTCACTGCCATTGCACGTAATTTTGATAGCAACTTAGAGCGGTTTTCATTTTTGCGTTTGTCACCAAAGCCTATTAATAACAGCTCAGATTGCGCACCCTGCTCTTTGATAAAATATGCTAAACGCTGAATATCTTTTAACGCTTTGTTATCTAACTTCGCACTACCTTCGTTAAAACGAAAGTTAACGCTTAGTCGCTTGGCGCCTTGCACCATCTCTACATAATCATCAGGTAAATCTTCAGCTAAACCTACATTCATGGATTCAACATTTTGGGAAATAAAGCCCTCGCTGCGTACAATAGCTTGGCCTTTTATGCCTTGAGCGTAACTCATAAACTCTTTTACATATGAATTTGAAGGCTCGCTATGGGTATAAAAGAATAAACGACGCGATAATGCGTAATCTTCTGTAGCCACCGTCAGCTGCGTCGGCTTAAATGCTTGAGTTGGCCCATCACTAATGGCCAACAACTTGCTTTTGCCAACAAATGCCATACCAATAAAGCCTATGCCGCCATCATTATTTAAAACGTTATTCACCAAATTTTCACTGGATTCAAATCGACGAGCCTGTTCACTTAATTGAAAGCGCTTACCTAGCACCATATTTTTAAAACTATCCCAAGTACCTGAATTTTCATCACGAGCAAACAAAGTAATCGGTTGATCATGACCACCTAATTCAGACCAATTAGTCACCTCACCTGAGTAAATACGACCTAGCTGCTCTTTGCTTAATTGAGAAATAGAGTTTTTAGGGTTCACCACAATGGCCAAACCATCTATGCCCAATACGTGTTCAGATTCAGGTGCCAGCAAATTAGAGAACAACACGGCAGCTTGCACTTCTTTGTCTTTAGCTGGACGAGATGAAGCCCAGATCTCAGCTTCACCCGTCATTAACCCCCTAAAACCGGTACTGGAGCCGTGTGCGGCAATGGCGACTTGAACGGTTTTCCCCAGGTTTGGCAAATCCCCTTTGATTAACTTTTCATTTGCCTTTTCTAAAGACTGCAAGCGTACATTTTTAGCACCCTTCGCTTTCAAGTAAGACATGATCATGTTGGGCGCTAAACTTTCACCTACGGTGTTTGAGCCGTGAATGGTAAATAAGGTCACGACAGATTCGTTCCCATCTAAGCCAGAAAAAGGTTGCGCAGCTGCATTAATCGAGGTGAGCGCTTTTGACCAACGCATTTCTTGTTCAGTCGAAAGAGAACCGTGTGCCAGTGCAAAAAATAAACCGCTAGCTAAAAATACAATAAGACGTGATTTCATTAACATTACAAAACCTACTAAATTTTAATTGCTGGCAGGCTAACTTCTAATTGTTACAGTAATATTACAGTGCCGCTATAACCCTTGTATTTACTAGGTTTTCTCTTCTTTTATTTTCTATCGGGCATAAAAAAACCGCCCTTAGGCGGTTTCAGAAACACAGTCAAAAATTATGCTTCGTCAGGCACGGCTGCATCAATTAGTTTTTTCAACTCACCATTTTCAGCCATCTCGGTCACGATGTCACAACCACCCACTAACTCACCTTTAATCCATAATTGAGGAAAGGTTGGCCAGTTAGCATAAGCCGGTAAATTCGCACGTACATCTGGGTTAGATAACACATCAACATAAGCAAAACGCTTACCGCACTCCATAAGCGCCGACACGGTGCGAGCAGAAAAACCACACTGAGGCTGATTAGGATTACCCTTCATATAAATAAGGACATCGTTGGATTCGATCTGTTCTTTGATTTGATCAATGATCTCAGACATAAATAGGCTCTCATCTGGTGTACTAAATATTCACCCATTTTAAACAATAACCCAGCCCATTACTAGGATAAGCCTCAGTTCATAGCTTTCGCCTACTCATTGACGCCAGTCAAAACCCTTATATTTTATATGGTCATAATCCCGCCATTTAAAGCGATACGGGTCAAATATGAAAACAGAATTACTTAGCCCAGCAGGCACCCTCAAGAACATGCGCTATGCATTTGCCTATGGAGCAGATGCCGTTTATGCCGGCCAGCCAAGATACAGCCTAAGGGTGCGCAATAATGATTTTGGCTTAGAGCAACTTAACATGGGCATTCAAGAAGCCCACTTACAGGGCAAGAAGTTCTACGTTGCCAGCAATATCGCCCCTCACAACAAGAAAGTGCATAGCTATATTAAAGATATCGAGCCCGTTGTTGCCATGGGGCCTGATGCGCTAATCATGTCTGATCCTGGGCTGATTATGATGGTGAAAGAAAAATGGCCCCTGATCCCTATTCATTTGAGCGTCCAAGCGAACACCATTAACTTTGCGGCCGTTAAGTTCTGGCAAGCTCAAGGTATTGAGCGCGTCATTCTATCTAGAGAGCTCTCTTTAGATGAGATAGAAGAAATCCGCATGCAAGTACCTGACATGGAGCTTGAAGTCTTTGTTCACGGCGCTCTGTGCATCGCCTATTCAGGTCGATGTCTTTTAAGTGGCTATATAAATAAACGTGACCCAAACCAGGGAGCCTGCACTAACGCGTGTCGTTGGAAATACGACACTCATGAAGCGCAACAAAATGAGCAAGGTGACATCATTACCAAACAAGCAGCTCAGCTTTGGCAGCCAGAACCGTCATTGGGCTTAGGCAAGCCCAATGACGGTCTGTACTTACTAGAAGAGCCTGGTCGCCCAGGAGAAATGATGCCAGCCTTTGAAGATGAACACGGTACTTATATATTAAACTCCAAAGACTTGCGCGCCATACAGCACGTCCAACGCCTTATTAAAATGGGGGTTCATTCATTAAAAATTGAGGGGCGCACCAAAAGCCATTATTACGCAGCCAGAACAGCCCAAACTTACCGCCAAGCCATAGACGACGCACACGCTGGCTTACCATTTAATAAAGACTTAATGGATACGCTGGAGGCCCTTTCAAACCGAGGCTATACCGAAGGCTTCTACCGACGCCATGTTCACGATGAATATCAAAACTATGAACGCGGCACGTCAGACAGCACAAAGCAGCAGTTTGTGGGCGAAGTCATCCAGAATATTCATCCTGAATACCTCACCATTGATGTGAAAAATCACTTCGAAGAAGGCGATCGTGTAGAGTTAATGTCCCCTGATGGTAACTTTTGTTTCACTTTAAAAGGCATGCTCGATACCAAGCAGCAACCAAGAAACATAGCACAAGGCTCTGGCGTAAAAGTATTGATTCCAAAGCCAGAAGGGTATCGTGATAACCACTATACGTTGTTGATGAAAGACCTAGATTCACTTTAATTCGGGTTTCTACTCAGACGCCCTTAAAATCCATTTCCATTATGGTTGCGTATAGTAGTTAGACTCTGATTAAGATATATCATGAAACTATACGCATTGATCATACTCATAAGCACCCCGTCACTGGCATTTGCACAATGTCCTAAGTGGCTGGATACGCATATCGAAAAATTGCACAGCGCTGAAACCATCGCCCTTTGCCGTGTGGTTAACAATAAGCCACTGCTCATTGTGAATACCGCAAGCCACTGCGGCTATACGAAGCAATTTAAAGGCTTGGAATCCTTACATCAAACATACAAAGATCAAGGCTTAATCGTGCTCGGCTTTCCTTCTAATAGTTTTAATCAAGAAGCCAGCAATGAAGCGAAAACAGCTGATGTATGTTATCGCAACTTTGGTGTCAGCTTTATCATGAGCAAGCCAATTAATATAAAAGGCAAAAACGCCCACCCTATTTTTAGGCATCTTAACACCCAACAGGGTGAGCCCAATTGGAATTTCAATAAATACTTAATTAACAAAAACGGTGCAGTCGTAAAGCGATATGACAGCTGGGTTCAACCCAATTCACAGACTCTCATAAAAGATATTGAGGCAGCACTTTAAAATGAAAGATAAAATAAAGAATATAACTGTCTTTTATGATGGTAACTGCCCACTGTGCAACTGGGAGATATCACACTTAAAACAACGCGACTCAGATAAGCACATTAATTTTGAAAATATACACTGTGAACAGTTTGCAGCTAAATACCCCACTCTCAACAAACAAAACCTTGATGACATACTTCACGTACAGCAATCAAATGGTCAGTTTCAAACAGGTATAGATGCAACCTACTTACTGTGGGATACAGTAGGTTTAGGCAAATGGCTTGCCCCGTTAAAATGGAAATGGTTACGTCCCACTTTAAAATACAGTTATTTATTATTTGCTAAATATCGTCATAAAATCACCGCCGTACTATTTGCACAGCATCATCAAAATAAACAAGGTTCAAACAATGAATAGTATTATCATTGGTGCTAACAGCGTAATTGCACAGGGGATTATTAAACAAATCACCCCAAAATCCGAATCAATTATCGCTATTTCTAGCCAGCCTTTCAGTAATATCCAAGATACAATACAAACCATATTGTGTAATTATTCATCTGACAGTATTTCTCATGTAGTAAATAAAATAAAACGCTTAAATCTAACATCTATAGATCGCGTGTATATTTGCAATGGTGTACTGCACAACGAAACCATTAAAGTTGAAAAACGCATAGAAGATATAAACCCAGAGGCATTCATGGCATTAATGAACAGTAATGCACTCACTCCTATTCTTTGGGTAAAAGCACTGCTACCGCTATTACGCCACCAACAATGCACAGTAACCGTGCTGAGTGCGCGTGTTGGCAGTATCAATGATAATCATCTAGGTGGTTGGTACAGTTATCGTGCCAGTAAGGCCGCTCTTAACATGCTGTTAAAGAGCGCAAGCATTGAATATGCAAAAAGAGCAAAAGGTGTGAAAATACTTGCCTTTCATCCTGGCACCACAAACACACCATTAAGTGAGCCGTTTCAAAAAAATATTCCAGAAGACAAATTATTCACACCCAAGTTTGTTGCCCTGCAACTTGAAAAAATTATCTGTCGTTTAAAAACAGATGGACAGTTAAGCTTTCTTGACTGGCAAGGCCAAGATATTTCATGGTAAGCCTACTCAAACTGAATCAGCAATCCACTCTAAGGCATCTTCAATATCATCAAAATATTTCACATCACCAGAAACAAACCAATTGCCTATTTTAGCTGCCACCTGCAACCAGCGCTTATTACCACAAATAGCCACTTTATCAAATTCGCTACCATGCTTCAGACCCAACTTTAAGTCGTCCCATGCAGCTCGTAACTCCCAACCATCAAGTTCAATCGCATCAAATAACAAATCCACTTTTGCTTGCTCGACCTTCTCAAGAGCGCCTTCTATTAAAGGCGTGATCGTTAAATAATCAGCGTGCTCTAACGTTCCCACCGCTTTCAAAGAAATAAATATATTTGTATTTACTCGCTCAATACCAATCGTTAAACCATGCTTTTTCAATATCATGTCAGCTCCTAACACTAAACAAGTACACATCGAACAGGCGTAAATTACTCCTCATCATGTATTCGACTACTGACTTATGTCATGAACGGTAATCACAAGGCAAAAAAAAGCCCTCAGTTGAGGGCTTTATTGATCTAGGTTCTAAAATCTACCAACCGGCTTTCTCTTTCAAAGCCTGACCTATATCCGCTAAGCTGCGTACTGTTTTTACACCAGCCGCTTCTAAGGCTTCAAATTTTTCAGCCGCCGTACCTTTACCACCTGAAATAATCGCACCTGCATGCCCCATACGCTTACCTGCTGGCGCGGTTACACCTGCAATATAAGAAACTACAGGCTTGGTCACATTATGCTTAATGTATTCAGCTGCTTCTTCTTCAGCACTGCCGCCAATTTCACCAATCATAACAATGGCTTCTGTTTTAGGGTCTTCTTGAAAACGCTTTAGAATATCGATAAAACTTGATCCTGGAATAGGATCACCACCGATACCAACACAAGTAGACTGACCAAAGCCATAATCTGTAGTTTGTTTAACCGCTTCATAGGTTAACGTACCAGAACGGGACACAATGCCGACTTTGCCTGGCTTATGAATATGCCCAGGCATAATACCAATCTTACATTCACCCGGTGTGATCACACCCGGACAGTTCGGGCCGATTAAAGTCACTCCCAATTCGTCACAACGCATTTTGCACAGCATCATATCCAGAGTTGGAATACCTTCCGTGATGCACACAATTAATTCGATGCCGCCATTGGCTGCTTCTAAAATAGAATCTTTACAAAATGGTGCAGGTACATAAATTACAGACGCTTGCGCACCAGTTTCAGCTACCGCTTCTTTTACGGTATTAAAAACAGGTAGGCCTAAGTGAGTTGTACCGCCTTTACCAGGGGTAACACCACCAACCATTTTTGTACCGTACTCAATTGCTTGCTCCGAATGAAACGTACCTTGAGAACCAGTGAAGCCTTGGCAAATAACTTTGGTATTTTTATCAATTAAAATGCTCATATTACTTGCCTCCTGCTGCTTTAACGACTTGTTGAGCGGCGTCCGTCAAGCTTGTAGCAGCAATAATATCCAACCCGCTTTCAGCTAATTTTTTCGAACCTAACTCAGCATTATTACCTTCTAGGCGTACCACCACTGGTACTTTCACGCCTACTTCTTTTACCGCGCCGATGATGCCTTCAGCAATCATGTCACAACGTACGATGCCACCAAAAATATTCACTAGCACAGCTTGCACCTTGTCATCAGAAAGGATGATCTTGAATGCTTCAGCAACGCGCTCTTTAGTTGCACCGCCGCCAACATCCAAGAAGTTTGCAGGATCGCCGCCATTCAATTTGATAATATCCATGGTTCCCATGGCCAAACCTGCACCATTCACCATGCAACCAATGTTGCCGTCTAAAGCTACATAGTTCAGCTCCCACTTAGCTGCCTCTGCTTCGCGGGCGTCATCTTGGGATGGGTCGTGCATAGCTTGTAAATCTTTGTGTGCATACAAGGCATTGCCATCAATATTAATCTTTGCATCCAGACAATGCAGATCGCCAGCCTTGGTAATAACAAGAGGGTTAATTTCAAGCAGGGCTAAATCTTTCTCAAAAAACAGCTTCGATAAGCCTAAGAAAATGTGCGTGAATTGCTTAATTTGATTGCCCGTTAAGCCAAGTTTGAATGCTAATTCCCGAGCTTGATACGGCTGAGCACCGGTTAGCGGGTCAATCTCTGCTTTAAGAA
This sequence comes from Bermanella sp., assembly GCA_034110565.1. Classification (GTDB taxonomy): domain Bacteria; phylum Pseudomonadota; class Gammaproteobacteria; order Pseudomonadales; family Oceanobacteraceae; genus Bermanella. The sequence goes on along the minus strand of JAWUYY010000049.1, from coordinate 16,411 downwards.
TTTTCTCAGGGGTTTCATGGGCGACTTTTTCAATTTCAACACCGCCTTCGGTGGAGGCCATGAATACAACACGTTGAGATGCACGATCAACAACGGCACCAAGATACAACTCTTGGTCTATATCGGTACATTCTTCAATTAGAATTTGATGTACAGGCTGACCACCTGCATCCGTTTGATAGGTTACGAGTTGTTTGCCCAACCAATGTTCAGCAAATGCTTTAATCTCGTCTTTGGTGGTGACAACCTTGACACCGCCTGCTTTGCCTCGTCCCCCAGCATGCACCTGCGCTTTAACAACCCACGCACTACCGGGAACATTATCCGCCGCTTTAACCGCTTCTTCAGGTGTAGTGGCAACCACCCCCTGAGAGACAGGTAAACCATAAGCGGCGAAAAGCTGCTTAGACTGATATTCATGTAAATTCATGATGACCTCGTCGTGCTTTCTTGGATGAAAATCGCGCACTAAAAGAATCAGTGCGCCTTATAAACTTTTGTTATAACAAAAACCTAGAATAAAAGACACTACCGAGGTGATAACCATGGGAGTTGGAGGTAAAACTGGCTCGGTTCACCCTAGCCAGTTTATTTATCACGCTATTTGCGTTTACGATTCATTTTATGAATCGCGTGATTATTAACCCCAAGTGCGGCTTCATGTACTGCTTCAGAAAGCGTTGGGTGAGAGAAAACCATCATACCCAAATCTTCTGAACTCGAGCCAAATTCCATGGCTACCACCACCTGCTGAACCAAATCACCTGCACTTGGGCCAATTACGCTAGCACCAAGAATGGTATCGGTTTCAGCATCAGCAATAATTTTTACAAAACCTGCCGTATCGTTTGCCGCCATCGCGCGACCGTTAGCAGCAAATGGAAAAGTACCAACATTGTACTTCGCACCGTCTGCTTTTAATTCGTCTTCATTCTTACCCACCCAAGCAATTTCTGGGTGTGTGTAAATCACGGATGGAATGCAGTCATAGTTCATTTGTGCTTTATGACCTGCAATACGCTCAGCAACCATCACACCTTCTTCTGATGCTTTATGAGCCAACATTGGGCCACGTACCACATCACCAATTGCGTAGACACCAGGGGCATCGGTTACACAACGGCTATTTACAAAGATAAAACCGCGTTCATCTAAATTCACACCGCAATCACCAGACAGCAGGTTTTCCGTATACGGACGACGGCCAACAGCCACAATCAGCTTATCAAAAATAATCGTTTTTTCACCTTCACTATCAGAGTAAGACACAACCACTTCTTGTTTCTTGCCTTTACCCTTAATTTCAGTGCCGGTTACTCGTGCACTTAACAGCACATCCATGCCTTGCGCTTTAAACTGTTTAGCGGCTTCTTTACCTACTTGTGAATCAACTAGATGTAAGAATTTATCCTGCGCTTCTAATACGGTCACTTCAGAACCTAAGCGATTCCAAACACTGCCTAATTCTAGTCCGATAACACCGGCGCCAATGACACCTAAACGCTTCGGTGTTTCAGAAAATTCTAGTGCGCCAGTAGAGTCAACAATAACGCCGTCAGTTAAAGGCGCTGGTGGAATGTCTACCGGAATAGAGCCTGTCGCAATAATCACATTTTCAGCTTCTAAAATTTCAGTTTTACCAGCGTGGTTAGTGAACTCCACTTTTTTACCCGCTAATAATTTACCAACGCCTTCCAATGGAGTAACACCGTTGCTTTTAAATAAACCAGCAACACCCTGAGTAAGGTTTTTAACAATTGAGTCCTTACGCGCGAGCATAGTAGGTATATCGATTGAGATATCTTTTACGCTAATGCCATGTATATCGTAATTATGTTTTGCTTCTTCATATTTATAAGAGCTATCGAGCAAAACTTTTGAAGGAATACAACCCACATTCAAACAAGTACCGCCAAAAACACCTTTACCGTCTGCATTTAGCATTTTATCAATACAAGCCGTTTTCAAGCCTAATTGAGCAGCACGAATAGCAGCAACATAGCCACCAGGGCCGCCGCCAATTATGATTACATCAAACTTATCCATGATCTTTCCCTTTATACCTAGTAAAAGGCATAACTTAAATTCAACTTTAGTCTAGTGTCCCAGACCAGCCCATTTTAAAACTAAATATCCAACAAGATGCGAGCTGGATCTTCTAACAATTCTTTAACTGTCACCAAAAATTGAACCGCTTCTTTACCGTCAATCATTCTGTGATCATAAGACACAGCTAAATACATCATAGGACGGATTACAACTTGGCCATCAATCGCCATCGGGCGATCTTGGATTTTATGCATACCCAAGATAGCAGTTTGTGGAGGATTTAAAATAGGTGTCGACATTAGTGACCCAAAAGTACCACCATTGGTAATGGTAAAAGTCCCCCCTTGCATCTCCTCAATACCTAGTTTGCCTTCGCGCGCTTTACCAGCGTACTCAACAATACCACGCTCAATATCAGCAAGACCCATTGCATCCACGTCACGCAGAACCGGTACAACTAAACCTTTCTCTGTGGATACGGCTACGCCAATATCTTGATAACCATGATAAACAATATCGCTACCGTCAATAGATGCATTGACTGATGGGAAACGCTTCAATGCTTCCGTTGCGGCTTTAACAAAGAATGACATAAACCCTAAACGTGCGCCGTCATGTTTTTTCTCAAACATTGCTTTGTATTGCTTTCGCAATTCCATCACGGCTGTCATGTCCACTTCATTATAAGTGGTTAACATAGCTGCATTTTGCTGGGCAGATACTAAACGCTTAGCAATCGTTGCACGCAGACGCGTCATTGGAACACGTTTTTCTGCTCGTTCGCCTGGATTAAAAGTTGGCATAGGAGCAGGTGCCGATTTAGATGGAGCAGGTGTACTTGGCGCGGCGGCTTGAGGCGTTGTTTGGGCAACTGGCTCTGGTGTTTTAAGATGATTAAGTACATCTTCTTTTGTAACTCGACCATCTTTACCTGAAGCTTTCACTTCTGAAAGTGTTACCCCTTTTTCTGCAGCTAATTTACGTGCAGCTGGGTTAACCTTTACATCTTCAACATCGCTTGTTTGCTCAGCATCGTCCTGTGTTACGTTTGCAGCAACTGGCGCTTCAGCACCTGCGGCACCCGCTTCAAAGATACCAATCACTTCGCCACTCAATACGGTATCGCCTTCAGCTTTCATGATTTCTTTAATCATGCCATCCGACTGTGCAACGACTTCAAGTACCACTTTATCGGTTTCAATATCCACCAATAACTCATCGCGCTTAACAAATTCACCAGGCTGTTTATGCCAAGTTGCAATCGTGCCGTCAGCAACGGATTCTGGGAAAACGGGGGCTTTAACTTCAATACTCATGTCTACTATTCCTAATTCGTTGTTCGCTTGGGCTTATAAGCCCAGTGCATCTTTGATCAATTGCTCTTGTTGCTCTAAGTGCAACGCCATATAACCTGCTGCCGGTGAAGCGGATGCCTCACGACCAGCGTAATCTAAATACAAACTTGAACCATGCAGATTCACCACGCGACGCATGTGATGCTGAGAGCTATACCAAGCCCCTTGGTTCATTGGTTCTTCTTGACACCAAGCGGTTTCTTTTAAATTTTTATAAGGTGAGATCGCAGCAAACAACTCTTCCTCAGGGAAGGGATACAACTGCTCAATGCGAACAATAGCAACATGCTTCATTTCATCTGCGCGGCGACGATCGATCAGATCGTAATAAACTTTACCGCTGCACAGAACCAAACGTGTAATATCTTTTGGATTCACGTCTTCAACTTCGGGAATAACATTTTGGAAAGAACCTTGTGCAAGTTCCTCCAAAGTACTAATTGCTTCTTTGTGACGCAGTAAGCTCTTCGGTGACATAACCACAAGTGGCTTACGTAACGGACGTATAGCTTGACGGCGTAACAGATGGAATATTTGTGCTGGTGTTGAAGGCACACATACCTGCATATTATGTTCAGCACATAACTGCAAATAGCGCTCTAAACGAGCCGAGCTGTGCTCAGGACCCTGACCTTCATAACCATGTGGTAATAACATAGTTAAACCACATAAACGGCTCCACTTATGCTCACCACTTGAAATAAATTGATCCATCACCACTTGAGCACCGTTAGCAAAGTCGCCAAACTGCGCTTCCCAGATCACCAATATATTGGGTGTCGTGGTTGAATAACCGTACTCAAAACCCAGTACCGCTTCTTCAGATAATAATGAATCATGAATCGTATACGTTGGCTGGTCTTCACTCATATTTTGCAACGAGCAATAAGAGGCACCATCTTTTTGATTATGTAATACCGCATGACGGTGAGAGAAGGTACCACGACCCACATCTTGCCCCGTTAAACGAATTGGATAACCTTCATCAAGCAAAGTGGCATAAGCCATAGTTTCTGCAAAACCCCAGTTAATCGGTAGTGCACCAACGGCCATCTTACGACGGTCTTCAAGAATTTTATTTACTTGACGCTGAACTGAAAAACCTTCAGGGACATCTTGCATTTTATTTGCAAGTTCTTGCAAGCGCTTGAGGTCGTATTCAGTACTTACCGTCAACGTATTATCATGACCTAAATACGGAGCCCAATTAACAAACATTTCTGTGTTTGGTTTTGTTACAAGACTTTTAACAACATGCTTACCGGCCTCTAAAGCATTACGGTACTCTTCATCCATGGCTTTAATAGTGTCATCATCTACCACACCACTAGTACTCAAGGCTTCTGCGTACAATGTACGAGTTGTCTTGATGGCCTTGATGACTTTATACATAAGAGGCTGAGTGGCCGAAGGCTCATCCGCCTCGTTGTGACCACGACGGCGATAACAAATTAAATCGATTACCACGTCTTTATGGAATTCGTTACGATAATCCACTGCAAGCTGGGTAACAAAGAGCACCGCTTCAGGGTCATCGCCATTCACGTGCAAAATAGGCGCTTGTACCATCTTCGCAACATCTGTTGCGTATTCAGTTGAGCGCACGTCTTCACGTTTATTGGTGGTAAAACCTACTTGGTTGTTCACAACAATGTGAATCGTACCACCGGTTTTATAACCACGGGTTTGTGACATCTGGAACGTTTCCATGACCACGCCCTGCCCCGCGAACGCCGCGTCACCATGTATGGCAACAGGCACCACAGTTTCTCCTATGGTATCGCCTCGGCGATCTTGACGCGCTCGAACCGAGCCTTCAACCACTGGCGAAACGATTTCAAGGTGAGACGGGTTAAATGCCAACGCCAGGTGCACTTCACCACCAGGAGTCAATACATTAGAGCTAAAACCTTGGTGGTATTTAACGTCACCAGAGTGGTCGAATTGAACCTTACCATCAAATTCATTAAACAAATCAGACGGTGCTTTACCTAAGGTGTTGATCAAAAGATTTAAGCGGCCACGGTGAGCCATGCCAATAACAATCTCTTTTGCACCGTAAGTACCGCAGCGTTGAATCAATTCATCCATCATAGGAATTAATGACTCTCCACCCTCTAGGCCAAAGCGTTTTACACCTGGATATTTAGAACCAAGGTATTTCTCTAACCCTTCAGCTGCGGTTAAGCGCTCAAGCAAATGCTTTTTGGCTTCATCGCTGTATTCTGGCTTAGCGCGCACACTTTCGATGCGTTGTTGGAACCAGCGCTTCTCAGCGGTATCAACAATGTGCATAAATTCAGCACCCACTGTTTGGCAGTAGGTTTTATCAAGCGCTTCAATAATTTCTGATAACGGGGCCTCTTCTTTACCGATAAACAAAGAGCCTGTTTGAAAAATACTGTCCATGTCCGCTTCAGATAACTCATGAAAGCGAAGATCTAAATCAGGGACTTGCTCACGTTCCATGATCCCTAATGGATCAAGTTTGGCGTGCTGATGGCCACGGAAACGATAAGCATTAATTAGTTGGAAAACACGTAACTGCTTTTGATCATAGCCACTTGAAGCCTGGCTTTGCGTTACGGTACCAGCATGACGCTGATTTTTAGAGATAAGAACAAATTGCTCGCGAATAGGAGCGTGCGGGATATCATTAGTCGCCCCTCCCTCTACTCTGGGCAAGGTAGCAAAATAACTACGCCATTGTTCTGAGACCGCATTAGGGTCTGTTAGATATAATTCGTATAGCTCTTCTATGTAGGCAACGTTCCCACCAGCTAGCTGGGACGTACTCCATAGCTGCTCCATCGAGCCTTCGTGCATGACTAAACCACCTTTAATTATGTCTAGGGGCACTACTTTCCAAACTTCCCTGCTGTGGATCGACAGATGACCGGATATGGTCCAAAGTTTTTCAAATAATACGGGGGTTACCCGATTCCCTGTTGGTATCTATATACAGCCTAGCAAATATGATGCTAAAGGGCTTTTTTTTTATATTTTTTTACGTCATGCCTGACGTATTCAGTTTTAAATGCACACTACAGATAAATAAAAGGGGCATATAGCCCCTTTTATTTACTTAGATTTCACGAGTTAGCAACATGTTGCGAATGTGGCCTATTGCGCGGGTTGGGTTCAACCCTTTAGGACAAACACTCACACAGTTCATGATGCCTCGGCAACGGAAGACGCTAAATGGGTCATCTAACCCATCTAAACGCTCTTGGGTTGCAGTATCTCGGCTATCCGCTAAAAAGCGATAAGCCTGTAGCAAACCAGCAGGCCCAATAAATTTATCAGGGTTCCACCAGAATGATGGGCATGCAGTAGAGCAACATGCACACAAGATACATTCGTACAATCCGTCCAGCTTTTCACGCTCTGCAGGGCTCTGCAAACGCTCAATAGCTGGCGCAGGTGTATTATTTTGCAAGAAAGGTTTCACTTTCTCAAATTGTTGATAGAACAAGCTCATATCAATAACTAGGTCACGGATAACCGGTAAACCAGGTAACGGACGCAATACTAGCTTATTACCTTTAGCGGCTTCCGAGATTGGCGTCACACAGGCTAAGCCATTCTTACCACTAATGTTCATACCATCTGAACCACACACGCCTTCACGACATGAACGACGATAAGCCAAGGTTGAATCTTGTTCTTTAACTAATGCTAAAACATCTAGCACCATCAAGTCTTTGCCACCAGGGATTTCGATTTCGTAATCCTGCATATAAGGTGCGGCATCAGTCTCTGGGTTGTAACGATATACGCTAACTAACATATTCTCTCTCCCCACTCTTAGTATGTACGAATTTTTGGTGGGAACGCATCCATTGTTTTCGGCGCAAAGTTCACAGCACGTTTCTTAATGCTTTGATCTTGCGGGAAATACAATGAGTGACACAACCAATTTACATCATCACGTTCAGTAAAGTCGTTACGCGCATGAGCACCACGAGATTCTTTACGCTCTTCAGCTGCAATTGCAGTTGCAAGTGCCACTTCGTACAGGTTATCTAGCTCAAGAGCTTCGATACGCGCGGTGTTAAATGCATGAGACTTATCTTCAAGGTAAGTGTTTTTAACACGTTCCCCGATCTCTTTCAGCATTTCAAGACCTTTCTGCATCGCTTCGCCTTCACGGAATACACCGAAGTAAAGCTGCATACATTTTTGAAGGTCTGCACGTACCTTAGCAACAGGTTCACCAGACGTACTGTTATTCAAACGATCTAAACGAGCCATGGCACGCTGAATGTCTTCTTCACGAGGGTCTAATGAATCAAAACCTTCACGGAAGCTTTTCTCAATTTGCAGACCTGCTGCACGACCAAATACCACAAGGTCAAGTAGCGAGTTACCACCTAATCGGTTAGCACCGTGTACAGATACACAAGCTGCTTCGCCACAGGCATATAAACCTTCAATGATTTGATCAACGCCATTTTCGTCTTGTGTGATCGCTTGACCACCAATATTAGTCGGCACGCCACCCATCATATAGTGACAAGTAGGTACAACTGGAATTGGCTCTTTAATTGGGTCAACGTGAGCAAATGTACGAGACAACTCAAGAATACCTGGCAACTTAGCGTTAAGCGTTTCTTCACCTAGGTGATCAAGCTTAAGCATTACGTGATCACCATCAGGGCCACAACCACGGCCTTCTAAGATCTCCATAACCATAGAACGAGCCACAACGTCACGACCGGCAAGGTCTTTCGCGTTAGGCGCATAACGTTCCATGAAACGTTCGCCGTCTTTATTAATTAAGTAACCACCTTCACCACGACAACCTTCAGTCACAAGCGTACCTGCACCGGCAATACCGGTTGGGTGGAACTGCCACATTTCCATGTCTTGTGCAGGAACGCCAGCACGTAAAGACATACCCATACCATCGCCAGTATTGATCAATGCGTTAGTGGTAGATTGGAAAATACGACCGGCACCACCTGTTGCAAGAACAGTGGCTTTTGCTTGGATGTAAATGGTTTCACCCGTTTCGATACAGATAACAATTGCACCAGCAACCTGATCATTTGCATTTTTAACTAGGTCAACTGCGTACCATTCGTTTAGGAAAGTCGTACCGCCTTTTAAGTTGCCTTGATAAAGCGCATGTAAAAGTGCGTGACCGGTACGGTCAGCCGCTGCACATGTACGTGCTGCTTGGCCGCCTTTACCGTAATCTTTTGACTGACCGCCGAAAGGACGTTGATAAATACGACCCTCTTCAGTACGAGAAAATGGTAGACCCATGTGATCAAGTTCGAAAACGGCTTGAGGACCTACTTTACACATATATTCGATCGCGTCTTGGTCGCCGATATAGTCGGAACCTTTAACGGTATCGTACATGTGCCAGCGCCAATCATCGTTAGGATCATCAGATGCGATTGCACAAGTAATACCACCTTGCGCAGATACTGTATGAGAACGTGTTGGGAAAACTTTGGTAATACAGGCGGTTTTAATACCAGACTCTGTAAGTTGTAATGCGGCACGCATGCCTGCACCACCGCCACCGATCACGATGGCATCAAATGTCATTGTGCGAATATCAGCTGTCATGACTTATACACCCCAAATAATGTCAATGCCCCAAACCAAGTAAACAAACATTGCTAAGAAGCAAATAACTTGGAATGCAAAACGAGTAGCAGCTGGCTTGATATAGTCTGTAGAAATAGTCCACATACCAATCCATGCATGAGCAATGGTTGAAATCAGCGCTAATAAAGAAAAAATCCGAAAGACAGTGCAATCGAACAATTCTTGCCACTGCGCAAAGCTTAAATCTGGGTTAGATAATAAATAACCCACAATAAACACTGTATAAACAGCAAGGATCACAGCAGAAAAACGCTGGATCAACCAGTCAGACAAACCACTGCGACTGAGGTTCGTAATGCTTACGCCCATACCCAAACTCCTGCAAGGATGATTAAGATTACTGAGACGATGATAGTTACGATAGCAGCACGAACACCGCTTTCTTTTCCTTCACCAATACCCATATCCATTAGTAGATGCTTAATGCCCGCTACAAAATGAAAAGATAAGGCAGACAATAGGCCCCAAGTAATGAAACTACCAAAACCAGTAGTCATGGATTGTTTTGCTGCAGCAAACCCCTCAGCGGATTCAAGAGAATCACTTAAAGTGCAAAGCAGAAAAATGATGCCTACAAATAAAATCAATCCAGCAACGCGGTGCGTTATGGATGTTAATGCAGGAAGTGGAAAACTGAACTTAGTCAGATCTAGATTTATTGGTCGTTGTTGATTCACGGTTCTCTACACTCTCTCTCACGCCTCAAAATAAGGCGAGCTTAATGTGGGCAGGCTCGCTTGTTGCGCATAATTCCTAATAAAAATGCTAACTTACGGGTCTTCTAGTGCCTTCGTAAACGCGCCGAATTATAGACGCAGAGTTTGTTAAATACAAATAAGCTCCTAAACTTAAAATACGTATCAAGCACTATTTTACGCGCTTGAGTTAATAATAGATCATTCTTTAGACAGTTCGACTAAACTTACACAATGTTCTCATGGTCAATAATTGACAATCACTATTTTGGCTCTATAGTTGGCCGTCTTTGCAACGGTACAGAGCATTTAGTGCTCGACATATACATAGGGTATTCTTACGAATACCGGTATCAGAAATAGCAGATAGGAGGCCTTTCATGGCTGACAAAAAGGCGCAGTTAAAAATTGACGGTTTAGATGAAACCTTAGAACTGCCAGTTTACGAAGGCACTATCGGCCCGGACGTAATTGATGTTCGCAGCTTAGCAGCTCTTGGCAAATTTACTTATGATCCAGGTTTCGTATCCACAGCTTCATGTGAATCTAAAATCACATACATTGATGGCGGCAAAGGTGTACTTCTTCACCGCGGCTACCCAATTGAGCAATTGGCTGAAAACTCAGACTTCTTAGAAACCTCTTTCCTTTTACTTCATGGCGAACTGCCAACTAAAGAAGAAAAAGCAAAATTTGTAGATACCATTACTCACCACACAATGGTGCATGAGCAACTTGCTCATTTCTTCAATGGCTTCCGTCGTGACGCACACCCGATGGCAATTATGGTCGGCGTTGTAGGCGCACTTTCTGCGTTTTATCACGATTCTCTAGATATCAATAACGCAAAACATCGTGAAATTGCAGCACACCGCTTAATCGCAAAAATGCCAACATTGGCCGCTATGGTTTACAAATACAACCAAGGCCAGCCGTTCATGTACCCACGCAACGAGCTAAGCTATTCTGAAAACTTCCTTCACATGATGTTCAACACACCAGCCGAAGAAAAAGCAATCAATCCAGTACTCGCTCGCGCAATGGACCGTATCTTCCTATTGCATGCTGACCACGAACAAAACGCTTCAACCTCTACCGTTCGCATGGCTGGTTCTACTGGCGCCAACCCATACGCATGTATCGCGTCTGGCATAGCCGCTCTTTGGGGTCCTGCTCACGGCGGTGCAAACGAAGCAGTACTTAAAATGCTAGGCGAAATCGGCGATGAATCACGTATCGACGAATTCCTAGCAAAAGCCAAAGACAAGAATGATCCATTCCGTCTAATGGGCTTTGGTCACCGCGTTTATAAAAACTACGACCCACGTGCAACCGTCATGAAGAAAACCTGTGACGAAGTTCTTTCTGAACTTGGCTTACAAGATGACCCAATGCTGAAAATGGCAATGAAGTTGGAAAAAATTGCACTTGAAGACGAATACTTCCAGAAACGTGGCCTGTATCCAAACGTTGATTTCTACTCAGGCATCATTCTGAAAGCGATTGGCATTCCAACTGAGCTATTCACTGTAATTTTCGCCACTGGCCGTACGCCTGGCTGGGTTGCACACTGGAACGAAATGATTGGTAGCGAATACCGCATCGCTCGTCCACGTCAGCTTTACACTGGCCATGCAAAACGTGACTACCCTAAAAAGTAATCGTTGCATGACACGGTAAACAGTGAAAAAGAAAACCGCCCTGCTCGCAGCGCGGTTTTTTTTATACTTAAAATTCACAACACAACAAATAACTCAACCAAGCAAAAGTAACGGATTATGAAAATAGCATTCATTGGTATTGGCAATATGGGCGGCCCTATGGCCAGCCACCTAGCAAACCATGGCCACGACATTGTGATTTACAATCGCAGCCAAAACAAAGCCGAGGAATGGTTAAAACAGCACCCAAAACATGACATCGCGTTCAACGCAAAAGATGCCAGTAAAGACTGTGATATTTTAATTTTATGTGTCGGTAACGACAAAGATGTTGAGCAACTCCTCTTTGGCCCACAAGGCGCTAGCTTAAGTCTCGCTAAAGGCAGTCTCATCATTGATCACAGCACAACAAGCAGCGATCTGGCCATCCGCATGCACAAACAACTCAATGAACGACAAATAGATTATGTTGACGCACCCGTATCCGGTGGCCAACAAGGCGCCATAAATGGCCAGCTTACCATTATGTGTGGCGGCGACACCCACCCTGCACAGCGGGCTAAAGCCATTACCCAGCACTATGCAAAATCTTTTAGCCACATGGGTGAGATTGGCTCAGGCCAATTAACCAAGATGGTCAATCAAATTTGCGTAGGTGGATTAATCCAAGCACTTGCCGAAGGCATGCACTTCGGGCAACAAGCCGGACTAGACATGAACAAAGTCATGGAGACACTCAGCAACGGAGCAGCATCCTCATGGCAAATGGAAAATCGTCACGAGACAATGAACAAAGGGGTATTTGATTTTGGCTTTGCGGTTGATCTTATGCGCAAAGATTTAGGGATCTGCTTAGATAGTGCACGCCAACTACAGGCAAATCTTCCCATCACAGCACTGGTGGATCAATTTTATGGGGAACTACAAAGACAAGGCCACGGAAAACTCGACACATCCAGCTTACTGCTCAGGCTCAATCAAAAAAAATAAACACATAAAGACAAGCGCGATTATTTTTCTCACACGAAATAATCGCATTAGAAAATAGCAACTGAGCATTCAAATTTTGGATTTTAGGGGAGTTAAACAGAGATCATTTACGAGAAGTAAATGGTGCGGAGGGAGAGACTCGAACTCTCACACCTTACGGCACCAGAACCTAAATCTGGCGTGTCTACCAATTTCACCACCCCCGCACAACAGAGGCCAACTCAAAGAGTTGATACAGTAGCTCTAAAAAAAACACCATTTACTCCAAAGAATAAATGGTGCGGATGGAGAGACTCGAACTCTCACGCCTCGCGGCACCAGAACCTAAATCTGGCGTGTATACCAATTTCACCACATCCGCATTACATTTTTGCCTCAAGTAGCCAGAGGATTACTCAAGCCAGAAATAAGTGGGGTGACTGAAGGGGATCGAACCCTCGACCACAGGAATCACAATCCTGCGCTCTACCAACTGAGCTACAGTCACCACAATACTACTTAAACCAAAGGCTGGTACGCCCGACAGGAATCGAACCTGTAACCCTCGGCTTAGAAGGCCGATGCTCTATCCGATTGAGCTACGGGCGCTTCATCTGTCTAATTAGATTAGACGTCTGAACAAACTCTCGTTTGTTACCCAGTGCAGTAGTGCTCACTAAGTGGGGCGCATAATACGTAGGAGCGCCTATCTCGTCAACACTTTTCTATAAAAATTTTATATAAAACAAGCAGTTCCAAGAATTCATAAGAATTGACCCATGTGCTTTGTATTAATTGCGAACCATGCGAAAATTGCGCAAATTTTTACACGCATACCAGTAGGAAAGCCATGAGTGCACAACGCATAGACGGTAACGCAGTAAGCGCCACCCTCAAAGACCAAGTAGCTCAACGTATTCAACAACGTACAGATGCCGGTAAACGTGCACCAGGCTTAGCCGTTATCCTAGTAGGCAGCGACCCTGCAAGTGAAGTTTATGTAGGCAAGAAACGTCAATCCTGTGAAGCCATTGGTATTAAAAGCGTTGGCCACAATCTACCAAGCAACACCGACGAAGCCACCCTACTGGGCCTAATAGACGATTTAAACGACGATGACACCATTGACGGCATTCTTGTACAACTACCCTTGCCTGCTCATCTCGATACCACCAAAGTGATTGAACGCATCCACCCACAAAAAGATGTAGATGGCTTTCATCCATATAATGTTGGCCGACTATGCCAGCGCATCCCTGTTCTGCGCTCGTGTACACCCGCTGGCATCATGACCTTACTAAAACATTACGAGTTAGATGTAAAAGGCCTGCATGCCGTCATCGTAGGTGCCTCCAACATTGTTGGCCGCCCTATGGCCATGGAATTACTGCTGGCCGGCAGCACCACCACTATTTGCCACCGCTTCACCAAAGACTTAAAACACCATGTTGAACAAGCCGACTTACTGGTCGTGGCCATTGGTAAACGAGGCATTGTAGACGCTAACTGGATCAAACCAGGGGCCATTATAATAGACGTGGCCATCAACCGCTTAGACAACGGCAAACTGGCCGGTGACTTGGATTATGACGTGGCCGCTGAACGTGCAAGCTACATCACCCCAGTGCCTGGTGGCGTTGGCCCAATGACAGTTGCGACGTTAATGGAAAATACGCTGTATGCGTGTGAGACGTTTCATGATGCCTGAGTCGGACGCATTGAGATATTAAGCGTTAGATGCTGTAAAAAAAAACGGTTGCCAAGGCAACCGTTTTTTTTGTTTAACGCCTCAAGCAGAGGCGCCAGCTTCGCTGGCGTCCTGCTGGCTTGACTTGTTAGCCTTACTTTGCTCGATAAACGACTTTCGTTTGAACCAAAAAATAATTGCCCCTAGGGGGAAACCTGCTGTAATTACCCATGGGGCATATTCGCTAGCAGCTGCTGCCGCTGCTCCAAAAAGTTGATATTGAAGTATCTTGAATCCAAATGCACCAGTGCTCCAGTTAATGGTTATTGTTCCTATGCCGCCCAGGATGAACAACACCCATAGCCACTTCCTCTTTTCTATTGGAGTTTTAATACAATAAACAAGCGTAACAAGAATAAATATTGGAATAATACATGCCAATACTAAGACAAGATAATGGAGTACTGATTTACCGGCTAACACAAACTTGTTAAGTTCTTTCTGTGAGGCCTCGGTTCTATACACATTAAAACCAATCACAGTGGTTTCTTTGCCTATGCGCTTCATAACGACGTTGGCGACCGCCCAGCCTGACTCAAATTCGTACTCGAAGGAAAAATTGCCTTGCCATGTTTCATTAAGAGTATTCACTTGTGAACCAATTAACTCAGTTGAAAGCAATTGCCCAGATGGGAAATAGGCAGCAACTTCTTCGAGCTTTTCTTCTGACACTTGACCAGAGAGCTCTGGGTCAATATGGCTCAAGACATATTCAAAATCCCTTTCCCTAATCTCAGCAAGATAGCTTTTGGCGAAATTCATTTCTTCTTTTGGTACAAGTGCGCTACCAGATAAGTCAGCATGCGCAGCTGAAGTCACTAAAATGACCAGCAGGCTAAAAATAGTTTTTAGGTTCTTCATATTCTTCCTGTAAGGCTAACGCCTCAATAACCGGAGCAGCTTGCTGCTTCCGGCGCCGGAGGCGTGAAGTTGATTGATTTGTTAGGACTATGTACTTCAATTGGGACAAACTTCATTTCTTAATTCCATATACTTCCTAAACAAATCAAGATCTTTAGTGCATTGAAACGGGTCTTGTTGCCATCCTTCCTTATAGCACCCGCCCAATAATGCCACTGCCCCGCAATATTTTTTATTTGCTGATTGAATTAAACACAACCAAGCTTCTTTCTTTTCATTTTCAGAAAGCTCTTTTACTTCAGCTGTAGAATGACCTTCTTCGTTAACACCAGTATCCCGAAAAGAGAGCTGATAAAAATGACCGTATTCTGCTATTCCATCATTTGACGATACGCTACAACCATTAGTTTCGGCACTCATTAGTAGCGCTACTGAAAGTAAGAAACTCATTTATACTCCTAACGTTTGCCAGCAGGGGCGTTTACGTCCCTCTGGCTGGCTTTGTTAACTGTTTTCGTAATTTGGTACTTCAAGTTTTAATAACACTTGTAAATACCAGTCGCAGGTTTTACTTAATCCGGGTTCAACATCCTTCAATGATGCGATTAACTTACTCTTTAATTCTACAATATCTTTATAGCTACTAGTCTCAACAAACCCGTTAAAGAGATAATCTTGGGACTTGAGCCAGCGATTTCTAGAGTTTGGTTTAGAATCAAACCAACTAGAAACAAGTAATGGATGATGAATCCACGCCTCTACTAGTATGTCACCAGTTTCTACGCCATTAGCTCCATCGGATAATTCCCATGCTACCAAAACTTTCATTAATGCGTTTGACGCTACAGTTTTACTCTCTGAAGCTATTTCTGACTTTAATATTTCACGATTATTTAAAACCGTAAGCAAAGACTGTTCATGTAAGCGATTTGAAGTCTCTAACTGCTTCATGTAGTCGCTAAAAGCAGAGTTTGTCAGAACCAATAAAAGCAATAGATAATATTTCATAGTTTTTTCGACAGTTAACGCCTGCTAGCAGGGGCAAAGAATTTGTCCCTCTGGCTGGCTTTGTTATACGTTATTTTCCAATTTTTTTACCATAGGTTGATAAAAAACGGCTTTTCAAAAGACCGTCATTACCAACAAATGCATATATTAATAACATGGGGCCAATAAATAGACCAACCCATAAGTCAAAGTTACCAATAAAGGCCATAAATACAGCCAGCCCCAGCACTAAAGAGCCCAAGATAGCGGCCAATACTCTGAATATTTTATTCTTCAATCCACTACTCATAATTCAAAACGTATAACGAATTAGATATAAGGATTGAAGTGAATTTGGCATGCATTTGCGTAGCAAATTAAGTGACAACATTTAATTCAAGTCCTTATTATCGACTTGTTAAAAAAAGTTTTGAGTAGAAATCTATTAGGTCGACTTCCAAA
>JAWUYY010000048.1:0-15235 GCA_034110565.1 Bermanella sp. | reverse complement strand
AGTTCATTATCTAAAAACGGAATAGAAACCAAGGGTTTGCCCGTTGGCACCATGCCCATGATGACGATGTCATCTTGGTTGTTTTCCATTCTTTCTAATGCGCCTGCGCGGTTAACCACTTTTAAATTGACGGTGATTTTTGGGTATTCTTGTTTAAATAATTTTAATAAATGAGGTACCACATATTGTGCGGTATTCACCGCACATAGGTTTAAGTCCCCTGATAACTGGCCTTGCATGGCGTTTAAATCAATTTGCATATGTTTAAGTTCAGCAAATAAATTACCGACGCAGCTTGCAAGACGGTCGGCGGCTCGTGTGCGATAAAGCTTGCGCCCGACATATTCGAACAGTGGTTGCTCTAGGGTATCTTCTAGTTGTTTAATCTGAGCGCTTACTGCTGGTTGGGTGAGTCCCAGTGAATTGGCCGCTTTTTTATAACCTTGGAGTTCATATACCGCTATAAATACCTGTAATTGACGCAAAGATAGGCGTCGTATGAGCTGGTCTAGGGGTAAAGACATGTCTGGTTTTCCTAGGCTTTAAGCCCATGTATAAGTAAAAGGTTATGCAAGGTGTTAAATATAGTAATTTATCTTTATGCAGGAATTCAACTAAACTTTTCGCTAGTTTACATAGGGGTTGACCATGTTAAAGAAACTCTTGATTGCCAATCGAGGTGAGATAGCACTGCGTATTGTACGTGCTTGCGCCGAGATGGATGTTCGCTCTGTGGCCATATACACAGAGCCAGACCGTTATGGTTTGCATGTTAAGCGTGCAGACGAGGCTTATAGTTTAGGCGAAGACCCGTTAGCAGGGTATTTAGACCCGCAACGTATCGTGAACCTAGCCCTAGAGACAGGCTGTGACAGTATTCACCCAGGTTATGGTTTTTTATCTGAAAACTCAGAGTTTGCCCGTCTTTGCGAGCAGGCCGGTATTATTTTTGTTGGCCCTAAGTCTTCAGTGATTGATGGCATGGGAGACAAAACCGCTGCCCGTGACAGTATGCGTGCGGCTGGCGTGCCTATTACGCCGGGCTCTGAGGGTAACCTTAAAGATGTAGAAGAGGCCATCTTGGTGGCTAAAGAGATTGGTTATCCGGTGATGATTAAAGCCACGTCTGGTGGCGGTGGTCGGGGCATTCGCCGCTGCGATAACGAGCAAGACCTTCGCCAGCAATATCCGCGAGTGATATCAGAAGCCACTAAAGCATTTGGCAGTGCCGATGTATTTATGGAAAAGTGCATCGTTGATCCTAAACACATCGAAGTACAAATACTGGCGGACAGTTTTGGCAATGTGGTGCATTTATATGAGCGTGATTGCTCGATACAACGTCGTAACCAAAAGCTGATTGAAATTGCGCCCAGCCCACAATTGACTCCCGAGCAAAGAGAATACGTGGGGACATTGGCAGTGAAAGCCGCAAAAGCGGTTGGTTATGAAAATGCAGGCACGGTGGAGTTTTTGTTTACGGGCAATGAAGTGTATTTCATGGAAATGAATACACGGGTGCAAGTGGAACACACGATCACAGAGCAAATAACCGGTGTCGATATCGTGCGTGAACAATTACGCATTGCCTCCAAGCTGCCATTATCTTATGGGCAGCAAGATATTCAGTTTCGTGGGTTCGCTTTGGAGTTTCGAGTGAATGCAGAAGACCCTAAAAACGACTTTTTACCCAGCTTTGGGCGCATCAGCCATTACTATGCACCGGGTGGCCCAGGTGTGCGGGTGGATACCGCTATTTATACGGGCTATGACATCCCGCCGTACTTCGATTCTATGTGTTTAAAGCTCGTGGTTTGGGCATTAACGTGGGATGAAGTGATTGCCCGCGGCAAGCGTGCGTTAGCGGATATGCGCTTACAAGGGGTGAAAACCACGGCCCATTATTATCAGCAAATTTTGGATCACCCTGATTTTAAAAAGGGCGATTTTAATACCAGTTTTGTACCCAATCATCCTGAGCTGTTGCAGTACTCAGAGAAAAAAGACCCGAAAGAAGTGGCGCTGGCATTAGCAGCAGCCATTGCGGCTCATGGCGGTTTATAAATCACTCATTTTATAAATAAGAATTTAGGGCAGTCACATGAAAAAAATTGAAGTTACCGATGTTGTTTTACGCGATGCACACCAATCATTAATCGCAACACGCATGCGCACAGAAGATATGTTGCCAATCTGCGAAAAGTTAGATCGTGTGGGTTACTGGTCTTTAGAGGCATGGGGCGGTGCAACCTTTGATGCTTGTGTGCGTTTTTTAAAAGAAGATCCATGGGAGCGCTTGCGTCAGTTGCGAAAAGCGTTACCCAATACACGTTTGCAAATGTTATTGCGTGGGCAAAATTTATTAGGCTATCGCCATTATGCCGATGACGTAGTAGAAGCCTTTGTATTAAAAGCGGCTGAAAACGGCATGGATGTATTTCGTGTATTTGATGCGCTAAACGATATGCGCAATTTAGAAACCGCCATGAAAGCGGTAAAAAAATCAGGCAAGCATGCGCAAGGCACCATTTGTTACACGACTAGCCCAGTGCATACCCCTGAGTTGTTTGTGCAGCAGGCGAAAGATTTACAAAATATGGGCGCCGATTCCATTGTCATTAAAGATATGGCCGGTTTGTTGTCGCCATTTCCGACGTTTGATTTAGTAAAAGCGATTAAAGCCGAAGTGGATTTACCCTTGGTGATTCACAGTCACTCAACATCCGGTTTAGCGCCATTGTGTCAATTAAAGGCAATAGAAGCAGGTGTGGATCGCATTGATACGGCAATCTCTTCGTTTGCAACGGGCACCAGTCATCCAGCCACCGAAACGCAAGTGGCTGCGTTGAAAAATACGCCATATGATACTGGGTTAGATTTAATCTTACTTGGTGAGATCGCAGATTACTTTCGTGAGGTGCGTAAGAAATACCACCAATTTGAAAGCGAATTCACCCGTGAAGATGTATCGGTGCAGATTAACCAAGTGCCTGGCGGCATGATGTCTAATCTTGCTAACCAATTAAAAGAGCAAAACGCATTAGATAGAATTCGAGAAGTGTTTGCTGAAATTCCTAGAGTGCGTGAAGACTTAGGGTTTCCGCCACTGGTAACTCCCACCTCACAAATTGTAGGCACGCAAGCGGTTTACAATGTGTTGTCTGGTGAGCGCTATAAAACCATTACCAATGAAGTGAAGCGTTATTTGCTGGGTGGCTATGGCAAGCCACCTGCACCGGTTAATGAAAGTCTACGCAGCAAAGCCGTGGGTAATGAAGAAGTTATGGAAGGGCGTCCAGCGGACGATCTATTGCCAGAGCTTGAAAACCTGCGTAAAGAAATCGGCGCGTTAGCAAAAAGCGAAGAAGATGTTTTAACCTATGCCATGTTTCCAGACTTGGGTCGTGAGTTTTTACAGCAGCGTGAAGACGGCACATTAACACCAGAAGTCTTGTTGCCAATGGGGCAAGGCAAGGCCATCAGTGACAAGATGGCAACGGAATTTAAAATTGATGTGCATGGTGAAATTTACGAAGTAGCTGTCACCGGTGTGGGCAGCATGGGTGGTAATAAGCGCAAGCTTTATATCTCCCTTGATGGTATGCCAGAAGAGGTCACATTCGAGGCATTAAATGAATACGATGGATCAGGCAAAACCTCACAACGTAAACAAGTGAGCGCTCCTGGTGATGTGACAGCCACCATGCCGGGCAATGTGGTCGAGGTGCTGGTTAAAGAAGGTGACGTAGTCACTGCAGGGCAATCCGTTATGGTGATGGAAGCCATGAAAATGGAGACAGAGCTACACACCAGTATCGCAGGCAAAGTAAAAGCTGTGCATACGGCGAAGGGCGATCGTGTGACACCGGGCGAAGTGTTAATTGAAATAGAATAGTTTTATTTTAAATATGTAAAAAAACAGGGTCTAGCCCTGTTTTTTTTTGTTTTGTATTTAATGCAAGGTCGGTAAATAGCCGTGCTCGAATGTTTGGATGACGTAACCGATTCTGATTGGTTATTTCTCATTGCGTTCTAGTTCGTTTTTAGCTGCGCTGTATGATGCTACGCAGTATGGTACGACAAAGTTCAGTAATACTTGCCCCCAGGATATTTCCAGACCATTGATAAATGCAGACCCTTGGTTGATTGCATTTAATAATGTGCCCACGACTAAAGAGATACGGAGCGCATTCATCACGATATGACGCCTACTGATAACCTTAACGAAATCATTCATGGTACCGCTTTCCTATAAATTTCTAGATTGCTACTGCTTTGAGTATAGACAATTTTGGGTGTTCGGTATTAACGCCGAACAATGACTAAAAATCGGTGGCTAGATTCAGAAAAGGGTGTATCTGCTTGCCCAGTAATAGAGTGAATTTGGTTAATAAATTGGCTTGGTTTAGCTTGGCTTGCTCGAGAAATAAGGCCTTTTGACGTCATAGTAATGTTGGTGGGGTACGGTTTTCTATATGCGGTGAGTATCAAGCTCGATGTTAATGATCTGCCGACCTAGGGTTTCGAGCTTGCCCTTATAGCGCTGTTCGAAAGTAGATGTAAATTCAAACTCAAAGTAGCGATATAAACGCCATTGACCTCGGGTGTTTTTACGTAACCTTAACTGTTTGATTTGAATGTTGTCATCCAATAGCTCAACGCCGGCTTGGGTGCAGTATTTTTTGCACTTTAAGAATGCAAATTGCTTAAAACCTCTATCTAGCCACCACAACCAGCCAAGCAATATTAAAACTAAAACGATAAAGACATCAGATAACAACATGGAGATACCTATTTAATGAGCGGGTCACTATAAAATAAGTGAGCTGTTATGTAGAGCACAAATTTTTAAGCTGTTGAGTTATTTGCACTAATCCTTGTTTTGCACGCTTGCTGACCTTAACGGTAGAGATAAACGAGTGCATGCAATCATCAAAATGC
Organism: Bermanella sp.; assembly: GCA_034110565.1. Classification (GTDB taxonomy): domain Bacteria; phylum Pseudomonadota; class Gammaproteobacteria; order Pseudomonadales; family Oceanobacteraceae; genus Bermanella. The sequence goes on along the minus strand of JAWUYY010000048.1, from coordinate 10,294 downwards.
TCATGTGTCACTGTAATAGATTGCTCTTTGAGCTTATTGGCAAAGGCAATGCCAGAATCTTTAAGTGGGTCAAACTCAAGTGTGAGTATATAGGTTTTAGCAAGTTCGCTAATATCGTCGATTAATAGCGGGCTAACCAATGGTAGTTCGGCTTGCTCTGAGTTAACAAGGTAGTGTCTGCAGAAATAATCCATTAATTGATTGGTTAACAGCATGCCACTTTGTGCGCTTTTATAAGACTCACTGAGGCCGCGCAAGTCTAGCATTGGGTATAATAAGTATTGAAAATCAGGTTTGATATTTGTATGTACGGGTAGTGTTTGCTGCACAGAGCTCAAGCCTAGTAATACAGCAAAGTAAGCGCCGGCGCTGTCACCACCTGCACCAATGTTATAACCCGCTAAGCCTAAGTCAGTCTTATTATCTTGTAACCAATTCCATGCGCTAATAGCGTCAATAATGGCGCAGGGGAATTTATGCTCAGGTGCTAAACGATAATCCACAGAAATAATGACGGTATTACTGTGCTGTGCTAAATATCGACATAATCTGTCATGACTTTGAATACTGCCGATCACACAGCCACCACCATGAAAATACATCATGGCATTACTGCAATTATTGGTTTTATGTTGTGAAGGGTAGTAAATACGCAGCGGTATTTTTTGATTGTCGCCATATGTATTAATAGCGATATTTTCAATTTTACCAACCGCAACCTTTTTTATGCCGGTTAAGCGATCAAGCAACGTAAAAATAGGCCTAGCTAACTTAGGTGGCAAAGAATGGGTGGGCGGTAAATATTCAAGTAACTTAGCGACTTTAAGTTGTTGCTTATCAAGTGTAGGCATATTTGTTCTTATTTTAATTTTGTAGGGTTATCGGCTAAGCCACTTAATGATCACGCGGTTGATCCAGGTGGGTGAAAGCGCATTTAAATAATATAGCAGGCTAAATTGCAAGCTAACAGGCCTGTGTAATTTGGGTTGTTCAATTTGTTTTAAAATGCTTTTTGTTACATCAGCACTTTTAAGGTTTACACCTAATCTTTTGAGTATTGCAGCGCTATGGGTTTGCGAACTGAGCATGTTAGTCGCCACAAAAGGCGGCATGATGTCACTAACGCTAATATCATATTCTAGCCATTCTAACTCTAATGCTTCGGTAAAGCCTTTTACTGCAAATTTACTGGCGCTATAGGTACTTAACTTAGGAATACCATAAGTAGCCGATGCCGAGGACATGTTAATCACTTGCGCATTTTTAGTGTTTCTTAAATATAGAAAACCATGATGGCAGGTATTGATCATACCCTTTATATTGATGTCGACGATGGCATGGTGCCTTGCTAGCGGAATATGTTCAAACGGGCCTATTTCTAATACACCTGCACAGTTAAATAATAGTCTGAGTGTTTGTCCGTGTTGTTGACAGTAGTCATCGATAACCGTTTTTACGCGGCTCTCATCGGCTACATTCATGGTGTAAAGGCTGAAAGTATTTTTATCCCAGTTATGGCTTAATTCCAAAAGCGCTTGTTCGTTGATGTCGGTAATGGCTAGGTGCCAGCCCTGCTCGTGAAGGCTTTGGGCGAGAGCCTGTCCAATGCCTGAGCCTGCGCCTGTAATTATGGCATTTAGTTGCGTCATATTATTTATGATGCCTCATAATTGTTGATCGAAAACTGCTTGCTCAGTCTTCTGTAACTAAACGTAAATCCCGTCCAGTTAACGGTGTTTTTACCATCCTCTGTTGTGTACCAACTGGTGCAACCGCTATTCCATACACTGTCTTTTGCTTGTTTTTGAATGCTGGCATTAAATTTAGTTTGCACATTTTTTTTGATATCTATGGCTTGGTAGTGGTGAGTGTTAACGGCATTGGTTGCTTTGAGTATGTAATTGATTTGGCTTTCAAGCATGTAAAGAATGGAGTTGTGTCCAAGGTTGGTGTTTGGCCCATATAAAATAAATAGATTAGGAAACTGATTGACGCTTAATCCCAAATACGCTTGGGCACCATCTTGCCACGCTTGGTTTAAGGTTATGCCATTTAAACCAGTGATGGTCATGGGCGATAAGAAATCAGTGGCGGTAAAACCTGTGCCTAAAATAATCACATCAGCGGGTGTGTGCTGACCGTTTTTATCGGTAATGCCGTTAGCATCAATTTCACTAATGCCTTGATCGAGTATGTTTACATGCTGTTGATCGATTGCAGGGTAGAAATTATTCGAAATCAAAATACGCTTACAGCCCATTTTATAGTTAGGGGTGAGCTGTTCACGCTTTTTAGGGTCGGTAATATTTTTATACATAAAACGACGCCATTGCCATGTGGTGATGTTCATAATCCATTGCATGGATGTAAACGCCACAAAGCGACTTTCAAAGGTTAAATAGGTTTTTAAGCGGCTCAGTTTTAATAGCCAAGGCATTTTTTGATAAAGGGTTTGCTCAAGTTTAGAGTACTTTCGGTCTGGCTTGGGAATGACATACGGAGCATTACGTTGATAAATATTAACCTGCTTAGCATGTTTGGCAATTTCAGGGAGAAACTGAATCGCAGATGCGCCAGTGCCAATCACAGCGACGGTTTTATCTTTTAGGTCGACATCATGTTGCCAAATAGCGGAGTGAAACATACTGCCTTTAAACGAGTCGAGGCCTTTGATGTTTGGGTAAGCAGGGCGGTTTAATTGGCCGGTGGCGCTGATTAAAAACTGTGCATGAATGTGATTGCCCTGTTTATCGGTCACGATCCATTTTTTCAATGTCTCGTCGAATTGTGCGCTACTGACTTCTTGATTGAAATGAATCTGCTCATTGATGCCAAACTGGTTTGCGCATGCGTGTTGGTAAGCATGAATTTCAGCCTGTGGCGCAAAGCGGTGAGACCAGTCGTGTTTGGGGGCGAAAGAGTAGGAATATAAATGAGAAGGCACATCACATGCTGCACCTGGGTACGTGTTGTCGCGCCAGCAGCCCCCAAGATCACTGGATTTCTCCCAGATTTCAAAATCCTTCTCGCCTTGCTGAGTTAATCGAATGCCTAAGCCTAGGCCGCCAAACCCAGCACCAATGATCAAATAGCGTATTGTTTTCATGAATTGCCTTTTCGTTTTTATTATTTGTTTACTTTAGGGTGAATCACATCAAAGGGCTATGCCATAATGAGACTCTAACTTGTGATTTTCGGACATTGATGGCTAAAAGAAATGAGGGAGGAATATGTCATATAGAAGTATTAGCAGTGTTTGCTTGATTACCGATTACGCCTCCCAGGCTGGGTTGTCATTGATTGAGCTGTTGCAGGGTAGCGGCATATCAGTTGAATTATTGAACGACCCGAATGCGATTATCAAAGAAGAGCAAGAGCTGAAGGTATTAGAGAATCTGTCTGCATTGAAGCACGATACCTTTCAAATGGGGATGGAGCTTGGCTCACGCTATCAGCTAACCAGTTATGGCATGTGGGGCTATGCGTTATTGGCGAGCCAAAATTTGCGCAAGGCGGTTGATCTTGGTTTGCGTTATCTGGATTTAACTTACGCGTTTTGTTTAATCGAATTGCAGCAGTGTTCAGATAAGGCACGCATTGTTTTTACACCAAAATGCAAAGTACCTTTGGCTGAGCTGGTTTTGTATCGTGATATGTGGGCCATGATGGTGATCCCTAGGGATTTATTTGCATCGAACCTGCCAAGCTTTAGTTTGAATTTTAAGAGCTCAAAACCCGAATCGCTGAGTGATGAGGCTCTAATTAATTTGCAACGCCAGATAAACGGTGACATTCGGTTTAACCAAGATGCCAATTACGTTGAATTTGATAGTCAGTATCTCGATATGCCATTACCCAGAGGTAATGAAATGACCGTCAAGATGTGCGAGCAGCAGTGCCAAGCCATATTGGATGAAAAGCAACGCCTAGGGAGTGTGGCTCAAGAGATACGCAGGATTATGATCACTCATGGTTTACAGGTTTCGATGGCATTTGTAGCCAGTGAGATGGCCATGACTACACGCACGTTACACCGACAGCTTAAGAGGCAGGGGATGAGTTGGCGCGGCTTGCGGGATGATATTCGATGCGCCATGGCCCAAGAATGGCTAGCTATACGCAATATTCAGCTGGATGAAATAGCCGAGCGTTTAGGTTTTTCAGATGCCGCAAATTTTAGTCATGCATTCAAGCGTTGGCAGGGGGTATCACCATCTCAATATCGGGCAGGGTTGGTTGTCTCGAGCGATTATTAAGTGAGCAATATTAATTTTGAAAACCCTTTAACGTGAATCTAACTCAAGTTGTGCGTGAGTGCTCATCGCTTTCTGTAAGCGGCTTATTTCGCTATAATTTGCGCCATTTTTATATAGTTAGGTGCAGCAATGGCTCGCTCAGTTGTTAAGGAACTCAGTTCCATATTGAAAAAACGCGTCATGGTGCTTGATGGTGCGATGGGAACCTCTATTCAAGGCTATAAACTTGATGAAGAAGATTTCCGTAAAGGCCGTTTTGAAGATCATCCAAGTTCGCTAAAAGGCAATAACGATCTTCTGTCTATTACTCGTCCAGAAATCATCGAAGAAATCCACGATAGCTATTTTGCCATCGGTGCTGACTTTGCTTGCACCAATGCATTTAGCGGCACCACCATTGCTCAGGCTGACTACAGTCTTGAAGATGCCGTGTATGAAATCAATTACGAAGCGGCACAGTGCGCACGCCGAAGTGCCGATCGTTGGACAGCTAAAACACCGGAGCAACCTCGTTTTGTAGTCGGTTGCCTTGGGCCCACAAACCGAACGGCTTCTATCTCACCGGATGTAAACGATCCCGGTGCGCGCCTAGTGACATTTGATCAATTGGTAGCCGCTTACCGTCAAGCAGCCGATGCTTTGATGGATGGTGGTTGTGACATCATTATGATCGAAACCGTATTTGATACGCTGAATGCAAAAGCGGCGTTATTTGCCGTTAAACAAATGAAAGAAGCGCGCAACCTTGATACGCCTATTATGATCTCTGGCACCATTACCGATGCTAGTGGCCGTACATTGTCTGGGCAAACCGCGGAAGCATTTTGGATTTCCTTGATGCATGGTGGTCTAACCAGTATTGGTTTGAACTGCGCGTTAGGCGCTAAAGACATGTTACCGCACATTAAAATGCTCGATAAACACGCTTTGTGTTTGATTTCGGCTCACCCAAATGCGGGCCTGCCAAACGAATTTGGTGAGTATGACGAAACGCCTGAACAAATGGCCGAGCAAGTGCGTCCGTTTTTAAGCGAAGGGCATGTCAATATCATTGGTGGCTGTTGTGGTACGACACCAGAACATATTGCGGCACTTAAAAAATTAGCCGATGAATATGCGCCGCGTCCATTCCCTGAATATTTCAGAGCACTTTCTACTGTATCTGAGGAAAATAAATAATGCGTTACACTCATGATACTGTGCCAGATATGATACTAAGTGGCCTTGAGCCATTAGTAGTTAACAAGACAACCGGCTTTGTTAACGTCGGTGAACGTTCAAACGTAACAGGTTCTCGTAAATTTTCGCGCTTAATTCAAGAAGAAGATTACGAACAAGCGGTCGACATTGCGCGCGCTCAAGTTGAAGACGGCGCGCAGATTATTGATGTGAACATGGATGACGCCATGCTGGATGGCGTGGCTGCCATGAAGCGTTATTTAAATCTTCTAGCGTCCGAGCCAGATGTCGCCCGTGTGCCGTTTATGATTGACTCCTCTAAATGGGAAATCATAGAAGAAGGTTTGAAATGCGTTCAGGGCAAAGCCATTGTTAACTCTATTTCGTTAAAAGAAGGCGAAGCTAAATTCATCGAGCAAGCTAAGCGTATTAATATGTATGGTGCGGCGGTTGTCGTAATGGCGTTTGATGAAAAAGGCCAAGCGGATACGCTTGCACGTCGAATTGAAATCTGTCAAAAATCTTACGATATTTTGGTCGATAAGTGTGACTTCCCGCCGCAAGATATTGTGTTTGATCCGAATATATTTCCGGTGGCCACCGGTATTCCCGAACACGACAACTACTGTGTTGATTTTTTTGCTGCTACTCGATGGATTAAAGAAAACCTGCCAGGTGCAAAAGTATCAGGCGGTGTGTCGAATATGTCGTTCTCGTTTCGTGGTAATGACATCGTGCGTGAAGCCATGCATTCGGTATTTTTATATTATGCCGTAAAAGAAGGCATGGACATGGGCATTGTAAATGCCGGTATGCTGACCATCTACGATGATATTCCTAAAGACTTATTAGAACGTGTAGAAGATGTGGTTTTAAATCGCCGTGATGATGCTGCCGAACGCTTGGTTGATTTTGCTGAATCTTTAAAAGGGCAGTCAGTCGAGCAAAAAGAGACGGATAAACTAAAATGGCGTGAAGGCACATTACAAGAGCGTATCACTCACGCCCTTGTAAAAGGCATTACAGAATTCATAGAAGACGACGCAGAAGAAGCGCGGGTCGAAGCGAACAAGCCAATCGAAGTTATTGAAGGCCCATTGATGGTCGGCATGAACATAGTGGGTGATTTATTTGGCGCGGGTAAAATGTTTCTACCGCAAGTGGTGAAAAGCGCCCGCGTAATGAAAAAAGCTGTGGCTTATTTACTGCCATATATTGAAGAAGAAAAAAAGCGATCTGGTAATGTTAGCCAAAATAACGGCGTGATTATTATGGCAACGGTTAAAGGTGATGTGCACGATATAGGTAAAAATATCGTGGGTGTTGTTCTCAGTTGCAATAATTACGAAGTAATTGACTTAGGTGTGATGGTGCAAGCAGAAGATATCTTGGCCGCTGCCGTAAAGCATAATGCCGATATTATTGGTTTGTCTGGTTTGATTACGCCGTCACTGGATGAGATGGTCACCATTGCACAAATGATGCAGCAGCGTGGCATGGCTCAGCCGTTGCTAATTGGTGGTGCGACCACATCTAAAATTCATACCGCGGTTAAAATAGAGCCAGAATTCGATGGTATTACCGTGCACGTATTAGATGCGTCAAAGTCGGTACCTGTTGCCAGTGCATTATTAAGTAAAACAGAGAATACCTTTGTTCAAGACTTACGTGATGAATATCAAGCGGCTCGTGAAAAAAATGCGAAGAAGCGTGGTCAAAAGAATTTTTCACCGCTAGAGTTTGTTCGTCAGAATACGAGTGGCTTAAATTGGAAAGCTTACGAGCCAGTTATACCGAAAAAACTAGGTAATACGGTGATTCGTGATTATCCACTTGAAAAGCTTCGTGATAACTTCGATTGGACGCCTTTCTTTATCACTTGGGAGCTACACGGTAAGTATCCTGGTATTTTAGAAGACAAAGTAGTGGGTGAAGAAGCCACTAAATTGTTTAATGATGCCAACGAAATGCTGGATAAAATCATAGCGGATAAATCACTACAATGTGACGCCGTAATAGGTCTGTATCCCGCGTCTGCAATAGATGGGGATATGACAGAAATCTATGAAGATGATTCGCACACTAATGTGAAAGCCGTACTTCATCATTTGCGTCAGCAAACCGCTCGCCCAGCTGAGCGACCATATCGATCATTGGCTGATTTCGTTGCGCCAAAAAATAGCGACGTGAATGATTATATGGGAGCCTTTGTGGTCACCTGTAAGGGTGCTGATGCGCTGGCTAAACATTATGAAGATAAGTTGGATGATTATAATGCCATTATGGTGAAAGCCTTGGCTGATCGCTTTGCTGAAGCTTTCGCTGAAGTATTGCATGGTGAAGTGCGTAAAGATTATTGGGGTTATGCGTCGCAAGAAAATTTAACCAATGCCGAACTTATTTCTGAAAAATACCAAGGTATTCGTCCCGCGCCAGGTTACCCTGCGTGTCCTGAGCACAGTGAAAAGACCACTTTGTTTAGTTTACTGGATGCCACGAAAGAAATTGGGTGTGAGTTAACGGATAGTTTTGCAATGTACCCAGCATCTTCTGTTAGTGGTTGGTATTTTGCGCACCCTGACGCACGTTATTTTGCGCTTGGTAGGATTGATAAAGATCAAGTAGTTGAATATGCGGATAAGAAAGGATGGGACTTGAAAACAGCTGAACGCTGGTTGCGTCCAACATTGGGTTATGATGAATAAATAACGTTATTATTTATACGCAATGCAAAAAAAAGGTTGACCAGAAATGGTCAACCTTTTTTATTTTCGTCTTATGTTTTAGATGGACTTAAAACTTTCCGACTACTTTCACACTACCGCCGCCTGTACCTGCTGGAATAAATCCAATTAGGTTAGGGTTGGCTGAAATTAATTTTACCATTTCAGCAGCGCTATTGATTTGACGTGGTGGTGTGCCTTTACCGGTAAATACCATTTTTGCCCAGTACGCTTTTAATTGCTTAGGGCTTTTAGATAGTACTTTTTCAGTAAATTCAGTTTCTTCTGGGCTGCCTTCTTTTGCACTAACAGCAACGGCTTCACTGCCGCCTGGGAATGCACGGGTTTTACCTAGAAAAATACGTTGAATAGTGTCTTGATCAAGTGTGGCACTATTTGACGGGTGAACAATAACTTCTACTTCTGCTGCAGCAAATGCCGACAAAAGAAATGAAGAGACGAGAACGATTGAGCTTAATAATAATTTCATGATCTTGCCTCCTTAAAACATGGTTTCGAGAGCAACGCGTAACAGAAGCGCTTTTTCTTCGGATGAAGCTAAGCCAGCAGTTTGAACTCGGTCTTCAGTGTAAGAGCTAGCTTCAACTTTTAAAGCAGAGCTTGTGCCTATATCTTTACGTACCCCAAGTGTTACCGTTGACGAGTCACCATCAGATGATCTGTTGCCTAACGCTTGAGCGGCCGCATTTGCGTAAGGATGAGTATAAGTTTTTGCTTTATCATCTTCCATTTCATAAGTGACATGGTAAGTGAATTCGCCCATGGTGTATGCCACACCAACATATGAACCAGTAGAGTCCTGAATAATAGAGTTATCTACTTTTACTTGAGACGTTTCTGCAAAAACAGAGACAGGGCCAAATGAGCCTTTATAGCCAGCACCAACAAACGTGCCTGTATCACCATTTACAAGAATTTCATTTGCATCAGCGCCAGTTGAAGCTGTAACAATGCCTGAAATGGATGCTGAGTCTATATATGTATCGGCTTGTGCATAAGCGACATAGAACTCATGACTACCCATGGTGGCAGAATAGTTAATCGCCACTAGGTTTTCAAGATTCCATTCCGACGTACTAGCGCCCAATAGAATATTACCTTGATAACGCCCAAGTACGGCATTAATGGAATGGTCCATGCTGCCAGTACTGAAGTTTTGTTGATAGCCAACACCATCAACATTAGAGAAATTAAGACTGTACATCGACTTAGGTGGGGTTATCCAGTGATAGGCATAGCCTACATCTAGATAATCGGAATACTTGTAGAAGGGAATACGTAGTCGACCAAATTTCAACTTACCAGAATCACCAACGTTGATGTCAAAATAAGCCCAGTCATAAGTTAAAACAAACCCTTCTTCACTGTCACCGCGAGCAACAGTTTGCCCAATAAAGCGCATACCGTTATCTAAATTAGCCGTCCACTGAAGACCAACTTTGGATTCTTGCAGGTTATCTGCGGTTCGAGATTCATAGTCGTTAGTAGGATTGCCATCGTCTTCAAGATCAATACCTGTGACAACGGAAGCAAAGCCATTGAACTGGATGTCAGCCAGTGCGTGACTCATGACAAAAAAACTTGCCAATAGGGTTAAAAGTAGTTTTTTATGCATTGTGTGTCCTCCACATATACGTTCCTTTAGTTAAGACGTATATTTTGAGTTGTTCAATTTTTTTCATGAACTTTTAGTCGACTTGTTTATCTGTATTTCATTTTGGCACGACCGTATTAATCTATTTTTTTGAAATTCATATCTCAGGGCATTGTGAAAGTGAGAAAAATATCACTGAAAGTGGTTGTTGTTTTTCTTAGGTAGGAAAAGAAACAGAAACATGCTGACACTAAACAATTGTTCGATTGGATTATGTGGGGTTCTAGTGTCTTTTTTCTGTATTGATGTTAGGTGTGGTACATAAGTACATATTTGGGTTGAGTGATGTATTAGCGACTATCGCTCATGTCATTTTTGAAATGATGAGTGCTATGTGATGGAGTATTTTCATCGGGTTAGTTTGGATGTATTTTGCATGAAATGATGATGGTGTAGCGCATGATGTTTTTTCACCTTGATGTTAATTTTATCACCTTGGTGGTTTCATTTTTTACGTGATC
>JAWUYY010000047.1:0-45770 GCA_034110565.1 Bermanella sp. | reverse complement strand
GTGTTAAACCAAGGGAAGGCCATTTTAAATGCAGGGTCGTCCCAACGTTTCGCTAGCCAAGCGCTGTAATGCATCAAGCGCATTGTACGCAGTACTTCGATTAACGGGATTTGATCGGCAGGGAAGGGTAAGAACATTTCATATCCGCGAGCCATCGCTGCAAGCTGTGCCTGCATTTGATCGCGATCACCATTAAGCAGCATCCACATATCTTGGATACGTGGCGCGCGAATGCAATCATCTAGGTCGAGCATGTAAGGCTGTTCGTGCTGCCAAATTAAGTTACTGGCGTGTAAGTCCCCATGTACCAATTGCATTTTTGGGTTGTGCCAGCGCTCGTCTAGTAGGTTGCATATGTCCAAGCTTAGGCTTTCGTAAGCCGGCAATAAACTCTCATCGATAAATTGGTTATCAAGCAAAAACTGGCGACTATCGCGGGCAAACCTCTGTGGTGTCATGTCACCACGCTTATCACATTCAACGGCGTTGGCGGTTTGGTGTAAACGTGCAACTAAGCGGCCCATTTGTTCGAAGTCGTCTAGGTTTTCAATGTGCCCACTGTGGCCGCCTTGTTTTGGGAATATGGCAATATAGAAGCCTTGGTATTCGAATAGACTCTCACCATTAATCACCATAGGAGCAATGACAGGGAGTTCGTCTTCTTGAGCAAACAAGCTGAACTCGTGTTCTTGCAATATGGTGTCTCGGTCCCAGCGTTCGGGGCGATAGAATTTGACCACTATATCTTTTTGTTCTTCAATACCGATTTGATACACGCGGTTTTCATAGCTATTTAAGGCTAATTGATGGCCACTGGTAAGCCAGCCTAATGGTTCGACGATAGTATCGATGGCGTTGAGTACGGTATCAGGCGTGAGCTTTTCGTACGGATGGGGCAAAGGCTGTGACATAAACTCGGTCGTCATCAAATATGTGGGGGCAGTTTACTGGCTTATTGAAAGGCTGGCGAGGGAATTAGTGTTCTAGGGGGGTACGAGCTAAGCACGCAAGTGTGACACTCTTTGCACCGTGCTTTTTCAGTACCAGTGCGGCTGCATGACTGGTGGCTCCGGTGGTGAGTACGTCATCAACCAGAAGTAAGTTCTTGCCTTTTATTTGCTGAGCAAAGTGAGGGGAGCAGGTAAAAGCCCTGCGGACATTGGACTGGCGTGCCGTTTTATCTAACCCTTGCTGGCTTTGAGTGGCCTTAGTACGCAATAAACCTTGCCATTGAGGTGTGTGGAGGGTTTTGCTTAATGCTCTTGTCAATTGACCAGTGGGGTGATGGCCGCGCCACAGAAGCTTTCGCCAGTGATAGGGCACTGCCACTATGGCATCGAACTCGTATCGTTGTAATAGCTCACTTAGGTTGGACTCTAGACATTCAAGTCCTAATACCTTGTTTTTACGCTTTAGTTTTTGGATTAAGCTAGCCACGGCCCCTTGAAGCATAAAAGGGCAAATGACGCGATCAAACGCGGGTGGGTGCTGCAAGCATTCGCCGCACACATGGCCGTGATGATTGGGTTGTGCGCACTGAGGGCAGTGCAGGCCTAAGCGTGGAAGTGCGGCTTGGCAGGTGGTACAGATATTATCTGGGTCGGTAGATAGGCAAAAAACACACTGATCAATAAATATACTATTGTAAACCCTTCTAATTATGAAGGTTGACTGCTTTAAATAAGCGGCTAATATACTGGTCACGATTTCGTCCTACTTGGCCAGCCATAAGCCTGCCATTTGAGAATAAATAAAACCAGCACTGCCTATAAGATCTGGTAAGGAAGTATTATGAGCGCAACACAAACACAAGATATTCGTCACGACTGGACTCGCGCAGAAGTACAAGCGTTATTTGATCTGCCGTTTAATGATTTGTTGTTCCAGTCTCAAGTGGTACATCGCCAGCATTTTAATCCCAATGAAGTGCAAGTAAGTACCCTGCTTTCTATCAAAACCGGTTCTTGCCCAGAAGATTGTAAATATTGCCCGCAGTCTGCCCATTATAATACCGGCCTAGAAAAGCAGCGTTTAATGGAAGTAGAAGCCGTTTTAAACAAAGCCGCCGAAGCCAAAGCCAAAGGTTCAAGCCGTTTTTGTATGGGTGCCGCTTGGAAAAACCCAAACAAACGCGATATGCCTTATGTGCTTGAAATGGTGAAAGGCGTCAAAGCAATGGGCTTAGAAACCTGCATGACATTAGGCATGCTAGATGAAGAGCAAGCCGATGAACTCGCCGGTGCAGGTTTGGACTATTACAACCATAACCTTGATACCAGTCCTGAATTCTACGACAAAATTATTACTACTCGTACCTATGGTGATCGTTTAGATACTTTGCAGCATGTACGTGATAGTGGCATGAAAATTTGCTCCGGCGGTATTATTGGCATGGGTGAAAACCAAAATGATCGCATCGGCTTGCTAACGCAATTGGCTAATCTACCTGTTCAGCCTGAAAGTGTACCGATTAACATGCTTGTAAAAGTAAAAGGTACGCCGCTAGAAAATGTGGATAACCTTGATCCGTTTGAGTTTGTGCGTTGTATCGCCATTGCACGAATATTAATGCCTAAATCTCATGTGCGTTTAAGTGCAGGTCGTGAAGAAATGAGCGATGAAATGCAAGCTATGTGTTTTATGGCGGGTGCTAACTCTATTTTCTATGGTGAGTGTTTATTAACAACGCCAAATCCTGAAGCCCATGAAGATATGCAATTATTTAAACGCTTAGGTTTACGCCCAGAGCAAGCTATTGTGGATCGCGATGATACAGCTCAAGCGGATGCGCTGAGCAAACAAATTGAGAAAAACGATACCGCCAAACCTTTCTACGACGCCACTGTATAAGGTGTATGAGCATTAAGATAAAAGTCAGAATACTCTGACTTTTATCTTTTGGTTCATTCAATCTACATTATGTCTTTTGATTTATCCCAAGATTTAAATCTTCGCCGCGAACAAAACCTGTATCGCGCCACCCGTTTAGCGCAAAGCCCGCAGGGGCCTGTGATGAAAATAGATGGCGTTGACTATTTAACCTTTTGCTCCAACGACTATCTTGGCTTAGCCAATCATCCAAAATTGATTCGTGCTTTTCAACAAGCGGCTAACGAGTTTGGTGTGGGCAGTGGCTCAGCGCATCTAGTAAATGGCCATAGCTATTACCATGAAAAGTTAGAAGAAGCGTTAGCCGAGTTTACGGGCCGTGAATCTGCATTATTGTTTAGTACGGGTTACATGGCCAACCTAGGCGTCATTACTGCGTTGCTCGATAAACAAGATGCTGTGTTTGAAGATAAATGGAATCACGCTTCTTTGTTAGATGCGGGCTTGTTAAGTGGCGCGCGTTTTCAGCGTTACTTACACAATGATGTGAATAACCTGATCACTCGTTTACAACGCAGTGATGCGCGTCGCAAATTAATCGTTACCGATGGTGTGTTTTCAATGGATGGCGACACGGCTGATTTATCTGCGTTATCAAATGCCGCCAAAAAAAATGATGCATGGGTTATGGTCGATGATGCACACGGTTTAGGCGTGTTAGGCAAAACCGGAGCGGGTATTTGTGAAGCGCAACAGCAAGGCCAAGGTGATGTGCAAGTATTAATGGGGACGCTAGGCAAAGGCATGGGCACAGCAGGCGCGTTTGTGGCTGGTAGCAAAGAGCTTACCGAATACTTAACCAATTTCGCTCGCCCTTATATTTATACCACCGCTATGCCGGCGGCCATTGCAGCAGCGACCTTGGCAAGTATTGAGATCGTCAGGAGTGAGCCTGAGAGACGTGAGCACTTAAAAAATATTATTCAACAATTTAAAAATGGTGCTCAACAAATCGGCTTAAATTTAATGGCTTCGGATACCGCTATTCAACCCGTGTTAGTGGGAGATGCGCAATTGGCTTTAGGCATAAGTGAGCAATTACGCAAGCAAGGTATTATGGTAACGGCTATACGGCCACCGACTGTTCCTGTAGGCACCGCACGATTACGCGTTACCTTATCCGCTGCACATAGCTCACAACAAGTCGATCAATTATTACAAGCGTTAGACACATTGTCATCTTCCATGGAGGCCAAATAATATGGCATTAGCAGTACATCAATGGGGTGATGAAACCTTACCAGTTATTTTTTGCATTCACGGCTGGGCCAGTAACGCACAAGTGTTCAAACCGTTGGCGGATTTATTTAGTGAGCACTTTCAATTTATAGCGGTGGATTTACCAGGTTTTGGCGACAGTGAATACCAAGAAGGCGATTACCAGTTAGAAAAACTAGTAAACGATTTATTAGCCGTAGCGCCAGAAAAAAGCAGTTGGCTCGGCTGGTCATTGGGCGGCATGTTAGCCGTGCAAGCTGCGCTTGACTCCCCTGAACGCATTGAAAAAGTCATGACTCTTTGCAGTAATGCAAAATTTTTGGCCGACAAGAAGTTCAAACAAGGGGTGCCATCACCTTTATATAATGGCTTTATGGAAAGCATTGATGATGTGCGCGTTACCTTGCGTCGTTTTGCTGCATTAACAGTTGTCGGTGAAAAACAGAATATGCTGCAATCCCTAAAGTGGTTACAACAAAATACACAAGTACCTGCGCCAACAGCACAAACTTTAAAGGCCTCTTTAGATTTATTAGCATTGATCGATAATCAAATGGCACTGAAAAATATTAAGCAACCCTGCCTACACATACTTGCTACCGATGATGCCATCGTGCCTTACAAAGCAAGCCAAACACTAAATAAACTTAACGATAAGCACTTAACCAGCTTTGTGCCAAATGCCAGCCATGCTTGTTTAGTCACGCAACCCCAATTAGTGGCCAATGGTATTTTGACCTTCATGCAGGGTTTGCCTGATGCCTGATGTCATCGCAAAGCAGGCAGTAGCAAAAAGTTTTAGTGATGCAGCACAAGATTACGACGTCTTTGCGCGTTTTCAACACAAGCTAGCCAATGCTTTGATTGAGTTATGCCCACAAACTATCAAACACACTATTTTAGATTTAGGGTGTGGTACAGGGTATTGCCTACCCTTGCTAAAACAACATTATCCACAAGCTCACCTAATAGGAGCAGATATTGCGCCAGGTATGTTAGCGTTTGCTAAGCAGCAATATGCAGAATTCGATTATGCAGTGGCCGATGCTGAAAACCTGCCATTTGAGCACAATCAATTTGATTTGATCTTCTCCAACTTAGCAGTTCAATGGTGTGATGATTTTGCACAAGTACTCGAGCAAGCGTACGAATGTTTAAAGCCTGGCGGACACCTTGTGCTCAGCACGTTAGCAGATGGTACGTTACACGAATTAAAACAGGCTTGGTCAGAAGTGGATCATCATCAGCACGTGAATCAGTTTGATGATGAACATGCACTACAAGCTATGATTGAAGCCAGCCCATTTAATATCGCGCAATTAGATATTGTTACCTTGTATGACTTTCATCAAAAAGTACGAGGTTTAACCGATTCACTTAAACGCATTGGTGCCCATAATATTACTGACGGTCGAGCAAAGGGCTTAACCTCCCCAAGATCGGTTAAGCAGTTTATACAAGCTATGGAATCTCATCGTCAAGATGAAGGTTTGCCAGCTAGTTATCGGGTGCTAAGTTGTTGCTTGGTTAAGCCTGAATAAAAATTTAAGAGAATACTATGAGTAAACAACGTTACTTTATCACAGGCACAGATACCGATGCCGGAAAAACAATTTGCACTGCAGCACTTTTATATAAAGCCCGCGAACAGGGTTTAACGACTCTCGGGTTAAAACCGGTCGCAGCAGGGTGCGAAGATCATGGTGACGGGTTGCAAAACGATGACGCATTAATGCACATTGAATACAGTACCGAAAAACTGCCCTACATGCAGGTTAATCCTATTACATTGCTAGAGCCTATTGCACCGCACATTGCTGCACAGCGTATTCATAAACCGTTAAGTGCCCAGCGCATCGTGGGTTTGTTGCGTGGAGTGTTAATGATTAACCGTACTGATTTTATATGTATCGAAGGGGCTGGTGGTTGGCGCGTTCCGCTTAATTTAAATGAAACCTTTGCTGACGTGGCCAAAGACTTAAAGACACCGGTTATCTTAGTTGTAGGTATGAAGCTGGGCTGTATCAATCATGCACTACTAACCTATGAAGCCATATTACGTGACGGTTTAGAGATAGCAGGTTGGATCGCTAATAGTGTGAGTGAAGAAATGCCAGCGTATGAAGAAAATTTAGAAACCTTAAAAGCTATGATCAAGGTGCCATGTTTAGGTGTCGTGCCTTTTATGTCTGAAGTGGATATCAAACAAGTGGCTGAATATTTAACGTTACCAAGTTAAGCGGCCATTAAAGATGAAAAATAATGAGAGTCTACACGAGCCAGCATGAGGAATTGAGTTAAGCCAAGTTAACGTAACACTCATGAAAAAAGCCCAACCCCATACCAGTGATTAGTTGGTACTTCAGGGGTTGGCATATCCACTTGCTGAGTAGGATTCATGAATAACGTATTGTAACGATACCGTTAGTAAGTGCCTATGTGACAAATTGTCGCACCTAACATTTTACGGTCACTGATGTGGAGCACTAGGACATTGTGGTTTACTGATATCAGGACTTAGGTAAATTAGCAGCTAGTCTTATTGGGCCATTATTTTTGTATACCTCCGCTTTTTAGAACCAATCATTCTAATGCTTTCACCTATTTGTGCTTCTCCTTGGGTATCTAACATTCGGTTATTAGCTGTATAATTAATAGTCAAAATACATATTAAAGTAATACCTCAACTCATTGTGGCTAGGCGCGCTCTCTGTTTAAATAATAACCAGTAGAAGTGTTTTTTAGGAGAGCGATATGCAAGTGGGTGGATTAGGCGGCGCGCTAAGTGCTGGCCTTGCAGGTATTCAAAAAGGCGAACAACAAGTAACGCAAGCGGCACAGCAAGTGGTTTCAGCCACTACGGCTCGTCCTGTATCGCCTAATCAAGACGTGGCAAAGGCTTTAATTGAAGAGAAAGAAGGCCAGAGTCAAGTAGAAGCATCAGCCAAAGTCGTACAAGCCGCCGATCAAACACTGGGCAGCTTGGTTGACATAAAGGTGTGATGCACAACATATGAGGCATTATTGTGAACGTGCAATTTGGGACAGGTTTTACCATTAATCAAAACAACACCGGCGCACAGGGTGATCAAGCCCGTTCCGGTGTAGCTGTGCCTGTTGAGTCTGAAAATAAAAGCACCACAAGCTTTACGCCCGTCCAAGAAACCAGCGAATCCCCTAAATCCCGTCAAGAAGGGTCTGAGCAAGGCGCACAAGAACGTCAAGCAGTGGAGGCCAGTCGAGCTCGTCAGCAGCAAGATAACCAGCAAGCACAACAACAGCTTGAGCGTCGCGTTAGTGAAGATCGTCAGCAGGCGGGTAATGATGAAGTGCAGCAGCGCCAAACTGAACAGCAGCAAGATGAACAGCAACAAAGCCGAAGAGGTGATGAAGTAAGTGATCGCACCCAAGAGGAGGACCGTGTGCAAGCTCGTCGTCAACAAGACGAACAAGAGCAGCGCCAGCTAGAAGTCGAGCAAAGACAGCTCCAACAACTTGCGGAACGCGATCGAGAAGTGAAAGCCCACGAACAGGCCCACCAATCTGTGGGGGGGCAGTACGCCGGTTCAATGAACTTGTCCTATGAGCGAGGACCTGACGGACAAAATTATGCGGTGGCAGGTGAAGTCTCCATCGACATAGGCAAAGTCGCTAATGACCCTCAGGCCACACTCGATAAAACAGAAACCGTGCGCCGAGCCGCATTGGCCCCGGCTGAACCATCCAGCCAAGATCGTCGAGTGGCAGCACAGGCAATACAAATTGGATTGGAAGCGAGGGCTGAAATACAGCAGCAACAGCAAGAAACACTTACAAGTGATGATGTAAGTGAAGAGCAAGATGAAACAGAAGCATTAAGAGAAGAAGAGCGTCTCGATGCCGAACAAAAGGCGCAACAGGAGCAGCAAGAGCAAGAGTCAACAAATAGTGTGATTGCTGATTTACAAGAACTGAACGAGCGTATGGCTCGTATTCAAGCTCAGTTGGTGGAAGCCAGCCAAATGGATGATAAGATTAATTCTAAGGTAAACCTTTTGGATGTCACCACCTAAATTTAAACCTGATGTTTAAATTAAGCTGATTGAAAAACAAGCCATGATAGCAATGTCATGGCTTTTCTTTTTCTGATGAACAATCAACGATTTTCTAAACGATTGTAATCTAATAATCCTGCATTAAGTGGATCGTCTGCGCGGTACCACTTATGAATCATGTCACTAAAGGCCCAGAATTTTTTGTTGGTTCTGCGCACACCGTATTCATCCATTAATTTTGTATAGTCCTTTTCGCTGGAAAGGTTATTAATGGCATCCGCAAATTTTTTCGGGCTCTGCGATGCTTTAAGTTGATAATAAGCGGATGGATAAGCTGCAATAATACCAGGCACTAAAGTTAAATAATCTTCTTCAGGCAAGCGGTTTTCTTCTTCATATAGCAGGCCCGTTAAATTACTGTGGCCACTGTTACGCACAAGGGTAAAGACTTGATTGTGTTTTTCATCGTAAAGCAAACTGACCTCTGGCATTAAATGAGCCGCTTTACCGACTATCTTGTTGATTGTATTTAACTCTGAGAATGTATTGGTATTCAATATGTGTTTTTTATTCAATGCCTTTTTTAAGTGTTTATTAAGCAAGTCATAAAGCTCTTGCTTGGGCTGATCGGTTTTATATGTAATGTTAGGCTCTGTCAGCGTGTACTTTTCTTCGTTATATAAATGCGCCTTCACATCTTTATTGGCATCACGATACCAGTAGTCAGTTAATCTATGACGCTCTTTTTTGGGTAATAGAGTAAGGAAGTTTGATTCGCCTTCCATGCGAAGAAAGTCCATATATAGACGTGTCATTAATTGGTGTCCAACGTTTCCATAGACATCGAATTCGGCCACTAATAAATAATGAATACGCTCAAGTAGAGGATAACTTATTAACCAAGTGGTTTTAGGTGCTTGTCCCACCAAGCCTTGGATGACGGTTGATGAATCAAAGTGCCTGAAAATTGTTAATGCGGCATTGGGATTTTTACCTTCTCCTTGCCATACTAAATCTGTGTCTAATTTCGCTTTTTTTAGCAATTTTTCTTTTATAGCTTTGTTTTTTGCTTTTAGAAAATCGTTATGCAGCGATGAGTATTTAAGCCAGTTTGTTGCAATGCCTGAGTTACTTTCATCTTCACCAGGTAATCGTAGATTGTCGCTTTGCTCTGACAAAAAATCAGATAGGGCATCATCTTCTTGCAGACTTGGGTCAACAAAAGTCACCCAAAAATGATCGTCGATTACATTCAGTGCCACCTGGCCACGGCATACGGGACCTTTAATGAAGCCTTGAATAATGAATTGTGATTGTTCAAGCATAAATCTGTATCGACTGCCAACAGGTAGGTCTTTGAATGCGATAAAAGGGTTTGAAGCCACTTCAGGCGTGTAATTAGGCAGCTGTTTGACGACATATTCAGGTTTAAGAAATAACTCTTTTATCCATTGCATACGTTGTTTATTCAAACGATACGGCATGTGCACTTTAGCAACGATGCTGGCGTTGTTTCGCATTAATCTATAATAAAAGACATCTGATTGAGGTGCGCCATAAGGCCTGCGGGTCTTAATCGGCGTAATAGGTAAACCTGGTGGGGTAGTGGAACGGATTAACTTGAAATAATACTGGGGAGAATGCTTAGGTTGCTTGCCCTCAAATAACGGTGTGTTGTCAAAATATAAATTAGCTAGATAAATGTGTTCGTAAATATAACGGCTGACAAGTTTTTGCTTGTTGGTGTTGGCATTTAAGAAGGTTTCCCAATCTTTCACTTGTTGTTGAATATTCTTAGGTAAAGGTTCTGGTCGAGCCATGATGGCGCCGCCTGCAACCCAATCCTCAATTACTTTGAATTCTTCTTGGTTTAATCCAGGTAATGCATAAGGCATGCCCCATAATGGATTATTTTTCTCATAGGCTTTGTATTCTTTGGGAGTTGGGCAAAATTGTGGTCGATTAAGGCCTAAAGAGAATTGCTTGTCTAAAATTGTTTGTTCAGGCAAAGGGTGATTACGTTTTTGCTGGATGACTTTGAATAATAAACTATTGTTTAAATTAATTTGACTTGATTGCGTTTGTTCATTTAATACAGAAACAAAACCCTTTTGTCGCCATTGTTCAGTAGTGTTTGCGTCTATGCCTAGTCGGCGGGGTTCACTGGCTAGTATGCGAGTGCCATTATAGACCACTTCTTTACTGGCTCCGCGCATGATGCCTTGAGCAGATGATAGCTTCAGCTGACAAGGGGCGTCATAGCAGCCATGACAAACAACACAGCGGTTTTCGATAATGGGTTGAACGGTATTGGTAAAATGCTGAGCTTGATCTGAATGTGCATCAGCTCGCCGTTCGGTCATGGTGGCAAGACCGTATTCTTCAATGAGTTGAGATTGAAAAATGCCGACGCTGGCGCAGCCGACTAATAATAATGGCATCCATATAAACTTAAACATGATGTTTGATCTGGCTATAAGATGTTTAAGTTTAACGATTTACGCTTAGTAGGACAAATGTCCATTATATTCAATCAGGATAAAGGCTTCGGATTTTAATCACTTCTTCAATGTTTTCATGCAGAATATCCACTAGTTTCGGGTCAAACTGCTTGCCTTTTTGTTGGTTTATTTCCCTTAAGATATCTTCTAGTGACCAAGCGTCTTTGTAATAACGCTTGCAACCTAATGCATCAAATACATCTGCTAATGCGGTTATGCGCCCAGCAATATGAATCTCTTCATTTTTTAACCGATGAGGATAACCTGTTCCGTCCCATCGTTCATGGTGCTGTCCTGCGATGATGCTGCCCATTTTGACTACTTCATTGTCATTACTTTGCAGTAAGTCGGCACCCAATTGTGCATGGGTTTGCATAATGATCCATTCTTCCTTATTAAGCTTACCTGGTTTTTTTAATATATTGTCTGGAATCGCAATTTTACCCACGTCATGTAATGGGCTGGCAAGTTTAATTAATTCGGCTTGTTGGGGGTCAAGGCCGTATTTTTCGGCAAATAAGTGGGAGTACAACGCCACACGGCGAACGTGGGAGCCAGTTTCTTTTGAACGTTGCTCAACGGCTTCGCCAAGTATGTAAGCGAGCTCTCTTTGTGTATCGAGTATTTCGTCTCGCAGTAATAAGTTTTCATAGGTGACGGCCACATTACTGGCATAAATATCTAGCAATTGTTTATCCATGTCGTCTAGTTCTCGCTCCATGGAGACATAGAGTAAATTTTCGCTGCCTAGGCTGGTAGAGAAATAGCCGGTGTAGATGTCACCATTAATATATGATTGTTTTTGTTTTAGTGCGTATTCAAACGCATCGCGTACACGCTCAGGTAAATCGGATTTAATTTTCGTTTCAAATTCGGCCATTTTGCCACTAACAGCCAAGACACGGTAATCATCGGATTCATCAAAATCTGCGTTTAAACTGGTGCAATAGAAAATCGCACCGTCTAAATTTAATAGAGCGCATATTTGTTTTAAAACAGCAGAAGCAAACGTCTTTAACGAGCCGGCTTCAAAAATTTCAGTGGAAGCCAGAATGACTTGTTCTAATGAGCGCCGGTGCGAGTCGATGATGCAGATATCCCGATAAGAGCGTAGCGAGGCGTACATTAATGTGAGTAGCTTGTTGCTGGTGAGTTCTGTTTTGTCTTTGTAATCATCAATATCATAGTGAGTAATGATGTCTTCTTCGGGGGCTTGTCCTGGTTGGCCAGTACGTAAAACTAAGCGTGTGTAATTATTTTGAAGGTCTTCACGGATACGACGAACTAATTTTAATCCTGCGTGATCGGTTTCCATGACAACATCGACGATGGCTAGGGCAATATCGCTACGACTGGCCATAATTTCATAACCTTGCTGGCCACTGTATGCACTGATGAGGTTAAGAGGGCGGTGATCAAATTTAAAGTCTCGTAGCACCATTTTTGTAACTTGGTGAACGCCTGGTTCATCATCAACTAGCAGAATGTTCCACGGAGCATGTGCGGTGGTGAGGTCTTCAGTGCTTTCATTTGCAAAGATTAGATCGTCCATACTGTGCCTAGAATGCCGATATGTTTATTGAGTATAGATACAAAATAGAAGCTTGTTATTGAGTTAACGAGAATTTACCCATTTTTGGGATAAGGGATAAGGTTATTGAAGTATGGAGGGAAAGTAGGAGAGTTGATGAGGATAAATAAAAAGAAGACTGGGCTGCCTTAGCAGCCTTCAGTTCAGTCTATATAGAGTCTCTGCGAGGTAGTGTTGCCGCTTTACGAGCACCAAAAACCACCATGGTTTTGCCTTTTACGCCAACGAGACCTTGATCTTCTAAGGCTTTCAATACTCGTCCAACCATTTCACGAGAACAACCTACAATACGACCAATCTCTTGGCGCGTAATCTTGATTTGCATGCCGTCTGGGTGAGTCATAGCGTCTGGCTCTTGGCTAAGATCCAGTAGTGTACGAGCCACACGACCCGTTACGTCTAAGAATGCCAAGTCGCCTACTTTACGTGTGGTTTTGCGCAGGCGTGTGGCCATTTGCTCACCAATAAAGTACAGAATACGTGGATCTTGATTACTGATATCACGGAACTTGCTGTAGCTGATCTCAGCTACCTCACACTCTACTTTTGCTTTGATCCATGCAGAACGTGGACTGACTTCATCAAACAAGCCCATTTCCCCGAAGAAGTCGCCTTCGTTCAGGTATGCCATGATCATTTCACGACCGTCATCATCCTCGATGATAACAGTTACAGACCCCTTCATTATGTAGAATAAGGAGTCACTTTTATCCCCAGCATAGATAATTGTGCTGCGAGCTGGATAGCGACGACGGTGGCATTGAGACAAAAAGTAATCTAAATGCTTATGTCTATCAGCCCTTAACCCTGTATTCATAGTGTGACCTAAACCATCAAACCTTGATTGCATTATTATTTATAGCATTAAAGCTATGCAATTATGCACTTATTACACCAAATAGGTGAATACTACCGTACTAGAAAGTGCTAATAACCCCTAGGCAATCTGTATTTTTGGGAACTGTGTCCTACTTGGTCTGAGTAAAATGCAACTCAGCGACGGTAAACCCTGCTACGACTTCTGCCAAAGGCCTAGCTTATGTTAATCTTGCGTTTTTTTATAGAGTGATGTTTTCATGAAAGCACGTATTAAGTGGGTACAAGATGCCATGTTCTTAGCTGAATCTGGCAGTGGTCATAGTGTCGTAATGGATGGCCCAGAAGATCATGGTGGTCGAAATATGGGTGTTCGTCCAATGGAAATGCTGCTGATGGGTTTAGGTGGTTGTACTAGTTTTGATGTCATGAGTATCTTGAAAAAATCTCGTCAAGATGTAGTGGATTGCGTGGCCGAGTTAAATGCAGAGCGTGCGGATACCGTGCCGAGTGTATTTACCAAGATACATGTTCACTTTGTTGTGACGGGTCGAAATTTAAAAGATGCTCAGGTGAAGCGTGCGGTAGCGTTATCAGCAGAGAAATACTGTTCGGCAAGTATTATGCTTGAGCAAGGCGGTGTTGAGATTACCCATGATTATGAGGTTATTGAGCTGGAAGCAGTCTAGCCTGAGTAAAAAGTGTTTAAGCATAAAAAAGCGGCTAATCAGCCGCTTTTTTATGTCTAACCGCCTGAGGGTTTAAAGGCGGTAGGTCGTTTTTGTCATGACTTTCGACATTTGAGTCATACCAGCTTGAAACCAAGAAGGGAAAACAGCACCACCAGCATTTAGGGCGGACGTAGCATGCCTTTTTTCATCTTCGAGCATCACGCTTAAAATAGCGCGGCTACGATCATCTTGTTCTGGGAGTACTTCTAAGTGCTCGACTAAGTGCTGACAGACTTGATTCTCAGTGGCTGCCACAAAGCCTAGGCTCCACTTATCACCAATGGCACCTGCAAGTGCACCAATAGAGTAGGATAACCCGTAAAAAACAGGGTTTAGGTAGCTAGTGTGGCTATTAAGCTCAATAAGGCGCTCTTCGCACCATACCAAATGATCGACCTCTTCTTCGGCCGCTTCATTCATAGCCTCGCGAACTTCAGGTAAGCGAGCTGTCAGACTTTGTCCCTGATATAGAGCCTGTGCACATACTTCACCTGTGTGGTTAATGCGCATCAGGCCAGCTGCGTGTTTTTGCTCTTGAACATTAAACTCGCTATGAGCAGCCTGTTTAGCTGGGTTAGGGCGATGACTGGTAGCGGCAGTGGGCACAAGCGTCTTTAGGGCGTTATCCACATGGGAAATAAACAGATCTAAAGCAGAAAGAGATCGCATAGTCAGCCTCATAAAATAGGTAATGGACGCATTTTACGCAAAACATCGCGGGGATTCATGCGTTAGGTCAGGGTTAGCTGTGTTTCGTCAGATTTTGGCGTTTGATCACATGCTTTGCCAAAGCTTGTTTTAAGCTTTGGGCTGATACGGGTTTAGTGATAACTTGATCGATACCGTACTGGATTACTTCTTTTTGCGTGTTGCTGATAGACATGCCAGTGAGCATTATTTTGATAAGCGACTGATCAATATCCGTATCTTCTTGAATGCGCTTAGCTAGCTGGAAGCCATCCATAATGGGCATGTCTTGATCAATGAGTACGGCATCATAAGGAGTGTCGAGATTACTCTGGCTGCGCAATAATGCTAACGCTTCTTTACCGCTGTAAGTGTGGTCTGATTGCATGCCCCAACTATTGGCATAACGCTGAATCACTTTACGTAGCGTGCTGTTATCGTCCACGATTAAAATAGATAAGCCCTGCAACACGTGGTTGACGTTGTGTGTTTCAGATTGGCTCTCTTCCATGGGCTCATTAGGCAGGGTGAAACTGAAGGTGCTTCCTTTATCGACCCGGCTCTCAATAAATAAATTACCGCCCATTAATTCGACTAAGTGTTTACATAAACTTAAACCAAAGCCATGGTTGCTGGTGTCCATATGGTTTACATTATCTTGATCGTCAATTAGCTGCTTTATCAATGCTTTATCGAGACCTGTTCCAGTATCCCTTACTGAAAAGCACAGCATTGTGTCATTGTTTTGTAAGCCGATACGTAATTCTATTTCACCATACTCTGTGTGGCGTACTGCATTTTCGAGTAAGTTATCCAATAAGCTCTCTAGTCGTAGCTCATCGCTAGCAATATTAATTGGAAGGTTCTCGTCCATATTTAAGACTAACTCAATCCCTTTTTGATTAGCACTATATTGAAATTTACTTAAACAGCCCTGAGCAAGGTTGCAAAGCTGTATGCTGTTTTTTTCGAATTGGATTCGTCCAGATTGAACCTTAGCAAAATCACTGATGCGATTGACCATGCGCAGCATGTCATGTCCTGAAAAAATTATTGTGTCCACATAGTCTCGTTGATTCACGCTCAGTGGGGTTTCATTTAACAATTCGGACATGCCCAGCACACCATTCATAGGTGTGCGTAATTCATGACTTAAGCTTTCTAGGAACTGACTTTGTACGCCTACATTCCTTGATTGTTGACGTTTAATTTGGCGTTGAAAATAAGGAATGATCATACTTGAACTAGCAAACAAAACACTGGTAGCGATGGCATAAACATGCCAGATTCCCTCTGGTGCATATACCAGTTCAGGTATCAATATATAAGCGCTTTGCCAGAAAATAGAAATAAATAAGATAGTATTAGCCAGTATTAAGTTAATACCGATACGTTTCATTTTTGTCCCAACAATTACAATGGGCACAAGTGCGCTAAACAAGATAATTAAATAAGGCAGGTTAGTAATAATCAGTGTGGTCAGTAGCAGTGTGAGAAAAGTAAACGCGGTGCGATTACTTTTTAAAAGTTTACGGTATTGTTCGGTTGTAAAACTGGATAGAAAAATCCCGCAGGCCAGTAACCAGGGGCTTAATTTTGTAAATTCAAAAAACCACTGAGGCCATTCATAAAGTTGCGTGTGGGATAGACCGTAGCACAACCCAATGAACGCTAAATAAATCGCTAAATAATGTCGAATATGATTATGGAAGCGAATGGCAATCAAATGTAAAAAACTAATAAACAGCATCAATGAAATGATGGCGCCTAAGACTTGCTGTAAAACCGTGAACCCTTTGGCGTATTCGCTCAAGTCTTGCAGTTTAGGTTCAAGCCGGCTGGTTTGAATCGGTTTTATTCTAAAATACAGCCACTGATCAGAAAGCGCTTCAATATTTAAAATTAAAGCGGTGTTACTACTGAGTTGTTGTTGGTTTGAGATACTGCTAATACGTTGCCATTGATTGTGTTTTTGCTCGTAAGCACCATCAATGTTAATGCTGCTACTGCTTAAACGTAAAGCCAGTGGAATATTTTTGTTGATAGGGTTAACGACATGGAAGCGTAACCAGTAGATTTCATTGGCTTCAATAACTGCTTGATCGGTTAGTGGCTTAAAGCGGGACTCTTGTTTGAGTAATAACTGGGCCAAGCTTAATGTTGAGTAATCTGCTTTTAACCATTGCATGCTATCACTTAATTCAACTTCAATTGGACCCTCAGCCAGAATCATGCTGTTGTTGTCACTGCCATGACTAAGACTGCTTAATAAGCACCATATAATAAATACAAAGCGTAGATTGGAAAACGTCATGGCTACACATAGTTAAAAAATGAGCATCCATTATAGAGAAAAGCGCTAGAAAAGCTAAATACTAGAGAAAAGAAATAAATGAAAGGAAAAACCTCAGGCTAGCGCCTGAGGTTTTTTATATTACTTCGCTTGTTCGCGCGCAATAGCGCGGTAAGCAATATCGTTACGGTAGAAACAACCGTTCCAACTAATGGTTTTAGTCAGCGCATACGCACGTTGCTGCGCTTGGGTTACGGTGTCACCCAGTGCTGTTGCGCATAGCACGCGACCGCCATTGGTGGTTACTTCACCTTTGTCGTTAAGTTTCGTGCCGGCATGGAATACTTTTTCACCAGCGGTTTCGCTTTGTGGTAAGCCAGAGATTACATCCCCTTTATTGTATGCTGCAGGGTAACCGCCTGCCGCGAGAACAATACCGATTGCTGCGCGAGGGTCCCACTGAGCGGTTTTACCTGCAAGACCATTGTCTTCAAATGCAGCCAAGCAAAGATCCACTAAATCAGATTGCATGCGTAACATGATTGGCTGAGTCTCTGGGTCACCAAAGCGGCAGTTATATTCGATGACTTTCGGTGTGCCAGTTTCGTCGATCATAAGGCCTGCGTACAAGAAACCAGTGTAGTCATTGCCTTCTTTGGCCATGCCTTCAACTGTTGGCACGATGACTTCTTTCATAATACGATCGTGAATGTCTTGTGTCACAACAGGGGCGGGTGAGTAAGCACCCATACCACCTGTGTTAGGGCCGGTATCACCATCGCCTACACGTTTGTGATCTTGGCTGGTGGCCATAGGTAAGATGTTTTTACCGTCTACCATCACAATAAAGCTGGCTTCTTCGCCGGCTAGGAATTCTTCAATTACCACACGACAACCGGCATCACCAAAGGCATTACCAGACAGCATGTCTTTTACCGCATCTTTTGCTTGCTCAATGGTTTCGGCAACAATGACGCCTTTACCTGCAGCTAGGCCATCTGCCTTAACGACGATAGGCGCACCAATTTTATCGATGTAAGCCAGAGCAGGTTCAACTTCAGTAAAGTTCTGGTAGAACGCAGTTGGAATATTGTGACGGTCTAAAAAGTCCTTGGTAAACGCTTTAGAGCCTTCAAGTTGTGCAGCACCTTTTGAAGGACCAAAGGCTTTTAAGCCTTTCACTTCAAAAAAGTTAACAATACCTTCAACCAATGGAACTTCTGGACCAACAATGGTCAGTTCACAATTGTTGTCTTTTGCAAATGTCGCTAACTTATCAAATTCTAAAACATCGATATCGACATTCTTAACTTTGTTTTCGATGGCGCTGCCAGCATTACCTGGGGCGACAAAAACGGTTTCGACGTTTGGGTTTTGTGCGGCCTTCCAGGCTAGTGCGTGTTCGCGACCACCTGAGCCTATTACCAATACATTCATTTTGGGTTCCTTCTGGGACATTATTTAAGTGAGTTTGACAAGGCAAAACACGCTTAGCTTTCGTCCTTTATATTCAAGGCTGAAAATTTATGTTTTTTAAACTAGTAAAGCCGTAAATATTATTTACGGCTTTTAAAGTCTATTTATTTATTCAGTAAAGTAAGAGAGAAAAATACGACCTTACTTTAGATCAATGACGGAAGTGACGCATACCGGTAAACACCATGGCCATACCTGCTTCGTCGGCGGCAGCAATGACTTCTTCATCACGAATCGAACCGCCTGGTTGAATTACGGCAGCAATACCGGATTTAGCTGCGTTATCAATACCATCACGGAATGGGAAGAAAGCATCACTTGCCATAACAGAGCCTTTGACTTCAAGGCCAGCATGTTCTGCTTTAATAGCGGCAATACGTGCTGAGTTGACACGGCTCATTTGGCCTGCGCCCACACCAACTGTTTGGCGATTTTTTGCGTAAACGATGGCGTTCGATTTTACATATTTAGCTACTTTCCATGCGAAGATTAAATCGTGCATTTCTTTTTCAGTCGGTTTACGTTTTGTCACTACGGTTAAGTCTTCAGCTTTGATCATACCGTTGTCGCGCTCTTGCACTAGCAGGCCGCCGTTAACGCGTTTGTAGTCAAGTGCGTTAGGACGTTCAGCTGGCCATTCGCCGGTTTCTAATACGCGTACGTTTTTCTTTGCAGCTAATACAAGTTTTGCATCGGCGCTGACTGAAGGTGCAATAATCACTTCAACAAATTGACGTTCAGCAATAGACGCCGCCGTGTCGCTATCTAGTTCGCGGTTGAACGCAATGATGCCACCGAAAGCGGATTCGGTATCGGTTGCGAAGGCTAAGTCATAGGCTTCTTTAATACCGTTTTCGCTGACCGCTACACCACATGGGTTGGCGTGTTTAACGATGACACAAGCTGGTTTTACGAAAGACTTCACGCACTCAAGGGCCGCATCAGTATCTGCGACGTTATTGAATGAAAGCTCTTTGCCTTGCACTTGAGTGGCGGTGGAAATAGAGGCTTCTTGTGGTTTAGCTTCTGTGTAAAAAGCCGCATTTTGATGCGGGTTCTCACCGTAACGCATGTCTTGCGCTTTAATAAACTGAGAATTAAAGGTGCGAGGGAATAGACCTTTGTTTTTTGTACTTAATACGTCAGCCGTTTGATCGATACGGCCAAGGTAGTTCGCAATCATGCCATCGTAAGCCGCGGTATGTTCAAATGCTTTAAGCGCAAGATCAAAACGTAATTTTGGACTTAAGCCATTTTGGCTTTCTAATTGGTTTAATACGGTTTGGTAATCAGAGGTGTTAACCACAATACCCACATAGGCATTATTTTTTGCTGCAGAGCGAACCATTGTTGGGCCGCCAATGTCGATGTTTTCAATGGCATCTTCAAGTGTGCAATCTGGATTAGCGGTTGTCGCTTCGAATGGATATAAGTTTACGACTACTAAATCAATGGGTTTGATATCATGTTCGGCCATGATGGCATCGTCTTGACCGCGACGACCAAGCACACCGCCGTGAATTTTTGGATGCAGTGTTTTCACACGGCCATCCATCATTTCAGCAAACCCTGTGTAGTCAGAAACTTCTACAGCGTTAATACCTTTTTCACAAAGTAGTTTATATGTGCCGCCAGTTGATAAAATTTCAATATTTTTATCAGCCAATGCTTGGGCGAATTCTACGATGCCAGTTTTATCAGAAACACTAATAAGGGCGCGACGAACAGGAGTAATGGTCATAGTTGATTAGTTGGTCAGTTTTTGAGATTCACAAAAAATAAACGCTGCAAAGGCAGCGTTCGTTTTAAACAATTTCGGTTATAGCATACCGAATTGCTTTAATTTTTTACGCAGTGTTCCGCGATTCAAACCAAGCAATACAGCCGCCTTAGTTTGGTTGTCCTTGGTATAGCGCATAACTACTTCTAGTAATGGTGCTTCTACTTCTGACAAAACCATTTCGTAAACATCGCTAACTGGCTGACCGTCTAATTGTGCGAAGTAGCTTTCTAAGGCTTTTCCAACACTGTCACGCAAAGTTTGTGTGTTTTCAGCTGGTAGTTGAGTGTTATTGCTGATTTCCATAGGGTTATTTACCACAGGTGCTTCATGGGTACTCATGCCGCTTTTTCCTTCCCCAAAAGTTGATCGAAAAATGTGTTTATTAATTCTATTTGTTCTTCCGGGCTTTCAAGTTGATTGAAGCGACGACGTACATCGCGATTATCATCTTGTGCCTGAAGGTACCAACCCACGTGTTTACGTGCGATTCGCACACCAAGATAAATACCGTAAAATTCATATAACCCTTGCATATGATTAAGCAAGATAGTTTTGACTTCGAGTATCCCCGGTGCTGCCAAATACTGGCCGGTTTTTAAAAAATGATCGATCTCTCTGAAGATCCAAGGACGTCCTTGAGCCGCGCGGCCCAACATAACGCCATCGGCTCCGGTAAAATCGAGCACTGCTTTAGCGTGTTCAGGAGTCGTAATGTCTCCGTTGGCTAAAACTGGAATAGACACCATTTGCTTAATGCGCTTTATGGTGTCGTACTCCACTTGTCCTTTATAGCCGCAGCTGCGTGTTCGACCATGAATGGCCAGTGCACAAATACCGCTTTGCTCAGCTAATAATGCAAGGTCTGGGGCATTCTTATGTTCAGGTGCCCAGCCGGTTCGCATTTTTAATGTTACTGGAACATCCACCGCCTCAACTACGGCTTGTAGAATGTCTTTCACTAACGATTCGTCTTTCATCAAAGCACTGCCAGCAGCTTTGTTGCACACTTTTTTGGCAGGGCATCCCATATTGATGTCAACGATTTGAGCACCATGTAACACGGCCATTCTGGCTGCGTTCGCCATCATGTCTGGGTCACCACCGGCAATTTGCACCGATATGGGCTCAACTTCCCCAGTGTGGTCTAAGCGTGTTTTGGATTTACGGGAGTTCCATAAATTCACATCGCTTGTGACCATTTCACTCACAACTAATCCCGCGCCTAGTTTTCGACATAGTTGTCGAAACGGTCGATCAGTGACGCCTGCCATGGGGGCAAGGACCACGGGCGACTCAATTTGGTAAGGGCCAATTCGGAACATGGGTAATAGTTGGTTGTTTTTTGCTCGTTTAAGGCCGGCTATCATACTCGTAAACGCACAGGGGTTAAAGGCTTGACAGGGTATGTTTTAAGCAATTTGTTGATTAAATTTTCCACAGAAATTGAGATAAAATTGTCAAGGGTTAACATGTGGGTTTTGACATTTTTTTGTTTGCTTACTTCAGGTTTTTAGTTGGCGATGTTCTAGTATCCTGTTAAAGAGTACAATGCGCGCCTTTATTTTCTGCGACTCAGGGATGACTGGGTTATCGCCTCAAAAGGGCGGGCTAGCCTTTATTTAGGACGGCTATATCTGGCAGATGACAAAATGGCATTAATGGTTTGCCTTAAGTCTATTATCACGAGTAATTATCATGACGATTAAATCCCCTTGGGCATTATTGCCCATGCTTCTGTTTATGGCCTTGTTTATTGGCAGTGGTTTGTATTATCAAGCGGCAGGCGTTGAGTTTGCCTTTTATAAGATATCAGCCCCTGTGGCCATATTGCCTGCGATTATTCTGGCTTTATTGATAGCAAAAGGCAGCATTAATCAGCGAGTTGAGCACTTCATTCAAGGCTGCGCTAATCCGACGATTGTTACCATGCTGTTGATTTTCTTGTTGGCAGGTGGGTTTGCCAGTGTGGCAAAAGCCATTGGCGGGGTGGATGCGGTGGTGAATTTGAGCTTGGATATTATTCCATCCTCTTTTGTTTTGCCCGGTTTGTTTATTATGACGGCCTTTATGGCGACGGCCATGGGCACATCTATGGGGTCCATTGCGGCGGTGGCGCCTATTGCGGTTGGTGTGGCTGAGGTATCTGATTTATCCATGGTGCTCACAGTGGGCACAGTAATGGGTGGAGCTATGTTTGGTGATAACCTTTCTATTATCTCGGATACCACTATTGCGGCGACGCGCACCCAAGGTTGTAACATGCGTGATAAATTCCGTTTGAACTTTAAAATTGCCATACCGGCGGCGCTGTTGACGATTATCTGGCTGTATATTCAAGGGGATGCGGCTCAGGTGGTGGTTGACCCGAATACCTCTGCAATGAAAATGTTGCCTTATTTGTTGGTGCTGGTGTTGGCTGTCTCTGGCATGAATGTATTGGTGGTATTGTTAACGGGTATTGTTGTGGCGGGTTTGATTGGCTTATGGCAGGTGCCTGATTATTCACTGGCTGTGTGGTCTAGCGATATCTATAAAGGCTACAGCAATATGCAGGAGATATTGATTCTCTCGCTCTTTATTGGTGGCTTGGGAGCCATGATGAAAGTGGGTGGTGGATTAGATTGGCTAGCGTCTCAAATGGATCGTTTTACGCGTGATCAGGCTGAGCCTAAAGCCCATAGACGCATGGGCGAGTTAAGTATTGCCGCTGGCGTGGCGATGGTGAATGCTTGCACCGCAAATAATACGGTGGCTATTTTGATCTCAGGCAGTTTGGCAAAAGACATTGCGACTCGCTATGGCGTGGATGCAAAACGCAGTGCCAGCATTATGGATATTAGCTCTTGTGTGGTTCAAGGGGTTTTACCCTATGGTGCCCAAATGTTGTTGGCGGCGTCTTTATCTGGTTTATCACCATTATCTTTAGTCAGTGCCGTTGTGTATTGCTGGTGCTTAGGTTTGGTGATGATCGGCTCTATTATTCTGGGTCGCCCCAGCGGTCAAACCAAAGCCGTTTAATGTTAGGTGATAGTTAGTAAAAAAAATGGCCCTTTTAAGGGCCATTTTTTTATCAGAAATTCTAAGCTTTTTAGGGCGCGACGAAGTGCACTTGGTAGTTATTGGCCTTAGGGCCTGGGTCTTTTATTTCTAGTGCAATGTGAATCGGTGTATCTGTGGGCATCATAGATAATCCAGATGCTTCTCCCGCTAGGTATTCACGGGGCAGGAATAATCGATGGGCGATGACTTTTTCGTTTTTATCGGTGAAGGTCAGTTCTAATTTAGGAAACGCCTGTTCGTAAGTGGCGTGATTCATAAACAGTACGTCCACAGTAAGTGCCTCTTTATACTTAGGGTGAGAGCTGACTTGTGGGCTGGCGGTGGTGCGAATTTGGCTAACGTCATAACTGGATGGCAAGCGGCAATCAAGGTGTTCACAGGCCATAGCGTAATAGGGGCGATATTGATCCATGCGGGCCCACTGATCAAAATTAAAATACGCCATTTGTACGAATAAACCCATAATAAGTAGCATACAGGCGCTGGCCAACAACCAAAATTTTCGGCGACTGGCTCTTTGCGGCAGGCTTAAATCTAATGGGTCCACTTCGATGTAGCTAAAGTTAGAGGCATTTTGAACGGGTTTTAAGACCTTTTTTTCTTCTTCTTTAACTTCGACTGCTTCTGAATCATTGAGTAGAGATTCTGCCCAGGACTCATCACTGCCATTGTCTTCTGACTCTACTTGGTCGGTGAGTTTGTCATTTTCAGTGAAAAACGGATCGTAGCTATCTTTAGTATTTAAGGATAAGAAGTCTTCGTTTAAATCATTGATGATCGGGTTTTTACGTCCGAAGTTATCATCAATTAATGCCCCATCGTCCAAGCCGTTGTCAT
Source organism: Bermanella sp. (assembly GCA_034110565.1). Classification (GTDB taxonomy): domain Bacteria; phylum Pseudomonadota; class Gammaproteobacteria; order Pseudomonadales; family Oceanobacteraceae; genus Bermanella. The sequence goes on along the minus strand of JAWUYY010000047.1, from coordinate 21,854 downwards.
CATCGATTAAGCCATTATCGTCATCAATTAGAAAATCATCGTTTTGATTCTGCGTGTTCATTGGGGTGCTGAGATCAAACTCTTCTTTTGATGAAGTGGCTTCTGGCTGGATGGATACAGCCGGTTTAGCCTCAGGCGCGCGGGCTAATGGTTTGGTTTCATTACCGAACATGTCTTCGGTGCGGTCATCTTGAATGACTGACTCAGTTTTCTTACTAACTTGGAAATGATCAGACGCACGAAACACATGCAAGCACGCTCCACAGCGAACCGCGCCTTTAGCTACTTGTAGCTGGGCAGGGCTGACACGGAAGGTCGTATCGCATTTAGGGCACTTAGTTATCTGTGTTTGGTTCATGGTCGTGTATTAAATTTCCAACAAAATACGTCGCGGCTTAAGTGGCTAATTAAGCAAGCTTGGTTGCATCGATACGCACCCAGCCGTCCTCTTCTTTAATTAAGTCGATGGTGCAATCATGTGCGTAAGCATCGGCAACTTCGTGCGCTTGGCTAGCCAGTATACCAGAGAGCACCAACTGACCGCCGGGCAGTAAATAAGACAAGATGGCATCTTTTAGTTCCACTAATGGCCCAGCTAAAATGTTCGCCAATACCATATCAGCTTGGTAACTAGGGGCATCTTCAGGTAAATAAAACTCAACCGTATCCATGCTCACATCATTACGTTCTGTGTTTTCGTGACTGGCTAAAATAGCTTGTGGGTCGATATCTATGCCCACAAGATGTTTAGCGCCTAATATCATGGCGGCCACACCTAAAATGCCAGAGCCACAGCCAAAGTCCACCACGGTTTTGCCGCTTACGTCTTGACCATCTAGCCACTTAAGGCACAAAGACGTGGTTGGGTGGGTTCCTGTACCAAAGGCTAAGCCTGGGTCTAGCTTTAAATTGACCGCATTCGGGTCAGTGGGTGCTAGCCAACTCGGGCAAATCCATAAACGCTTGCCAAACGGCATTGGCTTAAAGGTATCCATCCATTCGCGTACCCAGTCTTTATCTTCAACCAGCTCTAGCTTGTAGTTAGGGAATGGCTTTTCATATTCAGTTTGATAGATGTCAGCCAGTTGTTTCATTTGTTCATCAACCGCTTGTTCGGCGTCAAACAATGCCCATAGATTGACGTTATCCCACAGTGGGGTAGTGCCTAATGGTGGCTCATAAATGGGCTGATTCGCACCGTCACGCATGGTCACGGCTTGTGCGCCGATGGCCATTAACAGGTCTTCGATCTCTGCACATTGTTCGGCAGTAATGTCTACGATGGCTTGTATCCAGGGCATGGTTCTATCTTTAAGTGGTTGTATTGGCCAGTTTATTAGTCAAGAAGTGAATGTCTACACTGCCTTGTTGAAACTGGGAGCTACGAATGAGTTCTTGTTGTAATGGGATGTTGCTGCGTATCCCATTGATGACGATTTCATCCAGTGCATTACGCATGCGTAAGCGCGCACTTTCTCTATCAGGCCCGTAACTAATGACTTTAGCCACCAGTGAGTCGTAATAGGGCGGCACACTATAGCCATTATAAAGGTGAGAATCTACTCTAATCCCAAGGCCACCGGGGGCGTGGAAGAGGTTAACCGTACCAGGACTTGGCGTGAAGGTTTTCGGGTCTTCGGCGTTAATGCGGCATTCAATGGCATGACCGCTGATGACAATGTCACTTTGTTTAAACGATAAGCCCATACCTGATGCAATTAATAGCTGTTCCCTAATGATATCGACCCCGGTGACGAGCTCGCTTACTGGGTGTTCGACCTGCACGCGGGTGTTCATCTCAATAAAGAAAAACTCGCCGTCTTGGTATAAAAATTCAAAGGTACCAGCACCTTCATAGCCTATATCGATACAGGCTTGTACGCAGCGCTTGGCAATTTTATTGCGTAGTTTTTCGGGCACATTCGGGGCGGGTGCTTCTTCGATAATCTTTTGATTTCGACGTTGAATCGAACAATCCCTGTCACCTAGGTGAATAGCATGGCCATTGCCATCGGCTAATATTTGAATCTCAATGTGACGTGGGGCTTCTAAGAATTTTTCTAAGTAGACCTTATCGCTGCCAAATGCCGCCTTGGCTTCGCTTTGGGTTAGATAAACGCCATTGGAAAGAGCCGCTTCACTGTGAACGACTTTCATACCGCGACCACCGCCACCGGCAGCGGCTTTGATGATCACCGGGTAACCGATTTCATCAGCGATTTTCTTTAGATCGGTTGTGGAATCAATGGCGCCGGTGCCAGGGACTGTTGGTATACCGGCCTTTTTCATCGCATCACGAGCGGCTACTTTATCGCCCATGATGCGAATAACAGCGGCGCTTGGGCCAATGAATTTAAAACCAGAGTTTTCTACCTGTTCGGCAAAATCGGCGCTTTCAGCTAAGAAACCGTAACCCGGATGAATGGCGGTGGCATCGGTGACTTCAGCGGCACTAATAATCGCGGCTGCATTTAAGTAGCTGTCTTTAGAGTTGTTTGGGCCAATGCACACGCTTTCATCGGCGAGGCGGACATGCATTAAGTCGCGGTCAACGCTGGAATGCACGGCTACGGTTTTAATGCCCATCTCTTTGCAGGCTCGCAAAATACGCAGGGCAATTTCACCACGGTTAGCGATGACGATTTTTTTCAATAAGGTGGCCATGATAATCCTTGCGCAAGCCCAGTGTTAAACAATGGTGAATAAGGCTTGGTCGAATTCAACCGGCTGACCGTCTTCGCTTAAGACGGCTTCAATCACGCCGGACTTATCCGCCTCGATCTGGTTCATCATCTTCATGGCTTCAATAATGCAGATTACATCGCCTTTTTTCACAGATTGCCCAACTTCAGCAAATGCAGGAGAACTGGGACTTGGGCTGCTGTAAAACGTACCGACCATTGGGGATTTAACAATATGGCCGGAATGTTTAGGTGTGCTTGATTTCTTTTCTTTGACTTCTACCGCTTGAGCCACTTGCACGGGGGCTGCCACGGTTTGAGTCAGTTCTCGCTTTAAATGAATGCGACTGTCTTTTTCTGTTATGTCTAACTCAGATAAAGAAGAGGCTTCCATTAAGGCAATGATTTGTTCGAGCTGTTTAATATCCATGGGGCCTGCTTATTTTTTGTTATTAAGTATGTGCATTGCGCTTTGCAGGGCTAATTGGTAACCCTGAATGCCTAAACCGCAAATAACGCCCACCGCCACATCACTCAAAAAACTATGATGACGAAATTCTTCACGGGCATGGACGTTAGAGATGTGCACTTCGATAAATGGAATATTTACACCCATGATGGCATCACGAATAGCCACGCTTGTATGGGTGAAAGCAGCCGGGTTAATGATAATAAAGTCGATGCCTTCTGTGCGTGCTTCGTGAATACGCTCAATAATTTCGTATTCAGCGTTACTTTGTAGGCTCAATAAGTGATGACCATTGTCTTTTGCCAGTTGTACTAGGCCATCGTTAATGTCTTCTAATGTGTCAGTGCCGTAAATTTCTGGTTCACGAGTGCCAAGCAAATTTAAGTTAGGGCCATGCAGTACCAGAATAGACGCCATAGTGTGAGCTCATAAAAAGTAGAAAGAATCACTTTAGTTTGCCTAATGGTATGAGTGCTGTCTAGCGCCTAGAGGTAAAAGCCTTAAAGGGTTCACAGCTTTTTTTGTAAAGGGCGTGTTTATTTTTATTCGATATAAACTTGTACGTTGTTGCGGCCTTGTTTTTTTGCTTCATAAAGGGCTTGGTCAGCATGCTCAATAATGTTGTCGGCGTTCTTACCATTAAAGCTGCAAATGCCACATGAAAAGCTCACCTGAAACTCTTTATCGTCTGCGCTGTGATCAAGTTGACTAAATACTTGGCGGATATTGTTCATTACCGTCACGGCTTCCTCTGCGCTAGTATTGGGCAGAATCACAGCAAATTCTTCACCACCATAACGGCCAATACTGTCACCACTGCGCAGACGTTGCTTTAAAAATAAAGATAACGCCAGAATGACTTTGTCGCCAACAGGGTGGCCGTAGTTGTCGTTAATTTTTTTGAAGAAGTCGATGTCTACCATGGCAAAGCTTAAGGGTTGATCTTTATCTTTTGCTTGGCGGCAAGCTTGTTTGAGTTTATCGAGAATGTAGGTGTGATTGAATAAACCGGTAAGGCTGTCTCGGGCAATTAAGTTATTGAGTACGCGCGCGCGCCTTGCGCGGTTTTGTACGGTAATAGCTAGATGATTAGGATTAATGGGTTTGGTGAGAAAATCATCTCCCCCTCGGCTCATGGCATCGAGCTGAATATTGATGTCGTCTTCGCCTGATAAAAATAATATGGGCACACCAATATATTGAGCTTGCTGGCGGATGACACCAGCCACTTCGGTACCAGAGCAACCTGGCATATACATGTCCATGACGATGATTTCCGGTTGAAACTCATCCAGCGCCGATAAAATCAACATAGGGTCGGTGATCACGTGTGTTTCCATACCGGCTTTGCCTAAGGCTTTTTCGCAAAAGAAAGCTTGGCTTCTGGAGTCGTCCACAATGAGTACTTTGTGTGGTTCTTCAGGCTTAGGACTGTAGTATTTTTCAACTGATCGAATAAGTTGCCCCACAGCGGGTTTCACAAAAAAGCGTAAACCACCGGCGCGATGTGCCTCTAAGCGTTGTCCTATGCCGGCGTTGTCTTCTTGGGTGATAAAAATCATAGGTGCGCTGGGCTGCTTGAGTTTCACAAAATGGCTCATGAGCTCTAAGCCGTTGTGTTCCCTTACAAAGTTGATGTCTGTGATGTAGGCGCTGGCTTGAAATTCTTCTTGCAGGCGATAAAAGTGCTCATTATCCGTTGCCACTTCGCTTTTGATGCCAAAGTGGTTGAGTTGTCGGGTGAGTTTTTTGGCGTATTCCGGTGACACCGCGAGCATAATTGGGCGGGTTTCTGGAATGTTTTTTACATCGTTATCATCGCTGCGTCTTAATGCACTTTGGCCTAACTTGTCGATGGCATCTTGTAAGGCTTGTTGTTGCAAATGATCCAAGCTGGATTGCGCCAGTGCTTGGTTCAATAAGTCTAAAATCATCAGTGCGTGATCGTGCTGATGATGAATATTAAAGCGTAAGCTGTGGCGCATGAGCTTTTCGCATTCTTCGATCAGTCTAGGCAGATGCTCGACACTGATTCCATTCTCGCAGCTTACGCGCCAAAGGTTTAACAACACTCTAATTTGGTTACTGACTCGGCTGGCAAAGTGGCGCTTTAAGGCGTTGGAAGCGGATTCTTTTTCGATGTGGCTCATGGGCGCCCTAAACTGGTCTGTATGCTTTAACTCTAGCAAGGATTATTTTAATTGAAGGGTTGATTTATAAGAATGATAACTGGGTGGTTAAATAGTCCCATTAATGGAAAACCTCACCTATAGTTAAAGATTATTAACCATGTTTTGAGACGCAGTAAGTCATGGTGCCACAAGGAATCAGCCGTCAGTTTGTGTTCGCTATGGCTTTAATGTTGGCTTTAGTGTGCATGGTGGTGGCTCAAGGGAATCAGCAATTATTAGGGGAGGCTATGGCGAAGCAGGCCCAGACTTTATTTGGCGAACCTGGTAGGCAAGCGTTGGTGCAATGGGCACAGTTTGTAGTGGCGCAGGGTGATGCCCATGAAATAGGCAAAGAGCGACAAACCCTAGAGAGAGTGAATGCATATTTTAATACCCGACTAGCCTTTGTGAGTGATGAAATTCATTGGAAAAAAGAAGACTACTGGGCAACGCCACTAGAATCATTAGCGACTCAAGCTGGAGACTGTGAAGACTATGTAATCGCTAAGTATTTTTCTCTTATTCAAGCGGGTGTTGAACAAAAAAAATTACGCATTACTTATGTAAAAGCACTTAAGCTTAATCAAGCTCATATGGTGTTAGCGTATTACTCGGCTCCAAGTAGTGACCCTCTAATTTTAGATAATATCAATCCACGTATTTTACCTGCCTCCAAGCGGCGTGATTTAGCGCCTGTTTATAGTTTTAATGGTATGGGTATGTGGATAGAACGCCAGCAAGGGCGCAGCATAAAAGTAGGTAGCGCCAGTCGCTTAAGCATGTGGATGGATGTATTGTTGCGCATGGAACAGCAGGGCTTGCAGCCTTGGCTCGATTTACCTAATAGTCAATTAACACAGTAGCGATAAGGCCAGTCATTATGAGTATCCGTCGACAACTTGCCCTTTATATTGGATTACTTATGGTGGTGATCTTAACGGGTAATCTTGCCCTTAATATTCACAACTTAAAAAGCCATTTTGAGCAGCAACTGCAAGCTCGAGCAGATGAAACCGCGACGACGCTGGCGCTCACTTTGTCGCAAAATGCCCAAGTTAAAGACGATGCTTCTTTACGCTCCATGATTGATGTCATGTTTGATCGTGGCTATTTCTCATTGGTGCGCTTTGAATACTCCCAATCACAAACGGTGATTGAACGCGGCGGGTTAGAGCAAATTGCAGTGCCACAGTGGTTTATACGGGTCATGCGTTTGCATCCAAGTTTTGCTCAAGCGGAAGTATTAAGCGGCTGGACTCAATTAGGTCAGCTTAGTGTTGCGATGCACCAAGGGCCCAGTTATGAACAATTATGGCAACTGGTGAAAGCCGAATGCGCTTGGTTTTTATTGATGACGTTTATTGTGATTTACGGTATGCACAGATTGTTAATTTGGCTGCTCAAACCCCTTAAACAAATTGAAGCGCTCGCACAAAAATTATCCCACAATCAGTTTGTGCATATCGATGAAAAACCTACTTCAAAAGAGGTACACAGTCTCGTGCTGGCGATGAATCACTTGAGTGATCGTTTACACGCTAGTTTCTTAGCGCATGGTGAAACAGTGCGTAAATTACAGCACGAAACCTTTAACGATGGTTTAACCGATGTGCTAAACAGTAAGGGCTGGGATCAGTATTTGGACGACTGGATGACTCACGAACGGTTTGCACCGGGTTGGATAGCGTTGTTACAAGTGGATAACTTAAAAGAGTTAAATGAAACGCACGCAAAGGCCACTGTGGATGAGTTACTCATGCAGCTGGCCTTACAGTTGAAAACGGAATCTTCTTTAAACCATGAGCATGTGGGTATTGCCCGTACTGGGGGGGGGGATTTTTGGTTATTTAGCCCAGACCCTTTAGATAGCCAATACAAAATACGTATTGAAGCGATTCATGGCAGCTTGATGCGTTTATCATTGGTACAGCAGTACGACGCTAAATTATTCTTTGTGGCCATGCCGGTACATGAGCCACAAGCTCCTGCCAGTTTGAAGCATCAATTAGACTTATTATTGCAACGCAGTAAAAACCAACTCGACAGTTTATTGATTGGTGAAACCGAGCATCATCCATTGACTAACTGGGTAGAGTGGCAGCAACGTCTTAAAGTGGCTTTACGGGATGAGCGTATTCAACTGTATTCTCAGCCATTGTTTGATGACACCCAAAATATCATTCAGCAAGAAATCCATTGCAGGTTAATCGAAGAGGATGATGAAGCACTTATGGCCGGATATTTTTGGCCCATGGTGGATAAGCTAAATCTTTCTCAAGACTTTGACCGCTTAGTGATTTCTCAATGGCAGCGCTTATTTGAGCAGCAAAAAGACAACAACTCATTTAATGGTAAGTGGGTATTGAATGTCGCTGGTAAAAGCCTCAATGAGACCAATTTTAGACAGTGGTTTGAGCAGACGGTTACATCGGAGCAATTGCGCAGTTTAATTATTGAGTGCAGTGAGTACACCCTCGCGCATGTGACGGTGAAAACTCAGATGTGGTTGCATGATATGGCCGATAAAGGCTTACGTTTAAGTGTGGATCACGTGGGCACGTCAGGAAAAAGCTTTGGCTTTTTAGCACGTTTTCCTATTTACCAAGGCAAGATAGAGCGTCGTTATATTCGTGATATTCATAAACATAAAGACAGCGCCTTCTTTGTTAGTGGCATGATTCAAGTATTTCAAACTCAAAGGGCATTATGCTTTGCCGAAGGGGTTGAAAAACAAGAAGAAATTGATGCGCTGCTTAAGCTCGGCGTGGACGGCGTCATGGGTTACGCGGTTGGGCGCCCAGAACTGCTGAATATTCCTTTATCGCCAATCGTTGAGCATGATCACCCAGAAAGTGGAGCCTAGTGTCAATGAAAGTGAAGTAAGCGTGACATGACAAACACACTCAATAGTAAATGTTTGCTATAGTAGCCACGCAGCGTATTCATTGCTTAATTAGGGAGACACCATGGGGCGCTTTATCCTTTCTGCGTTACTTTTTACCACGTTAAATGCACAGGCTGACTTGGTCATGCTTGAAGGTTATGTGCGCGCGATGCCACCGGGGCAACCCAATACGGCCGCGTTTATGCAACTTAAAAATACCGGCACCGATGAGGTGACCTTGGTTAAGGCGCAGACACCTGCGGCTAAAAAAAGTGAATACCACACGCACACCATGAATGACAAAGGCGTCATGTCCATGAGTCAGGTACTCAACATCGTGATTAAGCCTGGACAAGTATTTGAATTTAAGAGCGGCGCTCATCACGTCATGTTGATGGGTTTAATTACCCCCTTAAAGCCTGGCCAGCAGGTCCCTTTGACATTACAAGATACCCAGGGTCGCAGCTACACTTATGATATGCCTGTGGTGTCTATATTGAATAGCAAACCAATGAGCCATGATCACCATCATCATGATCAGGAGTAAAATATGTCTAAGTATAATGAGCGGCTTGATCGCTTCTTAGAAGCTGGTTGGATGATGCGTCTACTGATAGGCGGTTTATCCGTGTATCTGGTGATTGCCTTGATTATGGGAATGGTTTTTAGCTCTGAGCCTGAGCCATTTGTAGTGACAGAAGCCGCATCACAACATGCCATGCTGCACGATCGTCACCTCGCCACCGGATACACCACAACCGTCACGTTAATCGAAGTGGCCAGTACCTTGTTAGATAAACCCGGCGGTTACTTAAGTAACGATGTTTTCCCGCCCGGTTTGTGGCTCGATAACATACCAAACTGGGAATTCGGTGTGCTGGTTCAGGTACGAGATTTAAGTCGTGCATTACGCAAAGACTTTAGTCGCAGCCAGAGTCAATCGACCGAAGATGTCGACCTTGTGATAGCAGAGCCTCAATTCCATTTTGATAACCTATCGTGGGCCTTGCCTGATACCGAAGGTGAATACCGTCGAGGTATCGAAAAACTTAATAGTTATGCCCTGAGGCTGGCGGATAAACAGCAGGCTCAAGCGCAATTTTTTGCCCGTGCCGACAATCTACGTGAGTGGTTGAATGACGTCGAAACTCGCCTAGGGTCATTAAGTCAGCGCCTAAGTGCCAGTGTTGGGCAGAAACGCATTAATGTGGATTTAGCAGGGGATAACGCCTCAAGCCAGAGCACAGAAAATGATGACGAATTCGAAGTGAAAACCCCTTGGACTGAAATCGATGACGTGTTTTATGAGGCTCGTGGTAGTGCTTGGGCGCTCATTCATATCTTTAAGGCTCTTGAAGTGGATTTTGCCGATGTGTTGCATAAAAAGAATGCATTGGTGAGTGTGAGGCAGATCGTACGTGAACTGGAAGCCACCCAAGACACCGTATGGGCTCCTATGATTTTGAATGGAGGGGGTTTTGGTTTAACTGCAAATCACTCTTTAGTCATGGCATCTTACCTATCCCGCGCCAATGCGGGGGTTATCGACCTGCGAGCGTTGCTTTCTCAAGGCTAACGCTGTCAATTCTGAGGCCTGTTTTGGCCTCAGAATAGTGCATTAAATGCTCTTTATTTCTTATCTGCTTTACTCATATTCCACAAAGGGAAATTTTCTCATCTACACTCTTTAAAAGTGTTCGTTATTTTAAGGAATGGAGCAAGCATGGACGTGGCCGAATACAAATCATTTGTTGTTAATTTAGAGCAGAAGTTACAGGGTCTACAAAACGAATATATTGAAGACCAAAATGAAGACGCTCAGCTAATAGGTCCTTTATTAGCAATCACCATGCTTGTAAAAAGCGACTTATTGCCTTTTGCCCGTGATCGCTATCAAGTGATCATTAAGGGGCCAAAATGGAAGATTGCCGAAGATCACATTTTATCATTACGCCAAGATGTTGAAGATATGCTGGCGGGTCCGGTTGCATTTAAACAACGCAAACAAGGTTAGAGGCTTTAAGCCGTTTGCGTTAAGATGCCCGCCTCAAAAAGGGTAATGCAATGCGGCTTGATAAATACATCTGTGACAACACACCTCTCACTCGTTCGTTAGCCACTAAGGCAATAAAATCTGGCCGTATCAAGGTTAACCATAAAAAAGCAAAAAGCGGTTCAGAAAAAATTCAGCCAGATGTGGATATCGTCCACTTTGACGGCCAGCCTATTCAGTCACAACCTCAAAGCCGTTACTTTATGATGCATAAACCTCAAGGGGTTGTGTGCGCCAATATTGATGGCGATCATAGTTTAGTGTTTGACCTGATGAACGATGAATTGAATGTAAATAAATTACATACAGTAGGGCGTCTCGATAAAGACACAAGCGGGTTGTTGCTAATTACCGATGACGGACAATGGTCTCACCAAATTACCTCGCCAAAACACCATCAAGAAAAAGCGTATCGTGCTTGGTTAGTCGAACCTTTAATCCCCAGTGCTGAACAGCAAGTAATAGACGGCATTTTATTAAAAGATGAAGTAAAGCCCACATTACCAGCCAAGCTTGAGCGTACCAGTGATACGGAAGTTTTATTAACCATCAGCGAAGGCCGTTATCATCAAGTTAAGCGTATGTTTGCCGCCATGGGCAACCGAGTGGTTAGGCTGCACCGTGAATCCATTGGTGCTCTTACGTTAGATCCGCGGCTTTCACCTGGGGAATACCGAGCTCTGACTGAAGAAGAAGTTGCACTGATGACATCACCTAAGGGTACGGTGCATGCTTGATTTGTACACCATGCTCATTCTGACAACATTAGCGGGTCTGGCTATGCCAGTTGGAGCCCTATTGGCTAAGGTTGAGCGGATACGATCACACTGGTTAGAAAGCGAATTACGCCACAGTATTATGGCGTTTGCAGCAGGAGCGTTATTGTCTGCTATCGCATTGGTGTTGGTGCCTGGAGGCATGGAGCATTTATCCCCTTTCTGGGTGTGTATTATGTTCATTTTAGGTGGCTTAGGCTTCATGCTGGTAGATATTACGCTTTATAAGTTAAATACCCCAGGTAGTCAGTTAGCCGCCATGCTGGCGGATTTTATTCCAGAATCATTAGCGCTTGGAGCTTTGTTTAGCCTAGGAGGTAGTCATGCGATTTTGTTGGCTATTTTAATTGGTCTGCAGAACTTTCCCGAAGGCTTTAATGCTTACCGTGAATTAATGAAGGGCGGCAAGTTTACTGCAAAGAAATTAATTTTTGTCTTCACTGCGTTGGCCATGTTAGGTCCACTAGCGGGTATTATTGGTTATGGGTTGTTAGCGCAGCAGCCGGATATTCTGGCAGGCATCATGTTGTTTGCAGCAGGGGGAATCATGTATTCAATTTTTCAAGATATTGCCCCTAATGTAAAACTGAAAAAGCATTGGTTTCCACCTATGGGGGCCATATTGGGGTTTGTGCTGGGGTTGTTAGGTCATATGCTGACTAAAGGGTAAAACTAACAATAATAAAAAAGCCGCTAATGATCAGCCTAACGTTATCGTTGTAGGTCATTAGCGGCTTTTTTGTGCAGGTTACTTATTGTTTCTTTGGCCTGCAAGATTGGTTGTTTTTAAGAGCATTTATAATAATCAATTTAAGATCCAGCAGGGTTTCAAATTTTTCTGGAATGTTTTTTGAAACCTCAGTAATAATTAACTCTTGATTCTTGGGGACATCGCAGGCCTTTTGGCGTTTATCTGCGCTGGTTAGACCTAGGCGACTATCATAGGCTCGATTGAAGAAATCAGAGTTATCTTTTTTGAGGCTGGGGTCCATAGGCACACCGGTTAACGACGCTGCAGCCATGAAGCCTTGGATGAAGAAGCGGCAGGGTTGAGCTTCACTAGTGTCCGTGCCCTGTTTTAACGACAGGCAAGAATCAAACAGTGGTTGATAGTCGTTTGCCCATAGTGAACCACTGAATAACAAGCTGGTTAAAAAAATGGAATATTTCATAGAGAGCCCCTTACATAGTCTATATATTCAAGCCAACTTGTTGGCGTGTCTAACAGATTGAAGTAGCCCAATCCAATAGTCAATGGTTTGAGTTCAACTTGTTCTGATGTGGATCTTTCTCAATATAAATGGGTTTGGTTATGTATTTACGCATGTTAGATTGGTGTAATAAAAACTTTGTATGAGTTTGTATGACAGCTAATACCATTGAAATGAATCAATCCCGTCAAGTGCTAGATGAGTATGAAGAGATCTGGTTATTTGGATATGGCTCGCTTATCTATAAGGTCGATTTTCCATATTTAGAAAAGTCGCCAGCTTATATTTCAGGTTGGACACGTCGTTTTTGGCAAGGCAGTCACGATCACCGCGGTACCCCAGAGCAGCCCGGACGAGTTGTCACATTAATTCCTGAGGTCAACGCACTGTGTCATGGTATGGCGTATCGTGTGACGGCAGAAGAATTTGTGTATTTAGATTATCGTGAAAAGAATGGTTACTTGCGTCATGAGGTACCTATGATTTTGACCCAAAATAATGGCGTACCAATTAAAAAAACGGGCTTGATTTATATTGCGGATGAGCACAACGAAGCATTCTTAGGCGAAGCCAGTGAAAAAATCATAGCCGAGCATATCGCCAATAGTCGCGGACCAAGTGGCGAAAATAGTGAATATTTATTGAGCCTAGCGCAAGCTCTAAGAGATCTAAATGTTAAAGATGGGCATATTTTTGAAATAGAAAATCATTTATTAAAACGAAACACCTAATTCCTTTTTATAATGACGGCTATTGCCCGCCTTAAGACATCGAACGTAAATCGAAGAAGATGGTGGTACGAGCGTAACGACGCTAATCCGAAGAAAGGCTAACCAAGCCCATTACGTGTCAATACAAAAGAGTCGACAAAAAAAAGCCCGCGTATAACCGCGGGCTTTTTTATCATTTTTTAATTACTTGGCAGCGTTATAAGCCGCAATAGAGTCTACGATGGCTTTTTTAGCTTCAGCCGCGTCGCCCCAACCTTCTACTTTCACCCACTTGCCTTCTTCAAGGTCTTTGTAATTCTCGAAGAAATGTGAAATTTGATCACGAAGTAATTTGGGTACATCGTTGATGTCTTTAATGTCATCGTACATTTTAGTGATTTTGCTGTGAGGTACGGCGAGTAATTTCGCATCACCGCCCGCTTCATCGGTCATGTTTAATACGCCAACAGGGCGACAACGAATAACAGAGCCCGGCTGTACAGGGTAAGGGGTGATAACAAGCACATCAAGAGCGTCACCATCGTCTGCTAGGGTATGGTTGATGAAACCATAGTTAGCAGGATAGAACATAGGCGTGGCCATGAAACGGTCAACCAATAGTGCGCCACCCATGTCTTTATCGATCTCGTACTTGATCGGGCTGGAGTTCGCTGGGATCTCAATCGCTACGTAGATGTCTTCTGGAGTGTCTTTGCCCGCTGGGATTAGATCGAAGTTCATGGTAAATCCTATGATTTAACTGATTATGTATAAAGTTGGTGCAGATTATACAGGCTGTTTGAGCCACGGGCTAGGGCGTGCACTACCGACCTTAGTTTAGGTTTATGGTTAGATATGGGGGATTTTAAGTTAAGTCGGTTGGGATAAAAGGCTGAATAGGAAGGATCAAGCCTTAATAGCTCGATCCTTCTTTTGAGGTTATTCCGTGACGCTCACAGTGATACTTTTGATGTCGACGATGACAGGTGATGATTGCCCATTTATATCATCCTCATTATCAGTCAAGTCGGTGACCTCAATGCCACTGGTATATCCAGAATCTGGGTAGTAATCAGATTGGCTATCTCCATTTATGTCTCTAAATGACGCACTTACTCTAATAGGCGTTGTATTGGTAATCTCTTTAAGAATTTTGTGATCACCTCTGGCGAATGTGAAAGTCACCGTGTTGCCACTAATGCTGTAAGGGGCTGTGGTCATAGAATAGTCTCTATCGCCACCTAAATATAAGTAAGTGCTGCTTGATAGGTCAGTCATCGACACAGTGGTTGAGCTTTGCTCGCCTTCAATGTAGTAGTCAGCATGAATATTAAGTTCTCTTACAGCTTCAGGATTATCAGATGCAAGGTCGAAGGTGATTTCTAGATCAAATGTTTTTGTGTATTCATCTTCATCTGTAGTGTCAGGAGTGGTGAACGAGTCAGGCAGGCTTACGAATTCAACTGAAACAGTTAAAGTGCCAGTGGTGTCTGGGTCTGCACATGAAATAAAGTCAGGAGTAGAGGTTGAGCGAGTTAATGTAAAATCATTATCTAGCGTGAGTGTATTGCCCTCAATAGTATAATTTTCTGTTTTATTGTTTACTGTCAATGAGGTTGCGGATAAATTGCTTATATCCCATTTCAAGTTTGTATGGCAATCAACACCTTCTACGTAACTGTAAAATTCAAATGATTCACTGTTGAATAGGTAATATACAGTATTGTCGTCGTCATCGGTTGTTTGCCATGTACCAATAATCGGTAGATATTCATCACTGCTATTGTCATTGGTACTATTGTCGTTGGAGCTATTGTCGTTGGAGCTATTGTCACTACCGCAGCCAGCTAATATAGCTGACAGCGTGATGGCATAAAACATACGTGAAATTAACGTCATAGGATTCCTTTCTTTAGCGGTCTATTTTTAAGCGGGGCATCCTAAATAGATAATGCTGACTAATCAATTTTAATCTGTTGTGAATTGTTATTTCTGTGACACCTAGCACCTTGCAATAATCCCCTTAATCTCAGGCACACAACTGCCGCAGTTCGTGCCGGCTTTTAGTTTGCTGCCTATCATAGCAGGCGTGCTGCAACCGCCCTTGGCAGCGGCTTCGATTGTCTTTTCTCCCACACTAAAGCAGGCACATACAATACGGCCAATATCTTCACCTGCAGGTGCGTAGCCGCTTAACAAAGCGCTGCGAGCGCGATCATCTAAAGATGCTTTGGCAAACTGGCTGGCCAGCCAAGTGCGCTCGGGTAAGTGCATATCCGGTGCGATCATGGCCAGCGCTTGCAGTTCACCCTCGGTATTGATCAGTGCGATTCGGTACAAGCCCAGAGCTTCATCTTCAAAGCTGAGTAATTCTAATGATTGGTTTTGTAAGCTAGATTTATCTTTAAACCCCAGCCATGCCAACATATCATTACTTGGATTTTGTAAGGCTTGGCCATGGGCCAGCTCAATTCGGTTATGTAAGACGCCTTGTGCGCTGACAATATAATCACAGTTCGGCCACTCAATAGGGTTACGACTCAACACAAAGCCAAACCAGTTTGCAGTAAAAGGCGTCACCTGAACGGGTGTGTGTTTGCTCTCTGGCTGCTTACTAAAGGCATCGACTTCAGGGTTTACCACAGGGTTGATGCGACCGGTGCGAGACAGTTGAGCTGTCCAATGCATGGGCACAAAAATATCACCGACCTTAGAGTTTTCGTTAATGCTAACTGGGGCCATCATTTGCCCCCACTTACTATGAACTTTCACTAGTTGACCGTTTGATAAACCTCGAACCTTGGCATCTTTAGGATGCACTTCAACAAAGGGTTGGCTGATATGTTGGTTTAATTGAGGCGCGAGAGCGGTACGTGTCATGGTATGCCATTGATCACGAATACGGCCTGTATTTAAACGCAAGGGATAGTCGTTGCTTGGTAAATTTTTAGGTAGCTTAGGTTCTATGGCTAAGAGCTTTGCTTTGCGATTAGGTGTGAAAAATTGACCGTCAGCAAAAAATCGTGCTTGTCCATTTGGGTATTCTTTATTCACTGGCCATTGAATGGCCTCAAGGTTTTCGTATTCATCATTACTGATATTGGCAAGGCCACTAATATCAAAGTCGCGAAGTTTATCATGAGGGTTTTCTGAATTTTGGAAGCCTGAAAGATCCGCGTGTTCACGGAAAATATCCGCTTGGGTTTGATAATTAAAACCTTGGGAGAATCCCATGCGTTTAGCAACATCGCATATGATTTGCCAATCATGCATGGCATTGCAGGCCGGTGGGAATAAACCACGCTGGCGAGAAATGCGACGTTCACTATTGGTGATGGTGCCGTCTTTTTCGCTCCAGCCGGTTGCGGGGAGTTTCACATGAGCAAGATCACCTGTATCGGTTTGATCAACACAGTCACTGACAACCACTAGCTCGCATTTTTCTAAGGCCCGTTTAACTTTGTCGGCATTGGGTAAGCTGACCACAGGGTTGGTGGCCATGATCCAAACTGCTTTGATTTTGCCTTCATCAATGGCATCAAACATATCAACGGCCATTAAACCATTTTGCGTGGCCATGTTAGGCGCTTGCCAAAAGGTTTTAACCCGTTGAATATTGTCGTCATTAAAATCCATGTGGGCCGCCAGGGTATTGGCTAATCCGCCTACTTCACGACCGCCCATGGCATTGGGCTGACCTGTCATGGAGAAAGGCCCCATGCCTGGCTTACCAATACGGCCTGTTGCAAGGTGGCAATTGATAATGCTGTTGACTTTATCGGTGCCTGAGCTTGATTGATTCACGCCCTGACTATAAAGGGTGACGCTTTTTTCTGTGTCGCAAAACCAAGAATAAAACTGTTTTAAGTCGTCTTCATTAATGCCTAACGTGTCGGCTAAATGCTTAATATTCCCCGCGCTTTGTTGTGCGCTGCTCATGGCATTTTCTAAACCATCACAATGTTGTTGCACATAGTCAGAATCAATTTTATTTTGCTGGTTAATACTATTGAGTAGACCGTTAAACAGCCAAGTATCGGTACCGAGGTTTAACGGTAAATGCAGATCGGCAATGTCGCAGGTTTGCGTACGTCTAGGATCGATCACGACCACTTTTACGTTAGGATTGGCTTCTTTATATTTTTTAATGCGCTGAAATAAAACAGGATGACACCAAGCGGTATTGCTGCCCACTAAGGTGATGAGTTCTGCTTGTTCAAAATCATAATAACAGCCTGGTACGGTATCAGTACCGAAAGCACGTTTATGACCTACAACTGATGAAGACATACACAAGCGCGAGTTAGTGTCGATATTGCCGCTGCCGATGTAGCCTTTCATTAATTTGTTGGCCACATAGTAGTCTTCAGTCAGTAATTGGCCAGAAACATAAAACGCAACGGCATCAGGGCCATGTTGTTTGATGATGTCATTAAAACCGTTGGCGACTTTATCCAATGCTTGATCCCAAGAGACCACCTGATTATTAATTTTAGGCTCAAGTAAACGGCCATTTAATGAAACGGTTTGATCAAGAGCACTGCCTTTTGAACATAGGCGGCCAAAGTTAGCAGGGTGTTTATCACTGCCCTTTACGCTAAGAGTACGTTCAGTTTCATTAATGGTGGCTTCGATGCCGCAACCGACACCGCAATAGGCGCAAGTGGTGTGTTTTGTTTGAATGTTGTTATCTTGGCTCGTCGCTAGAATATTCATGCGGCTTTCTCCATTTGTGCTTGGCACAAGGCTTTGCCGAACATTAAGTAGGGACGTATCGCTTGGATATCTGTTTGCGCTTCTAATAACTCATGGTAGAAGGGCCCTTCTTGGGTGTCGCCATATAAGACCACCCCTATGATTTTATTATTCTCGATGACAATTTTTTTATAAATTCCTTGCTGGGTGTGACGATAGTAAATGCATTCGCTGTTGGGCGTGCCTAAAAAATTGCCCACCGAAAATAAATGGATGCCTGTGACTTTTAATTTAGTGGCTGTCGGTAAGGTTTGAAACTGAGCCACACCATGTTCACTTAAATGATTAGCCAAAACTTTTGCTTGATCATAAAGCGGTGCTACTAAACCAAAGGTGTCGCCACGGTGTTCGATACACTCACCCAGTGAATAAATACTTGGATCATAGGTTTGCAAGGTGTCACTGACGACGATGCCTTTTTGGCAATATAAACCGCAATCTTGAGCTAATTGAATGTTAGGGCGAATACCGATGGCCATCACCACGAGATCAGCTTCTAATTCGCTGCCATCCATAAAGCAGACTTTTTCAACCTGTTTATTGCCCACAATAGATTGGGTTTTAGCATTCATTTTAAAATGCAAACCGCGGGTTTCTAATGCTTGCTTAAGTAGTTTGCCAGCCTCTTGATCTAATTGTCGGTTCAATGGGATGTCGTTGTTGTGCACGACTGTGACATCCATTCCGCGACCACATAAACCCATAGCGGCTTCTAGCCCTAATAAACCTGCGCCTATTACAACGGCTTTTTTATGTTGGCTTGCCACGCTAATCATATTTTCGACGTCACGAATATCGCGAAAGCTCATAACGCCATCTAAATCAATACCGTCAACAGGTAGCATAAATGGGTTGGAACCAGTGGCGATGACGAGTCGATCATAAGGGGTTTTTTCACCATCTTGGGTGATGACCTGTTTATGAATTCGGTCAATTTCTACAATGGCTTTTTCACTGCCAGCATGAAGGGTGATGCCATTGGCTTGGTACCAAGAGTGATCAAAGATCATGATGTCGTTTAAGGTTTTTTCACCAGCAAGCAAAGGAGAAAGCATGATGCGATTGTAATTGCCATAAGGCTCATTACCAAAAACGGTTATGTCGTAGTGATGCTCAGCGCTGTTTAATTCTTCTAACAATTTAGCACCGGCCATGCCGTTGCCAATAATCACTAATTTGGCTGTCATGCTTTACTCTTTGTGAATAATAAGAGGTAAGGCGAGAAAAAATGGGATCATCGGATTAGGCATTCGATGACCCCAAAAAAGGTCTCTACCTTAGCGATGCGTTATTTTACGGTTTTAGTTATGAACACGTAAAATGTGGCACGTTAAGTCGGGTTATACAGCAACAAGCACTCGGTTGTTTTCAATCTTGGTTTGGTAACTTGTTACTTGTACGGTTTCATCTTCTAAACATTCACCTGTGTCTAAGCAAAAGTGCTGTTTATATAAAGGGCTTGCAACGGTTAAATGGCCTTTCACATCACTGATTAATCCTCGGCTAAGCACGTTGGCTTTACCGATAGGATCATAGTTACTGATGGCGAAGACTTGCTCACAATCAGCAGGGCGAAAGATCGCTATTTGCTGCTCGTTTACTAATGCACATACGCCAGTATCAAGGTTGATGTCATCTAATGCACATACGTCGATAAAATTACTCATGATCAATCCTTAGCTTACGGCAATTAAGTTGTCTTTATTGATGCGTTCAGCTTCACTGGCTGGACGAATTTGCCCACGCTCTTTTACAAACTGAACGTTTTCATCGGGTTTGTCGGCGTTAATAAAATGACTAAAGCGTTTTAGTTTTTCTGGTGACTCAATGGTGGTTTTCCATTCGCACTGGTAAGTGCCCACAATGGCGTCCATTTGACTTTCAAGTTCTTCTGCCATGCCTAAGCTATCTTCTAGCACCACTTGTTTTAGGTAATCTAGACCGCCGTCAAGGTTGTCCATCCAAACGCTGGTGCGTTGTAAACGATCAGCGGTTTTCACATAAAACATTAAGAAACGGTCGACGTATTTAATGAGAGTTTCTTTATCCAAGCCTTGTGCGAGTAAATCCGTATGGCGAGGTTTCATACCGCCATTACCACATACATATAAGTTCCAACCATTTTCTGTGGCGATGATGCCCACATCTTTTGATTGAGCTTCTGCACATTCGCGTGTACAACCAGAGACACCAAATTTAATTTTGTGTGGAGAACGTAAACCCTTGTAGCGATTTTCAAGCTCAATAGCTAAAGCAATGGAATCATCTACGCCATAGCGACACCATGTGGACCCAACGCAAGATTTAACGGTACGCAGTGACTTACCATAAGCATGGCCTGTTTCAAACCCAGCATCCACTAGACGACGCCAAATATCAGGAAGCTCATGCAGTTGAGCGCCAAATAAATCAATACGTTGGCCACCCGTAATCTTGGTGTATAAACCATAATCTTTTGCAATTTGACCAATAACAATTAAACCTTCTGGTGTAATTTCACCGGCTGGCACACGCGGTACAACTGAATAAGTACCGTCCTTTTGCATATTGCCAAGATAGATGTCGTTGGTGTCTTGTAGACCGATGTGTTTGTCATCTAATACGTACTCATTCCAGCAAGATGCCAGTACAGAGCCAATTAAGGGTTTACAAATTTCACAACCATGGCCTTTGCCGTGTTTGGATAATAATTCCCTAAAAGATTTAATGCCTTCAATGCGTACGATGTTATAAATATCTTGGCGAGTGTAGGCAAAGTGTTCGCAAATATCAGTATTGACTTCAACGCCTAGCTTGGTTAGCTCGGCGTTCATGACTTGTGTGACCAGAGCTGTGCAACCACCACATGCGGTTGCAGCAGCCGTTGCCGCTTTTACATCACCAAGGGTTTGTGCACCGTTTTGTACGCTGCTACATATAGCACCTTTGCTCACATCATTACATGAACAAATTTGCGCGGTATCTGGTAAGGCATCGGTGCCCAGTACAGGTTTAGCAGCGCCATCTAGTGATGGCAGAATTAATGCTTCTGGCATGGCGGGTAATTCAATATTATTTGATGCCATTTGCAAAAGATTGCCATAATCTTCGGCATCCCCAATCATCACTGCACCCAGTAATAATTTTTTGTCAGCACTGACAACAATTTTCTTATACACCTGATTGACTTCATCTGTGTATGCGTAGCTAAGTGCGCCTTCACTGCGAGCGTGACAGTCACCGATGGATGCCACATCGACGCCCATGAGTTTTAACTTAGTGCTCATGTCGGCACCTTCGAAAACCGCATCGCCACTTTCAGATAGATGTTGAGCGGCCACTTTGGCCATGTTGTAACCTGGGGCGACTAAGCCGTAGATCATGCCACCCCAAAGAGCGCATTCACCTATTGCATAAATATTTTCATCGGAGGTTTGGCAGTGGTTGTTAATGCTGATGCCCCCACGAGGACCCAACTCTAAACCACTTGCACGGGCAATGGCGTCTTGAGGGCGAATACCGGCGCTGAATAAAATTAAATCGGTTTCTAAGCTTTCGCCATCAGCGAATTCCATTTTATGAAAGCAGCTATCGCCATCTGTGATGTTTTGTGTGTTTTTGCCGGTGTGAACACGTACGCCGAGTTCTTGAATTTTCGTTTTGAGTAATGCGCCGCCCGCTTCATCAACTTGTACCGCCATTAAGCGTGGTGCAAATTCCACCACATGAGTTTCTAAACCTAAATCGTGCAGTGCTTTAGCCGCTTCTAAACCTAATAAGCCACCACCAACTACGACACCTACTTTCCCTTTAGCGGCTGAGGCTTTAATGGCTTCTAAATCTTCTATGGTGCGGTAAACCAAGCAATTATCACGCTCGTGACCAGGCACAGGTGGTACAAACGGGTAAGAGCCTGTTGCTAAAATTAATTTGTCGTAACTTAGAATTTCACCATTTGCGGTGGTTACTGTTTTGCCTTCACGATCTATATGTTCGGCTTTGCTGTTGAGTTTGAGCTTGATGTTGTTTGTTTCGAAGAAGCCATCTTTTACTAGGCTTAAGTCTTCAGCGGTTTTGCCTGAAAAATAAGACGACAGATAAACACGGTCATAAGCAGGGCGAGGCTCTTCACACAAAACAGTGATGTTGTAGTTTTGAGCTTGTT
>JAWUYY010000046.1:0-22886 GCA_034110565.1 Bermanella sp. | reverse complement strand
TCACACGCTTTAATTTAAAGCCTTTAAAATCGAGCGGACTAACCACAAGTAATCATATTACAATTAAATTTAACACACAGTAATATGCCTAAAAGAGTAAATAATAAGTCTTGTTAATTTATAAAGCCTTTACGATTTTTTCAAAAATAAGATTTTGATCAATAGGCTTACCCACATTCAAATGCAGCGGAAACGGCACATACTCATCAGCCCGGTGGTATCCTTTACGGTAATAATATTCGAGCAGCTCTTTTCTGACATCTAATACCAGCATCACCGCTTCATTGGCGTTAAATGTATTTTTCGCTAACGACTCCGCCTGGGCCAGTAATTGAGAAGCAATCCCTTTGTTTTGCTCTTCAGGCAAAACGGCAAGCATTCCTAAATAAGCATGAGTACCTTCAATTTTAATTTCAATACAACCCACTATTTGGTCATTATCTTGGGCCAATAGTATCAAACGATCATCTTGCTTTAATCCTGCAAGGTAATCTTCTTTTACTAATCGATCTCCCACAACAAGATGGCTTTCTGTTGTCCAACCCCCTTCTGTTCTATAGGCGAGGTTAACTATGTTTAAAACATCGCCGGCATCATTGGCCAGCGCGTCACGAAAAAGTAATGTAGACATGGAAAACTTAAGTTAATGAAACGTTATTAATTATAGCCATGATAGAGACACAAAGTTAACCCTTGTTTTTATAGGGCACAGAAATTGCTCTACATAGACTAGCCAGTAAAAAATCAATAAATACAGGCAGTTGAAATATATGAGCCAACTAGATTTAACTGAATTTGTGCACAAAAATCAGCTCGGAGATGAGTATATAAGCCAAGCCGTTGATTTTTTTGCACCTTTGGCTAGAGAACTGGTCAACCTGCACCAAAATAAAAACAAACCCATAGTAGTAGGCATTAATGGTGCACAGGGCTCTGGCAAAAGCACCTTATCGGATCTTTTACTTGAGATATTGTCACAAAAATATGGGCTCAATGCCGTCAGCCTTTCGTTAGATGATTTCTATTACACCCACAATGAGCGCCAACACCTAGCGCACAGCGTTCATCCTTTATTCGCGACCCGCGGTGTTCCAGGCACCCATGACATCATGCTCACTCATGAAACACTGAATGCCCTATTGAATCATAATGGTGCACAAACGGTCTCTGTGCCTCGCTTCAATAAAGCCACTGATGACCGATTCCCAGATCAAGACTGGAGCCAGATCAAACAAAAGCCTGCCATTATCATACTAGAGGGCTGGTGCATCGGTGCTAAAGCGCAAGCACAAACTGAATTACAGCTACCTGCCAACACCCTAGAAGCACAAGAAGACAGCAAGGGAGTTTGGCGAGAGCATGTTAATCAGCAATTACATTTATTATATGAACCACTTTTTTCACGCTTAGATTGTACCATTATGCTCAAAGCACCCAGCTTCGAATGCGTCTTTAACTGGCGTTTAGAACAAGAAGAAAAACTCATTAACAATCTCAAGCACTCTGATGCTCATGACACTCACACGATGAATTCCAATGAGATAGCTCGTTTCATTCAGCATTATCAACGAATTACTGAACATCTTCTTAAAACCTTACCCACTACCGCAGACTATGTTTTTTCATTAGATAGCCAGCGACACATAGAAAAGCGTGAAAAACGTATAGGTTTTAATAACCTCAACATACATGCCCTTGTTTTCACCGATCTAGATGGTTCATTGCTCGACCATCATAATTATTCACATAAGGATGCAGATAATACGCTGAACTATTTAGAACAAAATAGTATTCCAGTGATTCCTTGTAGCAGTAAAACACAACTTGAAATTGAAGAACTGCGAAAAGATTTAAACAACCAGCACCCATTTATTATTGAAAATGGTGCAGCAGTTTACATACCTAAAGAGTATTTCTCTGTTCAACCAAGCGATACCGTTGCGATCAAAAACTATTGGGTTAAATCATTTGTTCAGCCCCATGCTTATTGGTTAGAGAAATTACATTTAATATCTGATGATTTTTCTGGCCTTTATCGTCCGTTTAGCGAAATGACTATTGATGATATTGCACAGGCCACTGGCTTATCATTCGAACAGGCTAGTCTTGCATCTAAGCGACAATATAGTGAACCGGTTTTATGGTTAGGTAGTGATGAACAAAAAAGTGACTTTATTTCAAAATTAAATAATCACAATGTTAACGTTTTACAAGGTGGTCGCTTTCTTCATATTTGCGGCGACGCCAATAAAGGGAAAGCATTAATGTGGTTAGCGAATACTTATCAACAATTAGATGAGTATCGCTTTATCACAATCGCTGTTGGAGACAGTCAAAACGATTGCCAAATGCTAGACATAGCAGACCACGCTTTAATCATTCGTTCGCCGGTTCATGAGATTCCGTCACTTACCCGTGTCAGCAATATTACTATTTCAGAAAAAACAGGTCCACGTGGCTGGACACAAGGCATGCAGCAGATTCTAGATGAAATATCTATACATTAATTAAAACTAAAAAAATAGGGAGCCCCATGGCTGATTTTTATCAAAACGGCATCATAACCACACTTCATAATCTAACTGATCGTCATTTAGCCGATTTAGAGAATGACTTAGTGGAATTCAGTAAGCAACGCCCCATTGGTTTATTATTGCCCTCGTTGTTTTCTGAGCTTGAAGGAGAAGCACTGCCCAATATTATTGAGCACATAAAACATGTTCCCTATTTAAGCGAAATTGTCATTGGTCTTGATCGCGCCGATAAAGATCAATACATACATGCCTTAAAATTTTTCTCTACCTTACCCCAGCATCATCGCGTACTTTGGAATGATGGCCCTCGATTAAAGGCATTGGACGCAGAACTTCAAGAAATGGGGTTGGCTCCAAAAGAAATGGGTAAAGGCCGTAATGTTTGGTATTGCATGGGTTATATACTGTCATCAGGTAAAGCCGAAGCCATTGCCTTACATGACTGCGATATTGTTACTTATACTAGCGAGTTACTTGCTCGTCTGGTTTACCCAGTAGCTAATCCATCGTTTAATTATGAATTCTGTAAAGGCTATTATGCACGTATTGCCAGTGGTAAATTAAATGGGCGCGTGAGCCGATTATTGGTAACACCTTTATTACGTGCGCTTAAATCCGTGATTACTGATAATGTAGAATACCTTAATTATATGGATAGCTTTCGTTATCCTCTGGCAGGAGAATTCTCTTTTAGAAGAGATGTATTAAAAGATATTCGAATCCCAAGTGATTGGGGGTTAGAAATTGGTGTATTGTCTGAAATGCATCGCAATTATGCTAATAACCGTTTATGCCAAGTGGATATTGCAAAAGTTTATGATCATAAGCATCAAGACCTATCTTTGACAGATCAGCAAGCTGGCCTATCCAAAATGTCCATTGATATCTCAAAAGCCTTATTTAGAAAGCTTGCTACTAAAGGCACTGTATTTAACGAAGAAACTTTCCGTACTATAAAAGCCAGCTATTACCGAATTGCATTAGATTTTGTCGAAACCTATCGTAACGATGCCATTATGAATGGTCTAAAATTTGATATTCACCAAGAAGAAAAAGCCGTTGAAATGTTTGCAAAAAATATCATGGATGGCGGTAAACGATTTTTAGAAAATCCAATGGAGACTCCTTTTATACCAAGCTGGAGCAGAGTGCAAAGTGCCATTCCTGATATATTTGATCGACTTTATAAAGCCGTAGAAGAAGATCACCTTGAATTCACCTCTGGCATATAGGTTTGAATATAATGAAAAAACAAACACAAGACCTATTAGAGAGTAAAATACTTCATCATTTACAAGCGATTTATAATGATGGGCAATCAGCGCAAGCGCTTGATACTCTCACCCAAGATCTTATTAAGATCATGGGATTTGAAAAGCATTATGAAGCCGTATCCCCCCACCAGAATTATTGGGATGAAAAAGACGTTGCCGTTATTACCTATGGCCACAGCATTCAAAAAGAAAATGAAGCACCTCTCAAAACTCTACATAACTTTATTAATGAATATTTAAAGGACAGTATCAACACTGTTCATATTCTTCCCTTTTTCCCATTTAGTGCCGATGACGGATTTGCCGTGTGTGACTACTACACGGTTAATCCAACACTAGGTAATTGGCAGCACATAGAAGGTATCGCAAAAGAATACCGTTTAATGGCGGATTTGGTGATTAATCATTGCTCTGATCAAAGTCAATGGTTTAAAAACTTTATTAAGGGTGAAGGGGTTGGTCATGACTACTTCTATACCACTCATAAAAATGCACCTGTTTCTCAGGTTGTTCGTCCACGCACTTCGCCATTGCTGCGTGAAACACAAACCGAAAAGGGTTTACAGTATGTTTGGTGTACCTTTAGCCACGAACAAGTCGACTTAGACTTCACTAACCCTAAAGTACTTAAAGAATTTGTTAATATTATTCGAGATTATTTAGATAAGGGTATTCGTGTTTTCCGTTTAGATGCCATCGCTTTCTTATGGAAAAGACTTGGCACAAATTGTTTAAACTTAGACGAGACTCATGAGGTCGTGCGTTTAATTCGCACCCTTATTGAACATTGCCAACCAGACAGTATTATTATCACTGAAACCAATATTCCAAATATTGAAAATCTCAGCTACTTTGGAAATGCTAACGAAGCACACTGCGTATATAATTTTTCATTACCACCGCTATTGGTTTACACCTTAGTCAGCGGCAATAGTCGTTACTTAAAACGTTGGTTAATGAGCATGCCTCCTGCCCAACATGGCACCACGTATTTTAACTTTATTGCCTCTCATGACGGTATCGGCTTAAGACCTGCCGAAGGCTTATTAAGTGATACAGAATTGGCCACACTGGTCAGCACCATGCAGAATTTTGGTGGCAAGATATCATGGCGAGCAGGTGATAACGGTGTTAAAAAACCCTATGAAGTGAACATCACGTTATTTGATGCCCTACAAGGTACCGAAGCAGGCAAGGATGAATTCGCACTCGCACGTTTCTTATGCGCACACGGTGTTATGCTCACCCTTGAGGGTATTCCCGCTTTATATATTCATAGTTTATTTGGCACACGTAATGACTATGAAAAACAAGAACGCACAGGTCACAACCGCTCAATCAACCGTCACGAATGGAAACATGATGAGTTAATTGCATTATTGGACGATGACACAAGTGACCACTCCCAAGTTTATTCACAACTAAACGAGCTAATCCAACTGCGCCGTCAACAGCCCGCTTTTCATCCAAATGCCACACAGTTCACCCTGCATATTGGTGATCAACTATTTGGTTTTTGGCGTCAAAGCATGGACCGAAAACAAAGTATTTTTTGTATTTACAATATATCCAGTACGCAGCAGTCACTACTGCTATCAGATTTAAACCTAGTGGTCACTCATCTTTGGCAAGACTTAATCAGTGGCTTAACATTTGATAATACTCACGATGCAATTACGCTAGAACCTTATCAAATGATGTGGATCGCCAATGTATAATTTAAGGAAACATTATGTCTACGACACAATTTGTTAAAAAATGTTTATTCCCTGTAGCAGGTTATGGCACCCGATTTTTACCTGCCACTAAATCGATGCCCAAAGAAATGCTGCCAGTCGTGAACAAGCCATTAATTCAATACGCAGTAGAGGAAGCAATGGAAGCAGGTGTCAATAAATTGGGATTCATTACCGGGCGCGGCAAGCGCGCCATTGCCGACTATTTTGATAATAATTATGAGCTAGAGCATGAAATCGCAGGTAGTGCGAAAGCTGATAACCTGAATGACATCAACAAAGTGATGGATGACGGACAATTTATATTTATGCGTCAGCGTGAAATGCTGGGATTAGGTCATGCGATTTTAACCGGTGAACCGATTATTGGCAGCGAACCGTTTGCGGTTATCTTAGCGGATGATTTATGCGTCGCACCAAGGGACGGTTCAGACACACCTAGAGCCATGTCTCAACTGATAGAGCTATATAATAAATATCAATGCTGCATTGTGGCTATTGAAGAAGTCCCTAAAGCCGATACCGGCAGCTATGGCATTATCAGCGGAACAGAAATAGAACCCGGTATTTATGATGTAAGTGACATGGTTGAAAAACCTAAGCCAGAAGATGCACCTACCAACATGGCAATTATTGGTCGCTATGTATTAACTCCAAAAATATTTGATTACCTAAGAAAAACCAAACCTGGTACCAACGGCGAAATACAAATCACCGATGCGTTAAAACAAGTGGCAAAAGACGAGCGTGTCATCGCAGTTAAATTTTCTGGTCAACGATTTGACTGCGGCAGCATTCCCGGCTTCGTTGAAGCAACGAATTATTTCTATGAACATGAGTTCAAAAAATAATCTACTCTCATCCATTTAAATAAACATAAAAAAACCGATACAAGGTGTATCGGTTTTTTATGTCGCTCTTTCAATATACGTGGTATTAATTAGTAACCCTGTTCAACTACTACTGGCATTCGCTAGGTAAGTATTTTGATTCAAGATTTTCACCAAAACATTCCCACTCAACGACTCCTTCACTGTAAGTAGGTTTCAACACAATGTATTGCGTATCGCCTTCTTTATTTTCACCTACATTAGCCCCGATAATACCATCATCATAAATGTCAACGGCATATTTGTTTTCTTGATGATTGAAGTATTCTACTTCATAACCAAGTTCTTCTAAGCTAGTAGGCCACGATTGATTTTTCACAGCATATTCTGACACTGGTGTTTTCAACTCAACCATTGAAGAATAAACCATCATCATGCGTGATTTCTCAAGATATGTTTTATATTGAGGAATCGCAACAGACGCCAAAATAGCAATTACCGCAACCAATACTAAAACACCAGCCGCACCGCCACCCACACCAGCTCGAGGAATAAACAACGCTATCAACCAAGCCAAGAAGTGACGACGTGGTAATTTTGGTTTGCTATTAGATTTTGCAGCAATCGCATGAGCCATACGCTTAGTCAACCATGGGTAATCACTTAACAACTCGTTTAAAGACATCCAAAAACCATTGGTTTCTTCAGCCTGCTTTAAATAAGCCTCTATATTTATTGTTTTCCAACGTGTGTCGCCAGCCGCAATGGCTGCGATAGCCGCAACAATATCCTGTTCCGCTTCACAACATGCAGCACCATAACGATCGCATGTATATTCTTCGGCACGGCGTAATGATGTGCCTAGTAAGGGTAAAATAGATGCTGGTGCAATGAACCAGCCCCAATTTAAATGTTTACGGTGTATGTGACCTAATTCATGACCTATATAAAAATCGATGGCTTTTTGGTTGTCATCTAACGCATCAACTACATCGGTAAATAGCACAATAAAGTTACGACCTAAAAAGCGCGTGGCTAACGCATTAAAAAAGTCCGTACGTAATAAATAGGCTTCAGGTACGACCTCTAAACCAATTATTTTACAGTTCTTAATTAATTTTTCATGAAGATCAGGGTATTGCTCTGGTGTGATTTTTACACCCGTACCTTTAAGGTAAGAGATAAAACCAGAATGCATAAAGATAAAAAAGACATACATTAGTAGTAAATAGACTAATGCTAAGCCAAAAGTGCCTAACACTAATGCGGTCCAAAAAATACCGGAAATCAATGCGGCAATGAAAAAAAGTTTCTTTTCGTTTTTATATAGTAATTCCATTACTACCTCATATACATGCTGATAATCAGCTTTAGATAAAACACGTAATTTAAGACATCATGAGGACAGTCAATCTTCTATTCCGTGAAAATTGCAAAATAAATGCGTTAAGGATTTTAAACAGACAAGTTGAACATAGCAAATAAGTATAGGAGAACTGGTGCATAAAAAAAGCAGGCCTTAGCCTGCTAATTTAATAACATAAATAAATTATTATGTTATAGGAAGATCTTGCGCGCCTCATCTACACTGGCTACTTCACGACCAGCATCACGAGCCACTTTCGTCATAGCCTCAATCAATTGGCCATTGCTTGTGGCTTTATCGCCACTAGGTAAATAAAACGTATCTTCAAGGCCCGTGCGCAAATTACCACCCAGTTGAGCTACTTTTTCATGTACCTTCCAGACTTCTTCGCGACCAATAACTGTGGCTTGCCAATGACTGCCAGGCTTTAAGTATTTTAAAATGATCGGTAATAAATCAGGGTCTGCTGGCATACCAGAGTTCACACCCATTACTAGGTTGTAATCGAGCCTATCCCACATACCTACTTCTTGAAACATACCTACGCTGCGCACAATGCCTAAATCAAAGCATTCAAACTCAGGACGGCAACCTTCTTCTTTGCAGACATCTAGTAATTCTTGAATTTTATCGACGGTGTTTTGAAACAACATAGGCGGCCAAGCCCAAGTACCGTTTGAGCGTGTTTTTAAATAGTTAAGTGAACCAGCATTACAAGCAGCAATCTCTGGTTTCCCCATCTTAATGCAATCAATTGGTCCTTTTTGATCTCGACCTATGGTGCCTGTGGTGTAGTTAATAATCACGCCAGGGCAAGACTCACGAATAGCATCACTGATTTCAAGGGCCACTTCTGGCTCCCAGCAAGGTAAATGGCCTTTGCCTTCAACTTGCTGACGAAAATGTATATGCATACAACTGGCGCCTGCGTCATAAGCTTGTTTAGCTGAGGCCGCCATTTCTTTTGCCGTCACTGGCACTGGATGTTGCTGTGGATTGGTTAATACCCCTGTCAGGGCACAGGTAATAACAACTTTATCGGTCATGAAACATTCCCCTAGATTCTGTCTGATCATTAAAACTGGCAGTGTGGGGCTACCTTAGCGTAATCCTCCAAACCAAGCAAGCGCTTGGTTTAATTAAGAGAATAAGTATAACTTATCAATTAAGCATAAATATAAATTTCACAAATACAGTGTTTTCGCGCAAGCTTACGGGCTTACAATAATAAAAAACTTGTTGGAGCCCGTTATGACCAACCCTTTATGGTCCCCCTCTTCATCGCGTATTGAACAAAGCAACATGAAAGCCCTTATGAATTTCATTGGCGCAGATGGCCATGATGTTCAGCAATATCAGCAATTGCATGATTTTTCTGTGCGCTTACCCCATTTATTTTGGAAGTACGTGTGGGAGTTCGCCTCATTCAAGCAACAGACGCCATATACCAGTGTGTTAGACAATGGCGAAAAAATGCCCGGCGCCAAGTGGTTTAACGGCGCCACCTTTAATTTTGCACAAAATCTTTTAAAGTTTCGTGATGACAGCACTGCCATCGTGGCGTACGACGAGCGCGGTAAGCAACAGCAATTAAGTTACGCCGACTTATACAGTAAAGTAGCAAAACTCAGTACACACCTTAAAACCTTAGGCGTTGAACCCGGCGACCGTGTTGCGGCATTTATGCCCAATGTGCCAGAAACCATTGTTGCTATGTTAGCGGCCACCAGTTTAGGAGCCATCTGGTCAAGTTGCTCACCGGACTTCGGCATACAAGGGGTACTGGATAGATTTGGTCAAATTCAACCTAAGGTGTTACTCACCACTGATGGGTATTTTTATGCAGGCAAAACATTAAACAGCTTAGAAAAATTAAACCCTATCCTTAAGCAGCTCAATAGCATTGAGCATGTCATTGTTGTGCCCTATGCTGATAAGGGCATCTCCCTTGCCACTGCCAGCGCTGAGCTCAATTGCCAATCGAATGTTCAGCTTTGGCAAACCTGTTTAGATAATGATGCTGATAAGATTGAATTTAGCCCACAAACGTTTGATCACCCCCTGTATATCTTGTATAGCTCAGGCACCACTGGTGCACCCAAATGTATTGTTCACAGTGCAGGTGGTACATTATTGCAGCATTATAAAGAATTAGTTTTTCACACAGATGTAAAACAAGACGATACTTTATTTTATTACACCACTTGTGGCTGGATGATGTGGAACTGGATGGTCAGTACCTTAATGACAGGTGCAACCTTAGTTATTTACGATGGCTCGCCGTTTCACCCCGGCCCCAGTGTTTTATGGAATATGGCCGAAGCAGAAAACATCAGTATTTTTGGCACCAGTGCCAAATACATCAGTGCGCTAGAAAAAGCTTCTTTTTTACCTAGCCAAAAATATGCATTACCCAAACTAAAAACAGTGCTTTCTACTGGTTCACCTTTAAGTAACGAAAGTTTTGATTTTGTTTACCAAAATATTAAACAGGATCTATGTCTAAGCAGTATTGCTGGTGGTACAGATATCGTTTCTTGCTTTACTCTAGGTAACCCTATTCTTCCAGTATACAAGGGTGAATTACAATGTTTAGGCTTAGGTATGGCCGTAAATGTATTTGATGATACAGGTAAGCCTGTGGATGCGAATTCAGGTGAACGTGGCGAGCTAGTTTGTGAAAAATCATTCCCTTGTATGCCCATAGGTTTTTACAACGATAAGA
The DNA here is from genome assembly GCA_034110565.1 of Bermanella sp. Lineage (GTDB taxonomy): Bacteria > Pseudomonadota > Gammaproteobacteria > Pseudomonadales > Oceanobacteraceae > Bermanella. Next base: position 12,421 of record JAWUYY010000046.1, on the reverse strand, counting down.
ATAATGAGAAGTACTTAAGCAGCTATTTTAATCGCTTTGATAATATTTGGGCTCATGGGGATTTTGCAGAAAAAATTGAGCATGAGTTTAATAGCAACCCTTATACCAGTTTAATTATTCATGGCCGCAGCGACGCGATATTAAACCCAGGTGGTGTACGTATTGGTACAGCAGAGATTTATCGCCAAGTCGAAAAAGTAGACGCTGTCATCGAAAGCATTGCAGTGGGGCAAACATTAAAAGACGACGAAACCGATATACGAGTTATTCTCTTTGTGGTGTTACGCGATGGAGTAGAGCTAACAGATGTATTACAACAAGAGATTAAGTCCACCATTCGTCACAACACCACGCCCCGCCATGTACCTACGATGATCATACAAGTAGCTGACATCCCCAGAACCCTAAGCGGAAAAATTGTTGAAGTGGCTGTCAGAGAAACCATCCATGGACGGGAAGTAAAAAATAAAGACGCGCTTAAGAATCCTGAAGCATTGGATTTATTTAAGAATCTGCCACAACTCGAGCAATAAACGATATTCTATTGAATATAACGTTGAGGATTAGGGTCATTAACTATTTGAGTGGCAGCTGTAATGCCATCATTAATGTAGCTTAATATGAGTTTACTTTCGTTATCTTCTTTGGCTTGATAGCGCTTATAAGCTTGATTATAAATGGCAAGAGCTTGCTTAGCTGCAACCTTGTCATTTTTTTTCAATAATGCAAATGCCTGCTTAAATACTGGCTCGCTCTCATGTTCGCTGACCAATTTAAATTTCATCTTTGCAAACGTCACTTGAATATCTTGTAGGTACCTACCTTTTAATTTCTCCCAGATGTCGTTCAGCAGAGTTTGTCTTGCTTCAAAGGTGTATTGATGAAAAACATCCAATAAGGCTTTTTTTGTTTGTTCATTATTAGGGTACGGGGCTGCATCAATAGAGTAATTACCAGCACCTTGAGTTTGAAAAATAAGCGTGTCATTTAAAGCATCCACCAGTTCTACACTATATGGCGTACGGATAAAGCCCCGATTAGTGATGACGTACACCACATGACCTTTATCTTTTTCATCATATTTAATGATTTGACGAGTAATAGGTTCTCGCTGAACAAAAAAAGATGGTTGAAAATGAATAAACGCAACAACCTGCGCTCCTGTTACAATAGTGCTGTAACCCAAATTCAATGCTTCATATTTCAAAATAGATTCAGGGCGCTTTAATGTTTCATCATCAATACTAACATTAATGCGTTGATGTTTTCGGGTTAGGGGATAATCACTAGGCAAAACGTAATCATATTCAAAAGACGACTTCACCATATGAGGACCTGTACAGCCCACCATAAACATCATTAATAACAGACTCGCTAATTTAACCATAGAGCAATTTTTTTCTTAATTTCTTCAAGGTTAATCGGTTTTGCCATGTAATCATTCATACCTGCATCAATGCATTTTTCTCTGTCCCCTGCCATGGCATTCGCCGTCATCGCAATAATGGGGATAAGTTTATGTCTTTCTATTTTTCGTATGGCTCGAGTCGCTTCATAGCCATCTAGAACGGGCATTTGACAATCCATAAAAACAATATTGTATTCATTATCTCGATCTTTAAATTTATCGAGCGCTTCTTGTCCGTTATTTGCAACATCTACTCTTAAACCTAACTCTTCTAATATGGTTAGTGCCACCTCTTGATTGATTGCATTATCTTCAACAAGCAATACATGACCGTTTAATTGCTCTATATGAATAGCTTCTTGACGGTCTGGAGCCCTCAATATTTGAATGTGCTGCTGGGTCAACAAGGGTTTTGCTTGATGAAAACTAGGTCCCTTATCTATACACATTGACAAGGCATCATAAATATCTTCAGGCATAACTGGTTTAATTAAATAGGCACAAAAACCAATTTTTGCAAACTTATCCGCATCTTCAATTTCACCGGTTGAGCTCATCATTATCAATGGAATATCATCAAACTGACCTTGCATGCGAATGTTATTACCAAGCTCTGCACCATCCATTTTAGGCATCTGCATATCTAATATGGCCGCATCAAAATGATCTTGATGATCGGCTAATATATCTAATGCTTCCTGCGCACTGTTGCATTGAGTAACATTAACATGCCACATTTTTAATAACTCATTCAATACTAAGCGATTACTTTCATTATCATCAACAATTAAAATATTGTAACCGGCTAAATCTAACTGAACCTGAGTTTTATGGTCGTACTCACTGTGTTCAAGTACCACTGAAAATTCAAATCGACTTCCCTTTCCTATTTCACTGCTCACATGAATAGATCCATGCATTAACTCACATAATTGTTTACATATTGCTAAACCTAAACCTGTACCACCATACTGGCGCGTACTCGAAACATCCGCTTGAGAAAAGGATTTGAACAAGGTTTTAATGTGCGGTTCAGATATACCAATACCGGTATCAGTGATAGTGCCATACAAGGTCAAGCCTACATTTTCTACGTCTTGTAACGTCACTTTAATGATGACTTCACCTGTATCAGTAAACTTCAAACCATTGGCAATGAGATTGGTGAATATTTGTCTTATACGAGCCGGGTCCCCTTTGACCCAGTTAATTTCTAGATCATTCACATCTAAAATGATTTCTACATCCGTATTCTTATTTGTGTGCTGTACGTTAACGATAATTTCAGATAAAAGCGTGCGTAAATTAAAATCAATATATTGAATATTAAGCTTACCTGCTTCAATTTTAGAGAAATCCAAAATATCATTAATTAGCAGCAATAAATTTTTCGCACTGGTCTTGGCTACTTGTAAAAAGTGTTTCTGCTTATCGGCCATTTCCGTTCTTAACACAATATCTAACATTCCCAACACCCCGTTCATAGGTGTGCGAATTTCATGGCTCATATTGGCAAGAAACTGACTTTTCGTTAGGCTGGCTTGCTGTGCTTGTTTTACCGATTCCGAAAGGGATTTATTTAAATCTAGTAACTGTTCATTACGCTGGTTAAATTGATTGGCTAAGTCAGCTAGTTCGCCCACTTTTATGCCACTAATATCATGGCAGTGATCATGAGACATAACCTGCTCGCGCATGCGTCTTAATGGTGTAATGAATATCCACTCAAAATACACTAAGCCAACAACCAAACCGGCCAAAATAGCCCAAAGAAAACCCCAAATAATATTCCCGATAATCGTTTCACTTTTTTCATCTAATACTCTAAGTGGTACAACTAGCACTAATTTTCCGTAACTTTCAGGAATATGGAAAACCTGTATTACCACTGCTTCATTGAGCAAGGGATCATTTTTCATATCAATCTGCTTGATAAAGCTATCACCTATGGCTTTCTTCGCTAATGGGTTAGCCATAATACTGGCGATACGAAAACCTTCACCAAGGGTAATTTGATAACTGCTTTGTGCCAACTCTTGTGCTTGTATCGACAACGCTCGATTAGAACGTGATATGTCCTCAATGGCTTCAAGGGCGCCGCTAATAATCGGTAAAAATGGGGTGGACTCAGCCGCTTGCTGAATCGTAATGTATTGTGCCTTTTGTTCATTATTGCCAGTAGTAACAAGGCGTTTGCTGATACCTGCATCAGGGAAGGATAAAAATGTACCGCTGCGGTCAAGCACATAGGCATAACCATCGAAGCGCTTGGTTTGTTCTTCTAATAAGGCTTTAAGTGCAGATAACCGAATATCGACCGTGGATACGCCGAAGAATTTACCTTGACGATAAATAGGCGCAGTTGCCGTTATCATGGGCTCTAACGTATATGGATCTACATAGGATCGCGACCAATAGACCTTACCAGGTAATAAGTAACGGGCAGGTACATACCATTCTTCATAATGATAACCCTGACCTTTTGGGTCATTATAATCTTCAAAGGCCTGCAGTTTGTCATCGCTCTGGCGCCCCCAAAAGAAGCTCAACCGCTGTTTTCGCTTATTGAATGCAAAGGGTTCAGGCCAGATTCCGCCACCTGCTACAAAACCCTTGGTACTCTCTTCATTAAGGGCGTGGCTAAATACGCTGCGAAATACATCATCATTTAATGGTAGGCTTTCAGCTGTATTAGCCATGGATAAAGCAAGAGAGGCAGATTTCTCCATGTAGCGGGTTAATTGAGTCACCATTGCTTCACCGGTTTGACGGAAATATTGGCGCTCGCTGACTTCAATAGCTGGGCGACCTTTTGTTTCCATTACCCACAGAAACACCCCTATCATCAACACCAACATTATGACAAACAAGAAGGGAACCCTGAACGCCAAAGAGTTTAAAAATGGTTTAATGTTGTCTCTAAGTATCACGCCTAATCCATCAAATCTATTGTCCTACTATAACTGTAGCCTAGATCCAACATTGAGCAGCCCAATGTCAGCCACTTAAATTCACCCTTGTATGCTACTTAGCCGCTTAATTATTATCTAATTGTTACAAACCCAAGCTTGACAAAGCTAGATAAGCCTCTGAAAAAACACGTATTTTTATCAATTTAACGAATGCAGAAAAAAACTAAAAAACAAGCCTACACATTTATATATTCATCATTACAATGCGCGACCTTTGGTAATTTTCCTTATTCATCTTTTGCCAAATTGTTGTACAGAGGTAAGCATGCTTGTATACACCCTAACCAATAACATCACCGGCGACGTCTGGGTCGGTACCTGCAAAGACAGCAGTGATGAACGCTTTATGCAGTTTCAAGAAGCCATGGCGTTGGGAGTTAAAGAAAAAATCTACAAAGATCTTAGGGATTTCGGCGTACAAAACTTTACCGTTGAAGATTACGCCCTCGCCTACGACCGCGAAGAGCTAAGAGATATCTTTGATGACGCGATGGAAACCTATAACGGCAAAAGCCTTATTGGCGTAAAAACCAGCTTAGGTAAAACCAGTATCGCTAAGACAGCGCCACTTAAATCCAATGTTAGTACGGCCAAACGCAAAACTCTAGGTGCAAGCTCAGCTACGCCAAGCACACCAAAGAAAGCGGCTGCTCCAGTCAAATTGGCTACTGGACGAACCGGCAGTGCGAAAAAAGAAAAACTCATCAAAGAAAAACTGGCTGAAGAAAAAGCCATGCGTGAATCTAAGAAAAGTAAGCAGGTCATAGAGCAAGCTGATGAAATGGCGGCCATCATGGCACGCTTAGATTCACGCGGCTCTACGGTTAATAAACGTCGTTAACTTACCTAGTACCACCAACAAAATCTGAATTGATCAATAATTGAATACCAGACTAAGAATATCTTTGTCTAAGCATTCAATTATTGATTAATGCAATGAAAGTGCTATGTTGAACGCTTAATTTTTATATGTGATATTCAGTGTGAGCAGTCGTAGTTACCACCACGGGGATTTAAAAGTCGCGCTTATTGAAGCGGCCAACACCCTACTCAAGGAAAAAGGTATCGAAGCCTTATCGCTTCGTACCCTAGCCAGTGTTGTGGGTGTTAGTCACATGGCTCCTTACGCACATTTCAAAAATAAAACTGAATTGTTTCAAGCCATCTCCGCAAGTGGGTTCAATGCACTCGCAGAACGTCAAGAACAAGTAAGCACAGATCAAAGCGCTGCACGACTTATCTTAGATTATGGCACACAGTACATTGAGTTTGCCGTCGCAAACGCCCCACTATATCGGCTCATGCTCAGTCAAACTCAAGTCACTGGCCCACAGCAAGATATGCAGGCAAGTAATCATATGTCTGAAGAATTAAAAACCGCCAGCAAACGCCCCTACATGTTATTAGTGAATGCATTTTCACAAATCAGCAAAGACAAAGACTCTCAAAAAGTGCGCGCACAAGGAGCGTGGGCTATGGTACACGGCATTGCCTCTTTATTAATTGATGGGCATTTAACCATCCCAGAAGGCATGAGTATAAAAGCATTTTTAGCCACTGCATCTATGCAGGTGCCAGATTTATAGCCTATAAAAAAACCAGCTACTTGCATAGCTGGGAAAAGGCCAAACACTCATCTGTTATCGCTATGCTTAATACAGAATTTCAATATCCGTCGTTGGAAATGCCACACAAGAATGCACCCAACCAAAGTCTTTATCAGATTTACGCAAACGGGCCTCTGGTGGGTTAAATACTTCGCCTTCAATCACTTTCACACGGCACAAACTGCATTCACCAGAGCGACAGGCATTTTCGACGGTATAACCATTGCGCTCTAAACTATTTAATAATGGTTCACCTACTTTCGCCTTAAATTCACCCTTGCCTTGAACTTTTACTAAAACCTCATCCTGTTCACTGACTACTTTCGGCCAATTATCAAGACAGCTTGGAGTTTTAGGTGGGCCGTTACACTCAATGCGAATACGCTTATTTTCAACCTCTAATAATTTTAATTGTGCCTCACAATAATCATTAAAAGGTGTTGGGCCACACACGTAAAATGTTTTATCCGAAACCCTGCCCACAGCATCACTTATGAGTTGTGCATTCAAATGACCCGTTAAACCTGTGAACCCCTCGGTTGGACGTGAAATCACTTCGGTTAAATGAAAGTTATCATGCTTGGCCGCAAGCTCACGAAACGTATCAGCAAAGATCACATCACTTTCGTAACTATTACCATACACCAAATGGAATTCCATTTTCAGACCACGATTTAAAACACTTTCAATCATAGCGCGTGCAGGTGCACCACCAGAACCACCAGCTAAAAACACTAACTTATTCCCGTGAAACAACGGGTTATGATAAAAGGTACCCATAGGGCTTGTAGCTAAAAACAACTGCCCTTTCGTCACGTTATGCAGTAAATAATTCGTAACAAAACCGCCACTCACTAGTTTAACGGTCAAATCATAATAATCACGTTTACTTGGGCAAGATGAAATCGCATACGGGCGCGCCGTTTCAACCCCATCAATATTCACATATAAATTAATATACTGGCCAGCTTGAAATGGTGGTAACGCACCCTTTATACTTTTAAAACGAAACGTTTTAGTGCTCGCTGTATCGTCAAATATATCACTTACTTCAAGCTGTAAACGTTTAGGATGTAACTTAGCAATATCATTAGCAGTTTTGCCTTTTTTCTCGGTAAAATCAGAACCGGTTTTTTCACGCTCTAACTTGCGCTCAATCCCTTCTTGGTAACCTTTTATATTATCTAAAATATTGGTTGAATTAGGCATTGGTCACCTCCGCTTTATCTTGTTGTACTTGCTTGGCTTTAACTTTTTTAACAATCGCATTAGCAGTGGATGCACCCACCATATAAGTAGGCTGAAAACCACCCATGCCCTGCCAAGAACCTGCGATATGTAAACCCTCTACTTGATCGTAACGATCACGGAACAATAAATTATCTTCTGGGTTTTGTTTAAAGCCATAAATCGCACCACCGGGTGTATTTAAGTAACGCATCATAGTCAGCGGAGTGGCCACCTCTACTTCTTCAATATGGGCCTGAATACCCGGAAATACCTTCTCCGCTTGGTTTAATAAATGTTGTGCGTATTCGTATTTGGTTTCGGCGTATTTTTCTACTGCAATATCTTCCCACACACTGCCATATTGCAAACACAGTAATGACACCTGAGTTTTACCAGGAGGGGCAAAGCTTGGATCATCTACGTTGTAACACGTCAGCATGGTGGCCACGGGTGGATTCATAGTACTCATGGTTTCTTGCATGAGATTTTCATCTGTAGTATTTGAAATAAATGTAGACGCGTTCTTAATACCGAGTTGGGCTGGCGTACAATCTAACCCTAAATAAATACAAAATGCAGATGTACCAAGATCACGGGACTTAAAATCTTGTGAAATGCCCTCTGGCATCACAGGGGTATCTAACATTTCGGTAAAGGTCACCACAGTACTAGCGTTAGAAATAATATGATCACACGATATCTCTTCGCCAAACTCAGTTCGAATACCGTTTACTTTTGGCTTATCTGCTGTTTGATCGGTTAAAATTTTATCTACCGAACAATTAAAACGCACTTGACCACCCGCTTCTAAAAAGCTTTCAAGCAGTGCACTGGACAAGGCCTGTGAGCCACCTTTTACATGCCAAGGTTTAAACACACCATAAGCGTATAACATAACGGCTAAATCACTAAAATTAATGTCTTTGGGTGGCATACCCAGATAACACCAATAGGCCGCCACCAAGGTTTTTAAATGTTCATTTTCGAAGAATTCATCTAACACACTTTTAGCATCACGCAGACCATATTCCACAAAGTTCTTGCAGTTTTTATTCAGCATTTCTTGAGAGTTCATTTTACGTGCTTGCGGCACACCCATGAAACTTTCAAGAGTCACTTGTTCACACAGTTTCATGAACGCCAAAATATTTTTCTCTTCAGCTGGAAAGTTCTCAATTAAGGTATTACGAATCCCCACCCAGCTGGCTGGTAAAGTGATATCGAACTCATCTAATACCACCATGCGATATAGCTCGCCTTCTTGTACAAATTCCACTTTATCCAGCACACCCAGCTCACCGAATAATTTACGCATAATGAAGGGTTTATCTTCTGTGCCTAAGCCACTTAACTGATGCAAGGCCACTTCGAATTCAAATTCACCACGCACAAATGAGGTCGCACAACCACCTGGAATATTATGACGCTCTAATAATAAGGTTTTAGCCCCACCACGCTGTAATGCAGCTGCAGCCGTTAAGCCGCCGTTACCGGCGCCAATAACGATGGCATCAAAATCACTCATCTGCTTCTCCTATCTATCGCTCTTATATTGGAACTAATTACGGATAAACCAACCTTACACCGTAAAGATATACAATATATACACTGTAAAGATTGAAATGGCAAACATTCCCCTAAAAAGCATTGCCTGAAAAACACAATCCACTGGGCAAACACCTTTATAATGACCACCTATAATTGCTTTAATGATTCACACTAACTAACAAAATAAGCAACAATCGATAAGGAAGCACCATGAGTATTGAGCGTCTAGAGACCGGGCAACGCATGAGCCGCATCGTCAAACACAACGGTACGATTTATCTATGTGGCCAAGTGGCTGCTGATGCGAATAAGGATATTTCCGAACAAACTCAAACCATGCTGGATAAAGTACAAACCCTACTTGAACAAGCGGGTTCAGATAAAGAGCACATCCTCAGTGCCACCATCTATATTCGCGATATGAAAGATTTCGCCGCTATGAATGCGGTTTGGGATGCTTGGGTAGCACAAGGTCATGCTCCAGCCCGTGCCTGCGTTGAAGCCAGAATGGCTCGCCCTGAATTGCTGGTCGAAATATCGGTAATAGCCGCTGAGAAATAAATTTTAATATTTTTCAGCTATAAAAAAACCCAACACTCTTTACAAAGTGCTGGGCAAAAACAACAAGTCGGCAAGCGCCGAACTTGTAGGGACTCGTTTACAAAGGGCTACGCCACTTCTTCCACTTTAACTTCTTTTGCTTGCGGCACGGGTGTGCGAATCAAGTGATCAAATGCACCTAAACTAGCTTTTGAACCTTCACCCATGGCGATGATAATTTGCTTGTAAGGCACCGTTGTCACATCCCCTGCGGCAAATATGCCCGCGACGGATGTTTCACCCTTGTTACTTACTTCAATTTCACCGCGTGGTGATAACGCCACACCGCTGTCTTTTAAGAATTCGCTATTTGGCACTAAACCAATTTGAACGAATATACCTGCTAGCTCTATTTGCTTTTCGTCACCTGTTGCGCGGTCAGTATAATTAAGAGCAGTAACACGTGTACCATCGCCAATCACCTCGGTGCTTTGGGCTTGTTTAATAATGGTTACATTTTTCATTGAATTCGCTTTATCCACTAACACCTTGTCAGCGCGTAGCGTATCGGCAAACTCTAAGACCGTAACGTGTTCAACCAAGCCAGCTAAATCTATGGCTGCTTCGATGCCGGAGTTACCACCACCAATAACCGCTACTTTTTTACCTTTGAACAATGGACCGTCACAGTGTGGGCAGTAAGCCACACCCTTGTTACGGTATTCTTGTTCGCCCGGCACGTTCATTTCTCTCCAACGTGCGCCGGTTGAAAGGATCACGCTGCGGCTTTTTAACGTCGCGCCATTATCTAACTCAACATGTATGTAACCGTCTTCGGTTTTTTCAGCTCGAATCACATTTGCCGCTTTTTGTTCTGTCATGATATCCACGTCATATTGCTTGACGTGTTCTTCAAGCGCCATGGCCAATTTTGGTCCTTGAGTTTCTTTGACCGAAATAAAGTTTTCAATACCCATGGTGTCCATCACTTGTCCACCAAAACGTTCCGCTACTACACCGGTACGAATGCCTTTACGCGCTGCGTAAATCGCCGCTGATGCACCTGCTGGGCCACCGCCTACTACGAGTACTTCATATGGTTCTTTTTCATTTAATGCCGTGGCTTGTTTTACAGCGGCGCCGCTGTCTACTTTTTTCAAAATTTCCGCAAGAGAAATACGACCTTGAGTAAATACTTCACCATTAAGGTAAACACTTGGCACAGCCATTATGTTTCGTTCGGCGACTTCATCTTGGAAAGCTGCACCATCAATCATGGTGGTTTTAATGTTTGGATTAATAGCTGCCATCATATTTAAGGCTTGCACTACATCTGGACAATTCTGACAGCTTAAAGAAATGAACACTTCAAAGTTCATTTCGCCTTCTAAGCTAGCAATTTGTTCAATCACTTCTGGCTCAAGCTTCATTGGGTGACCACCACTGTGTAGTAATGCTAACACCAGTGACGTAAATTCATGACCCATTGGTAAACCTGCAAACCCTAGTGTGGTTTGTTTTACAGGATTGATAACCTGCATAATTGGTTTGCGCGCAGAGGCTGATTGATCTTCAAATACTTTTACTTTGTCATTTAGCGCCGCGATATCGGTCGCTAAACCGTGTAATTTTTGGGCGGTATCACTGTCATCTAGACTGAGAACTAAATGTACATCGCTTTTTAAATTGTCTAAATATGCTTTTAACTGGGTTTTCATATTCTGGTCTAACATAGTGATACCTTTTCTATATTTACTAATTATCATTAGGGAGGCGAGACACCTGCTCCCAGTAAAATTTCTCTCCTAAATTGGAGGCTTGATATGTGCTAACGCTAATTGTCATTAGCAGATTACTTTAACTCTTTAATACAAATTACTTTTAGAAACCTCCCCAACTTCATTTATACATCCGTTGGGAAGGGTCTAGTCGATATTAAAAACGCTCTAATATCTTCTTTAAGACAAACAATCTAGCTCTAAGTTAGATTTTGCCTACAAGGTCTAGAGAAGGAGCAAGAGTCGCTTCACCTTCTTTCCATTTAGCAGGACATACTTCACCAGGGTGATTACGTACGTATTGCGCCGCTTTTACTTTACGCATTAGGTCTGATGCATCACGACCGATACCTTCTGCTGTGATTTCCATAGCTTGGATCACACCATCTGGATCTACTAAGAAAGTAGCACGGTCTGCAAGGCCTTGGCCTTCACGCATGACACCGAAGTTATTAGTAATGTTGCCAGTTTGATCACCTACCATGAAGTAGTTGATTTTGCCTATGGTTTCAGAGCTGTCGTGCCATGCTTTGTGAGTGAAATGTGTATCAGTTGATACAGAGAACACTTCAACGCCTAGCTTTTGTAGTTCTTCATACTTATCTGCAACATCACCTAGCTCAGTTGGGCAAACGAATGTGAAGTCAGCTGGATAGAAGAAAAATACTGACCATTTGCCTAGTGCGTCTTTTTCAGAGATTTCTACAAATTCACCGCTTTTGAATGCTGTTGCGTTAAATGGCTTAATTTCAGTGTTGATCATTTTGTCATCCTATTGATAGTTGGTTACTCAATTAGATTCTTGCTGCGAATCCATGAGATGCATTGTGGGGGGGAAACAGAAATAGTTAAAATTGATAATTTCAATTAACACGATAGCCAAAAACTATAATCAAATACTATAGATAGTAGAAGGATATAGGCGCTAAATCCTATCACCCCTATCCATTGCTAATCGCCGTTTAATTGATGGATCCTTCGAGCAAAATTTAGGAGGTAATACAACGAACAGGCACAGACTTAGAATCCCCCAGCAACTCAGGTAGCCTTGTTCAAGATGGCAACACACTAGAAGAACAAATGTTAGCTAATGATTGGTCACACAGACCGCTAACAGTATTGTACCCGTTAAGAAATCATTGATGGTTCATATAGAGGCAGGTGTGGATTACCCGCATGGTAAAATGGAAAGCCTGGGGATCATCAATGACAAGTACTGAGGCGTATTGAATGATGATGACAATGAGTGCATAAACACCAAGCTGTTGCTGAATATTTTATGTGGTACAAAGGCATAAGCAGATGGATCATATGATCGCTGGACAAAGGGTCTTCCTA
>JAWUYY010000045.1:0-25496 GCA_034110565.1 Bermanella sp. | reverse complement strand
AATACGTCACACTAACCAACCAAGGTCAGGCAAGATTAAGCATCAGCAAATGAAAAATAGAATGTGCTGCCACTTAGTCGCCCACCGCAACTACAGTTTATAAATGATTAGGCCGGTATCCGGGCTTACAACTCAAATCCTAAGATTTATGATTTAACGCCTTCCCAAGCTAAGCTCAGTGGCAGAGTGTTAAATCTAAGTTGCTTACCGTTGCGGGGGCAGCACTGGAGTGGCTGTAGAGTTTACAGGGGCACCAGTTTCCCGTTTAACTTTGACCTAAGAGGACAGTCAAAGCACCTAAAAGTTGCGGGCATACTACGAAAGCATGATCTAAAGGTCAAGACGCATTGTGTAACCTAGGGTTTGTGTGCCGTCTCTGACGTAGTAGTTTGTGTATTGGCGAGAGGTAACATGATGATGAAACGCGTGCCACTACCAAGCGTACTTTGTACACGCATTTGGCCTTGGTGGTGATTGGTTATAATGAAAAATGAAACCGACAGACCAAGACCTGTGCCCATTCCTACTTCTTTGGTGGTGAAGAAGGGTTCAAAAATATGGCGAGTGGTGTCTTCGTCTATTCCTGGTCCGTTATCTTCTATAATCAGTTCAGCCATTTGATTGTTTCGGCGGGTGCGAATGTGTATCTGGCTATACCAATTGAGATCAAATTCTTTTGTCTTTTTGTATTCTTGTAATGCTTGGGCTGCATTTTTTAATAGATTAAGAATAACTTGTTCAATTTCAGAAGGGATACAAGGTACGTCATCTAAGGTGAGATCAAAGTCTTTAATCAGGTCAATGGCTTTAAAGTCATAACCCTTACTTAAGCTATATTCATTTTTTGCAATACTAATAGAGCGATCAATAATGTGATGTAAGTTTTGAGGCTGTAACTTTTTCGGACTTTGACGACTAAATTGCAACATGTTGTTAACGATAGTAGATGCCCGCTCGCCCGCTTGAGAGATGTTATTTAAAAATGTAAATATTCCTCGCTGCTCAATATAGGCACAAATATTCTCCATGCTATCACCGACTTTCTCTGCACTTTCTATATTCTTTTGTATAGCAGGATTCAATCGGCGTTTAATATTCTGCACGGTTTGAACAATGGCACCTAGAGGATTATTGATCTCATGTGCCATACCAGCAGCTAGCCCACCTAGCGACATCATTTTTTCTGACTGCACCATCATATCTTCCATTTGCGTACGCTGAGTCACGTCATCAATACGTATTACGGCACCAGAGTGAGTGGTGTCATCAAGCGGATAAATGGTCAAATCGAGAATGCTATTTTGTTCGTTTGCGCTAAATGAAATCCTTTCAACTTTATTTACAACTTTTTTCTCTAAGGAATCAGTGATTAATGTCAGGTAGGCAAAAAGAAAACCACACGACTCTTCAAGGGGCTGATAAATCGCATCATCACGCTTTATGTGAGTGATTTGCGATGCGCCTTTATTCCATTGCGTCACTTTTAGTTCGTGATCGATGGCAATAATAGCACTGGGCATGGAGTCTATAATATTGTTTAGATAGTGCTGGAAGTCGGTCAGCTTGTGTTCAACTCTTGCCCTAACCTTTACCTCGAACCCTAGGCGTGCATTGGTGTCGTGCATTTTTTTAGATAATTCTAATGCCCGTTGTCTTGCTTGTTCTGCCTTTTCTTTTTCTTGGCGTAGCATCATATCGTCTTGCTCAATGCGATTGAGCATGTAGTTAAAGTTTTCAGCCAGTGTGCCTATTTCATCAGGATAAAAACGTCGAGCACGTAAACCATAGTTTTGCTCCATGGCAATTTCATTGGTGGTGTCGGTTAATGAAAAAATAGGGCGAATAATGAGTCGGTTAATAAAATATAGAATGACATAGATTAAGATAAAGCCACATATCAATATAACTAAGCTGATGATGACGACTTCGAGTAAAAATATTTCAGTGACATGAGGCGTGACTTTGGCCATAAGGGTGAACTTAGGTCCAGGCAGTAGTACGGTGTCATGATCGAGTGGTGTTAAGTGTATTTGGCTCAAATGCAGAGGTACATGTCTGCCTGTACTGTTTTGTAACTTCCCATTTTCATTATAAATAGCAGTATCGGTAATGGTAAAGGCAGATTGTTCTTTGTTTAAAAAAACCTTCCATTGTTCACTATCAAAATTTTGTTTGTTAGAGCCGTGAAGAAGAGGGGTTAGTACTGATAAATGTTGTTGGATGGGGTTCTGGGTTGCTAGCCAAAAGTTACTGCCAACATTTAATAAAGAGATACCTACCATTGCGATTGCAAGCAGGACAAAGACTTTTTGGCGAACTTTTAACTGGCGAAAAAAATCACGCATAATTAATATGATTTTCAAGAGTATGGATAGGAGGCTCAGACTACCCTAGTTTTTAGTATGAGCCAAGGCTAGACCGTTGTGAGCTTAATATACAAAGCCTCATTGTGCGGGCATGAAATAGCCAGTTTTTTGGCTTGTTGCAGTAAATAGCCTGTCATGAAGTCAATCTCAGTTGATTGACCATTTCGTTTGTCTTGCAGCATAGAGCTAAAATTATTTGAAGTGAGCTGGCATACTGTTTTTGCTAACTCAAAAGCACTATCGAGCGAGTAATTGAAAGCTTGGGTCACACGATCGATCTCAATACAAATGCGGTGCATGTGCTCTAAGTATTCAGTGTGTTTGATCAGCTCACCGTTTTGACAATCATATAGTACGGTTAAAGGATTAATGGCGCAGTTAATCATGAATTTACGCCACATAATGAGTGTGATGTCATCGTGCCACTCGAAGTTATCTTTAGGTAGCCAAGTGGCTAAATGACTTTGTTGGGCGCTGTCATTGAGAGCCCCAATGCTGTTAATGCCTTTTCCCGCATGCACCAAGGTGTGTGCATCTTTTTTATAAGCACCTTCTGTTGAGCTGCACGCATAGAGTTGTATGTGTTCAAATGCGTCGCTTATGGCGTGTTGTGAGCCTAAACCGTTTTGCAGAAGTATGACTTGTGTATCAGGCTCAAGGTGATCCTTGACGCTGAGTAGGGCATCTAAAGCATCATATGCTTTAGTGGCGAGGATTAAATACTTAATAGAGGTGTTGAGTTTGTCAACACAAATACTTTGCCCGCGAATGCTTATGTTCTTGGGTAAAAGATGAAATTCGTAACCATTGGGTGACGCGTGGCGTTGAATGAAGTGAAGGTTCTGTTGTGGATAAAAATAACTGGCCCACAAACTGCCCATGGCTCCAGAGCCTAGTATATAAACATCATGCATATTAAACGATCAAACAGTGGCGGTTTTCCAAGATTGTTCAATATACCGTAAATACTTAGCTGGGTGGTGCAAGTGAATAGAATTAATTTTCAGCTTTAGGGTTGTTTCATCGATGTTGAGTTGTTTTGCTGCCACATAGGAAGGCCCTTTCGCAATACGGGTGAATAGCCATGCGAGTAAATAATGGGCGTCTGGGAAACTGTGATGACGCTGCTGACCTAGCCAGTATCCTGCTTCAAGTTCGCTATTTTCAACTAGGGTTTGCACACAGCGCTGCCAAATTAATAAGTACTCACTTTCAGATATTTCGTTTAGCTTTGTTTGGTAACTTGACCTAGCTCGGATTAAAAAATGTTCATCAGCATAAGCTAAGTAATAGTCATGGTTGCCTTTGTAAAAAACATCATCATCTGTGTTGGCAACGGCCATATAGTCCTGAAAGCGACGTAAACGCTGACCATAGTGTGGTGATAAGGCCGCTAAAATAGGATTAGTGACAACGCCTGTGTTCTGGGTGCCTGTGTAATCGTGATAAGAGGTGTATAAAAATTGCTCAGGAGAACTACACCGTTTGTGCTGAACGGGTAAATAATGAATATGGCGCAACACTTTAGGCAAGTGTCGGGGTTGGATTAAGACCTGATGAATATTTTCATCATCAAACAGATAGCCTGTTTCATTACTGGTGTCTTGATGCCATTGATTATAAGACATAAGCCAAGATTCTAACCAATGGCTAGGTGATCTGTGGCTGAGTACTAATAAATGCAGGCCATCAGAAAACAAACAATAACCATATAGATCAATCTCAGGGTGCTGCTCGAGTGATGCCAATAACGCATCATAGGCAAAGACACAGCGAAACAACGCTTGCTGTTGAGCGCTGGGAATGTGTAGATAGTAATGCTGCTGGGCCAAGTCTAAGCTGATTTTTTTATCCATAGATAAAAAATAGCCTAACTGGTGTTTTTTACCAATTTTACGGGTTTAGTGTGATTGTTTTGTCAGTTTTTGACTAGTTTGCAAATAACACATGAATTTTTTCCTTAGGCCGTTAGAATTAGCATTTATTTTTCAATCTATTCGTTAGGAGATAGCTATGCCATCGTTTGATGTCGTTTCGGAAATTGACCACCATGAAGCCAGTAACGCGATTGATCAGGCGAATCGAGAATTAGAACGCCGCTATGATTTAAAAGGTAAAAATGCGTCTTTTGAGCTGAATGAAAGCGTAATCACCTTGACCGCCAATGAAGAATTCCATATTGATCAAATGAAGCCTATTTTAGAAGCCTGCTTAATCAAGCGTAGTATCAAGGTGAGCTGCCTTGAGTACGGTAAGCTGATGGGTGCGGGTAAACTGGTTAAAATGTCAGCGACCTTACAGCAAGGTATTGATAAAGATTTAAGTAAAAAAATGGTGAAAATGGTTAAAGATAATAAACTGAAGGTGCAAGCGGCTATTCAGGGCGAAACCATTCGAGTGACGGGCAAAAAACGCGATGATTTACAAGAAGCCATGGCCCTGTGGAAAGGGGATGAATCTATCATCATGCCGCTGCAATTTAAAAACTTTAAAGATTAATGGGGCTGCGTGCTTAAATACCTTCAAACTGAACATGGCTGGAAAGAAAGCCTAACCGCTTTGCTCAAGCCGCATATGTTTCACATGTTGTTGCTTGGCTTTTCAGCAGGCCTACCTTTATTACTGATTTTCTCGTCGTTGTCTTTATGGCTAGGTGAAGCTGGAATTGAAAAATCCGCCGTTACATATTTTAGTTGGGCGGCATTAGGTTACAGCTTTAAGTTTGTTTGGGCGCCATTGGTAGACTGCCTACCTATACCTTTTCTCACTCGTACATTAGGCCTTCGCCGCTCCTGGCTGTTAGTCGCTCAGGCGGGTATTGCTGGTGCGATTTACCTTATGGCCTCCACTGACCCTGCCGTAGAAAGTCAGCTTGTATGGATGGCTGTTGGGGCGGTATTGCTGGGATTTTCTGCGGCGACTCAAGATATTTCAATTGATGCGTATCGTATTGAAGCGGTCTCCGCTGATATGCAAGCACTTATGAGCTCTGCGTATATGGCTGGCTATCGTGTCGGTATGATCGTAGCGGGTGCGGGTGTTTTGTATTTAGCCAGTTACCTAGGTTCAACCAAAGAGCATTATGTGTTTGAAGCTTGGAAGGGTGCATATCTAGCGATGGCTGGGTGCATGATCATTGGTGTTATCGCAACTTTGTTGATTAAAGAGCCCATCAAGCGGGAGTCTAAATTCAATCATTCTGCCCAAGAGTATCTTGGCTTACTCATGGCATTTTTATTATGTGTTACTGGGTTTATCTTTACGTTTTATCTTACTAGTAGCCCTTCGGTTGAAATTAAAAAAAGCTTGGCTGAGTTTTTTGGTAATAAAGCACTGGCTGGTTTTATTGTTGAAGTTTTAAGGCTAGTGCTGGGATTGTTTTTTGCATTTAGTATTGGCAAGGCTTGCGCGGCAAGCCGATTAGTCAGTGGTGAAATGCTGATTAATAGTTATGTTTCTCCGGTTAAACAGTTCTTTGAAGATTATGGTTTAAAGACAGCGTGGTTACTTCTAGCCCTTGTCGGCTTATACCGCATTAGTGATATTGTGCTGGGCGTAATGAGTAATATTTTCTATCAAGATATGGGCTTTACCAAGATAGAAATTGCGAATGCCGTTAAGTTTTTTGGTTTGGCGATGACTATTTTTGGTGGTTTTGTTGGTGGCATTCTAGCCATGCGCTTTGGTGTGATGCGCATATTATTTCTGGGTGCATTATTGGTGGTTGTCACTAATTTACTGTTTATTTTGTTGTTATTTAGCGGCCCTGATTTACATATTTTATATGGCGTGGTGGCGGCCGATAATTTAGTTGCAGGGCTTGCAAGCGCTGCGTTTATTGCATTTTTATCAAGCTTGGTAAACATTGAATTTACCGCTATGCAATACGCTATTCTATCGTCATTGATGACGTTAATCCCTAAAATCCTAGCTGGGTATTCAGGCAGTATTGTAGACAGTATTGGGTATATGGGTTTTTTCATTTTTGCAGCCACTATTGGCTTGCCAATTTTGATTTTAATTGTTTTGGCAAATAGGTCTTTAAAAATTACAGGTGCTTCTAAGGCGGATGGCTAGCCTAAGAAGAAGGGCTTGGGAATGCGGTTATTTTTAATTACAACGCCTTCAGATAAAAGCCGAGCCCGTTGCTCGGTATAGCTTTCAGATCCTTCGGGTAGGCTGATTTTGCCTTGCGAGTTGACCACTCGATGCCAAGGTAACTTGGTGTCTTTAGGTAGATTCTTTAACAGACGCCCCACGTGTCTTGCGTGGTTTTGGAATCCTGCTAAGCGGGCAAGGGCGCCATAGCTGACGGTATGGCCGTATGGCACTTGACTAATGGCGCTATAGATAATGTCTTCGAAATTCATACCTGCATAATATCACAAACACATTTTAACTGGCTTTGAGTTTACGTATTTGCACTCTTAGCGTGTCAGACATACCTGTAAGTAGCTCGCTTAACGCGAGTGTTTCTTTTGCATGGTTTGAACTGTCTTCTGCAATACTGGTGATCTCGTTAACGTTTTTAGATATGTCATCAGAGACGCTGCTTTGCTCCTGTGCTGCTTGCGCTATTTGTTCGTTAGTACCTAAAATTTGCTGGATGTCTTGACTGATTTTTTCGATGGTTTCACCGGCTTGGTTTACTTGGGTGACGCTTTCTTCTGTTCTCGTTTGGCCTGACTCAATAGCGGAGACGGCATTTTGAGCACCGCTTTGTACGTTCTCGATAATGGTATGAATTTCTGCGGTACTTTCTTGTGTACGCTGTGCGAGGGTACGTACTTCATCGGCAACTACAGCAAAGCCACGGCCATGCTCACCCGCTCGAGCTGCTTCAATAGCGGCATTGAGCGCTAATAAGTTCGTTTGTTCGGCTATGCCTTTAATAACATCTAGTACAGTACCAACGTTTGTTGTCTCCACCTCTAAGTTACGTACCACATCTGCTGTGTTGGCAATTTGCTCACTGGTCGCGTTAATACTGGCAATGGCGTGACGCATGATTCCAACACCGGTTGAAGCGGACTTTTCAACATTGTTGGCCACTTCTGCTGCATCTTGAGCGTGTTTAGCCACTTCAGCAGAGGCCGCAGACATTTCAGTAATAGCGGTGGCCATTTGGTCGGTACGCTGATATTGGTCGTGTGTTCCTGCTTGGATGGTAGTCGCAATCTTATGTAACGATTGTGCCCCTTCACTCAAGCGTGCAATGGAGTCACTGATGGCAGAAGCTCCGTCATTTAGGTTTTGCTGCAGTTGTGAGACGGCATGATACATCTGCGCAACTTCATCATTGCCGTTACGCGGGTCGACAGTAAAATCTAGTTTACCTTGTGCTAAATCAGCGATGTATATTCTAGCCTGGGTGATGGGTTGGCAAATCCAGCGATTAATTAATATAGAGGCTAAAAAGAAAATCCCAATCATGGCCATTATAATGATAACAATACCCGTAATAACCGTCGTGCGAGCCGCCTCACTGGTTTGTTCGCTATGATCTTTGGCTTGTTTAAATGCAAGCTCGGTAATGTCTGTTGCCATTTTTGTTGGCGCGCGGTCAATGCCTGAAACGGCTTCGTCACCAGTGATGTGATCATAACCAGAGGCTAAAAAGGCTTGATAGCCACTTTTATATTTACCTAGTAAGGTTTTATGTTCGGCTAGAAAGTCAGTGGTCATTTTTTTCGTATCAGCCTGAGAGGTCAGGTCAATGACCTTCTGGCCTAAGGTTTGTACCTTTGCATGTTGCTTTTGGAAGCTGTTCCAATATTTTTCGCGCTTGGCGTCATCATTGCCACGCAATAAGACGTTTTTCCATTCTTGCACTTGGACTTTAAATTCAATCGCCATAGCATCGGCGGCTAAGGCTGATGCAACATCATGACTCAATACGTTTTCAAACTCAGTCACCTTACTCGATAGAGAAAGAAAAGAGATAGCGCTGATGACACCAACACCGAGAATACCAACGCCGATGATTGCAAGTAATTTAGCACGTAAACCTACGGACATAGTCGCCCTCCATTAGGAGTGATTTATCTATTAAATAATAGTTTAGTCCTAATTTCTGGGGTTGCAGGCTTTCCTTGAGCTGGAGTGATGAGGTGTACGAGCTAAACCGCCATTTAACTTGATATATGGCGGTGAGTAATCTTGCTTGCTTCAGCCATAGATTCTGGTGGAATTATGGCTGCAGGAATACATCTGTGAGATTAGCGAGACCATAACGCCGTTATAAGACCCATGATGATGAACAGGCTAGCGGCGAATATACGCGTGGCATTTAATGGTAAACGTTTCATTAATGCTTCGCCAAAATAAATCACAGGTATATTAGCCAGTAACATGCCTAAGGTCGTGCCTAGCGTGACCCAAAGTAGACTTTGGTATTGAGCGCCCAGCACGATAGTCGCCACTTGAGTTTTATCGCCAATTTCAGCTAAGAAGAATAGAATCGTGGTGGCAAAGAACGGCCCAAGATTGACCATAAGATTAGTGTCTTCATCCATTTTATCGGGAATCAATATCCATAACCCAATGGCGATAAAGCTGCCTGATAAGACATATTGAACCCAATCGCTGCTTAGCCATTGAATAGAGTACTGGCCAAGCCAAGCGCTTAAACCATGATTGATAACAGTGGCTAATACAATACCAGCAATAATTGCCCACTTATTTGAAAAGCGAGTTGCAAGCAATAGAGAAAGAAGTTGGGTTTTATCGCCAATTTCAGCGAGGGCTACGGTAACTGTGGAGGTAAATAATGCTTCCATGAAAGGCTCCGGTGGGAATAAGAACAAAAGATAAACAGCAACCTCCCACCATTGGGGTTACCATTTACCTTAAGTCTTGCCGATGTTCGAGTATCAAACTCGTAACACGATGCCACCATAAGCCAATGAGGGCTTAATTATGTTGACGACATCACCAGATGAACTGGCAGGCTACTCCCCTAAGATTGGCGCATTATAAGGTGTAAAAAAGCAGAGTCAATTTCCAATAGTGGCAATTGCCTTGATAAATAGGATAGTGCAGTTTCGTTGTGGTCAAATATTGTGGATATTGTGTATGGCGCACAAAAAAAAGCCCCGAGGAATCCTCGGGGCAAACGGTCTACACAACAAATCTTGGGGTTATACTTCAGCGTACCTGTGGCTTAAGGCATCAAAAAACTGTTCTCTTAGTTTGCTTACTTCACGTTTGATTTCATGAGCTTCTTTTTCGTTTAAGTCTTTTTTATCAATATAGTAGTGGCGACGAAAGAAGATTACCTTGCTGCGAAATTTGCGCAGGCTTTTATATAAGGGCTTCTCATTCAATAACAGTAGCTTGGATTCTGCAGTGGAGAGCTCATTAAAGCTGTGCACTAGCTCGTCCAGCACTAGATAAAGTTCACTGCGACGGCTTGGTGGCCAGTCATAGCGGTTCTTTGTCGCGTTCATGTACTCATTGATTAGCTCGAAATACTTCATAAAAACGTGATGAACTTGCTCTGCCTGTTGCGCAATGCCTTCTAATAAATCACGCTGGTGGTCTAGGCGCTGTTGCGCTCGGTTATGCTTGATACGCATGCCAGAAAGCCAGTACCCTGACAAGCCGGCTATTATGGCACCAAGGGATACCTTGATGCTGGTATCTAAAATGACGATCAGTTCTTGCATGGTGTCTCCGCGTCAAAAAAACGATTGTTGTCCTTGAAAAGCAAAAACAACACCACCATTAAGATAACTTGGTAAAAAAGAGAGAAATTATGAGATTTTTATTGTTATTGGTCTTGTTGCCCCTTGTAGAGGTGGCCGTATTCGCCCAGGTGGGCGGAAAGTTCGGTGCCATGACGGCGGTAATGATGACCCTGTTTACCGCGTTTTTGGGTGTGTTTCTGATAAAAACCCAAGGATTTCGTACTCTAAGCTTGGTACGCGAGCAGATTGCACAGGGTGAAATGCCAGCGCAAACTGTTTTAAGCGGTCTGATGGTCTTTATTTGCGGTGCACTGCTATTAATTCCAGGTTTTGTGACAGATACCATCGCTTTGATTGGCTTGTTGCCTTTTGTACGTAACAGCTTAGCTGCTGCAATCTTGAAGAAAGGCATCATTATTCAACCTGGGGCTAAAACAAGCAGCAAAGATGAGAGCGGTCAGGTGATTGAAGGCCAGTATCGTCGGGAAGATTAATTGAAAAAAATGTAAGCCAAGGTGTTGAATTCCACTGTTGCGACCCCATCTTAAGTTCACAAATTTTAATACGGTGACCTTTGGTCACTTTTATAATAAAGAATTGGCTGTTTTAGCCATTTCACACTGAAACTCGTTTGGAGATACGTTAATGAAAATCCGTCCGTTACACGATCGAATTGTTGTTCGTCGTAAAGAAGAAGAAACTAAAACGGCTGGCGGTATCGTGCTTCCTGGCGCAGCTGCGGAAAAACCGAATCAAGGTGAAGTCGTAGCAGTCGGTACTGGCCGCATTCTACAAAACGGTGATATACAAGCTCTAGCCGTTAAAGTAGGTGATATCGTTTTATTTGGTCAGTATGGCACCAACACCGTAAAAATTGATGGCGAAGAGCTATTGATTATCAGCGAAAGCGAAATCTACGGCATCATTGAAGCTTAATCTTCAGTTCACGTAAATTTATCAAATGTATATTGTTAAGGAATTGAACCATGGCTAAAGAAGTAATTTTTAGTGATATTGCTCGTAAAAAAATGCTAGCGGGCGTGAATATTTTATCAGATGCCGTAAAAGTAACATTAGGGCCTAAAGGTCGTAATGTTGTATTAGATCGATCTTTTGGTTCACCGACCATTACGAAAGATGGTGTGTCTGTAGCAAAAGAAATCGAACTTGCAGACAAGTTTGAAAATATGGGCGCACAGATGGTTAAAGAAGTGGCGTCTCAAGCAAATGACAAAGCAGGTGACGGTACCACAACGGCTACTGTGCTAGCTCAAGCTATCATTAATGAAGGCTTGAAGTCTGTTGCTGCGGGTATGAACCCAATGGACCTTAAGCGTGGTATTGATAAAGCCACTGCCGCTGTGGTTGAAGAGCTCGCTAAATTAGCGCAACCATGTGCTGATGTTAAATCTATCGCACAGGTCGGTACTATCTCTGCAAACTCTGACAGCACTGTCGGTGACCTAATTGCGCAAGCAATGGAGCGCGTGGGTAAAGAAGGCGTGATCACAGTTGAAGAAGGTCAAGGTCTTCAAGACGAATTAGAAGTAGTTGAAGGTATGCAGTTTGACCGCGGTTACTTGTCGCCTTACTTCATTAACAATCAAGAAAAAATGAATATCGAGCTAGAAAATCCTTTGATTCTTCTTGCTGATAAAAAAATCGACAACCTACAAGAAATCATTCCATTGCTTGAAGCTGTCGCTAAGTCTGGTCGTCCACTATTGATCGTAGCGGAAGACGTTGAAGGCCAAGCCCTTGCCACTCTAGTTGTAAACACCATGCGTGGTACATTTAAAGTAGCGGCTGTTAAAGCACCGGGTTTTGGTGATCGTCGTAAAGCTATGTTGCAAGACATCGCTATTTTGACGGGCGGCAAGGTGATCTCTGAAGAAGTGGGTATGAGCTTAGAAACCACTACGTTAGAAGATCTGGGTACGGCTAAGAAAGTCGTTATCGATAAAGAACACACCGTGATTGTTGACGGTGCTGGCGTAGAAGCTGAAGTTAAGAGTCGTTGCGATCAGATTCGTGCCGAAGCAGAAGCATCTACTTCTGAATACGACAAAGAGAAATTGCAAGAACGCCTAGCTAAATTAGCTGGTGGTGTTGCAGTGATCAAAGTTGGCGCCGGTTCTGAAATGGAAATGAAAGAGAAAAAAGACCGCGTTGAAGATGCACTACAAGCAACTCGCGCGGCGGTTGAAGAAGGCGTCGTCGCTGGTGGTGGTGTTGCATTGATACGCGCGCTTAGCCAAGTGAAAGTAACCGGTGATAACGATGACCAAAACGTAGGTATCGCTCTTGCTTTACGTGCGATGGAAGCACCGATTCGCCAAATCGCAGCTAATGCAGGCGATGAAGGTTCTGTAGTTGTGGATAAAGTGAAGTCTGGTACAGGCAACTTTGGTTACAACGCAGCAACTGGCGTTTATGGCGACATGATCGAAATGGGTATCCTTGATCCTGCGAAAGTGACTCGTTCATCTTTGCAAGCGGCGGCTTCAATTGGTGGTTTAATGATCACAACAGAAGCCATGGTTGCTGAAATCCCAGAAGAAAAAGGCGCAGGTATGCCTGATATGGGCGGCATGGGTGGAATGGGTGGCATGGGCGGAATGATGTAATTCTGGCTAAATCCATTGTTTAAAAATAGGTCTCCTTCGGGAGGCCTTTTTTTTGCGTTGAATTTACTGTTTGTTTTTTGTGCGTTGGCTCACTTCGTCGAATAATTTCCGTTTTTTTACGGTTTTGTTTCACTTTTTTGTCATACAGTGGCGTTACAGTGCTGCTCGCCTGCTTTACAATGGTGCCCCTTAGATTTGTACAAGGTTATAGAATAGTGGCCAAGGCCAAAGGAAATAAAAGCTTAATTGCTGTCAGTATTGTTGTTTATATTGTTTGTTTGATTGCGTTGATGCCGCTGAACGTGGTTTATCGTGCGGTCGCACCCAGTAACTTACCGGTTGATGTGTTGGCTGTATCAGGCACGCTTTGGCAAGGTGATGTGGTGGTTAAGCACGCAATGACAGGTCAGGTCTCGAGTAAATGGACACTGCAACCCTTGAACCTATTGGCAGGCCAAGTTAAAGCAAAGCTGGCGATGGATTCAAATGTAGCGGAACTTAATACGTTACTGACCTACAACGCTCTGAGTCAAAGCCTGAAAATAGAAAATACCAAGGGTTTTGTCAGTGCTGGGTTAATCAATAGGGTGATTGCCCAATCAAAGACCCAAATCAGTGGTGATGTTGAGCTGAGTAATACCAATGTTCACTATAACTTCGCAACTGGCGAGAGCGATCTGGCCAGTGGGCAGCTGGTATGGATGGGTGGACAAGTTAATTATCCTAAAGGACGCAATATGGCTTCGGCTAATTTGCCGATGTTAGTTGCTAAACTGGCTAGTGAAAATAATGAATTACAGGCTGACGTTGCGACCGTAGATGGTTTGCAGGTGGCCAACGCGAGTTTAAAGAAAGACGGTTGGGCAAATGTTGCGATACGAAAAGCCATGATCGATTTAGTGGGTGAACAATGGCCCAATAAGGTATCTCCTGATGCCGTTGTGTTTGAAATCTCTGAGCGTATTTTTACTCGCTAGTAATAAGGTTTATTTGTGCATTGGACAGAACATAAAGCATTTCAACCCAGTATTACCGCAGCAAAGTGGATATTGAGTGTGTGTGTGGCTTACCAATTAGCAGTTCTAACGTGGTTGATCATTGATCAACCTGTCGTCGTCTTGCCTGAAGCGGCGCAAGGACAAGCTAATATGGCCAGCATGCCACAGTCTTACGGGTTATCGCAGTTGGATATTTTTGGTAGTCCAGCACAAACACCACTTGCGCTACAGCAAGAAATTGATGCACCAAAAACCCGTTTGCGCTTATTGCTGATGGGTGTGTTTGTGGCGAAAGACAAAACGCATTCCAGTGCCATCATTGCAGAGCAAGGGCGTGAAGGGGAGTTCTTTAAAATTGGTGATCGTGTTCAAGGTCGTGCACTGTTATCACAGGTATATGATGACAAAATCATTTTAGATAACAGCGGTAAATTCGAAACCTTAACCTTTGAAGAGAGCCAAAAAGCGCTGCAAGGTATTACCGCTAATACCAAAAAAACCATTGTGAAGGCGCCACCAGCATCCAATTTAAGAGATCGAAAAGAATTCAAGCAATCCCTGCGAGGCATTCGCACCGCCGAGCAGTTTGTAGGATTTGCTAAAGAGCAACTAGAAGACCCGCAGCAAGCTATGGAAAATTTAGGCTTGCAGGCTACCGGTGATGGTTACGTGCTAACACCATCATCCACCATGTTAATGGGCATAGGTATGAAGCCGGGAGATAAATTAATTTCTGTGAATGGGCACCAGCTTGGTGATCCGACTCAGGATAAATCAATCATTGATGAAGTTTACGCATCTGGAAGTGCCCGTATTGTCATAGAACGTGGCAGTCGACGTATGACCATCAATCACGCGTTTTAAATATGGTCTTGAATATGAAAATAAGAAATTGGATTCACGCCGTCATTTTGTTATTGCTGCTGCCTAGCGCCTTGGCATTTTCTGATGAAGAGCAAACTTGGAAAGTCAGTTTAAAAGATGCTGACATTAAAGCCTTTATTTCTCAAGTGGCTAATATTACAGGCTATAGCTTTGTTATAGACCCTAGAGTAAAGGGTAAGGTGACCATAGATTCAAATACGTCTATGTCAAAAGAAGACGTATATGAAATGTTCCAGTCTGTATTACAAGTTCATGGCTTCGCGGCTATTCCCGCTGGCGGTATTATTAAAATTGTACAGCAAAATGATACCAAGCAAGAAGGTGGAATGCCCACAGCTTTGCGCAACACCAAGGGAAGTGAACAATTAATTACCCAAGTTATCCAAATTAAAGATACGCCTGCTTTAGATCTTGTTCCTATTTTACGTCCCATGGTTGCTAAATACGGTCATCTTGCTGGTGTAAAAAGTGCTAACGCCCTAATCGTGACAGACCATGCCTCTAACGTGCGCCGTTTAGAAAAAATTATTGAGCGTTTAGATGGCTCAGGTGTTTCTGAATTAGAAGTGGTTCAACTAGAAGAAGCTTGGGTGGGCGATATCGTCGATATTTTAACAAGCCTAGATCCAGAAAAAGTAAGTGAAGGTGGTAAAACAAAAGAAGCCAGTGGTGTCGCTGGTCGTATTCGAGTGGTGGCAGATGAACGCTCAAACCGTTTGATTATTCGCGGTGAGAAAAGTGCGCGTGAAAAAGTAAAAGCTCTAATTGTAAGTTTAGATAAGCCTTCTAAGTTTTCAGGCAAGGCATCTGTTCTTCGTTTGCAGCATGCAGATGCAAAAGAAATGGCGGATCTACTTAAAAACCTTATGGGTGATGTAAAAGATGAAAAGGGCAAAAGCCAAGCCACTAGTGGTGTGAGTATTCATGCCGATACAGGCTTAAATGCGTTAGTGGTACGTGCGGAACCTTCTACCATGACAGAGATTAAAGAAATTGTGTCGCAACTGGATATTCGTCGTGCACAGGTGTTAATTGAAGCGGCTATTTTAGAAGTATCCGGTAATGTTGATAACCGAGTAGGGGTTCAGACAGCATTAGTGGATGGCGATGCCATTGAAAATGGCAGTAGTGATACACCGTTATCGGCCACAAGCTTTTCAGACGCGGGGACAAGTATCATAGATATGATTACAGGTATTGCGAGCGGTACATCATTGCCTATTAGTGCGGGTCTGACACTCGGTGGTGCAGGTAATGTGGGGAGTAATGACTTTGCATTTCTGATTCAAGCTTTGGAATCTGTATCAAATACTAATTTATTAAGCACGCCGAGTATTATGACCCTTGATAACCAAGAAGCTGAAATTATCGTAGGGCAAAACGTTCCGTTTGTAACCGGTCAACAGACAACGAGTAATAGTAGTTCTAATTTGTTTAATACGATTGAACGTAAAGATATCGGTACGACACTAAAAGTCATCCCCCATGTGCAAGATGGACGCTTTATTCGTTTAGAGGTCGAACAAAGTACGGAGTCGGTTTCCACAACAACGGTTGAAGGGCAAGCTGATTTGATTACCAATAAGCGTGAAATTAAAACGCAAATCTTAGCCGAAGATGGTGAAATTATTATGCTTGGTGGTTTGATTCGTGATGCCGTTGAGCAAAGCGAAAGTAAGGTGCCATTCTTGGGTGATATTCCAATCATTGGTTGGTTATTCCGTTCATCAAGTGAAGTGCATGTTAAACAGAATTTAATCGTGCTGTTAAAACCATCGGTTATTTTGAATAAAGAAACCAATCAAGAAATCTTACGCCGTAAGTATGATGGCATTTATGATGTGGATTTAAGTGAGCATATTGGTGATAATAGTATCGATGAAAAGTTAAAAATGCTATTCGATCGTTAATCTAAAAGATTACATTGGACATAAAAAAACCAAGCTTTAAGCTTGGTTTTTTTATGTCTGAGTTTTGCTTATTTCAACTTACAATTCGAAAACAAGGCTCATATTTTGTGCCGCCAGGTAGTTTCATTCGGTGTTGTGCGACCATGCTGCTGAGCAGTTCTTCCATAGGTGCAATGATTTTACTATCCCCGTGAATCTCAAAAGGACCGAATTCTCTGACGGCTAAAATGCCATCTTGTTTGACATTACCTGCAACAATACCACTGAATGCGCGGCGTAAGTTAGCAGCAAGAATATGAATATCTTGATCGAATGATAAGTTTAACTTACTCATGTTTTCGTGGCTTGGAATAAACGGTGTTTGGAATTCCTTATCGATAGTGAGCATCCAGTTATAGAAAAAAGCATCGTTGTTCTCTTTTCTAAACGTTGTGACCTTATTAAGGTTATCGCGCATATAAACAGCAACGCTCTCAGGGTCATCGATGATGATTTTATAACGTTTACGTGCTTCGTCGCCTAAGCATTGAGCAATGAAGGAATCAATTTGTTCAAAATAAACTTTAGATGAACTTGGGCCAGTGAAGACTAAAGGGAACGGAATATCTTTATTTTTAGGGTGTAGTAAAATACCCAATAAATATAAGATTTCCTCTGCTGTACCTGCACCACCAGGAAAGACAATAATACCGTGAGCACAGCGTACAAAGGCTTCTAAGCGTTTTTCGATATCCGGTAAAATCACCAGTTCGTTTACAATAGGATTAGGCGCTTCGGCGGCAATAATGCCGGGCTCTGTGATGCCCACGTATCGACCGTGACGGTTATGCTGTTTCGCGTGACCGATGGTTGCTCCTTTCATTGGGCCTTTCATGGCACCCGGGCCACAGCCCGTGCCCACATCTAAAGCCCGCAAGCCAAGTTGATAACCGACCACCTTAGTATAATCGTATTCTTCTCGGCTAATGCTATGACCACCCCAACACACCACTAAGTCTGATGACATGCCGTAACGCAGCATGTTGGCATTACGTAAAATATGAAACACCATGTTAGTAATTTGTTCACTGTTTTGTTCTTGGTCATCACTGGCTAAAAATTTGGGGTTATTGATAATCTCATCATGGGTGTAAATAATATCGCGCAGTACTGCGAATAAGTGCTCACGGATACCAAAGATTAAGTCGCCATCAACAAATGCGTCATCTGGTGCGTTATATAAGTCGAGCACTATGCCACGGTCGAATTGAATCACTTGAATATCAAAGGCATCGTATTCTTGTTTTTCAGCCATATAATCGTCGCTCATGTTGCCACAATTTAATACGGCAAAAGCACAGCGCTTGAATATTTCGTGAAGGCCTCCTTCACTGACATCTTTTAAACGGTTTACTTCGTGACGGGATAAAACTCTAAGTGCTTTGCGAGGGGTGATGCGAACGTTTTCTACGGCCATATAAAGGATCCATCTTATTATTACTATAATTTAGTGTAGCATTGCTAACGGTCTATTCGTTAAATGGTTTTTCTTATTATGCCCAAAATTCCATAGGGCCATACTGGCTGGTGAGTTTTAATATATCACTACGAGTGACCATGCCTAACAATTCTCGTTGTTCATTCACGATAGGCAAACAACCTATGTGCTCATCAAACATGACATGAGCCAATTGATGTATATCCGTTTGTTCTGTTGCTGCGTACACCTTGTAGTGCAGCCACTGGGATCGTGAATGTTTAAATGCCAGTGCCTTTAATATGTCACCTTCTGAAACAATTGCATTGAGCGTGCCGCTTTTTGTAATAGGAAGGTGCTTGATTTGATGCTGTTGCATAAGTTTCCAGGCAGACTCTAATTCTAGTTTCTCAAACTCAAGACTAACAACTGGGTGGCTCATGATTTCAAACGCTTGAAATACTTTTTGAATAGGCTTATTTGATTGTTGGTGTTCATAAGCTTTATGGCCGGATTGAGATTTCCCTTTTATAGCACGAATAGGATTCGAGGCATCTAAGGGAGGTGTGCCAGATTGCGTTGGTACCGTGTAATGGCGAATGGCAGGGGTGCCTTGATCAATCATGATAAAGGGCATAATACCTTCCTAGGTGTTAGGGGGAGCTATCCAAGTTTTAAATTCGTTTCTCTCATGTTCACTGGCCTTAAGCCACCAAAACTGTAGTTGCTTAAGATTAGGATAGGAAACTTTATTGATTTCGTCATCTTGCTTGAATGTGAGAGGGTCCTCTTTGGCGATGTGGCTACCTGTGAGTACCTGAAAACCGCTGGTCAGATTTACACTAGGGTTGTCTATAAAACGTCTTGCTTGCATGTATGTATCAAGTGCTGGGGTTTGTACTTGAAAAATTTCACCTGATTTCAATGTGCCGGTAAATGTAATCTGGCCGGTACTCAGTGTATCGTGGTTATCGGCATCTAATTGAAAAATATCACTGTAGCGCAAAACTAGGGTGTGTAAGCCAGGGGCGAGCTTGACGTTTAAATTATGGTTGCGAAATGTTTGTGTAAATTGAGCGACATCTTGCCCATCTAGGCTCAGCAGCTCAAAATTAAGAGGGAGAATTAATTCAACTTCTTGTTCTTTGCCGATTGCAGGCCCGTCATATAAACGGACTTGCTGGGCTGTGCTGCAGCCTTGGAGAAGCATGATGAATAGTAAAAAAAAATAACGCATAACGGTCTTCTAGAGGAAATATCAATGACATTGTGGGGCTGATGACAGGGATATTCAAGGGATCGTTGAGTTTGCTGAGCTTTGGGTTTATAACGTCTGCATGATTTAAAGGTGAATATATGCAACATACATTTCGATTAACCATTTCGTGCCCTGATGGCATTGGTATTGTGGCAAAAGTTGGTCAATTCGTGTCGAGTCATGGTGGCTGGATTGTTGAAGCAAACCATTACGCAGACCCTGTGAGTGGCTGGTTTTTCATGCGTCACTCTATTAAAGCGGATTCTTTGCCGTTTACAGTGGAAGAGTTTAAACAAAAGTTTGCCCCAATTGCTGAAGAATTTTCTATGGATTGGGCAGTCACCGACAGTGCTGAAAATAAAAAGTTGGTTTTACTCGCCTCAAAAGAAAGCCATTGTTTGGTGGATTTACTGCATCGTTGGCACAGCGGAGAGCTGAAATGCGATATTCCATGTGTGATCTCGAATCATGATGATTTGCGCAGCTTAGTTGAATGGCATGGCATTCCGTTCTTTCATGTTCCGGTTGATAAAAGCAATAAAACGGAACACTTTCATCGCATCAGCCAGCTGATCGCCGAGCATAATGCCGATAGCATTGTACTGGCTCGTTATATGCAAATCTTACCGGTTGATGTTTGTGAGGCTTATGAAGGGCGAATCATTAACATCCATCATAGTTTCTTGCCATCGTTTGCAGGGGCTAAGCCTTATCACCAAGCCGCTGAGCGCGGTGTGAAGTTGATTGGGGCTACGTGCCATTATGTAACCCAAGAATTAGATGCAGGGCCTATTATTGATCAAGACGTGATTCGTATTAGCCATAAAGACACGGTTGAAGACATGGTGCGCCTAGGTAAGGACGTTGAGAAAATGGTGCTAAGCCGTGGTGTGCGTTTACACCTTGAAGACAAGGTCTTGCGTCATGGTAATAAAACCATCGTTTTTTAATGGTTTACTGAAGAGCCTGAACGCAAAAAACCGGCATAAGCCGGTTTTTTTATGGGTGCTAAATACGGTTAACTGCGTACTTTTTTCAATAAAGACATGCTACGACCAGGGTGCAAGCTAATGCTTGGGCTTTGGTCAGCCACTTGCTGATGGCTGTGACGCAGACGGAAGTTCTTATCAATACGACGCACACACAAGGTTAGGCGTACGGTTAACCAGCGATAGTCTTGTGTGGTGCGAGTATGCAACACAACCGATGCTTCGTTATCGATGATTTCTTGGCAAATAGGCTTAAGTGCCGAGCGAATCTCACGGGTTTCTCGGCCATCAATCAGCTCTTGGTCGAGATTGAAGTCCGCAATGGCCTTAGAGGTTTCTTCTGCGTTGCTCATCTCTTTTGCTAGCGCACTGGCTTTTTCACGCTGTATTTTTAATGTGGCCAGTTTGGCAGAGGCTTCACGCTTGGTTTGCTCTTCTTTACGCAGTTGCGACAACTTGCGTTCTTTCGCTTCTGCTAAACGACGACGCTCAGCGGTTTGCTTTTCAGCTTTTTGTTTGGCTAAGCGAGCAGCGGCCAATTGTTTTTCTTTCTTCGCTTGTTCTGCTTTTGAGTTATCTTTCTTGGCAACAGCGACAGGCTTAGGAGCCGGTTTAGCCTTAGCGACTTTAGAGCCACCACTGAATAACTGGTCTAGTTCATCTTGTGTGGACTCTAAACCCGGTGTCAGGTATGCGAGCGACCATACATTATCAAGATACAACTGTGCCTGTGTAAATTTCTTCTGAGAGATAGATTGGTTTGCTAGCTCCACATAAAACTTACCGACTTTATATGCACGACTATTAATACGTTGATCGTAAGGCGCTATGGATTTGAACTGCCAAATTTTATCGATGGCGTTGTTACTGGCAGGCGAGCTTAAACGCTTAGCACTGATGTCTGCATCAATCTTAGCTAATAGTTGATCGGTTTTTTCATCAGCGATGACTGCACTTGATATCACTGACACTAGCAAATAGGTCAGAGCCGTTTTGAATAAGGTTTTCATAGACAATACTCAGTTTTTGTTTTTATATCGGTATTTGATGGCCATTATTGCCTAGGCCTATGGGATAATGCAATGCTTGCGTCGGTCTGAATGTGCTAATTTCCACCGATATAGTTAAATGTGCTAAGAAAAGGAGGCGAAAATGTTGCGTTGGGGCATGATTTTATTGTTTTTACCGTGTGTTGTGTTGGTCACTCTATACATGATGGAGGCCCAAGATGTGGCGCGTTGCTTAGAAAGCGGTGGCAGTTGGGACTATCTAAACGGGTTGTGTGACATGCAAAACAAACATGAATTTGTTTCTTTTATGACCCGTCATGGCTTTTGGGTAAATAGTGGCATGTTGTTATCCGTTATTGGCTTGGTGATGGGAACCTGGGGCATGATCTTAAAAGGCATGTCTACGCCTAAAGACCGAGATTAAGAGCAGGCAGCTCTAGCGTTCATCTTCGCCGCCACGATAGCGGAACTCAAGATGTCGATAATGGCGTGATAGGTTTTGTGAGTGAGGAATATCGTAGCGGTACACCTGGTGTATCGCGCGCAGGGCAGAGCGGTCTAATTGCGCACTGCCGCTGGGCAGGTGCACTCGGGCATCTGTTAGGTAGCCATGTTCATCGATATCCAAACGTATGATTCCCCAAGTATTACTGCTTATTCCTGGTGGTTTGACCCAAGCAAGGTTGACTTGCTCACTAATGCGTTTGAGTACTTCGTTGTACCAGCGGGCTTTTTCTTCTTCATCCTTGTCTAGAGGTGATTCAACAGATTTACTAGCTAAATCTGTTTCGTTTAACTCTTGTAAATTCAATCCCTTTTTTTGCATTTCTTGTTTGGCGATTTCTTTTGCTTTTAAAAAATCACTTAATAACGGGCTATTTGGGTTAACTCGGCTGCTGCTTGGGCTGGGTGACGCTTCAGCTGTGGCTTCATTAGCTTGGGTTGCCGCTTGCGCATCAGGCTCTCCTTGAGAGGGTGGCTGTTGGTTGCCACTGGCTGTTTCGGCCAAGCCATCACTAGTATTGGACTTGGTAATGTCATCTTCAAGGTGACGCGGCGGCGGTGGCGTATCTGGTTCTACTGATGGTTGGGGTGATTGAATTGGTGGTTTTACTGGTGGTGCTAAGGTGAATTCAACGGTGTTGCTGTCGTTGTGTTTAACAGGCGCAGGGGCTTGATCAGTTAATAGCCAAGGCGTAAAAACCAAAAGGTGTAACAGTAAGCTGATTAAAATGGTAAAGCGAAACGCAGACTTCATAGTGCAGTGCGGATCAACGGGAGTTCAACATGTGAGTAACCTTGCCATAAGTGGGCGGTATATGAAATGCGCATTTACACTGGGTGCATGGCGTGAATACGATGAGGGTTATTTGGGGACATTATGTTAATTTGGTTCCCAAATAAATAATAAAACTGAGATAAGTATGAGTGCGTTTAAGTCAGTTGAGTATCTTTATTGTCCACAATGTGGGGCAAAAACCCGAGAGCGAACGTTAGAAGATCACGTTGTTAAAGTGTGCGCAGCAAAGTGTGGGTTCGGTTTTTTTAATAATCCAACACCAGTTGTGGCAATCATAGTAGAAACCCCAGAAGGGGTGGTGTTAGCCCATGATGTGACCTGGCCTCAAGGTATGCTTAGTGTGATCACCGGTTATGTGGACCCACACGAATTACCCGAACAAACCGCCATACGGGAAACTCAAGAGGAATTAGGATTAAAAGCACATGACCCTAGATTTGTGGGCCACTATATGTTCCATGCAAAAAATCAGTTGATCATAGCCTATGCCGTAAAAGCACAGGGGAAAATCACCCTCAATCATGAGCTGGACGAATATAAGGTGATTCCACTGAGTAAACTTAAAGCGTGGCCCGGCCCTACAGGTAAAGCCATGAGCGATTGGTTAGCTAAGAAAGGTTAAAATGTATTAGCGTGTGATTACGCACAGCACTTTTTAAACTTTTTACCACTGCCACATAAACACACATCATTACGCCCAAGGTTCATGCTGTGTGTTTGGGTTTCTCCGCTTACATAAAACCATCGGCCATCTTCTAACACGAAGTCGCTTATTTCATCGAGCACCGCAAATCCGTCTTCATCTTTAAAGTAAGCACGAAAATGCACCTGTGAATCACGGGCTTTGACTATGTCGAGTTTTAGCCAATTGTGATCTGGGGATAACGCGAGATCACTTGGCCGCGTGGAGGGGTGCCAGGTTTGTTTAATATACTCTGTCAGTCCTAATACAAACCCACTAAAGCGTGAGCGCATGAGTTGCTCTGGCGTGCCGGCAAGCTCGCCTGAATGAAAAGGCTCGCAGCACTTTTCATACAGGATATCTTCAGTTTGCTGCATACGACAAGGGCACATCATGATTGTCGGCTGTTCATTAGTGCCTGCATGGCGTCACTTAAAATTGCAGGGCGGTTTTCATTACGCAGGGCATTGAGCAATAAATTACGAATGCCCGGTAAAAAGAGTAAATCTCCTGCGATCTTAATGAAGGCGGTGAACGAGCCATCTTGCTCTTGATTAAGGGACGCAAGCGTCACTAAAAACGCGGTAATGCGTTCAGGCATGAAGGCTAGATCATCATAGTTACGTGTGGCAAATGCCAGTACACAAGCAATGTTATCGGCATAGTCGCTGTCGAACCAAGCTTGCCAAGCCTCAATACGCAGCGCATCACTTTGGCTGGCGCCTATGATGCGCATACAGGCTTCTACGTTAATGACGTTATCTACTGCGGCCATTTCTAGTTTAAAGCGCACAAGTGCTACCTGAGCGATATCCAGTGGGACACAGTGGTGCTCCATGCATTGAGCGAACGCCAGTAAAGCCTCTGGCGGGAAATAAGGTAAGCAGGCTTTTAAGCTGATGCTGTACTCATCCATGCGCGCAGCCACATCGGCAATGCCCTGCAAACCCAAACCTTCAAAGTTGGTTAGAGTGTCTGGGTTTAATGTGCCCGCTTGCAGGTATTTGACCACGGCATCAAGGTGGGCAGAGGGTTTACGGTGTTGGCTGGTTTGAATTAACGCATGCAAGTTAGCTAGGCGTACGTTATCAGGCTTAAACGCGAACGGGTTATCTTTAAGAGGGTCATCAATTTCTGTGTCGGCTTGTAATGGGGTTTCGCTGAGTTTAATAAGCCTGTGGACAAGGTCGTCACGGACATAAGGAATTAACTTACCTTGCTCATCCAAGGGCCATTTTAGAAACATCAGGGTTTCATTTTCAGGCTGTTTGGGCGGACTAATATAAAGGGCCAGCCAAGCGTGTTGTAAATAAGGGAAAGGATAAGCGCTTTGTAGGGATTCAAATTTTTGAAACTGAGCCTTATCAATTTTGCGAATGCGACGACCTACATCATACAAACGATATTGGCCGTCGAGCTGTGCTAAATATTCGCTTAATTCCATGATGAGACGCCTTGAAGATAAAAGCCGCCATTATACCTAAGAACACAATTTTGTAAGGCAAAAAATGC
Organism: Bermanella sp.; assembly: GCA_034110565.1. GTDB lineage: Bacteria > Pseudomonadota > Gammaproteobacteria > Pseudomonadales > Oceanobacteraceae > Bermanella. Next base: position 815 of record JAWUYY010000045.1, on the reverse strand, counting down.
GTTCAATTACGCAGCAACAGTGGCCAGTAAAAATAGGTAAATTAGGACTTCATGTATTTGCTGGCTGGCACCAAGGGCGTCCCCTGTGTATCCGTCTAGGCGATGCCTGTACCAGCGCCAAGTGATGATATAAGTAGCCAAACCCATCACAAGTAAACCCAAGCTTATTGCTATGGGTAGCCAAAATAGTGGGATAAGAGCAAAGACCCAAGCCAATATCATGTCTTGCTTAAACCACTGTTTAGCGACGGGCTTGGCTTTGCTTAACTCATCATCTTGTACGTAGGGTAAAACCATCATCAAACTAATGGCCCAGGCCCGGCTTAAACTATGGGCCGCGAGTAGGCTGATCAGTAACCAAGCCAGAGGCAATTCACTCAGCGTGCTCCATTTCAATAACAAAATAAGCAATAAGCCACCCACACCATAGGTGCCCAAGCGGCTGTCTTTCATAATGCGCAGAATACTCGCTTGACTGTAACCGCCGCCAAAGCCATCACATAAGTCTGCAAAGCCGTCTTCGTGAAAGGCACCTGTGAATAAAATACCACTGATCATACTGATCAACATGCTGACATCAGGTGGCAGAATCTGTGCGCATAAGCTGTAAATGCCATAGCACCAAAGCGCCACAAGGTAACCAATAACGGGGAAGTAACCGCTGGCCCGATTAAGCTGTTCGCCACTGTAGTCCACCCAGTTTGGTCCAGGGATGCGGCTATAAAAGGTTAGGGCATTAAAAAATCGGTTTATCTGCTGTCTAAACATAAGGATTCACGCATAATATCGGCGGTTATCATAGCACGGAGAATTCA
>JAWUYY010000044.1:0-18707 GCA_034110565.1 Bermanella sp. | reverse complement strand
AATTTGGTGGCAACACCGGGATTTGAACCTGGGACCCCATCATTATGAGTGATGTGCTCTAACCAGCTGAGCTATGTTGCCTTTGAAACGGCGCGCATTATTACGATTTGAGCTGAGAGTGTCAAGCAAGTTTGCTACTTTTTTCAATGACTTAGGGATTTTTAGTGAAAACTGCTCATAACCGAGGGGTTAGTGCGTGAGGAGGTGGCGAGCTTGTCTGCAGTTTAGATTCTATAAATAGCCTCGGTATCGTCTATTTAGGTGTGTTTTGTTTAAATAATAAACGCTAAATCACCTGTATCTCATTGATTTTACGGCAGAAAATGCCAAAGTTCGCAATCTGGATAATTCTTTTGCGGCTGTTTAAATATAGCTGTTAGTATGACTTTCGGCATGAAATCTATGCTGTTTTATTCAGTTGCGTGTTGCAGGGTTTATAGTATGCAAAAGCTAAGCAGAGTCGAGTACAGCAAAGAGTCATTACAACGTTTGGTACGCAGTGTTACGTTTTTTAAAGACGTGGTAAGAGTGAACTCAGAGCAGTTTGATTTGTTGTTAAGTGTTAGTGAGTTTGTGCAGGCGCAGGCAGGTGAGACGGTATTGCAAAAAGGCAATCAAGATCAGGTCTTGTATTTTTTATTGAAAGGTCAGATGTCAGTGTTTTGCGAAGATGAAGGGGTAAGCCTTAATATTATCCACCCTGGTGAAGTATGCGGCGCTCTTTCTATGGTCACCGGTCGTGGACGCTGCGCCACGGTTAAAGCCGAGGCGGATGTGATTTTGCTGGGAATTGATTTTAAGTATTTCCACGATATCGAAGATTTTAGCTTGTTTAGTATTGAAACAAAGTTAATCGCGTATCGCATGATGTTGCATAATATTCGTTGGAATCTAGAAGTAAATAAAATGCAGTATCCGACTCACGAGCTCAATAAAAAACTATTAAAGTTGCCTATTTACAAAGGCGAGAAAGGTAATAAGGAAGAGTTATTGGCACTTCATGAGCAATCGCGTTTATTAGCAGATTTGTTATGTGAGTGGAATGATGAATATAAAGTCCTGCGAATTAGTCAAATGGTTGAAAGTAATCATTAGTTCTTAGGTGTTGATGTGTGAGTAATCGACGACACAATTTCGTCCATTATGTTTTGCCTCGTATAAGGCTTGGTCCGCTTGATCTAAAAACTGCATACAATTTTTTTGATTGTTAGGAATCACGCAGTTAATACCTATGCTGACAGTGAGGTGGATGGTCAACTCACCATGGATCAAGGGTGTGTCTTGTATTTGTATGCGAATGGTTTCGGCTAATTCTTTTGCCGTGTCATGCTGAGTGCTGGGTAATATAATCGCGAATTCTTCTCCGCCGTATCGAGCAACCATATCACTCTTTCGTTTAGCCGTTTCTTGTAAAATATTGGCAGCATGGCAAAGTGCTTTATCGCCAATAATGTGGCCATACTCGTCATTCACTTTTTTGAATAAATCGAGATCTAAAAATAATATAGATAAACTTGATTGCGATCGAGAGGCTAGGTCCCATTGCAAATCTAAAGCATTATCAAAATACTGGCGGTTATAAATACCGGTTAACGTATCCGTTTGATTAAGTTGTTCTAACTTGATTTGGTTTTCTTTTAATTTTCGTTCGACATGAAACGCGCGCGAATATTCTTTGTAATATCGACGACACATTAAAACGTAATATACCCACAAGACAAAAAATAACGGTGTTAAGAAATTGAAATGCGGACTAAAAAAGCAGGCGATCATAGTGGGCCATGCTATGGCGGCGATATAAGTTTGAGTGAATAATAATTTCGGGGCTAAGCTCGATGCGGCGCCACTGACTAAGCCAACAACAACAAGGGCTGTGAGAATAACCATGTTGTAATACTGGTCTTGTATAATTAAAAAAACTTGAATGGAAGCGAGTGTTACTGCATGGGCAAAGGCTAAGCTAAATAATATGCCACGCCAAATTAAAGGGTTTGAGTCATAGAAATAAGGGGTGCAATAAGCATGGATGAGTCTTAATATACTAATACCTACAAACAGCGCAGTAAACGAAACTGCTAAGATGTAATTCTTAGTAAATAAGCCAGACCCCCAAGCCAGTAATGGCCAAGCACTTGCGTAAACATATAAGCCGGGTATTGATCGGCTTAAAAAGTCCATGTCAGTACGTTTAATGAGTTGGCTATCCATCTAAGTCACTGTCCATACAGATAAATTGGCGGCGCTCTGTTTAGTGTAGTGTATGGGGTCTATTTTTATCGCCTTTGATGAGCGTATTGATAGTATGAATGTACCAATATATTAGTTAATACGCCTAAGACTTATTTGATATGAGGGAATAGGTTTTTTATTTCACTAGGGCTTAATCCTTCTACGCGGGCGATGTTGTCTTCTGGAATCGACTCTGGGTCGGGGTATTTTGAAAGTACATCGGTAAGAGAGTCTTCTCTTATTAAATGCAATATCGGGTAAGGGGCTCGATTTGTTAGGTTTTCTTTATCGCTTGGTTCGGTGCCATCAAATTGATAGTTAGGGTGGAAGCTTGCGATTTGTAAGACACCTTCAAGACCCGCTCGCTGTAATAGCCATTGAGCTTGTTGCAGGTAAAGCATGTATTCGTCGAATGTGGTTAACGCATTGGGGATAACTAATAACGTGGTTTCGCGTTGCTCTGCGTCCATGCTTTGTAATTCATCTAGAGCGGTTAAAAGCGCCTTGTCGAGCTCGCTTTCATCGTGGCCAGTAAATACATCGATGTGAATTTGATTCAGTCTTTGAGGCTTAGCAGCAAAGGGGCATAGGTTTAAACCTATGACCACATCATCTAACCATTGATTGATTGATTCTTTTATTAACGCTGTCATTTTTACTTCTCTTAACGTTATGCCATTTTGTTACAAAAATTAAGCCAGCGTTGGATGCCAGCGCTGCGATGCTTTTTCTTGTGTAATAATAAATATAATGTGCGTTCAAAGTCACGATGGGGTACTGCCAGTTCAATTAAGTCCCCGCGTTTTAATGCGTCTTCAACGGATATTCGAGATAAGCAACCTAAACCTAAACCATGACTGACGGCACGCTTGATGGCTTCGGTATGTTGCAACTCTACGGAGATAGGAATCTGAGACAAAATACCGTACATGGCTCGATCAAATGCTTGGCGAGTCCCCGAGCCACTTTCACGTAAGACCCAGCTATTTTTTTGCAGATCAATATCGGTCAGCTCTTTTCTGTTGGCCAGAGGATGATTAGGCGAACAAAACACACAAAGGTCATCAGTACGCCATGGAATAATATCTAATTCTGCATGCTGTATTTCACCTTCAATCATACCGATGTCGATATCGTAGTTGAGTACTTGTTGCATGATATTTTGAGTGTTGGCGACGATTAGGTTTACTTCCGCATCTGGATGCTCTTGTAATAAATCACTTAAAATAGTGACCGCTAAATAATTGCCTATGGTTAAGGTTGCACCTACTTTAACCGGGCCGGCTTCTTGGTGTTGAAGCAGTGCTTGTTCTAACTCCTGGGCTTGCTCTAGTAACGCTTCTGTTCGAGAGCGTATGAGCCTCCCTTGTTCATTTAATTGTAAGCGTTTACCAACGCGATCAAATAATAAAATATCAAACTGTTGTTCGAGTTCTTTTAATGCGCTACTGGCTGCGCTTTGGCTCATTGCTAAGCTGTCAGCGGCTTTTGATATATTTTGAAAATGAGCTGTAGCAAGAAAGACTTCTAGTTGGCGCAAGCTAAATTTCATGATGTGGCCTGCGCATTATCTAATCCAAGTAAATGCAAGCTTTCTTCGGCGAAACCAGTACCGGCTTCAACGTAATAGTTAAATACGTTGTCTACACCAAACTCTAATAAAGATTCTCTTTCATCTTCATAGCGTGCTATGGCAGCAATATGGCCTTCGTAATCACTTAATTGTAATTGTGTTGTAATGTCCCGAATATCGGTGACAGAGGGCATGGCTAGCATGATGAGCTTGATATGTTTTAATTCTCGGGTTTCCCAAAAATCCGCATCTTCCGCATCACCAATGATCACGTGTCGTCCAAGTTCGCGATGGTGCATAGCTTTGCTTGAGTCCGACTCAACGCCCCATACTTTATCTCCTAAGCGCTCATTTAATACATCATAAGAGCTGCTACCGACTCGCCCCATACCGACGATAAGTACTTCGGCATGCTTAAGTTGTTCTTGATATTCGGGTACAGGTTGGGCTCGCTCAAAATACTTCACCCATGCGCGCATATAGGCATACACGGTGTGAGCGTACTCATAAAAAATACTGGTAAAGATAAACGATATACTGACGGCTAATGCAATAATGACCAGCCACTCTTTTCCTAGCCAGCCATTTGTGACACATAAGGCCGCAACAATTAAACCAAATTCACTATAGTTGGTAAGAATCATAGAGCCTAAAAACATACTGCGACCAGGAGCGCGCAGAGCAGCTAAAATATGGAATAGCATCACACCTTTAATAATCAGTATGAAACTAATGGCAGCAAGGGGAATAGCCATATCAAGTGTGGGTAGCGCGGTAAAACCAATGGATAAAAAGAAGCCAATTAAAAATAAATCTTTAAAGGTGTATAGCGATTTTGACAGCTCGGAACCTTTTGCATGCTGACTGAGTAGTAATCCAAAAATTAATGCACCAAGGTCGCCTTTTAAATTAACTAAGTTAAATAATTCATAACCGCCAAGGGCTAATGCAATGCCTACAAGCGGTAGCAGTTCTCCGTGACCCGCTCTGTCGATAATGCGATCAAGTATCCATTTGGCAGGGAATAATAAAACCAAACCGAATGCATAAACACTGGGTATTTTTCCGGTAGCGGCCACTAAAAAGATGACGGCGACTATGTCTTGCATGACCAATATACCTACGGCTAGTTTACCGTGGCTATTTTTCATTTCAGTTTTTTCTTCTAATAATTTGACCACACAAACGGTACTAGAAAAACTTAAGGCGAAAGCGATTAGTGCAAGGGCTGGCCAGTCTAAAAATTCTAGATACTGAACACCTATTAAAGCAAAGCCCTTAAGTAAAATAGCCCCAACTATGACCCAAGAGAACATGTGTAAGCTGGCGCCAGCCCACACGGTTGGCTTAAAGAGGCTCTTGAAGTTTATCTTTAATCCTATGGTAAATAGCATTAAAGTGATGCCCAAATCGGCAAGGCCTTGCAAGTTGTCCAGTGGCTTTACACCTAGACTATGCATGACAAAACCGGCTAAAAGATAGCCGACTAAGGGGGGCAGGTTGATCTGCTTAGCCACAAAGCCGCATGCAAATGCGATTAGAATCCAAATAACGTCCATGGGAATACCTAGTGTGTTGATTGGGCAAGTATAGCTTACGTATATCAATAAAATCGATAATTTATAGAAATATTACCTGCTTTGCAAATATAAGACTAAATTCTATGCTGTGTTCAGGTATTTATTTATAGATGGGTGAAACATGAAAGGCTTTAACAAAGAAACCGTCACCAGTGTGCACCATTGGAATGATAGCTTATTCAGCTTCAAAGTGACTCGTGACGCAGGCCTGCGTTTTAAGAATGGCCACTTCATCATGATTGGGTTGCAGCTTGAAGATAAGCCTTTAATGCGTGCTTACAGTATTGCCAGCGCCAATTATGAAGAAGAAATGGAATTCTTCAGCATCAAGGTTCAAGACGGCCCTCTTACCTCTCGTTTGCAAAAAATCCAACCTGGGGATGAAATCTTAATTAGCAAGAAGCCAACAGGGACGTTATTAGTCGACGACCTATTACCAGGTAAGAATTTGTACTTATTAAGTACAGGCACAGGTCTAGCGCCGTTCTTGAGTATTATTCGAGACCCTTACACATACGAAAAATACGACAAAGTGATTTTAACCCACGGCGTGCGCTATAAGTCTGAGCTTGCGTATCAAGACTACATCATGAATGAGCTCCCTAATGATGAATACCTAGGTGAAATGATTCGTGAGAAGCTTATGTATTACCCAACAGTGACTCGTGAAGAATATGAAAATGAAGGACGTCTAACGGATTTGATGAAATCCGGTAAGCTGTATGCGGATTTAGGTCTGCCAGCGCCAAACAAAAAAGACGACCGTTTTATGTTGTGTGGTAGCCCTAGCATGTTAAAAGATTTAACCGCTATTTTAGATGAGCAAGGCTTTGATGAGACTCGTCATGGTGAGTTGGCAGAATACGTGATTGAACGTGCTTTTGTAGAATAGAGTCAACATTTAAGCCTAACATTATAAAGCGTCATACAAATAAAATATGACAATGCAGTGATGATATTGTCATATTTTATTCATTTTCTTGTCATATTGCTTCGATTGAATAAGGGCTCTAAATAAAAGGAGCCCACTATGAAACAGCTTATTGTGTTATGTGCCATTCTATTTGCTTTAGCGTCTCAAGCTTCAGCCTCATCGATGAAAACCATGGAAGGCAAGGTTATATTCTCTAAAGGTGATTATCACCTAGTGAATGCAACGCAGTCTCGTGAACTAACTGGTTTGTCGAACACACAGTTACGTCATTATGAAGGTCTAACTATTAAGGCTGCTGGTGAGGTTTCTGATGCGTCTTTAGAAATCTATAAGGTATTTGTTAAAACAGATAGTGGTTATGAAACTACTTATGATTGGGATGTAGTAAACCAAGATTTATACGCGGATTAATTATTACGTTCCCCTATTAGCTCTCTGAGCTGATTGGCGGTTATGGGCTTGGAAAATAAATAACCTTGCCCATAATCACAGCCTGCATCTATTAGTATTTGTTTTTGATGCGCCGTTTCAATCCCTTCAGCAATAACCTTCATGCCTAACTTATGGGCCATGCTAATGATGGTTTCACATAGTATTCGGTCATAACTGTCATTTTCTAGGTTCATAACAAAACTACGATCAATTTTGATGAAGTCGATATCAAATTTTTTCAAATAACTCAGTGCGCTATAACCAGTACCAAAATCATCTAAACTAATGGCCATGCCGCTTTTTTGAAAATCAATTAATTTTTCTTTTACCATAGCGGTACTGTCGAGTAACAAGCCTTCTGTTATTTCAACGGCAATAGCACTGCCATCTAGATTGATCGTAGCTAAGAAATGGCTCCACTGTTCGTGACCGTTTACATAATCGCTGTGGAACTGAATAGGGCTTTTATTAATACTGATTTGAAAGTCACTGGCATAATGCTTACGTAATACTTTTGCTTGCATAGCCGCTTGTTTAAATACCCAATCACCAATTTTATGAATAAGACCGGTTTCTTCTGCAATAGGAATAAATTCGGAGGGTGGCACTAGTCCTCGTACAGGGTGATGCCAGCGCAGTAATGCTTCTGCTTTATGAACACGGTTGTCGATTAAGTTAACTATGGGCTGATACAGAACGATAAATTCATTATTTTTTAGTGCGCAACGTAGATCGGAGGCGATTTCTCGGTGCTTATTGGCGGCTATTTGCAGCTCTTGAGTAAAAAAGGAATATCGATTGCGGCCATTACGCTTAGCGTCGTACATGGCTTGGTCGGCATATTTATATAACTCTTCAATATCCTGACTATCTGCTGGGTACTGTGTAACGCCGATACTTGCGCTGATATAAGCGGCTTCTCCGTAAAGGTCATAAGGGGTGGATAAACTATTGATAATTTGGCTGCAAATTCGATGAATGATGCTTTCATTCAGCACGCCAGATAATACAACTGTAAATTCATCTCCACCAAAGCGAGAGACAATATCGGATGTGCGTACGCAGTGTTTGATACGATGAGAGGCTTGCTTTAAAAGCTCATCGCCGACATTGTGCCCAAGCGTATCGTTCACGTGCTTAAAGTGGTCTAGATCAATAAATAACAAAGCAAAAGAATGCTTGCTGTTGATGGCACTGTTAATGTATTTGGTGAAACTAGTTCGATTGAGCAATTGCGTTAACTCATCGTAATGAGCTTGCTTCCAGATAAGTTCTTGGTTTTGTTTTTTTTCTGTTACGTCAGTAAATAACGCAATGTATCTTTGAGGCAAACCTTTATCATTCTTTATGACGGTGATCATAATAGAAATAGCAATGGCGTTATTATCTTTTTTGTTACACCAGATTTCACCGGCCCAAGTGTCGTGATCATGTAAATTTTTTCTTATGTCAGAAACAATATTTACAGGATTTTTTTTGGAGCGCAGCCGTGTAATATTTTCACCAATAATTTCATCTTGGTCAAAGCCTGTAATATTGCTAAATGCAGGGTTGGTTGCTTGTATGACAGCGTCTACATCCGTGGTGATAATCGCCTCACCACTGTTATCAAATACCATTTGCGCTAACGTTAAGCGCTCATGGTTGATCATTTGTTGAGTGATATTAGTGTGACTACCGGCCATACGATAAGCATGGCCGTTTTCATCTTTGAGCGACTGTCCAACCCCTTGATACCAGTGGTAGTCGCCATTCTTATGGCGCATGCGATATTTTGTAAAATAGGGTGTATTTTTATCTGACAAATGATCATTAAATGCGTTCTTAACTTTTAGTTTGTCCATTGGATGTAAGTATTTATAAAAAGAAGACACAGTATTAGTGAGTTCGTCATCTGTGTAGCCAAGTTCTTGTTTTAATTCTGCCGCAAAAAATACATGCCCTGTTTCAATATTCCAATCCCAAATTCCGACGCCACTGCCTTTTACCGCAAGGGCGAAACGTTCTTGGCTTTTTTCCAGTGCAACTTGAGTCAGCTTTAACTCACTAATATCGTAGAAACTTATGGAGTATTGATCCTCGGAGGTGCCGAGTAATTTAGATGGTGAAACTAACACTGTTTTGATGCTGCCATCTTTGCAGGTGATGTGTGCCTCAGGTGTGACGATGTTATGTTGCTGATGAAGGTGCTGCATGTAATATTGCCAGTAGCGCTCCACTTTAAGGCGATACTTAGGGTTTGGATAGGCTTTTTCATACCACTGCTTGGTTGTCCCTATATCGTCTAAGGTATAGCCAAATACTTGGCTAAACGCTGGGTTGATATAACTGATACGGTCATTTTCTTCGCGGATGGCGCAGGGTATTCGAGATTGCTCAATTAGAGCTAAGGAGAGCTCATTGCTTGCTTGTTGTTTTTCGATCGCTACGCGGCTTGTGATGTCTTTCACATGGCCAACGTAGCCGATACATGAGTCATTGGCATCTATGATCGGGTTGACATCAATGCGCACGTGGCGTGGATTGTCATCTTGTGGGTTCAGAGGCACTTCGTGGTGAGACCCTATTTGGGCGTCCATGCATTCAAGCCAAAGAGGTTGAAATGCCTTGAATGCATCAGGCGCTATGACATTGAACCAGACGTCCCCATGGGCTTGTGATTCATCTAGGTCAAGCAATAAGAGCCATGATGGGTTTACATAGGTGATCAAACCTTCCTCATCGCAGTGAAAAACACCAGTAGGAGCGTGTTCCACAAGCGTTTGGAAAAACATATTTGATGCTTTCATGGGTAATTGGAGTGGGTTTTAGAGTTCATAGATGAAGCTTAGCTAACAATCTGAGTTCGGGGTGCGCGATTAAGAAATATTCGCTATGAGTCTGTCACAGTGTCACCATTTAAATTGATTAGGTGGTCGAATTAAGCCATAAATTCAACTATGCTTAGCGCTCAATGGATTGATGAATACTTATGAATTACCAACACCGCGCCCAACTGTGGCTAAGCTGTATTCAGCAAGGGTTTGTGGCGCTTTTACCTATTCTTTTTTTTGGGGCGCTGGGATTAACGCTTGTTCAGCTTCCTCTTTACTTTCCTAGCTTAGAATCATCACCTGTTTTTAATGTGGCGCATTTTATTGTTGATGCCACCTATGGCCTAATTTCTTTATTCTTAGTTGCCAGTATCAGTTATCAATTGGCGCAGTATCACTATCAGCGTTTAGATTTACCCATGAGCCCATTAATGATCGCCATGCTGTCTATGATGACACTGGTAATCATGCTTTATATGGCAGGCTACGCTCAGGGGAAATTGAGTTTTGGCTTTCGGCACATTATTCATGCTGTGATTGTCAGTATTATATTCACTGAGTTATTTGTCTGTTTTCAGCAATTTTATTCGGTGCGATTCTCTTATCTTGAACATGAAATTAACGGCGAGCTATCTACTGCTATTCGTATGATTGTTCCTGGTGTGATCTTACCATTATTCATATTGAGCATTTATTTCCATGTTTTTATGGATGCAGAATTAATTGAAAGAGCCACATTATGGATGGTGGGGCAGGTTGATTCTTTAAATGGTTTAAGTGCTTGGCAGACGATTAAAATAGTTTTAATTAATCAAGCTGCTTGGTTTGTGGGTATTCATGGCAGCTCGCTTATCTCAACAGTGGGTGACGTGGTCTTTGCGCCAATCAATATTGGTAACTTTAACCATGAAATAATAAACCATCTTGCTTATTTGGGCGGTTCAGGCTGCACACTTGGCTTGGTCATGACATTGTTTTTTTCACGGCGTAATAGTAACCGTCAGTTTGCTAAATACGCACTGATACCCAGCTTATTTAATATTAATGAATTGGTTATATTCGGCTTACCTATCGTACTTAATCGGTTTTTATTACTGCCTTTCTTATTAATACCTGTTTTAGCGGTTGGTATTACTTATTTGAGCTTATGGTTGGAATTAGTTGTATTTACTAACCACGATGTGGTTTGGAGTATGCCATTTTTATTGGGTGGTTATTTACTGACGGGTCACTGGAGCGGGGCGATATTACAGCTATTTATTTGTGTGATGAGTGGTCTTATTTATTGGCCATTTTTAAAGCGTTATGAGATGTATCAAAATCAACAGCAGGCACAAAAAATTAAAGGTTTGATTGATGAATTAAATCAATCGGACTGTGATGTTCGCTTGGCCTTAAAGTCTCCTGGTGAGCTGGGTGTTTTTTGCCGCCGTATAGCCAAAGATTTATCGACTCTTGATTATCTAGAAATGCACTACCAGCCAAAAGTTGATCATCAAGGCAAGGTGCAAGGGGCAGAGGCATTACTGCGCTGGCGTCATCCTGTGTATGGGGATTTATCTCCTGCTTTATTTATTCCTATTGCAGAGGCTTCTGAGCAAATTCATCAGCTGGGCTTATGGGTGATAGAGCGCTGCTTTAAAGATATGTGTTTGATGGATCGCTCTCATGGGTTTAATCCGATACCCATTGCAATAAACGTTTCCCCCATACAATTATCACGGACTAATTTCTTATATGAAGTAAAAAAGCTCATGGCTAAATATACAATGGATCCAACACGCATTGAGTTTGAAATAACAGAAGGTCAGCGTTTGCTTTTAACGGATGCTCTTGTTGATGATCTACGTCAGCTAGCGGATATGGGGGGGCGCATTGCGGTAGACGATTTTGGTATGGGGCATACATCGTTGCATTATTTACGTTCATTCCCTGTTCATAGCTTAAAAATTGATGGGGAAATTACCAAAGATGTGGCCAATAGCACACTGGTGAAAGAGATCGTACAAAGTATGGTGCAGCTGGCCCATGGTATGAATGCCGTATTGATTGCCGAATGGGTTGAGCAAGATGCTCAGCTAGAGTCATTGCGACAATTGGGGTGTGATCAATACCAAGGGAAATTATTCAGTATGCCACTGCCTCTTCCTGAGTTAGTGGCATACTGTGTGAAACATCAAAAATAGCTTAAGGAATGAGAACAACCTTACCGGCTACTTTGCGTTGAAGCACATCGTTTAAGGCTTGGTGCACATCGGCCATAGGGTAGCTCTTATGGATATGTGGCTTAAGCAGACCCTTGCTATACCAAGTAAACAACTCAACCTGATTCGCCATGTAATCCTTAGGTTGTTTTTGTACGAAGCTTCCCCAGAATACACCCATCACACTAAAGCCTTTGACTAGCGCGAGGTTGACCGCAAACTCAGGAATACGACCAGACGCAAACCCCACCACTAAATAACGACCATTCCAAGCCATGCGGCGGATGCTGGCATCAAACGCATCACCACCAATTGGGTCAAAGACCACATCAAACCCTTTATTGCCGGCTAGCTTTTTCAGGTTGTCAGCTAATTGATCATCATTTAAAACAACGTTCTCAGCGCCGTGTTCTTTTGCAATGTTGAGTTTCTCTTGAGTCGATGCAACGGCTGTCACCTTAGCACCCATGGCTTTTGCAATTTCGATAGCGGCAATACCGGTACTGCCGGCAGCACCTAATATCAGCACATGCTCGCCTTCTTGTAAGTGTGCTCGTTGTTTTAATGCGTGGTGAGAGGTGCCATAAGCACACATAAGAGCCGTAGCATCTTCAGGCGTAATACCTGCAGGCAAAGGCTGTACAATGGACTGGTGCAGCACCACTTGCTCAGAATAACCACCAATAGGCATGATAGCAGCGACCTTATCGCCCACTTTGAGTTTCTCAACCCCTTCACCTATCGCATCAATCACCCCGGCGACTTCAATCCCTGGAGTAAAAGGCGTAGGTGGCTTCATTTGATACAAGCCTTGCACGAGCAAGCCGTCTGGGTAGTTCACACCAATGGCTTGGGCGGTAATACGAACTTGGTTTTTTTTCACTTCAGGGCTTGGCACATCAACTACTTTTAAGTCTTCGATTGGTGCAAACGCTTCACAAATTACTTGTTTCATAGATCACCTTTTTGTTTAGCCGAAATACTAGGAGGTCTAGCTTGATAAATGAAGTGAATATGGCTAATGGCTGCGTATGATAATTATTAATAGTTAGACATATTATAAAGCCTATACATATAGCTATTGCTGTTTGATGGAGGCTGTATTTAAATGGCATGTATAAATATACAGTAATGAGCAGTCGTTATGGTAAAAGCAAAACATCAGGTAATGGTCTCTTGCCCCTGGGCAAAGGGAGATAACTATGTGCAATACCACAATACAGAGTGGGGGCTGCCATGCCGTGATGACAATAGGTTATTTGAAAAAATATGCCTAGAAGGCCAGCAGGCAGGACTTAGTTGGATAACGGTACTCAACAAGCGTGACCATTATCGCAAATGTTTTTATAAGTTTAACCCTAATAAAATTGCCAAAATGAGTGACGATGAAATTGAGATTTTGTTATTGGATACGGGCTTAATTCGTAATCGCTTAAAACTCTATGGCATTCGTAAAAACGCGCTGGCTTTTTTAGAGTTTAAAAAACAACTCAAAAAACAAGACCAGACCTTTAGTGATTTCATTTGGTCTTTTGTTGGCGGTGAGGTGGTAGTGAATCGCTTTAAACAATTATCAGATGTCCCTGTTCAAACTGATGAAGCAGTGGCCATGAGTAAAGCTTTAAAAAAAGCTGGTTTTACCTTTGTTGGCCCCACTATTTGCTATGCGTTTATGCAGTCTATGGGATTAGTCAATGATCATTTAACTAATTGCCCATGCCATCCAGATAACGAGGGGCAAGGGCTGAAAAAATCATGAGTGGCTGACGTTCTTTTTAAGGGAGTGGTTTCGTTCGATAACCAACTTATAACGATGAGTATTCCGTGATCTTAATAGAGAGTTCATGCTATCGGACGTGTGAATGCTTTATTTCAGGCATAAAAAAATCCCTTGTATTACTACAAGGGATTTTTATTATCTTGCATTAACTCTAACGCAAAGCGTGAGCTGTGAAAGAGAGCAACTTAAACGTTAAACAAGAAGTGCAGAATATCGCCGTCTTTAACCACGTATTCTTTACCTTCTACACGAAGCTTACCGTTTGCTTTGCAGCCAGCTTCACCCTTGTACTCAATGAAGTCTTCATAAGCCATGGTTTCAGCGCGGATAAAGCCTTTTTCAAAGTCGGTGTGAATCGCAGCAGCTGCGCGTGGTGCGGTATCACCTTTTTTAATTGTCCAAGCGCGCACTTCTTTTACGCCAGCGGTGAAGTAGGTTTGTAAACCAAGCAGTTCATAACCACCACGAATTACGCGGTTCAAGCCAGGCTCGGTTTGGCCCATTTCTTCAAGGAACATAGCGACGTCTTCCGGGTCATCTAGCTCAGAAATTTCTTGTTCGATTTTATTACAAACCGGAACCACTACCGCATTTTCTTTCGCCGCAATTTCGTTGACGATATCTAAGAACGGGTTGTTCTCGAAACCATCTTCAGCCACGTTTGCAATATACATGGTTGGTTTAACTGTAATCATGTGGAACAGACGCATGCGTTTTTTATCGTCGTCACTTAGTTCCATAGAGCGAATTGGTAGGCTGCTTTCTAATTGAGCCACCACTTTTTCTAATAAATTTTTATCCGCTACCGCGTCTTTATCACCACTTTTAGCGGTACGAGTAACCCGTTGTAATTGTTTTTCAGCGGATTCTAAATCGGCCAATATTAATTCAAGGTTAATAACGTCAATGTCGTCTGCAGGGTTGATGCGGTTCTCAACGTGAATCACGTTGTCATCTTCAAAGCAGCGCACTACGTGAGCAATGGCATCAGTTTCACGGATGTTGGCTAAAAACTGGTTACCTAAGCCTTCACCTTTAGATGCACCCTTAACAAGGCCTGCAATATCCACAAACTCCATGGTCGTAGCGAGAATTTTTTGTGGGACAACAATCGCAGCCAATGCATCTAGACGTGCATCGGGCATAGGCACTAGGCCGCTGTTAGGCTCAATTGTGCAGAACGGAAAGTTTTCTGCGCTGATGCCAGACTTGGTTAACGCGTTAAATAAGGTGGATTTACCTACGTTTGGTAAACCGACAATGCCACATTTAAAACCCATGTTGTTTACCTCTAAGGTGATTCTTAAAATTTATGCTTTGACGCTATGCAGGCGATTCATGGCACCTGCCCAATCACCAGTGACTAGGCTGTCTATTTCAGACGCAGCTACATCAATGATGGTTTCGATTTTTTTCAATTCGTCTTTATTGGGTTTGCCCAATACATGGCCTGTTACTTTGTTTTTATCACCTGGGTGTCCGATACCAATGCGTAGGCGATAGAAGTTTTTGTCGTTGGCCATTTTATTTATGATGTCACGTAAACCGTTTTGGCCGCCATGACCACCGCCGAGTTTTAGTTTGGCTGTGCCCACAGGTAAATCTAACTCGTCATGGAGTACTAAAATTTCATTAACAGGAATTTTATAAAAGTTAGCTAAAGCTTGAACGGCTTGGCCACTTACATTCATGAAGGTAGTAGGGAAGAGTAAAAAGACTTCTTTGCCTTTGATTAAGGCTTTACCACACAGACCGTGGAATTTTTTTTCAGGCTTGAGTTGCACGCCATGTTGGCGTGCAATCTCGGCGAGTAACCAGGCACCTGCGTTATGACGAGTATTCTCATATTCCGAGCCGGGATTTCCCAGGCCCACAATTAGACGAATGTTATCCTTCACGCGAATGCCTTAATTTAGTGGTTACTCTGCAGCAGCTTCTTCAGCGCCATCTTCGTTTTCATCTGTAGCTACGCCTTTAGGAATATCTATAGATACAACAGCAGCATCGTGATCAGAACCATGAGTTAGCTCAAGGATCTCAACGCCTTCTGGCAATACTAGGTCAGAAAGGTGAAGCATTGTGCCCACTTCTGCATCCGCTAGGTCAACTTCGATGAACTCAGGTAGTTTACCTGCTTCACAAATAACCAATACGTCAGAAATAGTGTGCTTAACTTTACCGCCTTGTAGCTTAACGCCTTTACAGTTTTCTTCATTGATGAAGTGTAGAGGGATATGCTGTTTGATGATGGTGTTGTTAGATACGCGTTGGAAATCAACGTGTAGAATAACTGGCTTGTAAGGGTGACGTTGAACGTCTTTTACAAGAACAGTTTCAATTTTACCAGCAACGTTTAGCTTAACGATTTGGCTGAAATAACCTTCGTCTTCAAACGCTTTGTTTAGCTCTTTAAGTTCTAAAGTAAGCTGAGCTGGTTCGCTTTCGCCACCGTAAACGATACCTGGAGTTTTGCCAGATTCGCGACGAAGACGGCGGCTCGCACCCGTACCTTTCAATTCGCGAAGTTCGGCGTTGATTAGATAATCAGTCATAATTTTTTACCTTTCTAAATGAAATTAGCCCTAATCCCGCGACCAGGATTAGAGCCCTTTGCTTAAAGTGAACTTTAAGCTCTATCAAATACGCTGTCCGAATTAACGGAACATCGCACTGATGGATTCTTCGTTGTTAACGCGTCGAATAGACTCAGCTAACAAGCCAGCTAATGTCAGCTGGCGAATTTTGTTGCATGCTTTAGCTTCAGCCGTTAGAGGGATGGTGTCAGTAACAACCAGCTCATCTAACTGAGACGCCATAATGTTCTTTATCGCGGCGCCGGATAGTACAGGATGTGTA
Organism: Bermanella sp.; assembly: GCA_034110565.1. Lineage (GTDB taxonomy): Bacteria > Pseudomonadota > Gammaproteobacteria > Pseudomonadales > Oceanobacteraceae > Bermanella. The sequence goes on along the minus strand of JAWUYY010000044.1, from coordinate 2,306 downwards.
CAGTAAGCCACAACCTTTTTCGCCCCAAATTGCTTCAGTGCATCGGCGGCTTTACATAGAGTACCCGCTGTATCAACCATATCATCGACCACGACACATGTGCGGTCAGTTACGTCACCAATAATGTGCATAACTTGCGCTTCGTTCGCTTGCGGGCGACGCTTATCGATAATGGCAAGGTCTGCATCATTTAATTGCTTGGCAATGGCACGAGCACGTACTACACCACCTACGTCAGGTGAAACAATCATTAGGTTGTCGTAGTTTTGCTTCTCAATGTCATCTAATAAAATCGGCGAGCCGTAGATGTTATCCATTGGAATGTTAAAGAAACCTTGAATTTGGTCGGCGTGAAGATCAACCGTTAGTACGCGGTCAACGCCAGCAGTTTGTAGCATATCAGCCACAACTTTTGCAGAAATAGGTACACGGGCAGAACGTACACGACGATCTTGGCGAGCATAACCATAATAAGGAATAACAGCCGTAACACGACCTGCAGAAGAGCGACGCAAAGCATCGGCCATTAACAACACTTCCATAAGGTTGTCATTGGTTGGAACACAGGTAGGCTGAATAATGAAAACGTCTTTACCGCGCACGTTTTCTTGGATATCAATAGTGATTTCGCCATCACTGAATTGGCCACAAGTGGCCTCACCTAGGGGAAGGTCTAGACGCTCAACAATAAGACGCGCCAATTCCGGATTTGCATTACCGGTGAAAACCATTAACTTAGACACGTCGGATACCCCATGTGCTAATTAGCTTGATCAATGATGGATTTTAAGAAGATGGCAGGGGTGGCAGGATTCGAACCTACGCATGACGGGATCAAAACCCGTTGCCTTACCGCTTGGCTACACCCCTAAATTGACTCGGCTTTTTAAAGCTTTTTGCATTGGCGACTGGTTAATGCCCTTTGCTACGAAAGCTTGAATATCAGCTGGTAGATTGGCTAAAACCGAGTTTGCTTTGCTCTTAGAATCTACTTCTAAGAAGACGCAAGCGCCAGTGCCGGTCATTCTAGCAGAGCCAAAATTCTTTAGCAAATTCAATGAGTTAGAAACTTCTTTATATAGTTTGCAAACCACTGATTCACAGTCATTTTGACCCTCGCCCCTGAGAGCGGCGCTAATTCTGCATGCTGGAGTGTCCCTTGTCAATTCTTTGTGTGAAAAAATATCAGCGGTGTTCACATGACAAGGTGGCACAATTACCACAAACCAGTTCTCTTCAAGGTCCTCCATTGGGGTCAGTTGTTCGCCAATCCCTTGGGCCCACGCGGCTTTGCCTCTTACAAACACAGGGACGTCGGCGCCCAGTTGCAACCCCAGTTTAGCTAATTCATCAATACTTAGTTGGGTTTGCCATAAATGGTTCAGGCCCACTAATGCTGTTGCAGCATTAGAACTGCCACCGCCGAGACCACCGCCCATAGGTAAAATTTTATTTAATTGGATATCGGCCCCTTGAGTGCAGCCTGTTTTATCTTGGATGATTTTGGCTGCTTTATAGATGAGGTTATTTTCTAAAGGCACGCCTTCGATTGCAGGGGTGATGGTTATCTGGCCTGAGTCATTTGCTCGAAAAGTTAATTCATCGCAGCGATCAATAAATTGGAAAATGGTTTGCAGCTCATGGTAGCCATTGGGTCGCTGACCTGTGATATGTAAAAACAGGTTTAATTTTGCTGGGCTGGGTAGTGTTAGCTCAATAGGTAAGGGCATGGTTGCTTAATAATATCAGGTGGATATGTGTGCTTAATTAGTAGGTGTGAGTGTATTTTAAAGTTTGCAGCTTAGCGAGGTTTTCTCCTTTTTCAGCCGGTAGGTGCTCTCTCTTATACTAAGTGGCTATATAAATGACCGCTAGGTGGAGGAGCGAGCTCTTTTTATGAGGTGTTTATATTTTTTTGGACTTTATCTATCGTCCTGTAACTAAATTATAGCCTTGTTAAATAGGCTTTTCTTGATTTTTATGTCCGTTTCTGGGCTTTTTTGATGTTTGTTGTCAATAAGTACGCTCTGTTTACTAGGCTTGATATATAGAGCTCTAAACATTAGACTTGTTATTAATTGAACGTTCAATCAAAGAAGATATGCCGAAAATAGGAATAGAACCTGTCCGTAAGTTGCAGTTAATCGAGGCTACACTGAAGTCTATCGAGGCCCACGGCTTTCAGGGTACGACCATCGTGAGCATTAGCCGTTTAGCAGGCATGTCGTCTGGCATTATTAGTCATTACTTCGGCGGCAAGCAGGGTGTGATCGAGGCCGCTGTGCGTCATCTTCTGGATCAACTGA
>JAWUYY010000043.1:0-22015 GCA_034110565.1 Bermanella sp. | reverse complement strand
GTAATGGCGGTTTCGATTTGATCCACAGGGATTTCATTAAACTTAGGTAGCGCTTGAGGATTGTTTAGTGTCTGTGTCATGGTTGCCATCAGTGATTGATTCATTAAAGTAAGTCTAACTTACAAAGTTGGGCCGCTTGCTGGTATTTCAAGGTGCCCTCCTCTTAAATGAAGCACAGAAAGGTAAACCAAGCACAAAAGGAAACCCCATGAGCGCAATTCGCAGCTTTAAAGGCATGACCCCAAGGTTAGGCAAACACGTTTTTATAGATGATAGTGCCGTGGTCATTGGTGATGTTGTACTGGCAGACGATGTATCGGTTTGGCCTAATACAGTCATTCGCGGTGATATGCACTGTATTAAAGTGGGTGCTCGTTGCAGTATTCAAGATGGTTCTATCTTGCACATAACCCATGCTAGCGATTACAACCCAGGTGGTTTCCCGCTCACGCTAGGTGAAGATGTCACGGTTGGGCACATGGCTATGCTTCATGGTTGTACCATCGGGAATCAGGTGCTAATTGGCATGCAAGCCATGGTTATGGATGGCGTCATTATTGAAGATCAGGTGGTGCTGGGTGCAGGCTCGCTTGTGCCGCCGGGTAAAACATTAAAAAGTGGCCATCTATATGTTGGTCGTCCAGCAAAAGCGGTTCGTCTGTTAAATGAAAAGGAGCTCAATTACTTTAAATACACAGCAGCAAATTACGTGAAACTCAAAAACGAATACCTTAATGAGAGCCAATAAGTAACGGACTTGGCAGTTATCATGTGATGGAGTGTTTAAAATAGCCAGCTCATACCATTAACCTATATTAATATGGCCTGTGTTTGTTATGGTGCTGTCTAGGGAATTTATACTCGCGTTCAGGAAGAACCATGTCACAAGCGCTCATCATTACTTGCTTGGTAATGTGTTTATTATTACCAAGCCTGCTGTATGCAAAAGATCATCTCGTACCGATTGTTTTAGCCAAGCACTTTGATGGTGTCATGCTTAGTTCCGCTTATTGGAGCAGCGAAAAGCTTGACGGTATTCGTTGTTATTGGGATGGAAAACAATTATTAACTCGTACAGGCAAGCTTATCCATGCGCCAAAGTGGTTTATTGCCGGGTTGCCTTCGCAAGCGTTAGATGGCGAGCTATGGGCTGGTCGAGGCGCTTACCAAACAGTGACTAAGGTGGTTTTAGACCACACGCCCAATGACAAGCAGTGGCAAGGTATTGCTTATCATGTGTTTGATTTACCACAAAGCAATGAATCGTTTGAACTTCGCCAAAAAAGCCTTAAAAGCTTATTAGAAAAACAACCACTTAAGCATGTGCAATGGGTCAAACAAACCAAGCTTGAAAGTTTACCTTCCATTGAAAAAGCACTTGCAGAAGTGGTGGATCAAGGCGGCGAAGGATTAATGTTGCGCACACCTGGAAGTCTATATAAAACAGGACGCAGTGAGCACTTATTAAAGCTCAAGGTACGTAAAGATAGCGAAGCTCGTGTCATTGCGTATCAGACAGGTCGAGGAAAATATGAAAATATGCTGGGTGCGGTTTGGGTAGAATTAGAAAACGGTAAGATGTTTAAAATTGGTACAGGCTTCAGTGATGATGAGCGCAAAACGCCGCCGCCTATTGGTAGTAATATCACGTTTTCTCATCAAGGTTTTACTGAAAAAGGCTTACCAAGGTTTGCCAGTTTTGAACGAATTAAAATAAAAGAATAATGTATTAAAAAGTTAAAAAAGCAGCTATCTTGATAGCTGCTTTTTTACTAAATATTAATTTAACTTAAAGCCCAGTCGATACCGGCTGCTTTTCCCATGCAGGGCCACTCTTGCCAAATAGATGTGGTATTGCCTTTCTCCTTTTTAACGAACGCTTTGAAGTCATCACTTTCGTAGTGGTGTTCAGCGACCATCATTTTATTAACAGTATTGTAAACTAACGCATCTAACCGGTTGCCTAGCTCTTCTCCTACAAGTTGATGTGCGACAACATTGGCTAATGTCATGTCCCACGGAATAAGCGGCATACCAACACGGCTAATATAGCGGTCGTTCAGTTCTTCGAACAAACGGTGAGCTAAGTATGCTTCGTCCATCATGGCCATTAAACCAATATGGTGATTGGGCAAACTTGGCGGCGATATAAAATACTCTTCAGCGATGCGCAAAAATGGAAAGACGTGATTCTCAATGCCGGCTTTTTGTGATGCCTCTTTTAAGGCGTCTAGGAATTCCGGTACATGATGAATGTATTCCATAGCAAAGTGCTTTAAAGATCCTAACTCGTTATCTTTTTCTATTTTCAGACGTTCAGGCAGAGTCTCAATATGAAACTTTAAATGGCTTTCTAAGCAGTGTGTCCGTTCTTCGTGATAAAAGGCGTTGCTAATAATGGAGCGTAATGTACCAACTCGCATTGTTATCTCCTTGCAAACAGGTGACTTAATTTTAGAGCCTAATTTGCTGATTAATTTTAATTGTTATTATCGTTTTTTTGCTGTTTTTATTATTATTAATTTGCGCGTTTAAGTTACGAAAAATAGGTCAAAATCACAACGACAATCTCGCGTATTTTTAGAAGATAAATCCATAAAAAAAGTACGGTAATGCGTTTTTATTGTTAGCACCGAGGTAATGCAGTTAAGGCTAGTACAAGTTAATGAGAATGCGAGAAATTAGGGCGCGATAAGTTTATTTTGTGAGGTGATTTGCATTGAGTGCATTATTTTAGGGAGCACAGATAATTGCCACAATGCTCGGCCAATGAGAAAGACAAATAGCGCCAACCATAAGCCGTGTAGCGGCCAGTCACTCAATAAATATTGCAAGGGTAAAAATAATCCGAATAAACTAAATAGCACACTGTTGCGCATGGCCTTTCCTGCGGCTAAACCCACGAAGATACCGTCAAGCCAATAACAGGCAAAACCCGCCAAGGGTAAGAAAATTAACCAGTAATGTAACTGATCTAAAATATTGAGCACGTCAGATTGTGATGTTAATAAAGCGATGATAGGACCGTTGGCAATCCATAGAGTGCATGAAAAGCCCAATGCAAAAATAAATGACCATAATCCACTGACTTTAATAACCTGCTTTATATGGTTATATTTTTTATCTGCCAGCGCTTTACCAACTAAAGATTCTGATGCAATAGCAAAGCCATCAAGGGCATTACTAATAAACATAAGTAAATTTATTAAGATGGCATTGGCGCTTAACAAGGCTGCACTATGTTGCGCGCCTTTACTCATGAAAAATGCAAACGTAAATAATAGGAAAAAAGTACGAATAAATAATTGGATGTTAAGATGCATAAAGCCCTTGAAAAAGGTTTTTGCAAACGCAAAAGATGGGCCATCAAATAATTTTGGTTTAATAAAATAAAACGCTAATAATAATTGAAACGTTTCAGCAATATTACTGGCATAAGCCACGCCGTCACTATTGAAGTGCAAGCCATATACAAAAATATAGTTTAACCCGCCATTTAATATATTGGTGCTCACTAATATAACGAGAGTGGCACGGGTTCGCCCTAATCCAATAAGATAACCTAAAGCTACATAATTTAATAAACTGACGGGCGCAATATAAAAACGAATTGTTAAATAACGCTCACTTAATGGTGTGATATGAGCAACAGCGTCCACTAGGTTTAACATGAGGTGAATGAGAGGCTGAGCAATGATGAATAACCCTAAGCCAATACCGATGGCGAGGATGACAGCACTTTGTAAAACACCATTAAGCTGACAAGAATCTTGATAGTGTTTAGACACCATGGCCGTTGTGCCCATGCGTAAAAATGCAAAACTCCAAAAGACAAACGTAAACAAACTGGTTCCTATGGCTACAGCGGCTAAATACCGACTGTCATCTAGGTGACCCAAAATGGCGGTATCCACTAAACCTAATAGTGGAACGGATACATTGGAAAGCATGACAGGTATGGCCAGCTGCCAAAGTTGCCTATGAATGTGACTTGATCTGTTCAATTAGATTCACTGTTCCATTAATGATGGCAGAATTAAGCGATAGGCTAAAAAAATCGCTACATATCTGTGGCAGTTATTGGCATGATGTACGACAAAATGGAGAGCATTATGCGTCAGCACTTATTGATTGTCTTGTGTACCTTAGGGTTGGTTTTAAGTGGTTGCAGTGAACCCATGCCTAAAGGTTATCAACCATTACCGCAAAGTATTAAAATAACAGGGATGAATTTGTATGACCAAAATGGTCAAACCATCCACGAGCAAAATCTGCAAGATCATTGGAGCTTAGTATTTTTTGGATACACCTATTGTCCTGATGTGTGCCCAACTACGCTTGCTGAATTAAATCGTGTGGCCAGCAAAGTGACGAGTAAAAAGTTGCAAGTGGCGTTGGTATCCGTGGACCCAGAGCGAGATACACCCGCACAACTTAAAAGTTACATCGAGTACTTTAACCCTAAGTTCCAAGCGTGGAGCGGCGACATTATCAACATCGAAATGTTGGCTCGTCAGATGCACATCTTTTTTCAAAAGCAGCCCCATGGTGATAGCTACTTGATGGATCACAGCTCACAAGTAGTCTTGGTTAATCCGCAAGGAGAATACGAAGGCTTTTTCACCGCGCCTTTAAATGTTGAAGAGATGAGCGACTATTTAAACAGCAGAATGTAACCATGGCTGTTTGATTAATTCTGTTTAATTAATCGGTAGCCGCTTTGGCTTAATAAAAAGAAAAACGCGCTGGTCAGTACAATGCTTGGACCAGCAGGTGTATCAAAGTAATAAGACAAACCTAATCCCATGGCGACGGCCAGCATGCTAATAATGGTCGCTAAAGCGGCCATTTGTTTTGGCCCCTGGCTTAATGGCCGGGCAGCAGCGGCAGGAATAATCAATAACGCCGTAATGAGCAATACGCCCACTAATTTCATGGCACCAGCAATCACTACGGCCAGTAACACCATAAAGAGTAAACGCAGTCGCCCTACCTGATAGCCTTCTACTTGCGCCAATTCTTCAGAGACACTAACCGCTAACAAGCCTTTCCACATACGTGACAACACGAGAAGTACCACCGCACTGCCGATGGCTAGGGTAATGACATCGTCACGATTCACAGCCAGTAAGTCACCAAACAGGTAGGCGTTGATGTCGATGCGAACATTATCCACAAGGCTTAGTGTCACCAGACCTGCGGCTAAGGTGGTGTGAGCCATAAGCCCCAATAACGTATCACTAGGAATAAAATGCTGACGCTGCAAGCTGGCAAGAATCAACGCTACAAAAACCGCACACAGCACGATGGCTAAATTTAATTGCACATCAAACATAAAGCCCAGTGTAATACCCAGTAATGCGCTATGGGCGAGGGTGTCACCAAAGTAAGCCATACGACGCCAAACAATGAAGGAGCCTAGCGGGCCACTCATTAAGCTTAATAGCCAGCCCGCTAGCAATGAATCTAATAACCACATCATATTATTGCGCTCCCTTGTCGTCGTGATCATGTGAGTGGTCATGCTGACAGTGTTCATCGTGAGTGTGATCGTGATGATGGGTATATGGTGCAAGATGAGCAGGCATGGAGCGTCCGAAGAGTTCTAAATAACTAGGGTCGTTTTGTACAGTTTGTGGATGGCCTTCGCAGCAAATGTGGCCGTTTAAGCAAATGACTTTATTAGTGGCTGCCATAACAAGGTGTAGATCATGGCTCACCATGAGTATGCCGCAGTCTAGTTCGTCTTTTAAATCGCTAATAAGATGATACAGCTCAGCTTGCCCACTGACATCTAGCCCTTGTACGGGTTCGTCTAATACTAATAATTCAGGGTTGGATAATAGCGCACGGGCTAATAGAACCCGCTGCAATTCACCACCTGACAGTTTCTGCATGGGACGCTTAAGCAAGTCGATAATGCTAAGGCGCTCGGACACGCTCATTAATTTGCTTTTGTCATACCGCTTTGCCAGTTCTAAAAAGTGCTTCACACTTAATGGCAAGGTATCTGGAATGGTCATTTTTTGCGGCATGTAGCCAATGCGTAAATCCGGTTGGATGATACGTTGGCCGCTGCTGATGGTCTCTAAGCCTAAAGCTAGCTTGAGCAGAGAGCTTTTGCCTGCGCCATTTGGTCCGATTAAGGTGACGATTTCCCCGCGGTGAATTTTAAGGCCCACATCTTTCAGGATGGCGCGGCCTTGGCGAACAAAACTGACATTGCGCAGTTCAATTAAATAATCATTCATGCCAGAGGCTTTCCTTCACACTTTTTACGCCAAATAAACGTCCCATAGGGTATCATACCGACCATTCAAACGCGGTAAAAATTATAGGTTGTCACCATGCATGGGTTAAAAATTTGTCTATTAGCAATTGTGTGTTTTTGTGCCTCAAACACATGGGCGCAATCCACACAGGTATTGGTTTCTATCCATCCTGTGGCGTTATTAATCAAAAGCGCATGGCCACAGCTGCAAGTGGATACGTTAATGAAAGCTAACCAGTCTCCCCATGATTTTGCGTTAAAGCCCAGTCATCATGGTGTTATCACACAGGCACAGCATGTGGTTTGGTTGGGTAAGGACATGGAACCTTACCTAGCAAACGTCTTGCGCGCTAAAACCAATGTGTTGGACTTATCTGCGTTATTTGATTTACACGAGCAAGAGAGCAGTGCACCCGCTCATGATGATAGTGAAAGTGAGCATGGAGCCAACCATGAAGAAGACGACCACGATGCGCATAATCACGGTGATCAAGACCCGCATATCTGGCTCAACCCAGGTGCCATTAAAGATATTCTCGCCATGGTGCAAAAGCAGCTAGATTTGCCAGCGCCAGATGCATTTTTAGCAAAATACGCCGCATGGCAGGTTCAAGCTCAGAAAAGCTTAACGAAGAACCCCAATGGTTTTATAAGCTTTCATGACGCGTTTCATTATTGGATCAAGTACTTTCAGTTAAACCAAGCCGCGGTACTGGCTATTCACCCGGAACAGCCCATCGGCACACGCCACTTGTTACAAGTGCGTGAGCTGCTAGAGCAAGGCAAAGTCGCTTGTTTATTCGTCGAGCCACAGTTTAAAGCGAGTATCGTAAGCAAGTTGCAACAAGGCACCCATGTTCCTGTGGTAAGGATTGACCCTTTAGCGTCCGCGTTTGACGTCAAAAAGGGCCAGTTTTTAGAATTTTATCAATACTTACAACAGCAGTTTATAACCTGCCTTACTTCTAAGTAGTTGATATAAAGAAGTTTTTTGCATAGACAAGGGACGTGACCTCACTTCCCTTCGTCACCCAACTGTCATACACGCTTGTCAGACTGGTTCTCACGTCTTAGTCTGAATACTTTAAGAATAATAAGCGATGAGTATGTCAGTAGCCCTTGATACACCACTTAGTACCGACCCAGCCACAAGGCTATTGGCAAGATTCCAGCAAGTGCGCCAATATTCTGAGCAACTCATATCCCCGTTATCCCCTGAAGACTGCGCCTTGCAGGCATCTGCTTTTGTGAGTCCAGCGAAATGGCATCTTGCCCATACTACCTGGTTTTTTGAGACCTTCTTGCTGCTAGAGCATATGGCAAGTTATCAACCTTTTAACCATCAATTCCAAGTGTTGTTTAACAGCTACTACAACGGTATTGGTGAGCAGTTCGCCCGTCCTAAGCGCCACTTGCTGTCCCGTCCATCTCTAACGGATGTATTAGATTATCGTCAGCATGTTGATAAGCAGATGGAAGCTTTTATTGATACGGCCGCGAGTGAACAGTTGGCATTGATAGAGTTGGGTTTAAATCATGAGCAACAGCATCAAGAGTTGCTGCTTATGGATTTAAAATATAGTTTTTTTCAAAATCCATTATTTCCTGTTTACGCAGCGCCTAAGTTAGATGCCCCAGCGTCTTTGGTTGAACATCAAGGGTTTGAAGAATTTGTTGGTGGCTTGTTTGAGATTGGGCATAAAAGCCAGGATTTTTGTTTTGATAATGAAACACCCAAGCATCAAACCTTCTTACAACCATTTCAGCTAAGTCGTTCCTTAGTGAATAACGCTGAATATCTCGCCTTTATTGAAGATGGCGGTTACGAACACGCTATGCTTTGGTTAAGTGACGGTTGGGCGTGGCGTCAGCAAAATAAAATGGCACACCCCTTATATTGGGTGAAGCAAGGCGCTGAGTGGTTCGAATACAGCTTACAGGGTTTAAAACCATTAAATCTAAGGCAAGCCGTTAGTCATATTAGTTTTTATGAGGCTCAGGCTTTTGCTCAATGGCAAAATTGTCGCCTGCCAACAGAGGCAGAGTGGGAAGTGGCGGCGCAGCAAACCTTACAGACTTCTGGTCCATCTCGTTTGGCCCAAATGTTTGATCACAACTGGCAGTGGACGCAAAGTGCGTATCAGCCCTATCCTGGATTCAAAGCACCCGAAGGAGCCGTTGGTGAGTACAACGGCAAGTTTATGTGTAATCAAATGGTATTGCGTGGCGGCTGTGATTTAACCCCAGCGCAGCATAGCCGTATTACGTATCGCAATTTTTTCTATCCGCAAGATCAGTGGCCTAAGACAGGCATTCGGTTAGCAAAAGATATTTGAATAACGTCTGATAAAGCAAAAGGAGAAGCACTATGGATATTCAACGTGAAGCGCAAGAAGGCGTGTATTTTTACGACTTCAACTTACACGAAAATGATCAGCAACAAGAAATTCTCCAAGGCCTTAATCAGCAGTCTAAGCGTATCTCGGCCAAATATTTTTACGATCAAACTGGGTCAGAGTTATTTGAAGCCATCACTCAGCTAGACGAGTACTATCCAACCCGTACAGAAATTCAATTACTAAAAGATTATCGTCAAAACATTATTGAACAGGCGGGTGAAAATGCAGTATTAATTGAATACGGTAGCGGTGCCAGCACCAAAATTCGTTTATTGCTGGATGCGTTAAAACCTAAGGCGTATGTGCCGTTAGATATCAGCAAAGAATTCTTATTCGATAGCGCCATTGAATTACGCCAACAGTTTCCTTGGTTAGAAATTCACGCTACGTGTTTAGATTATAGGCAGCCTGCCACTTTGCCTCGTGGATTATTGCCGAATGCTAAAAAAGTCGCGTTTTTTCCGGGTTCCAGTTTAGGCAATTTCGCACCGGATGAAGCCTTGTCATTTTTAAAAGGTGTACGCAGTACCGTTGGCGACAAAGGCGCCATGTTGATAGGTGTCGACCTTGTTAAGTCTTTATCGACGCTCAATGCTGCTTACAACGATGCCAAGGGTGTCACCGCTCAATTTAATCTGAATATTTTGCGCCATCTTAATCAGCTTGGAAAAGGCAATTTTAATTTAGAACATTTTGAGCATCACGCATTTTTCAATGAAGAGAAAAGCCGCATTGAGATGCACCTAATCAGTAAATATGATCAAGTAGTGTCGCTTTTTGGTGAGCGCTTATGCTTCAAAAAAGATGAAGCCATCGTTACCGAATACAGTTATAAGTTTGAGCCAGAGTCTTTTGCGAAATTTGTGCAACAAGCTGGTTTTGAAAGTGAGCATTGCTGGACAGATACGAATAAAAACTTCGCACTATTTTGGTTACAAGCAAAATAGTGATGTCATGAAACAAAAAAAGCCGCTGAGTAATAAAACGCAGCGGCTCTTTTAGTGGATAGGTGCACTATTTAAGGTTTAACAATAACGCTTTCATGTCATCAGGATTTTTAAGCGTTGTTAATGCAGCACCTTGTTGATCCATCTTTGCAATTAAGCGCGACACCCAAAAACGCAGCACAGCTAACCGCAAAAAATCTGGCAAGTATTGTTTTTCTGCATTAGTTAAAGGCTTAACTGTTTCATAACCTTGTACAATGGCATTTGCGATCGTGCTATCAATATTATGCTGTGTTGTTTTGCCCCAAGCCATAATGCAAATAGCCACATCGTAAATGCAGTAATCTAGACCGCCAGCATAAAAATCAATCACACCACTTAATTGCCCGCTATCTAAAAACAAACAATTATCTATAAACAAATCCCCATGGATAAAGCTTTTTGTTAATTCAGGATGATTGTTCCAGCTTTGCCATAAGCTTTGCATATTGGTGAGTTGCTGTTGTAACAATAAACGCTCATCGTCCTTGATCACCAACTCATGATTATGAGCTTGTTTTTGTAACCAGTAATAACCGCGGGGGTTGGCGTGCCCTTGTGTAAAGCTGTGTGCGTTTAGGTGGATTCTGGCGAGTTCTTGACCAATAATGTTGGCGTGGTCGGGGGTGATCACATCAAGATGATGACCCTCTAGACACTCAAAAATCACGCCCCATTTATCCCCTACTTGAAATAAAAATTCGCCATTAATATTGGCTTTCGGTGCCGGTAAGGCACAACCTTTTTGTTTTAAGTGAGAAAGAAACGGAATAAAAAAATCTAATTCTTGTTTATCTAATTGTTCAAAAATAGTTAAAAAATACACTGACTGACCATCGACAGTGGTCAGTGTGATTTTATAATTGGTGTTTTCAATACCAGCAGCAATACCTTCAAAACCGTGTAAGCGGCCTAGATGGTATTGACTTAAGATAGAATCAAATTGCTTATGATTAAGCTGAGTGTAGACGGACATGATGTCACTTCGTTAGCGAGAAGAAGAAATTACCAGCGGAAAATAACCCACTTAGGGACCACTAATTTAGATTGGGTCTGACGTTTGAAGTCTTCGTTGTCTTGACCCACTGGCACTAAGTAATAAGGTATACCTACTTTAGGAACCACTTTAATCTCTTGAACCTCTCCGTTCACTGTGTACTCGTAAAAGGTTTTGTCTTCACTGTGTCGAATGACAATAGACGGCTCAATAGTATCCGCCGCAAAGCTCACAGAACTTGCAAATAGTAGGCTCATTAGTAGCCAAGATAGAATGGGTTTCATGTTAAACTCACCGACAAATTGAATATTTATAGCCATTGTACGGCTACCGCCTCATAAAAGAATAGCCCCATGACAGAATCCAACGCACAAAAAGTCATATTGGTTGACGGATCATCCTACTTATTCCGTGCATTTCACGCCATTCGTGAGATGAACACCTCAAGCGGTTTTCCAACCAACGCCATTCGCGGCGTGATCAGCATGATCCGTAAGCTGCAAAAAGACTACAGCGATTCCAAGATTGTGGTGGTATTTGACGCCAAGGGTAAAACCTTCCGTAACGACCTATACAGCGAATACAAGGCTCATCGCCCGCCTATGCCGGATGATTTGCGCGTGCAGATCCAACCCATTCACGACATTATTAAAGCCATGGGTTTGCCATTACTGGTGATTGACGGGGTAGAAGCCGATGACGTGATTGGCACCCTAGCACTTGAGGCCAGCGAGAAAGGCATAGAGACCATTATTTCTACAGGTGATAAGGACATGGCCCAGCTGGTCACCGATCATGTGACGCTCATGAATACCATGACGGACACTTTTATGGATGTACCAGGTGTGTCAGAAAAATTTGGCGTACGCCCTGATCAAATTATTGATTATCTAGCGCTTATGGGCGACAAGGTCGATAACATTCCTGGGGTTGAAAAGTGCGGGCCAAAAACTGCGGTTAAATGGCTGGAAGCTTACGGTACCTTAAAAGGCGTCATGGAGAATGCTGATCAAGTCAAAGGCAAGGTGGGAGAAAACCTGCGCTCAGCCCTAGACAAGCTCCCCCTTTCTTATGAGCTGGCCACGATCAAATGCGATGTGGAATTAGAATTGGGCTTAGAAGATATAAAGGTCAATCCGGTTGATAACGCGGCATTGATTCAATACTTCACGGAATACGAATTTAAGACGTGGACTAAAGAATTATCCACAGGCAAAACTGATGTAATTAAGCCTGTAAAAGCCAATGTAGATAGAAGTTTATACACCATTTTATCCACAGAAGAAGCACTGCATGCTTACATCGAAAAACTCAAAGCTATACCCTATTTTGCTTTCGATACTGAAACCACCAGTCTGAACTATATGCAGGCCCAAATAGTGGGTGTCAGCTTTTCAACGGCACCCAATGAAGCCGTGTATATTCCGCTGGCTCACGACTATCTAGATGCCCCCGTTCAGCTTGATCGCAAGTGGACGCTAGAACAACTTAAGCCTCTTTTAGAAGATGAGGCCGTTTTGAAAGTGGGCCAGAATTTAAAATATGATGCCCATGTGTTAGCTAATCACGGCATTCAATTGCGTGGCATTGCCCAGGACACCATGCTTGAAAGTTATGTGCTCAACAGCACTTCAAGCAAGCACAACATGGATGCTTTAGCTAAAGAACATCTTGAACATGAATGCATCTCGTTTGAGTCTCTGGCGGGCAAAGGGGCAAAGCAATTAACCTTCAATCAAATTGAAGTGGAGCAGGCCGCGCAATACGCAGCCGAAGACGCTGACATCACTTTGCGCTTGCATGAAGTCTTACATCAAAAGCTCGTCGATAGTGAGTCGTTACTATCTTTGTATCAAGATGTTGAGCTTCCTCTTGTGCAAGTGCTTACTTACATGGAACAGCAAGGCGCTTATGTAAACGCCACAAAATTGCATCATCAAAGTGAAGAGATTCGTCAGCGCTTGGCTGACCTTGAAAAACAAGCGTTTGTGTTGGCCGGTGAAGAGTTCAACCTAAACTCCCCCAAGCAACTGCAAACGATCTTTTTCGAGAAATTAGAGCTGCCTATTATTAAGAAAACCCCTAAAGGTCAGCCTTCTACCGCTGAAGAAGTATTAGTTGAGCTCAGCCTGACCTATGACCTACCTAAGGTGATTTTAGAGCACAGGGGTTTAGCCAAACTTAAAAATACTTATACCGATAAATTACCGTTGATGATTCATCCAGCAACTGGTCGAGTACACACCTCTTACCAGCAAGCGGTTACCGCCACTGGACGTTTATCGTCGACCGATCCTAACTTACAAAATATCCCGATTCGCAACGAAGAAGGTCGTAAAATTCGTCAAGCATTTGAAGCGCCAAAAGGCACGATTATGGTCGCGGCGGATTATAGCCAGATAGAATTACGCATTATGGCGCATCTTTCTGGGGACAAAGGATTGCTGGATGCGTTCGCTAAAGGAAAAGATATCCACAAGGCAACCGCTGCAGAAATCATGGGTGTGGATGAATCCGAAGTGACCACCGAACAACGTCGTCATGCCAAGGCCGTTAACTTTGGTTTGATCTACGGTATGAGCGCATTTGGTCTGGCACGCCAGATCGGCGTTGGCCGTAAAGAAGCCCAAGAATACATCGATATTTATTTCGAGCGTTACCCAGGCGTACGTGACTACATGGAGCGCACCCGTGACGTAGCCGCCAGACAAGGTTACGTCGAAACCCTATTTGGGCGTCGCCTGCACTTGCCTGAAATTAACTCCAGCAACGGCATGCGTCGCCAAGCCGCAGAACGCACCGCGATTAATGCACCGATGCAAGGCACCGCTGCGGACATCATTAAGCGTGCCATGGTGAAAATGCATCAATGGGTTATCGAAGCCAATGATGTGAAGATGATCATGCAGGTACACGATGAGCTTATTTTTGAAGTGCCAGAAGACAAACTAGAAGAAAGCTGCTTGCAGATTAAAACCATTATGGAAGCGGCTGCAGACTTAGATGTGCCGTTAGTGGTGGATGTGGGTCATGGTGCAAACTGGGATGAAGCACATTAATTCAAAAGCAAAAAAAAGCCTGATCGCCATTGGGGAGAACGATCAGGCTGGAATGCCTTCGGATTCTTGGGGAGAGACCGAAGGATTTGTAAAGCTTTCGCAATACACATTGGAGAACATACAAACTAAGACACAACAAAACTTAGTAAGTTCATAGGTAGATTAGAATAGCTCAGGTAATTTGCCAGTTTAGTTACAAAAAACTTACCCACAACCCCTACATGACTCGCATAAGGGGTTAGCAACTGCTTATAAAAACAGTTTATAAGCAGTAAAATTTATCTAATAAAGACGCACTTCCGTTCCAATACACAATATTGACAAAAGCCTTTGTTGCCCGCAGTCTTGCCCCCCTCAGCCCAAAACAATAATAACGATCAGGCCTCATCATGTGGTTACGCTCTTCAACTATTTTATCCTTGGCATTTATTAGCCAGTTTTCATCTGCTCAACTGCTCAATTTCCCCGGTGATATGTTGGCCGCAGGTCAGCAGCAAGCCAGCACAAATATATCTATGACGGACTGGTATGCGGGCGGTAACTATATTGACGATGCCAGCATTGCGGCTATTGATGATTTAGATCGCGGCATTGTGGATGCTCGCGCCAAGGGTTATGGCTTTCTGACAGAACTGACTTATATGATGGGCTTAAGCTCAGATTTAAATCTCGGCTTACGCTATGGCTACGTGTATGAAAAATCCAACGGCAGTGTGGATGGTGAAAGCGGTAATAATATTGAAGGCGACTGGGTGAATGAAGGCGGCACAGAATTAAGCGTATTGGGTAATATACGCATAAACCGTTTGGCGACTTGGGAAAATGAAATTCAACTGCCCATTTGCAGTCGCTCGTCATCGGTATGCAAAACGCGCTTAGCGATACCGAAAAATAGTCAGCAATCAGGACATTCTGGGGGACAAGGTCAGGGGTTTTTAGCCATTAAGAGTGGTATCGCGGCCAACTGGTTAACTGAAATGGACACGCATTTTTTAGGCCGTGCTTATGCCGCAGCGGCACTATCTGACAAAGTAGATGGTGAAAAGGTCTCTGCGCCTATTACCTTTGGTGCAAGCTTCGGTTCAGTCATTCCCTTAGCGTTACATCACCAATTAATGGGCACTTTGTCATTAGATTACATGCTTGATTATTCGGCTTATTCGACGCAGGTACAAAGTAAGGTCGATTACGGCACTCAGTCTCGTGTGAGCTTCAAGGCAGAGTATTTATGGGATGTGGCAACTCAAGTGCAAGTTCGCCCGTTTTTCGATTTAGCAGTGGTACAGCGCCCTTCAGAAACCTTTACTCTTAACGGTCAGCGTTCACGTCTTGAATACACAGCCGGTACCCAGGTAACCCTAGGCGCTCAGCTGAGTGCTTCGTTCTAGTCTTTGTTTGCTTCGTGGTGTTCTGGGGATAACAAAAAGTCGCTGATTTGCTTTTGTAGCACCTCGTTGCCCTCTTTTTTAAGGGACGAAAAGGTTTGTACCGTGAGTAAATCACCCATGCGATCCATGGTTTTCATCACTTTTAACCGCGTACTTTGTGCAGGGCCTCTTTTTAGTTTGTCTGACTTAGTCAGCAAAATATGCACGGGCATTTCTACATCTAACGCCCAATCGCACATCATAATATCGAATTCGGTGAGTGGATGGCGGATATCCATGACCAGTACTAGCGCCTTTAGGCTTTGACGGGCCTCAAGGTATTCAGACATGTTCTTTTGCCATTCACGCTTCATGCGGTCAGGTACTTTGGCAAAGCCGTAGCCAGGTAAGTCCACAATGCGGACACCGGGTTCTATTTCGAAAAAATTAATAAGCTGCGTACGGCCAGGAGTCTTACTGGTACGTGCCAATTTATTTTGTTGAGCTAAAGTATTAAGAGCGCTAGATTTACCCGCATTGGAGCGGCCTGCGAATGCCACTTCAACCCCAGTATCATCTGGACATTGTTTTAAACTAGGGGCGCTAGTGATGAAGTGCGCCTTTTGAAAGTTGATCTGAACTGGGTTCATGAGGCCTTTACTGCTATGGGTCAAGTTGTAAGTGGGTTAACTTTGGTTATAATGCCACAAATTTTATGCGCACCTGTAAGCCAAATTTAATATTGGTACGGAGAGAGAGTCATGAAAAAAGTACTAGGACTAGCCGTTGCACTACTTATGTCAGTGTCTGCTCAAGCGTTTGACGTTGAGGCTAAGTATAACCAAGCTTGCGCCGCTTGCCACGCAGTAGGTGTAGCAGGCGCGCCAAAATCCTTTGATGAGGCAGCTTGGGCGCCAAGAATGGCCACAGGTATCAACGCGCTGGTCACAAGCGTAACCCAAGGTAAGGGTATTATGCCGCCTAAGGGTTTATGTATGGATTGCTCAGCTGACCAATTTAGCGCTTTAATCAAATATATGAGCAAAGCGAAATAAACTAATTTCATTCGTATTTAAGGTAGTGATTCATGAAAAACTTGGCAATTGGCTTGATGTTGTCTTTGGGTTTGGTTGCAGGCGCCCAAGCAGGCGATGCCCAAGCAGGTAAAAAAATCGCAGGTGCATGTGCAGCCTGCCACGGTCAAGACGGCAACAGTGCGGCGCCAAGCTTCCCTAAAATTGCAGGTCTTGGTGAAAAGTACATTCTTAAGCAATTAATTGAATTCAAAAGTGGTGCGCGTGATAACGCCATTATGAAAGGCCAAGTAGCAGCGCTTAATGAAGGCCAGATGGCTGATTTAGCGGCATACTTCGCAGGTAATAAACGTACAGTTGGTTATGCTAAAGAAGATCAAGTGGCGCTTGGTGAGAAAATTTTCCGTGCAGGTAACTTAGCCACGGGTGTGCCAGCTTGTTTGGCGTGTCATGGCCCTACCGGTGCAGGCATGGAAGCAGCAGGTTTCCCTGCCCTTGGTGGTCAACATGCTGATTACATTAAGTCTCAGCTAGTCAGCTTCCAAGAAGACAAGCGTGCCAATGATGCGAGCAGTGTAATGCGTGATATTGCGGGTCGTATGTCAAATAAAGAAGTAGCGGCTGTCGCTGCTTACATCCAAGGCCTTCACTAGGCACTGGGGTTTAAAAAAAGGTGGCCTAGGTCACCTTTTTTTATGCCTGTAAAAAGAATTAAACGGAACTTAACCACAAGCTCTTGTTCCAATCCCCCTCTGCCTTTAGGCTAAGTGCCAGATATTTAAACTGAATTTAATGACATCAAGGATTTGTATATGAAATTGCGCAACCTTGCCTTTACGGCTGTGCTAATGATGACAGCAGCATTGAGCTATGCTGAACAATACGTCGCTGGTCAGCACTACAAGGTATTAGCCAATACTACCTTACCTCGTGACCCTGCCAAGATCGAAGTAGTAGAAGTGTTCTGGTATGGATGTGGCCACTGTAACCACTTTGAACCTACGGTGCGTGCGTGGGAGAAATTCATTCAAGCGGATGTAGACTTTTACCAAGTGCCGGCGCAATTTAGTAATCAGTGGAAAATCCATGCTGAGTTATTTTACTTAACTCAAGCGCTTAAAGTTAATGAAAAAGTTCATCAGGGAATTTTTGATCAAATTCATATGAAGCGTAACCCGCTACTGGATAAAGACGATCAAAAAGAATTCCTAGCGCAATATGGTGTAAGCGAAGCGGATTTTGATAAGTATGATGATTCGTTTGGTGTGCGTCGTCAGCTAAAAATGGCGGACCAAATGGTGCGTACGTGGGCGATTAGCGGTGTGCCAGCTGTCATTGTGAATGGTAAGTATATGGTGAATGCAAGTTCAGCGGGCGGCGAAGAAAAAGTGTTCGATGTGGTTAACTATTTGATCGAACAAGAGCGTAAAGCGCTGAAAAACTAATTATGCTAAAGCGAGGTTCAGTGGCAAAGCCTTTGTGTTGTTTACAACTATCGGACTTTCATCTTCAAAGCCCTGATACCTTAAAGCTGCTTAGTTTCAATATCCAGGTGGGTATTGAAACAGGCAGCTATCATCATTATTTAACCAAAAGCTGGCAACACTTTCTCCCCCTTTCTAAGCGTAAACTTGCCTTGATGCGCATCGCGCAGACCATGTCCTTTTTTGATCTAGTTGCCATTCAAGAGGCCGACGGCGGTAGTTTTCGTTCGGGTTTTATTAACCAAGTTGAATTTCTTGCGCGCAAAGCTGGGTTTCCGTTTTGGTTTCAACAATTAAATCGCAATCTTGGCTTAGTGGCCCAGCACAGCAATGGCGTTTTATGTAGAAATAAGCCCTCCAAGGTTGTACTAAACAAATTACCAGGCATTCTGCCTGGTCGCGGCGCCATCTTTATGTATTTTGGTGAAGGCCCTGATGCCTTGCTAGTTGTTGTGATGCACTTAGCGTTAAGCAAAGGCGCACAGAATCGCCAATTGACTCATATACGTGACCTTATAGGCTCACATAAGCGGGTTGTGCTCATGGGGGATATGAATACCCATGCCGAACATTTACTAAACCTCAGCCCATTAAAAGATCTTCCCTTACAACCGGTTGCAGAGGGATTACAGACCTTTCCGAGCTGGCGACCCGTAAAAGGCTTAGATCATATATTAGTCAGTGAATCAGTGGATATTAAGCAGGTTGGGGTACTCAATATCCCAGTATCGGATCACTTGCCTATTGCTATGGAGATACGCCTGCCAAAAGCGATGCGGCAAGCTTGAAATCCTCTCCTATACTATTGAAATAGGGGGGATCTATGAGCAAAGATAGCGATCGCTGGAAGAATAAGTATCTCAATCTCATTGATGAAAATGAGCAGCTTGAAAAGCGTTTCGAGGATCACATTGGGCAGTTGCGCCGAGCAATTATTCGCCTATCTATTACCGCAGAAGGTCGTGATACCGATATGGATAGCCAACTGGAATCCATGCGTGATCTGCTGCGCACAGATCAGATATCAGGCCTATCTCGAATATTAGAGCAGATAGAATCCGGCTTTGAACGCTGGCAGTCTCGCCAAGAAGGCTTCCAAGATCAAATTAAGCAGACGCTTGCGGATATAGAACTAAGCCATGAAGCGCTACCTAGCGAGCTACTGGATTTACTCAGAAAAGTACGTAAGCAAGTTGGGCAAGTTGATAAGGTCGACTTACTACTGGCGTTAACCAGTGTCATTGCACAATGGGCAGATGCCCTCGTACAGGGGGTAGGGGGCGGTGAAGCGCATAAACAAACGGGCTTTTTTCAACGCTTATTCAATAAAGATAAATCTCAAAAGCTCGAAAATCCACAAGACGATGCAGCTGACGAGCAGGATGCTCAGCACTATAAAATCCCAGAGACTGCTGAAAAAGGGCTGTTAAGTGTCACCTCAGAAGCCAGTAAAGTTCTGCAGGATTTAATTCCTAAGCTCAGCTTGCCCACCAGCGAACAACCAAGAGCGGTTCACTTGTTATCAAAGGCGCAAGATGGATTAAACTTGTATGAGATGGTGCCTGCCTTAGAAGTACTTTCAGAGTTAGTCATGAGTGCGCTGGGATGCGAGCAAGAAGAGTTTGACGCGTTTCTTAAAACGGTTAATGAACGACTATCAGAACTACAAAACTGGTTAGTCCAAGGGCAAGATTTAGAGCAAAATTTTAAAACAGCGTCGAAAGATTTTGATGACAAAATGCGAGGTCATCTCGATGGATTAAAACAAGCGTTAAATGATGCCAATGCAGATACCAGCACATTAAAAGGTTCAGTGAGTCATCAACTAGATCAAGTGTTCGCCACGTTAGATGTCTTTAAAGTTGAGCAAAATAAACGAGAGCAAACATTTGAAGTACACATTAATGAACTGACAGCGCGTTTACAGGCTTTGGAAAACGAACTGAAAAGCGCCAAAGTCCAATTACATAAAAGTCAATCCAAGGCCATGGTGGACAGTTTAACAAACCTGCCTAATCGCGGTGCTTACGATGCGTTTATTCTGAAAGAGTATCAACTCTTTCAGCGCTACGGTGGTGATGTGAGTTTGATTATGTGTGATGTGGATAAATTTAAGCACATCAATGATAGCTATGGCCATCAAGCGGGCGATAAAGTACTTCAGCTGATAAGCAAGCAAGTGAAAAAAGGCACGCGTAATACGGATTTATTAGCGCGTTATGGTGGCGAAGAGTTCGTAGTAGTGTTGCCAAATACAAATTCAAATCAAGCGTTGCAAGTGGCTGAAAAAATTCGCCAGGAAGTAGCAAAAAGTCCATTTCATTTTCGCGGTGTTCGCGTGCAGATTACCATTTCATGTGGCGTTGCCAGTTTTACCAAGGGCGCTACCATAGAACAAGTATTTGATGCAGCAGACAGAGCGCTATACAAAGCTAAAGAGAATGGGCGCAACCAGTGCATTGTGGCGAGCACGGATGATTAACTAAAACAATCAACACAAAAAAAGGCGCGAATGCTTAAGCACCCGCGCCTTTTTTATTGATTGCTAAGTCTAACCGGCATAACGCTGTTTTAATGCATCGATACGCTTATCAAGCGGCGGATGACTCATGAATAAACCACCTAAGGAATTTTTAAGTTCGCCGCTTATACCAAACGCCACCATCTCATCTGGCATGCCGCTTGGTTGATCATATTCGGCTTTCAGACGACTTAAAGCGCTAACCATAGCGGCAGGGCTAACCAGCTCTGCACCTGCTATGTCTGCGCGATATTCACGGCGACGGCTAAACCAGAAAACAATTGTGCTGGCCAAAATACCCAAAACCATTTCGGCGACAATGGTACTAATGTAAAAACCAAAACCTGGACGGCCACTGTCGTTTTTTAGAATTGCTTTATCAACAAAGTTACCAATGATGCGTGCAAAGAACATCACAAAAGCGTTTACCACACCTTGGATCAGGGTCAGTGTAATCATGTCACCATTGGCGACGTGGCCAATTTCATGACCCAAAACCGCTTTTACTTCTTCACGACTCATTTTATTTAATAAACCAGTACTCACAGCCACAAGTGCATTGTTGCGGTTCCAACCTGTCGCGAAGGCATTGGCTTGTGGGCTAGCAAAAACGCCCACTTCAGGCATACCGATACGCGCTTTCTGCGATAGTTCTTTCACTGTACTGAGCAACCACTGCTCATCAGCGTTACTGGCTTGCTCAATAACATGCACACCCATGCTGCGTTTGGCCATCCACTTAGAAATAAGCAAAGACACCACGGAGCCGGCCATACCAAACACCAAGCAGAAAATAAGCAGGTTGCTGTAATCCAGCCCCTGGCTGTTCATATAGCTACCGACCCCTAAAAGGCTCAGAGTAATACTGGCAACCAGCACAACCGCAAGGTTGGTGGCTAGAAATAAAAGTATGCGCATCATGGTTGGAGTGTTCCTAGTTAAACTTGCAAACAATATGCGGTCGGATGGTCTGAACTTCAATGGTTAGATATATAATATTTGACGAAGAATCGCCCGTTTGTCGCTAGTCAAACAGGAACTAGATGGGGTTGGTTTACGGGCAATTAAGGATTGTTATCGTCTTGCCAGCGTTCAGGGACATAGGCAAACGTAGGCAACTGCCAGCGCCATTTCAAAGCGCTCATGCGCAACAGTAAACCCACACTAAATGAAGCCAGTAAGGTTGTGTCCTCGCTGATGTCTAATCTTTGCAGCTGCAAATACATGAGGGCGACCACCAATGCCACACTGGCATACAATTCCCTGTGTAATACTTCTGGAGGGCGGTTGCATAATATATCCCGTAAAATACCACCAAAAATGCCCGTAATAATCCCTGCCATAATCACAATTGGCGGCTCATAGCCTAGACTTTGTGCAACATTGCATCCGATCAAGGTGAAGGTCACTAAGCCAATGGCATCGAGCACTAAAAAGAGCTGCTGAAGCTTATGCACAAACTTAGCAATCACAATCGTAAACAAGCCTGCACCAATGGTGAGGTAAATATATTGTGGGTGTTGGGTCCAATTAACGGGGAAGTTTCCCAACAAAATATCTCGTACGGTACCGCCGCCTAAGGCAGTGAGAAAGGCAATTAAAGAAACACCAAATAAATCCATATTACGGCGGCCAGCAGCCAGTGCGCCCGTCATGGCTTCAGCGGTAATAGCAATAAGATAAGCAAGGGTTAGCATACAGAATACTCTTGTCTGTAGTGCCCTCCCCCTGTCCGGTTACCTGAGAGTTTAGCCGTCACACCTGAGTGATGGTTTGCTCCGTCGGTGGATTACCAAAACGCTAATAGCGTTTGTGTAATCGCTCTCCAGTTAGCGATTTCAGATTCTGCAGTCCGGGTGCCTGAGCGTTTATGGGAGTTTGCGCCTTCGGCGGGCTA
>JAWUYY010000042.1:0-30425 GCA_034110565.1 Bermanella sp. | reverse complement strand
CGGCCATAACGAGAAACAAAATATCGAAGTGGTTCATACCATTTGTGATCTGTTAGAAGAATTAGTCCCTTTAAATCGTCACTCCCGCGAAGGCGGGAGTCCAAGTGGCTTCAAAGGCCTAATAACCAACGTTAAAGATCGTCCAGGTCATGACATACGCTACGCCATTGATGCCAGTAAAATTGAAAAACAATTAGGCTGGAAACCACAAGAAAGTTTTGAAACGGGAATCCGTAAAACCGTTGAATGGTATTTAACAAATAATGAATGGGTAAAGCATGTACAAGATGGCAGTTACCAGCGTGAACGTTTAGGCCAAGGTCAGATAGGAGAAGATGCATAACATGAAAGGTATTCTTTTAGCCGGTGGTTCTGGCACACGTTTATACCCAATCACCATGGGTGTATCAAAACAGCTATTGCCTATTTACGACAAGCCAATGATCTTTTACCCACTGTCGGTATTAATGTTGGCAGGTATAAGAGATATTTTATTAATCTCAACCCCAGATGATATTGCAGGCTACAAACGTTTACTAAAAGACGGTAGCCAATTTGGCATAAACATTACCTATGCAGAGCAACCATCACCTGACGGTCTAGCCCAAGCCTTTATAATCGGTGAAGAGTTTATTGGCAAAGACGACGTATGCTTAGTATTGGGCGACAATATCTTTTACGGCCAAGGCTTTACCCCAAAACTGCGCGAAGCGGTTAATAAAGCAAAAGACGGTAAAGGCGCAACGGTATTTGGTTACCAAGTAAAAGACCCAGAACGCTTTGGCGTGGTTGATTTCGACGAGAACAACAAAGCACTTTCAATAGAAGAAAAACCACTAAAGCCAAAATCTCATTACGCAGTAACAGGCTTATATTTTTACGACAACCAAATAGTAGAAATCGCCAAAAAGGTAAAACCATCAGACCGTGGTGAGCTAGAAATCACCTGCGTAAATAACGCCTATTTAGACAAAAACGAACTTAACGTAGAGGTGTTAGGCCGTGGCTTTGCATGGTTAGACACTGGTACACATGAAAGCTTATTAGAAGCCGCACAGTTTGTAGAAACCATCGAAAAACGCCAAGGTTATAAAGTCGCATGTTTAGAAGAAATTGCATACAACAATGGCTGGCTAGGTAAAGAGCAAGTTAAAGCAGCAGGCGAAGTGATGAGTAAAAACTCGTATGGTCAATATTTATTAGCACTATTTGAAGAGTAAAGCTGATGATACCTGTAACTAAGCCTTATTTGCCCAATAAAGAAAAATACAAAGCTTATGTCGATAAGATTTATGAAAGCGAGTGGCTTACCAATAATGGAAATTTATTACAGACATTAGAAAAACGCTTGGCTGAATACTTGGGTGTTAAGCATATAATCTTGGTTGCTAATGGATCGCTAGCTCTACAATTGGCCTATAAAGCACTGAATTTAACCGACGAAGTGATTACTACCCCATTTAGTTTTGTTGCTACAGCTAACACACTGGCTTGGGAAGGGTTAAAACCTGTCTTTGCAGATATTAACTCAGATACTTTTAACTTGGCCCCAGAAAATATCGAGCCGCTAATAACCACTAAAACTAGTGCTATTGTTCCAGTTCATGTGTTTGGCAATCCGTGTGATGTTGAAGCGATCCAAGCAATTGCAGATAAGTATAAACTAAAAGTTATTTATGATGCTGCCCACGCGTTTGGCTCTGAATTTAAAGGGCAGAGTGTTCTTAATTATGGTGATGTAAGCACCTTAAGTTTTCATGCAACCAAGCTATTTCATACCATTGAAGGTGGGGCGGTTATCACTAGCAATGACGAACTCGCACAAAAAATCCGCCAGATGATTAACTTTGGTATCACTGGGCCAACATCAGTCGAAAGGGTTGGCACTAATGCAAAAATGAATGAGTTTGAAGCAGCAATGGGACTGTGTGTTTTAGATGAAATTGAAACGATTGCAAGCAATCGAAAATATATTTGGCAAACTTATCAAAAAGAATTAAAAGACAGGGTTGGTTTTCAAAAATGGAATAAATGTGGTGAAAATAATTATGCTTATGCACCGGTTTTATTTAAATCTGAAAAAGAGTTGTTAGAAATAGAAGTTAAATTAAAAGAAAAAAATATACTTGCAAGACGTTATTTTTATCCAAGTTTAGATACGCTTGAGCATTTTAAATCAGACCATATTTGTGCCAACTCCCGCAATATTGCCAGCCGTATACTTTGCTTGCCAATATTTCCGAAAATGGCAAATGAAGAGTGTAGTAAAATTATAAAGGCATTAATGAAATGAACCAAAAACGTATCTTATTTTTGGGTGCTACAGCGCAACAGATTCCACCAATTAAATACGCATTAGAGCAGGGGCATTATGTTATTACCTGCGATTACTTACCTGAAAATCCAGGGCATCAACTTGCACACGAATGGCATAATGTTTCTACTACAGATAAAGAAGCAGTACTTTCGCTATCAAAAGATCTAAAAATTGATGGTATTGTTGCCTATGCATCTGATCCAGCAGCACCAACACAAGCTTACGTCGCGGAAGAAATGGGGTTGGCGGGTAATCCGTATGAATCGGTAGAGATATTGGCAAGAAAAGATTACTTCAGAAAGTTTCTCAAAAAGCATGGTTTCAACACACCACGCTCAGAGTCTTTTTACGAATTTGATGAAGCAGGAAAATGGTTGGATACCATAGGCACTCCCGCTTTCATTAAGCCAATTGACTCTTCAGGTAGTAAAGGTGTGACAAGTATTAAGCATCATAAATACCTAGAAAAAGCATTTAACTCCGCACTTTCTTTCTCTCGTGAAAAAAAAGTAGTCGTGGAAGAAATGATAAATCGGAGTGGTTATCAAGTAGATAGTGATATTTTTATGAGCCAAGGCGAAATTGCATTTTGGATCTGGGGTGATCAGCATCAGGATACTTTATGTCATCCATATGCTCCTGTTGCTATCAGCTTTCCTACCGTTTTAGCAGCAGAAATACAAATGAAGGCAAAGAATGAAATTGAAGCAATTCTAAAGAAACTTGGCTTTAAAACTGGTGCTTTCAATGTTGAGTTTGTCGTTGATGATAAAGGGGAGGTATGGGTTATTGAAATTGGACCTAGAAACGGTGGTAATCTTATACCTCAGGTAATAAAGCATATTTCAGGCGTAGATTTGATTGCTGCAACCGTTGATGAATCAATCGGTAAATCATTTGATAAAGTCGTCAATAGAAAACTAAGTGGATATTGGTCAAGTTATATTGTACATGCTCGCGAGGACGGTATATTTAAAGAGCTTTACCTATCAGAAAGAGTCAAGCCATATATTGTGGAGCAGAACATCCATGTCAAGTCAGGTGATGAAGTAAGAAAATTTAGCGGTTCACATGATACTTTAGGAATGATGATTCTAGAATATCCATCTATGAAGGTAATGTTAGAAATGACCGAAAATATGGATAATGATATTTTAGTTTTAACGGAAAAATCATGAGTTTTTTAGAAATAGAAGCTTTAATTAAAGCTGAACAAATACGGCAGGATAAAAGCTTTATTGAAACAGATGATATAAATAAATTTATATCAAAGATTAAAAATAATGCTGAGTTTATTGCTCATTACACATCAGGACAATGTGCAGGTTTCATCGCCTTTTACTGTAACGAACCATCTAAAAAACTGGCCTTCATTACCCTCGTCCTTCTGGCACCTGAGTATAGAGGTAAAGGGATAGCAAGTAGCTTAATTAATTATGTGATTGAATACTGCAAAAAAAATAAATTTAAAAAATGCAGTTTGGAAGTAAGAAAGGATAATTTTTCAGCAATCAAACTTTATGAGAAACACGGGTTTGAAATTAAAAAAGACTCTAATACAAAGCTATTAATGTCGGTTACCCTCTAAAAACACACTAATATTAAACATCGAATACAACTATTTGGGATTACACTTATGAATATTTTAATTATTGGCCAATGCTCCTTACACTGGGGACGAATGGAATTCGGTAATATTGGTAACTATTACATCATCGAGCCATTTATGAGAGAGCTGTATAAGGTATTTCCTAATGCCTCTATCAAAACAACAATGCAGATGTCTGAAAGATTTTGTGAGGATGAAAAAATTACCTTGGTGCCAATGGACCTATATTATGATTGGTCAGGGAATGATCTAAAGATTGCCCAGAAAGAACTTAAGCTTGCCAAGTCCTATGCTGAATCTGGTGTATTAGAAGCAGAAACGCCTTATATTAAAGAGGTTATGCAAGCAGATCTGGTGATTGACTTTAGTGGTGATATTTGGGGTGATAATGCTAATTTCCTTGGTGATGACCGCTTTTTGGTAGGGCTATTAAAAGATCGAGTAGCTCAATTACTAGGAAAAAAAGTTGTTATGTTGGCGGGCTCACCAGGGCCATTTTCAAATGAAAAGACGCTCCCGTTTGCTCAGGAAGTTTTTGAGTGCTTTGACTTAGTAACAAACCGAGAACCTATAAGTATAGATTTGCTTAAAGAAGATGGTTTTGACACTTCTAAAACTCAAAGTTTAGCCTGCCCCGCATTTCTATTTGAACGTGCAAAGGGTGCTGATGTTGAAAAATTACTTTTTGAAGAAGGTCTACGTAGTAAAGACAAGCCGATTGTTGGTTTTATTCTCTGTGGTTGGAATTTTGAAGTAGGCCCATTCGACAAAGAAAACAGAAATGACGAAGACTTTATCAAGTTTGCTGAGGCTGTTGAATATCTTACAGAGGAACTTAATGTAAGGGTTTGCTTAATGTCTCATTCTAACGGCTTTGACATACCGCCCGCTTCCTTTAAATTAAAGCATGGTCGAGATTACACAATTACTAAGCAATTAGAAAGAATACTACATGAACGTGCTATCTCTAAGGATTTCTTTACTTTAAATAATATATACGATACATGGATAACTAAAGCGATTATTAATGAGTTTGATATGCTTGTTAGTGGGCGAGTACATGCAGCAGTATCTGGTTTATCACAGTCAGTACCTACAGTGATAATTGATTATGGCCATGAACCTAAAGCTCATAAGTTAATTGGATTTGCCAAGGTTGCACAAGTAGAAGAGTATGTGGCTGACCCTTGTTCTTTAACTGACCTAAAAGATAAAATTTATCAATGTTACTCTAAAAAAGAACAGTATGAAGAGCATTTAAATAAGCGCATACCTATCGTACAAAAACTAGCACGACAAAACTTTGAGATTTTAAAGACTGTGCTAGATCAATAGTATGTCGTTAAGAAAAAACACAATTGCCAATTATATTGGTCAAATATATATGATGTTGATAGGCATCGTAGTAACACCATTATATTTACAGCACTTAGGTGCAGAAGCCTATGGCTTAGTTGGTTTCTTTGCATTAATGCAAGCTTGGATGAATCTACTGGATATGGGATTGAGCCCAACACTAGGACGACAAGCGGCTTATGCAAGAGGTCAAGTAAATGGCTTTGAGAATTTTAAGCGCTTAGTAAAAAGTTTTGAAGTAATTTTCTTGGTTTTGGCACTTATTATAGTATGCGCTATATATTTTCTTAGTGACTGGATTGCAATTAGCTGGATAAAGTCTGAGATCCTCAAAATTGATACAATAGTTTATTGTGTTGTGCTGATGGGTGTAATGATTGGTTTCCGCTGGTTTGCAGGGCTGTATCGTAGTGGAATTAACGGGCTAGAATATCAAGTTTGGTTGAATGCAGCCAATATTACATTAACAACCTTAAAGTTTCTTGGTGCTCTTTTTTTGCTTACATTTATTAGCCAAGATATTAGACACTTTTTTGAATACCAATTGTGTATAGGTTTGATAGAGTTATTTATATTCTTTTTTTATTTTTATAAAAAATTACCCTTAACTAAATCAAGAATACCTATTTTTTCATTTGACTTTAATGTTGTTAGAAGTGTTGCGCCGTTTGCCCTAGGGGTTGCATATACTGCAGGTATTTGGATATTAATTACTCAGACAGATAAGCTGATATTGTCAACTGTTCTTACATTATCTGAGTTTGGTTTTTTTAGTCTAATTGCGTTATTAGCCTCAGGGGTTACCATGCTTGCAGGGCCGATTGCTCAGGCAATTATGCCTAGATTAACCATGTTACTAGCTCAAGGTAGAAAAGATGAAATGTTAAAAGTCTATACCTTATCGAGTCAGGTAACAGTCCTTTTTGTTTTTTCTCTCGCTTTGATAATCGGTCTGTATGCAGAGCCTCTTATTTATGCCTGGACGGGTGATATTAAGGCAGCGCAATGGGGAGGCGATATACTTATCTGGTTTGCTTTGGGTAACGGTGTTTTGTCAATTGGTGCGTTTCAATACTATTTGCAAAGTGCATTTGGGCAATTAAAGCTCCATGTCATCGGATCAACAATATCTGCAATAATTCAAGTACCTTTAATTTATTATGCAGCAACAAATCATGGTGCAGTAGGCGCTGGTATGGTTTGGTTTGGTTTTAGGTGTATTTGGTTTTTTGTTTGGACACCGATTGTTCACCGACAGTTTGTACCTGGTTTTCATTTGAAATGGTTATGTAAAGATATCATTCCTATCATTATTACGAATGTAATAACATCATATATATTGTTTACATTTTTTGAGTTTTCACTTGATGAAAATAGATTGGTATTGCTCTTTAAAATGATAGTTATTGGGCTTGTTTTGATTGGGATCACATCACTAAGTGTTCCTATAGTAAGAAATCTATTTATCAAAAAATATTTATTAATTACAAATTTAATGAAGGGTAATGGGTAATATCGTTTTTTATGAATTTTAAATATATTAAAAATACTTATTTCTTTAGGGTGAATGTGTGACGTATTGGACTATTTTATGCATAGGCATTTTTTTTGCTTTATTGCTATATGGATACCCTAATCTTAAAGAAGATAGCAAAAATAACATAGTGTTCTTAATTGCTTCGATCTTTACATATTTTTCTGCATTTCGAATGGAATTGGGACAAGATTATGAAAATTATGAGAAAGTGATTTTTGATAATACAAGAGAATACGGCTTAGTTGAGCCGATTTATACCTTATTGATAAAAAGTATTTATTATTTTAATTCCACAGAGGTTCTTTTTTTCTTAGTGTATGCGTTAATTACTAATTTTTGCATAATTTTCACATATAAGCGTTTTAAAAATTTTGCAATAATGGTGGTAGTTTATTTATCATTTTCTGTGTTGTATTTTAATACATTTAATCTTGTTCGTCAGTTTTGCGCGGCTTCAATTATACTTTATGGTTTTAGGTATATACAGGATAGAAACATAATAAGATATTGTTTGATTGTTTTAATTGCAACTTTGTTCCATTTAAGTGCTTTATTTTGTCTTGTCTTTTATTTTCTCTGGAATAAAAAGGTATCAAATTTATTGATGGTGGTTTTAGCGCTGTTTACCTATTTTTATGGTTTATTTGGGGGAGGAGAGCTAGCTACACTGTTTAAGGAATTTTTCTCATATTTTAATATATATGGTGTTTATTTAGAGGGAAATCCTAGTGGTGAAGGATTTGGTCTCTTAACTGTATACTTTAATTTGATATTAATTCTTATTGTTATTCTAAATAATAAATCAATTAATACAGATACTGATCGATTTATCATGTTTATGTATTTGATTTTGGTCATCATATATAACCTGATTCCAAGTTTTTTTTATTTTCATAGGCTGTCAATATATTTCTTAGTTTTCTTCCCGTTGATAGCTTCTGTTCCGGTGAATCAGTCAGCTTTTTTTAAGTTTATTTTAATAGTTTCATCAGGTGTTTTATTTATGTATTTTATTTTCAGTAATGCTAATAATCCAAAAGTCATTCCTAGTGGGATGAAATCATTTTTAGATTTAATAGGATAATTATATGAATGCTCCAATACTTATTACTGTTTATGATAGAGAAATACATTTTAAAAAAACTATTGAGAGTCTTTTGCTTTGTAATGGAGTTGATTTAACTGATCTATATATAGCTATAGATGGCCCACTTTCAAAAGATGTATCTTTAAAACAAGATAAAATAAAATCATATATATCAAAGATTAAAGGTTTTAAATCTGTCAATGTCATACAAAGAGAGAATAATCTGGGAGCATTAAAAAATGGTAAATATGCTAGAGATGAAGTTTTTAACCACCACGATCGTTTGATTAGAACAGAAGATGATAACGAGTTTTCCTCACATTTTATATCTTTTATGAATGAGGGTTTAGAAACGTATGAGAAAAATGAAAATATATTTTCTATTTGTGGCTATTTAGAGCCGATTGGGATTTTTGGAGAAGGTAAGACTTTTTATAGACGAGGCTTTACATCTAATGGGTTCGCTATTTGGAAAGATAAGTTCAAAAAAATGGAAGAAAGTCATTTTAAGATCAAGGATGAAGGTTGTTCTTTTTTTAATTTTAGAAGATTGATTTTAAATATGGGGTACCATGTTGTGTCAGGCCTTATATTCGCTGAAAAAATGGATTATAAGTTGATGGATTACTATATTTGTTATTATCTATATAAAAAATCAATGTTTTGTATTTTTCCAAATAATAGCATTGTGCGTAATATAGGCCAAGATGGAAGTGGTTTGCATAGTGGTATAAACGAAGTTTTACAAAACCAAGAAATTTATACGGATCCTATTGGATATAACTTTAGTTATGTTAACGATAAAATTTATAATGAAGGTGTCTATAGGTATCACAAAAGATCTTTTTTTCATACTATTTATCAATATTTTAAGTTTCTAAGGTTATTTAAGTGAAAAATATATTGGTAGTGCCTCATATTGGAGTTTCTGGAGGTGCAGGCCTGTACATAAAGCAAATTTTAAGTGAAATAAAAGGTGAATTTAATATTAGTTTTACGGGGAGATATGCAAGTGATTATGACAGTAGTTCACCTGACAGTGTTGATAATCAAATTGCAGATATTATCTTTCCTTATTATGAGGGGGTTTCATCTAAAGCTACCGTATATTATTTTTTCTTGTCTATGTATAAATTAATCAAGGTTTTTTTATCAAAAAAAACGGTAAAGAGATACGATGCGATACTTCTTACATCAGGTATTCAGATGTTGGTGATACTTTTAGTTCCTTATGTCTTTAAACAGGCTAAAGTTATAATACTCATTCAAGAAAATTGGATGCTTGACGGGAGAATATTTGGTTCTATTTCAAGGTATTTATGCTCTAGGTCAGACTTGGTTGTAAGTATAACTAAATCTTGGTCTGATAAGGCAGCAAAAGCTGGTATTGAATCATATGTATATAGAAATATGTATGCGATGCCAGAAAATGTAGGTGATGATAGCTTTAATGAAAAAAGTTTTGATTTTGTTTACTTTGGTGGTGATCAAAAAATAAAAGGCTTTGAGCAGCTTGTTGAGTTTTGTTATCGACTGTCAAGGTTAAGATCAATTAGGGTAGGTATTTTGGGGGAATTGAGTAAAGACGCAATAAATAAATTGAAGAGTTCGGTTAATAGTCATAATGGCTCGGAAGTTGTCTTTTTTGGATTTTTAGGTGACGTTTCCCACGTGTTGAAAGTATCAAAAATACTACTATTACCTATAACTGCTCCGCATTTTTGTAGGCCTGCAATTGAGGCTGGTTTTTTTCGGATCCCTTTTTTAATTCCTAATTATCCTGGGATTTCCGATTTCGCGAAAGATAAATTTAATTGTAGTATGTATGGTTCAATGAATGAAATGATCACGAGTGCATTAAAGATTCTTGATGATTCGGAATATCTTAATAAACTAGGTTCTAATAACTATGTTTTAGCTCGTGATTTTGTTTATAGTGCCAATTCTGGTGTGCAATTACTTGAAGCAATTAAGGATTCCCTAAATGAACACTAGGTTTGTAATTCTCGGTTTTGGTCTGCCTGATGAATTAAAAGATGAAGTTTTTTTAGGTGATCCCGGGATGCCAACGCAAACCTTTAAGTTTGCTGATAACTTAAAGGAATCATTAATTCAAAATCACTCTGAGGTTTTTCTAGTTTCTACTGAGCCTGTTATGAATTACCCTGCTAATTCGAATGCATTTTTTAAGTTTAAACGATTTATAGATTCATCTGGTGTAAAAGGGATTGTATTGCCTTATATTAACCTATTTATTCTGAAACATTTAACTCGTTTTTTATCTGGTTTGGCTTTGCTTAGTAACATACTTAAAAAATCTAAGTTTGATGCCGTTATCGTTCATGGTATCCATAGTCCTTTTCTCGTTATTGCTTGTTTAATGAAAATTTTTTTTAAAATAAAAATAATTTGTATTGTGACTGATCCTCCTGTCACTCCTAAATCTTCGGGTTGTGTTGAGGTTCAAGCAAGAAAGTTTGATCGTCTCATTATTTTTTATTTTTTAAAAAAATTTGATGGTCTTATAGTTTTAAGTGAATTGTTTATAAAAGATAATAATTTATCTCTGCCTTATATTGTACTTGATGGTTTTTGTGATAATGAAAAGTTTCAGAGTGATAATGTTGATTCTTCAGGTAGTGATAAGTTTACTTTTGCATATGCCGGTGGTTTAAGTGAAGAATATGGTGTGAAAAGATTGGTTCAAGCAGCAGTTCAATTGGACAATATTGAATTGTTTTTATATGGAAAGGGTCCTTTGAGCGAGTATTTAACGGAAATGTCCTCCTCATTTTCTAATATTAATTATATGGGTTTTACTCCACCAGAAAAAATTGCTTGTACTCTTTTGAAAGCTGATTGTTTGGTGAATCCTAGGCCGTCTTCTGATAGTTTTGTTCGTTACTCCTTCCCTTCTAAGGTTATTGAATATCTGGCACTTGGGGTGCCTTTACTTACAACTCATTTGCCGTCAATGTCGGATGATTACTTATCACATGTATTAGTTATCAATGATGAAACTGTGTCAGGTATTGTTAACTCATTACGTGATATTTCGAGTATGAGTAAATTAGAGTTGAATTCCCTATCTAAAAAAGGTCAGGCATTTGTTTTTGAAACAAGGTCTTGTACAGCTCAGGGTTTAAAAATTAATCAGTTTTTTAATAGTATTTAGGTGTATTTATGTTTAGAGAGAAGACACTCCTCATTACTGGCGGCACTGGCTCCTTCGGTAATGCTGTTCTTAAAGGTTTCTTAGATTCAGATATCGCTGAAATCCGTATTTTCTCTCGTGATGAGAAAAAACAAGATGATATGCGTAAACGTTTCTCTAACCCAAAATTGAAGTTTTATATCGGCGATGTTCGTGATTACCAAAGTATTTTGAATGCTACCCGTGGTGTTGATTATATTTTTCATGCTGCCGCTTTGAAGCAGGTGCCTTCGTGTGAATTTCATCCAATGGAAGCAGTTAAGACGAATGTATTAGGTACGGAAAATGTGCTTGAAGCCGCGATACAGAACGAAGTTAAGCGTATTGTTTGTTTAAGTACCGATAAAGCGGTTTACCCAATAAATGCAATGGGTATTTCTAAGGCCATGATGGAAAAAGTCATGGTTGCAAAATCGCGTAATGTAGATGAAACAAAAACAGTTATCTGCGGCACTCGCTACGGAAACGTGATGGCATCGCGTGGCTCTGTTATTCCTTTGTTTGTAGAGCAGATTCGTGCGGATAAGCCGTTAACCATTA
This sequence comes from Bermanella sp., assembly GCA_034110565.1. Taxonomy (GTDB): domain Bacteria; phylum Pseudomonadota; class Gammaproteobacteria; order Pseudomonadales; family Oceanobacteraceae; genus Bermanella. The sequence goes on along the minus strand of JAWUYY010000042.1, from coordinate 18,765 downwards.
CTGATCCGAACATGACACGTTTCATGATGACGTTGGCCGATGCGGTTGATCTTGTTTTATACGCATTTGAACATGGTAACAACGGCGATTTGTTTGTTCAGAAAGCACCCGGCGCCACTGTTGAAGTATTAGCTAAAGCATTAACTCAAATTGTAGGTAAACCAGAGCACGAGATAAATATTATTGGTACTCGCCATGGAGAAAAGCTATATGAAGCGCTGTTGAGCCGTGAAGAAATGGTATGTGCTGAAGATTTGGGTGATTACTACCGCGTACCACCTGATTTACGCGACCTTAACTATGGTAAATATGTTGAACAAGGTAAAGAAGAGCTATCTGTTACCGAAGATTATAACTCGCATAATACTCAGCGTTTAGATGTAGAAGGTATGAAAGAGTTACTTATGAAGCTTACTTTTATGCCTGCTATTGCACGTGGCGAAAATATCGCAGCAGAGGAATAATTTTGAAAGTACTAATTACCGGAGCCAATGGTTTTGTAGGTAAAAATCTACAGTTACACTTATCAGAGCGTTCTGATGTTGAAGTAAGTTGTTTCACTCGCGAGCATGATGAGTTAGACCTTCAATCGTTGGCAGCTGATGCCGATATTATTTTTCATCTTGCGGGTGTTAATCGCCCAGAAGACCCTGCTGAGTTTAAACAGGGTAACACTGATTTAACAGAAGCTTTATGTTTAGCGTTGAAAAAAGCTGGTAAGAAGATACCCGTTGTTTATAGCTCTTCCATTCAAGCTGCTGCTGAAAACCCTTATGGTGATAGTAAGCGTGGTGCTGAAAACGTATTGTTAGATTATGCAGATAAGAATGGTTCACCTTTATATATTTATCGTCTGGCTAATGTGTTTGGTAAGTGGGCTCGTCCAAATTACAACTCTGCAGTTGCTACTTTCTGCCATAATATTTCACAGGGTTTGCCGATTCAGGTAAATGACCCTGCTGCCAAAATTAATCTTGTTTATATTGATGATGTTATTGCTTCATTTTTACAAGTCATGGATGACAAGACTAATGGGAAGTTATTCGGCTCTGATCTTGTAAAGGGCGGTTTTGTTGAAATAGAGCAACAATATCAGATTACAGTCGGTGAACTTGCCGCTCAAATACAAGTATTTAAAGACAGTCGTGATTCATTAATTACTGAAAATGTTGGTTCTGGTTTGGTTCGTGCGTTGTATTCTACTTATGTTAGTTATCTAGAACCTAAGCAGTTTAGTTACCAGGTGCCTAGGTACGGTGACGAACGCGGTGTGTTTGTTGAAATGCTTAAGACCAAAGATGCTGGGCAATTTTCTTTCTTTACTGCGCACCCTGGCATTACCCGTGGTGGGCATTACCATCATTCAAAAACAGAAAAGTTTTTGGTCATTAAAGGCAAGGCTTGTTTCCGTTTTCGCCACATGTTTACCGGTGAGTTTTATGAATTGCATACCGACGGCGAGCAGCCAGAGATTGTTGAAACGGTAACAGGCTGGACGCACGATATTACCAACGCTGGCGATGATGAAATGGTTGTTATGTTGTGGGCAAACGAGATTTTTGATCGCGAAAATCCAGACACCTATGCTAAACCTGTTGGCACAGAAGCTTAAGAATACTATTTACGGATACAGTTTTATGTCTATTAAGAAAATGAAGGTTGCTACGGTTGTAGGAACACGCCCTGAGATTATTCGCTTATCACGTGTTATGGCAAAGCTAGATGAGCACTGTGAACATATATTGATTCATACCGGTCAAAACTACGATTTTGAGTTAAACGAAATATTTTTCCAAGATTTAGGCATTCGTAAGCCTGATCATTTTCTAAATGCTGCAGGCGCTAGTGGCGCTGAAACGATCGGTAATGTAATTATTGCTGTCGATAAAGTATTAGCAGAGGTTAAGCCAGATGCTTTGTTAGTTTTGGGTGATACGAACAGTTGTATGGCTGTTATTCCTGCTAAGCGTCGTAAAATACCAACCTTCCACATGGAGGCGGGTAATCGCTGTTTTGATATGCGCGTACCAGAAGAGATTAACCGCAGAATTGTCGACCATACGGCTGATATTAATTTAACCTATAGCACGATTGCCCGTGATTATTTATTACGTGAAGGTTTATCGCCCGATATGGTGATAAAAACTGGTAGCCCAATGTTTGAGGTTTTGAATTATTATCGTGAAGGTATCGATAATTCAGACGTTCTTGATCAGTTAGGTTTAGAGGCAGGTAAATTCTTTATCGTAAGCGCCCATCGCGAAGAAAACATTGATTCAGATAAAAACTTTTATAAGTTAGTTGATGTACTGAATAAGGTAGCTGAACATTATGGTTACCCTGTCATTGTATCTACGCACCCAAGAACTCAAAAGAGAGTCGATGTACTTGGTATTGAGTTTCATGAGAATGTACGTTTATTAAAGCCATTAGGGTTTAAAGATTATAATAAGCTACAGCTTTCTTCTAAGGCCGCTTTATCTGATAGCGGTACTATTAACGAGGAATCGTCTATTCTGAACTTCCCTGCACTTAACCTTCGAGAAGCACATGAGCGCCCAGAAGGTATGGAAGAAGCTTCTGTTATGATGGTTGGTTTAGAAACTGATCGCGTTATCCAGGCACTTCAAGTACTTGAGAATCAATTGAGTGGAGAAGAGCGTAATTTAAGGTTGGTTGCTGACTACAGCATGCCAAATGTTTCTGATAAGGTTGTACGGATTGTGCATAGTTATCGTGATTATGTAATGCGTACAGTTTGGAAACAGTATTAAGTGTTTGGATTCAAGCGCAAAGAAAAGAAAACGGACCTTGCCATCGTTAATCGAAGTTTTTGGCCGCAAGGACAAGTGATTGGTGAAGGTTTACTTCAGTTTGCTGAAAAAGCGGCGGAAACACATAGTGTTTGTGTGATTACACAGGCGGATGGTGATCTTTCTGCATTGCTGGCAAAGGCAAGGCGTGGAGTTGGATTAAAACTCCGAGTCTGTAAAACTTACACTAATTCATCCAGTGGTATATTTAAGCGCACCGCAGAAGCTCTATTCTTTATGGCTTGGACGTTTGTTAGCTTGGTCCGGGCTAATCCATCTAATGTATATGTGTCTACTAATCCACCTGTTGTAGTACCTTTTATCGTGGCGCTTTACTGCCGTTTATTTGGAGCACGGTATGCCTACCATCTACAGGATATACACCCTGAAGCAGCAAATATTGTTATTCCACTTAATAGACTATTATTGCTGGCTCTGAAGACGGTAGATAATTATACACTTCGCCATGCCACTGCTATTGTTACGTTGTCTGAAGATATGAAATTATATGCCCAGCAACGTAGCGGTACCGAAAGCACATTCTGCTTGCTGGATAATCCATCATTTTCTGTAGTGTCCGTACCTGTAGCTGAGCGTACTAAGGATATTGTGTATTGTGGAAATGCTGGCAGGATGCAGCGTATGCCTCTGTTATTGTCAGCCATTCGTGGGTATTTGCAATTAGGTGGTACATTGCAGTTTACTTTTGCGGGTGGTGGTATTTTCGCTTCTGATATAAAGACATTAGCCTGTTCTTTCGAACAGGTAGATTATCTCGGTGTTTTACCTGCTGCCGAAGCGGCTGAGCTGGTGAATGAGCATCGTTGGGCATTGCTCCCAATAGATGATGAGGTTACCAAGTATGCTTTCCCCAGCAAGTCATCTGGTTATGCACTGTCTGGTGCCTGTGTGTTGGCTGTGTGTGGTGAGCAAACCAGTGTGGCTAGATGGATTACGTCGAATCAAATTGGTATTGTGTGCGCTCCAAACCATGATTCATTAATTGAGTCTTTTTTTCTACTTGAGAAGAGTGAACTTAAGCAGTTTTCATTGAATTGTGATGCACAGCAGCGCTTACAGTTAGCCTATTTTGCTCGAAAGCTATGTGATATTTCTTTACCTGAGTATCAGCGTAATGAGCATTAGATTAAGTACTGATTTATACTTTTAGGTAAGTGATAGATGATAAAACGTTTTTTTGACATTGTAGCTTCCTTTTCCGGTCTGCTAGTTCTATCTCCTGTTATTGCTATTGTCGGATGGAGGGTCAATAAGCATCTGGGTTCACCCGTGCTCTTCAAACAACTACGACCAGGTAAAAATGGTAAACCATTTAAAATGGTAAAATTCCGTACAATGCGTGATGCATTGGATGCAGATGGTAACATGTTACCCGATTCAGAACGGCTAACCCCGCTAGGCCGTTTTTTACGTTCTACCAGCTTAGATGAGTTACCAGGATTATGGAATGTGTTGAAAGGCGACATGAGTTTAGTTGGGCCCAGGCCTTTACTGGTTGAATACTTACCGTTGTATTCAATTGAGCAAGCCCGTCGCCATGATGTCCGCCCAGGGTTATCTGGTTGGGCGCAGGTTAATGGCCGTAATGCTATTAGCTGGGAAGATAAATTTAAGTTAGACGTATGGTATGTCGATAATCAGTCTTTTTGGCTAGATTTAAAAATTATATTCTTAACGCTTAAAAAAGTGGTAGTACGTGATGGTATTAATGCTGAGGGTGAAGCGACTATGACTAAGTTTACTGGAAGTAATGACTAACCATTATTTTTGTAATTAACCTTACATAAAAACTTAGGGCTTATATGATAATTGGTATTTACGGTGCTAGCGGCTTTGGTAGTGAAATCATTCCTTTAGTCAGAAAAGAGCACCCTAGCGCGGATCTTTGCTTTATTGATGACGGAATAACATCCCGTGATTATCTTGGTTATATGGTTCATTCTTACCAAGGGTTTCTAAGTCTTCCTTACAAAAGTAAATTTGTAGTAATCGCCATTGCAAGTGGTTCAATTCGTGAATCCCTATCGAATAAGCTTGAGCAGGACAATATTAACGTTCTATCTGTTAAAGCACCGACCTCGATTAGCTTGGATAATGTTGACTTGGGTAAGAGTTCAATTTTGTGCCATTTCACTCACTTGACTTCCAATATTAAAATTGGAAAGCACTTTCATGCGAACATATATAGTTACGTTGCTCATGATTGTGTGATCGGTAATTATGTTACTTTTGCACCAAGAGTGCACTGCAATGGTAATGTTCATATTGAAGACCATGCTTATATCGGTACCGGAGCGATCTTAAAGCAAGGTACTCCTGAAAGACCTTTAGTTATAGGGCGTGGGGCTATTGTTGGAATGGGGGCTGTAGTAACTAAAAGTGTACCGCCTGGTGTAGTTGTTATTGGAAATCCTGCAAGAATTTTAGAGCGTAAATAATCATGTTAAATACTCCTTTTTCTCCTTGGCCTTCCTTCACAGAAGAAGAAGCCAATGCTGTTCGTGATGTTGTACTTTCAAATAAAGTTAATTATTGGACAGGTCAGGAATGTCGTGAGTTCGAAGAAGAGTTTGCATTGTTTAGTGATTGTAAACATGCAGTGGCTGTTGCTAATGGTACACTTGCTTTGGATCTTGCTTTAAAGGCTATGGAAATTGGTATTGATGATGAAGTAATCGTTACACCACGCACTTTCTTAGCATCTGTTTCATCAATTGTGACAGCTGGCGCAGTTCCAGTGTTCGCGGATGTAGATCTAAACTCTCAAAATATTGAAGCGGAATTTATTGAAAAAGTAATAACAAATAAAACAAAAGCGGTGATTGTAGTTCATTTGGCCGGTATGCCAGCAGATATGGATAGCATAATGGCGCTCTCTAAAGAACACGGTTTTTTTGTGATAGAGGATTGTGCACAAGCCCATGGAGCAAAATATAAGGGCCGTTCAGTTGGATCTATTGGTCATATTGGTGCTTGGTCATTCTGCCAAGATAAAATCATGACCACGGGTGGTGAGGGCGGTATGGTTACTACTAATGATGGGCAGTTTTGGTCTAAGATGTGGTCCTATAAAGATCATGGTAAAAGCTATGAAGCTGTATATGAACGGGAGCATCCACCTGGTTTTAGGTGGCTACACGAAAGCTTTGGTACTAACTGGCGCATGACAGAAATGCAGGCAGCTATAGGACGCATACAGCTTAAATTTATGCCGATGTGGGCTCAGAAGCGACAAGCAAATGGTAGAGCTATTGACCAAGTTGCTAGTCAATTTTCTGTTGTGCGTAAGGTAGATGTGCCAAGCTACATTGAGCATGCCGAATATAAGCATTATTTATTTGTAAGACCTGAAAGGTTATGTGACGGCTGGTCTCGTGATCGTATAGTGAATGAAATTTTTTCCAGAGGTGTGCCGTGTTTTCAGGGAAGTTGTTCTGAGGTTTATTTAGAAAAAGCTTTTGATGATACTGGCTGGCGTCCCAAAAAACGTTTAAAAAATGCAGTGGAGCTAGGAGAGACTAGTTTGATGTTTTTGGTGCATCCAACCTTAACTGATGTTGAGATTATAAAAACATGTGATGTGTTAAAAGAAGTTTTAACATTGGCGCAGAAATGATTTAAGGTGAATAATGTGTACTTGTGACCTCCTATACAATTTTCATTATTTAAAGTTTATTTTTCAAGCGGTATTGTGGGCAGGCGCAGAGTGTATTGCTAAAGGTTGATTTTTGATTACACGGGTGTGACAAATCAGATGGTAGGTAAATGGCGCTTTAAGCGCCATTTTTTATGGTTTGATTTAAAACCCAGTCCGGTATATCACCTTGCTTGTTAAATGCAGCGGGTGCTTCTAGTAATAAAGTAATTACGTCTTCTACTTTAAAATCGTGGCAGGCTTTATCAAGTCGGTTAAGTAAGTTATGTGTTTCTGGCCAAGTAAGGTGTATCTCATTGGCTGTCATGATTCTAGGGTGATCACTACCTTCTACATTGTCGCCAACCAATAGTTCTTCATAAAGTTTTTCACCTGGTCGTAAACCCGTAAATTCAATAGTAATATCACCACCTGTATAGGTGTCTGTTTTTTCGGTTAGGCCTGATAAACGAATCATTTTTTGTGCAAGATTGACTATTTTTACAGGTTCGCCCATATCCAGCACAAACACATCGCCACCTTTACCCATAGCGCCAGCTTGTATTACAAGCTGGCTAGCTTCGGGTATGGTCATAAAATAACGGATGATGTCTGGATGGGTAACAGTGATGGGCCCGCCATCTTTAATTTGCTTACGAAATAGTGGCACGACCGAGCCGGAGCTGCCTAATACATTACCAAAGCGTACCATACTAAATAAGGTATCACTTTGGCGCTTAGCAAGTGCTTGTAGCACTAGTTCGGCCACACGCTTGCTTGCGCCCATTACATTGGTAGGCCGTACGGCTTTGTCTGTGCTTATTAATACAAAGCGTTCAACACCCGCTTTAATGGCGGCTTCACCACAATACCAGGTACCAAATACATTATTGCGTACACCCTCAACCACATTGTGCTCGACCATGGGCACGTGTTTATAAGCGGCCGCATGGTATATGGTTTGAACTTGAAAAGTAGTGAATATAGTTTCTAAGCGGTTTTGCTTTTGTACTGAGCCTAAAATCGAAATAATTTCAGTGTGGCATTTTTTGTGATTACTGCAATATTGATTAAGCTCTTGCTCGATGCTGTAAAGGCTAAATTCATTGAGTTCAAGTAGTATAAGTTTGGATGGTTGCTGAGTAATAATTTGACGGCATAATTCAGAGCCAATGCTGCCTCCAGCACCAGTGACTAACACCACTTTATCTTTAATATTTTTGCTTAATAAGTCTTTATTCGGGCTGACGCAATCGCGACCTAAAAGATCCTCTATATCGACTTCTTTGACTTCTTCTATTTTGGCTTTGCCGCTAATGATGTCTTGTACAGCTGGTGTGGTGAGTATTTCTAATTTCGTTTCAGCTAGGCTTTCTATCAGTTGCTTGCGCTTTGATACACTTGTGTTACCTAATGCCAAAAGAATTTTTTTAATATTAAACTGTTTCGTTAATAGGTTTACATTATTAGGGCTGTGTATTTTTAATCCTCTAATAATAGATTTTTGCTTTTTTCGGTCATCATCTAGATACGCAACGGGTTTATATAATTGACTGTTAGTCAACGCATTTGCTAGGTCAATACCTTGGCTTCCTGCACCATAAATAAGTACAGATTCTTTATCTGACTTATTCATTTGGCTTACAATATTCCGAATGAATAATCGAGGTAAGCCAAGCATAGAAAAAGCGGTAAACCAGTAAATAATAATGCTTGATCTTGGTAAGTTGGCTTGCCCTATGAAAGAAGAGCTGGCCAATACGAGGGCAGAGATGGTAATACCCAAAGCGAGGGAGCTAAAGGCTTTTGTGGCCATGAAGCGAACAACCGCTCGGTATAGGCCTAGCTTTATAAAAACACCTAAAGTGATGATGGTAGTGCATGCGCTGACAACTAGTAGGGGGTGCGTTATTTCAATGAAGAATTGCCCATGGCGTAATGCAAGTGCAGCATAGATAGCAATAGGTATGGTTAATGCGTCGTAAATTAAGGTAATTAGCCGCTTGGTAGAGCGTGGGGCTTCTAGCAGAAGTTGTAGCATGTTGCGGCCTCGTCTCGATCCTGAGACTTAGTATAGCTTAAAAGTGGCTCCTCGAACTGGACTCGAACCAGTGACCAATAGATTAACAGTCTACTGCTCTACCAACTGAGCTATCGAGGAACAACAGGTGTGTATGTTATTGATTTTTAGACTATTGTCAAGAATAGACTATAAAGTCAAAGGCGGCATGAGATACCTTATTTTTATTTGTTTAGAATAGTAGGCTCGGGTCTGTAAAACATAAGCAATAAAGGAAGTGCCCAAATTAGTAAGTGCTTATCCATTACATGGTTTTTAAACCATAAATCTAACGTTATCCCATTTACTAAAAAGCATAGAATGACAATAAGCATCATACTAGCACCTAATTTTATTATGTTGTTTTTTGAATTGCGCTGCCCCCAACTCAATTTAGTGGCATATATAAACCAATAACCCATAGACAGAATTCCTAGGATGCCAAGCGTGCCCAGTTGATTAAAATAGAGGCTATGGGCTTGATAATCTCCGTGCGCTCTGTACTGGGTAGCATCACAATTGCTAGGGCCGCCATAAGTTTGGTGAGCCTCGCTAAATGAGCGAGGGCCCGATCCTGTTAATGGGGTGATTTTAAAAATACACCAACTCTCTTTCCATTGTTCTAAGCGTTGCCCCATGCTAGTGAGTTTACTTTTACGATCACCAATGGCGAAAAAATTATAGGTATTGTCGTATGCATGCGTTAGCTTTTGTTTGACTGCATTAGGAGGGGAAAAGTAGAGTCCTGCAGAAAGGCTAATAACTATGATTGCTGAAATTGAAATGGACTTTTTTAATGGGTAGTGAGTTAAGTAAATAAATATAATCGTAATGGGGATGAGTATTAAGGCGGCGCGGGTACCGCTTGCTACTGCTGCAAGTAAAGCAAGGCTAGCGATTGCTAAAATAACACCTCTTAAGGTGTATTTCATCTTGTTAGAGGTAGATATTTGCTTAACATAAGAGCTAACAAAGACAACTAATAATAGTGCTGAAATGGTGCTGTTAAACATGCCATAAGGCACGGCGTTTTCATCACCATTTGCTCTATTAGTCATGTGGGTATACCAGTTGGTTTCCAATCCTGCGGATATAAAGGTAGATGCAGAGTAGGCTACTAAAAAACTGATAATCCAAACCGGTCCAATGTGATTAGCTCGCATAGCCAAAATGATGGGTATGACTAACCACCACCTTAAATCAGGCTCCAGTAAATTAATAGGCAGATCGAGTGGCGATGCGATATATGAAATTATTGACACAATAGGCATGAGTGCGCACAGCAATAACAAGTGCTTAAGTGGTTTTGGGGTGTTGTGTGGCTGCCCTTTTATTTTTGTGATTATTAAAAACGCGATACTTGTAAGGCTTAATGTTATCCAGAATATATCGGCTATATGTCGGCTAAAGGGTTGTATGGCAAAGTAGGTAATACATAGTACACCTAAAATGATGGCCCATTTTTTCTCTTTTATTTGCTGAATCATGTCTAGTGTTCTTGTGTATATTTGGAAAGGTCAGGTCGTTCATTATTGGCTTTTTTATTTAATAGTGCAGATGTGGCTCTAAATTTCACCCTTGGCCAAAACTTGGTTTTCACCGTCCGCGCTGATGATTTATCCATAGCGGTTATATCGCTATCAAAGCCTGCGGTATCTACAAGTTTTGGTTCAATACCAATAATGTCTATTTTCTTTTCCCAGTATTGCTGTAAGTCTACATCGACAGGTCTAAAAAATGGCTGACTGTTGGTTAAAAGCGTTTGTGCGCCTTTAAGTGAAACCACTTGCCCTGGGGTGGAGATTGGTACTTTATTGTAGTGAGCAATTGAGAAACCGTCTGACAGTGCGGCGGTATCTTGTATTGTTTTCCGTCCGCGCGGGCCGGTTAATTTTATGTAGTCCCAATTTTTGAGCTGTTCTATCAATGCAGGCAGTTTGTAGAAGTTATTTTCTAATTTGCAGTCATCTTCAAGAATAATCCCGTAGTCTAAATTCTCATCAACAATCTTTTGCCATGCTGCGCGATGGCTCATGTAGCAGCCAATTTCACCAACTGACATGGTCTTCATGTAATGTTTCTTGTTTGCGACTTTATCGTAGGCTTGTTGGATTTGTTCTTCAGTTAAATTACTGCCACGTACCGCCGAGATCCGCTCGCAGGTTAGTCCTTGTGCGATTAGTTGATCTTCAGCATTTTTAAATTTATCTGCGCGTTCATCTAGGTTGATGACGAATATCTTATGTTTCATTGTGGACTTATTTGTAAAATTTTTGTAATTCTAGCACTGAATCAAGGCAACAGGGGAGTATTGAAACGGTAATAGTATGAGCTTTGAGCTTCCACCGAAAACTGGGTATAAAAAAACCCAGCTAAAGCTGGGTTTTGGTGGTTAGCTTACTTGTATTGATTAAGCTAATGCTGTCTTCAAGCGCTCAACCGCCTTCTGTAAATTACTATCACTTGTGGCAAAGCTGATACGCATGTGGCCAGGTGTGCCAAACGCACTGCCTGGTACTAAGGCTACGCCTGCTTCTAGTAATTTTTCAGCTAAGTCTGTATCGGTTTCGCAACCAAGTTTCTTTTGTGCGCCAGAAAAATCTGGGAACAAATAGAAGGTTCCATCACCTTTTAAGCATTCAATGCCTTCAATGGCGTTTAATGCTTCGACCATGTAGTCATGGCGAGTTTTAAATACCTTGACCATATCTTTAACGCATTGCTGGTCACCATCAAGCGCGGCTTGTGCGGCTACTTGTGCAATAGATGTTGGGTTAGAGGTACTTTGGCTTTGAATTTTCTTCATTGATGCAATAAGGGGTTGTGGCCCTGCTGCGTAGCCAATACGCCAGCCTGTCATGCTATACGCTTTTGATACACCGTTTAACACGATGGTGCGCTTATATAAGTCAGGGTTGGCTGTGACGATGTTGTTGAATGGCTCGTCTGTCCATAAAATTGGTTCGTACATGTCATCGGTAGCGATAAGTACGTCTGGGTACTGACGTAAAACAGCGCCTAGGGCTTCTAGTTCGGCTTTGGTGTAAGCCATGCCTGAAGGGTTAGAGGGGCTGTTTAATACTACTAATTTGGTTTTAGGAGTGATTGCAGCATCTAATTGCTCAGCTGTCATTTTGAAGCGAGCTTCAGATGTGGTTTCAACCACTACCGGTACGCCTTCGGCGATCAGTACCATATCTGGGTAGCTCACCCAGTAAGGGGCTGGAATCACGACTTCGTCACCCGCGTTTAATAGTGCAAGGCTTAGGTTAAAAAAGCTTTGCTTACCACCGCAAGAGACCAGAATTTGGTTGGCTTCATAGTTTAAGCCGTTATCGCGTTTAAATTTGTTAATAATGGCTTTTTTAAGATCAGGCGTGCCGTCAACGGCGGTGTATTTTGTAAAGCCTGAATTAATAGCATTAATCGCCGCCGTTTTAATGTGCTCTGGCGTATCGAAATCCGGCTCGCCGGCGCCTAGGCCAATTATATCTTGGCCAGCAGCACGCAATTCCGCAGCACGATTGGTTACGGCTAGGGTAGGTGAGGGTTTAATGCTTTGAACACGATCAGATAGTTGCAGGTTCAAGGCCACATCCTTAACAAAAGAGGGTTTAAAGTAGTGCTTACCCTGTGGGTTTAAGCGGCCATATTCTACCGGAACTTAGTTTGCATTGCGAGAATATGTTGAGTGCTGTCTTGGTAGTAGCTTGCTATGTGTCTCGGGTATGTAGGCGGCTTGAATATGTCGTGCGCTAGCGCTCTCCTAGCTAAGTGGCCGATGAAATGCATTTGTAGGGGGACTGTATGAGTAAAACAAGATAGAAAATTGTATTTGTCTCGGTGCGCTCGTAAACTGGTGGGCTTGTGGTTTGGTAGGAGCGAGCTTGCTCGCGCAGATTTATGTCAAAAGCCTTTGAATTAAAGAGTAAATACGCCCCAGCAGGCGATCAGCCTAAGGCCATTGAGCAGTTAATGGATGGATTGAATGCAGGCCTTGCCCGTCAAACATTATTAGGGGTAACAGGGTCAGGTAAGACGTTTACTATGGCTAATGTGATTGCCCAGTCTCAGCGCCCAGCCATCGTACTTGCCCATAATAAAACCCTAGCGGCACAGTTATATGGCGAATTTAAAGAATTCTTTCCCAATAATTCGGTTGAGTATTTTGTATCTTATTATGACTATTACCAGCCAGAAGCCTACGTTCCCTCTAGTGATACTTTTATCGAAAAAGATGCATCCGTAAACGAACATATTGAGCAAATGCGTTTGTCTGCAACTAAATCCTTATTAGAGCGTCGCGATACCATTATTGTGGCCACCGTGTCTGCTATTTATGGTTTGGGCGACCCAGAGTCTTATTTGAAAATGGTGCTTCATCTTGATAAGGGTGAAGTGATTGATCAGCGTGGTTTGCTGCGCCGTCTGGCAGAGTTGCAATACAAGCGTAACGATGTGGATTTTTATCGAGCAACTTATCGAGTCCGCGGAGATGTGATAGATATTTTTCCGGCTGAGTCTGAAAAAGAAGCGGTGCGTGTTGAATTATTCGATGACGAGATAGAACAGCTCAGCGTGTTTGACCCTCTGACCGGTGAAGTGCTGCGCAAGGTGCCGCGCATTACTATTTTCCCTAAAAGTCATTACGTCACCCCAAAAGAAACCTTGGTGGATATGATCGATGAGGTAAAAGCCGAGCTTAAGCCGCGCTTAGAGCAGCTGCGTGAAAATAATAAGCTAGTTGAAGCACAGCGCCTTGAGCAGCGCACGGTGTATGACTTAGAGATGATCCAACAGTTAGGTTACTGCAACGGCATTGAAAACTACTCCCGTTATTTGTCGGGCCGTGATTCCGGCTTGCCGCCGCCAACCTTGTTTGACTATTTGCCCGATGATGCCTTGATGTTTATTGACGAAAGTCATGTGACTATTCCGCAATTTGGTGCCATGTACAAAGGCGATCGCTCTCGTAAAGAAACCTTGGTTGAATTCGGTTTTCGCTTACCTTCGGCGTTAGATAACCGCCCCATGAAGTTTGAAGAGTGGGAGGCGATTTCACCGCAAACCATTTTTGTGTCCGCCACACCGGGTAAATATGAAGCCGCTCATCAAGATGCGGTTATTGAGCAATTGGTTCGTCCAACAGGTTTGATTGACCCTGTTATTGAAATTCGTCCAGCGACGACGCAAGTGGATGATGTATTGGGTGAAATTCGCACTCGTACCGCATTGGGTGAACGCATTTTAATCACTGTATTAACCAAGCGCATGGCTGAAGACTTAACTGACTTTTTAGCTGAACATGGTGTGCGTATTCGTTACTTACACAGTGATATTGACACGGTTGAGCGTATTGAGATTATTCGAGATTTACGCCTAGGTGAGTTTGATGTGTTAGTGGGTATTAACTTATTGCGAGAAGGCTTGGATATTCCAGAGGTGGCCTTGGTTGCCATATTTGACGCAGACAAAGAAGGCTTTTTGCGCTCAGATAAATCCTTAATTCAGACAATTGGTCGAGCAGCCCGCAACGTAAAAGGTAAAGCCATTCTTTACGCAGAAAGAATTACGGACTCAATGAAGCGTGCCATTGACGAGACAGACCGCCGCCGTGAAACGCAAGTAGCGTTTAACCTTAAGCACGGTATTACGCCAACATCTGTCAGTAAAAGCGTGGAGGATATTCTTGAAGGGGCAGTGACCCCAGGCAAAAAAGTGGGCAGCAAAAAACGCAGCAAAGCGTCCGCTGAGTCAGTGGATGATGCTATTGAGTTCATGACAGTAGTCGAAATTGATAAGCGCATCACTAAGGTAGAAGACGCCATGCTGGCCTCGGCTCGTGAGCTTAAATTCGAAGAAGCAGCTCGGTACCGTGATGAGCTTGAGCGTTTGAAATTGCAGTTGATTAAGAATAGTTAGGGGTAGGGTGGTTTTTTTTGGGGACACCCAAGTAACATCATTACGATGTTCGCTCACGGGGTGAGCTCCTACCGTGTAGGTAAATCAGATTTGTAGGTGTGTTCGCTCACGGGGTGAGATCATACCGTGTAGGTAAATCAGATTTGTAGGTGTGTTCGCTCACGGGGTGAGCTCCTACCATTACGGTGAAATTAAATTTGTAGGAGTCCACCCCGTGGAAGAATAATTGTATGCAGAATTCAGATAAGGATGTTTGAATGGCTTATACGGCGGGGCACTCACGCTTAAGGCGTGGGCGATTTTCATCTATTGGATATACGTATCACGTGACGTTTACAACTCGTAATCGTATCCCTTATTTTTCTGATCTTATTCAAGCTAGACGATTCGTTAATGTGTTAAAAGAGGATGAGATTTTGGGGTATACCAAGACACTGGCATTTATTGTGATGCCAGATCATGTTCATTGGTTGTTTGAATTGAAGCGTAGTTCCTTATCTCAATCTGTTAAGCGGGTGAAGTCTATATTTACATCTCGAGGCATTGAGCGAGTGTGGGATTATGGTTTTTATGACCATGCTATTCGCTCGGACGAATCACTGATTAATGTGGCGCGTTATATTGTGGCGAACCCATTAAGAACAGGGTTGGTTGATAAGGTAGGGGATTACTCTCATTGGGATTCGATTTGGTTGGAATGATGCCCAAAGGGCTGTATTGCTGATGTTCGCTCACGGGGTGAGCTCCTACGGTTGCGGTAAGAGAATTCGTTGATGTTCGCTCACGGGGTGAGCTCTTACGGTTGCGGTAAGAGAATTCGTTGATGTTCGCTCACGGGGTGAGCTCTTACGGTTGCGGTAAGAACAAATTCGTTGATGTTCGCTCACGGGGTGAGCTCCTACCGTGTAGGTAAATTAAATTCGTAGGAGTCCACCCTGTGGACGAATGATGTTTTGGTGGTGGATTAAGCACAAAAAAGCCCAGCTCGTTTCCAAGCTGGGCTTTTGCTCACAGCGTGAGCTTCTACAAAATTCTGGTAGTCGCGACTAGATTCGAACTAGCGACCCCCACCATGTCAAGGTGGTGCTCTAACCAACTGAGCTACGCGACTAAAGTGCTTCGCTTATAGCTTAACTTGCGATGCGCGCTGAATTTTACGTATTTTTTGCCTCTTTGCAAGCTAAGTGTCTCTTTATACTGGTTTTTTTCGTCTGTTAATGGTCTCAATTATTCCCCTAAAAGCTGAAACCTGCTTTAATAGCGCGCTTAATTTTATTTGAATGCTCGGATGTTTTCGCTGGGCGGTGTAGTTGGCGGTACTTGGTAGGTACAACAGCTGCTGCATAAGCAAGCGAAGTCGGCATCTCGCACAAAAAGTGTCGAGCTAAAACCATGTGTGGCTTTGTAGGCCCCACCACTGAACTAGGATGTATCATGCCTGTTATTACACTGCCTGATGGCTCTAAACGCGAATTTGATGCAGCTGTGTCCGTATTGGATGTGGCTGGCGATATTGGTACTGGCTTGGCAAAAGCCACTATTGCAGGTGTGGTTGACGGCAAACTGGTCGATGCTTGCGATATGATCGAACAAGATGCGGATTTACGTATTATCACCGCTAAAGACAGCGAAGGCCTTGAGATTCTACGTCACTCTTGTGCCCACCTATTAGGTCATGCCATTAAGCAACTTTGGCCGGATGTGAAAATGGCCATAGGTCCAACCATTGATAACGGCTTTTATTACGATATAGATGCTGACTTCCCAATTAATGAGGAAGAGCTCAAACAGCTTGAAAAACGCATGATGGAATTGGCGAAAACCAGCTATCAGGTGGTTAAGAAAGTAGGCTCTTGGCAAACCGCTCGTGATACATTTGTTGAGCGTAACGAACCATACAAAATTGAAATTCTGGATGAAAATATCGCTAAAGATGATCAGCCAGCCTTGTATCACCACGAAGAATATATTGACATGTGTCGTGGTCCTCACGTGCCCAACATGAAATTCTGCCAGAACTTCAAATTAATGAAGGTAGCCGGTGCATACTGGCGCGGTAATTCTGATAACAAGATGCTACAACGTGTTTACGGTACGGCTTGGGCGGATAAAAAAGCCCTTAAAGCGTATTTAACCTTGTTGGAAGAAGCTGAAAAGCGTGATCACCGTAAACTGGGCAAGACTCTTGATCTGTTTCATTGGCAAGAAGAAGCACCGGGTATGGTGTTCTGGCATGGTAAAGGCTGGACCATATACACAGAACTTGAGAGATATGTTCGTCAGAAATTATCTGAATACGGCTATGACGAAGTAAAAGCGCCCATGATTATGGATCGTTCTTTGTGGGAGCGATCTGGTCACTGGGATAAATTTGCAGATGCTATGTTTACTACCGTATCTGAAAAGCGCGAATACGCCATTAAGCCTATGAACTGCCCAGGCCATATTCAAATTTTCAACCAAGGCTTGAAGTCTTACCGTGATTTACCACTGCGTTTAGCAGAGTTTGGCTGCTGTCACCGTAATGAGCCATCAGGTGCTTTGCATGGGTTGATGCGTGTACGCGGCTTTACTCAGGATGATGCACATATTTTCTGTATGCCTGAACAGATCTTAGATGAAGTGAACGGCTGTATTGCCATGATTCTGGATACGTATAAGACATTTGGCTTCCATGACGTGGCGGTTAAATTGTCTACTCGTCCTGAGCAGCGCATAGGCAGTGAAGAAGTATGGGATAGCGCCGAGACAGCCCTGGCGGATGCATTGAAGGCAAGTGACCTTGAATTCACCTATCAGCCAGGCGAAGGCGCCTTTTATGGTCCTAAGATTGAATTTGCCTTAACAGATTGCCTAGGTCGTGAGTGGCAGTGTGGTACTATACAGCTAGACTTTTCCATGCCGGGTCGTTTGGGCGCTCAGTATGTTGATAAAAACGGCGATCGCCAGACGCCAGTGATGATTCACCGTGCGATTTTGGGCTCTTTGGAGCGATTCATCGGTATTTTGATCGAGCAATACGCGGGCAGTATGCCAACTTGGTTATCACCTGTTCAGGCTGTTTTGCTGAATATTACGGATAATCAGGCCGAATATATCAAAAAAGTTGAAAAAACCTTGGCTCAAAGCGGTATTAGAGTGCAATCGGACTTGAGAAACGAGAAGATCGGCTTTAAAATCCGCGAGCACACTTTACAGAAGGTCCCTTATTTATTGGTAGCAGGGGACAAAGAAGTGGCTTCTAACGCTGTCGCCGTACGAACACGTACTGGTGAAGACCTTGGATCTATGAGTATCGAAGACTTTGCTAAGCTGCTACAAGACGATGTAGCCAAGCGCGGACAGTAGATTTTAATAAAACGGAGTAATAACAATTAGACGCGATAATAGAAATAGCCGAGCTCGTCCTGAAAAGGCATCAATCAACGAAAACATTAAAGCTCGGGAATGCCGACTAATTAGTGCTGACGGGGAACAACTGGGCGTAGTGCCTATGGATGAAGCCCTTAAGCTTGCTCAAGAAGCCGTACTCGATTTAGTACAAATTGCAGATGGTGATCCGATCGTATGTAAGATCATGGATTTTGGTAAAAAGCTCTACGAAGAGAAAAAGCAAAAAGCCGCTGCAAAGAAAAAGCAAGTTCAAACCCAGGTTAAGGAAATAAAATTCCGTCCTGGTACTGAAGATGGGGACTATCAGGTGAAAATTCGCAACCTGACCAAGTTCCTTGAACATGGGGACAAGACCAAGATTACGTTACGTTTTCGCGGTCGTGAGATGGCTCACCAAGAATTGGGTATGCAACTACTTAAGCGCGTTGAAGAAGATCTCAGCGAAATCGCTAACGTAGAACTGCGTCCTAAGATGGAAGGTCGTCAGCTAACCATGGTGTTAGCACCCATTAAAAAGAAGTAGTTAGGTCTGTAACGAGCGTCGTTGTCATGGGTAACCAAGTCAACGACCACCTGCTGCTGTTATTAACCAATGCGGATGAGATTTTATTAGCATGTCTAACAAAATTAAAAGTCATAGCGGTGCTGCAAAGCGCTTCAAAAAGACTGGTAACGGCTTCAAACACCGTCAAGCACACCGTGCTCACATCTTGACCAAAAAAAGCACCAAGCGTAAGCGTCAATTACGTACTCAATTGCAAGTTCACGCATCTGATGTACCGCTGATCAAGCGTATGCTACCTGGCGTTTAATAATTTATTTGGTTAAGAGGAGTTTAATATGGCTCG
Source organism: Bermanella sp. (assembly GCA_034110565.1). Lineage (GTDB taxonomy): Bacteria > Pseudomonadota > Gammaproteobacteria > Pseudomonadales > Oceanobacteraceae > Bermanella. The sequence continues at coordinate 75 of JAWUYY010000042.1, read as the reverse complement.
TGTAAAACGTGGTGTGGTAGCACGCCGTCGTCATAAAAAAGTTTTAAAGCAAGCTAAAGGTTACTATGGTGCACG
>JAWUYY010000041.1:0-12760 GCA_034110565.1 Bermanella sp. | reverse complement strand
GATGCCAAAATACCGATGATTGCTACAACAATCATTAATTCAATAAGGGTAAAACCTTTTTGACCTTTCATAGTAGACCGCTCCACATAATTTATTATTTATTAGTTTGTTTATAATCTAGCTGCTTAAACAGCCTTATTATTCGAATCTTATACAGCAGGTCTTGTGCCAACTGATGGCGCACAGTATTCCTGATTTTAATTGCAAAATAAAGACACGAATGTCGCAAAATGAACAAAGGGTTATGTGTTTATGTGTGTTCTGTCACGTTTGTTTATAATGTGAGCAAGTGCTTGATTATTTTTGTGACAAATAATGTCACCTAGTGACAGGTACTGTTTTATTAACGCTCAATAGTGTTATTCAAATCATGCGCATGGACAAGTCTACGGCTTTGATGTCCTTGGTTAGGGTGCCGATAGAAATAAAATCGACTCCGGTTTCAGCAATGCTCACTAACGTGTCATCAGTGATACCGCCACTGGCTTCTAGTTTTGCTTTGCCTTTTGCGTGGCTAACGGCTTGCTTGGTTTGGGTAATGGAAAAGTTATCCAGCATGATGATGTCTGCACCAGCGTCTAGGGCTTGATTGAGTTCATCAAAGCTTTCTACTTCTACTTCTATGGGTTTACCAGGTGCAATAATTTTGGCTTGTTCGATGGCTTGCTTGATGGAGCCACAGGCATTGATGTGATTTTCTTTGATTAAAAAAGCATCGAATAAGCCGATGCGGTGGTTATAGCACCCACCTTGGGTGACGGCGTATTTTAGTGCGCTGCGCATCCCTGGAATTGTCTTGCGGGTATCTAATAACTTAACTTGAGTGTGATTCACTTTCTGGCTGTATTGAAAGCACTTGGTTGCCACTGCAGATAATGTCTGCAAAAAGTTTAGGGCGGTGCGCTCTCCAGTTAATAAGCTACGGGATGATCCTTTTAATTCGAAGAGTGTGTCGTTAGCGTTAACGTGTTGGCCGTCTTGCACATGCCAAATGATCTCAACGGTGTTATCAAGTTGTTTGAAGACTTCATTGACCCAAGAACAGCCCGCAATGGTGGCGTTGTCTCGGCTAATAATACGAGCGTGGCTTTGTTTGTTTGCGGGAATGAGCTGTGCGGTGATGTCTCCTGAACCTATATCTTCAGCTAATGCGAGTGTGACGCCTTGTTCGATATCGGCTTGAATCTGCTGGAGTGTTAGGTTCATGGTGATACTACTTTAGCTATTGTCATTAAGGTCGTGCTTTGGGCAAAGATGCGCCTAGCTGCATATATAAGGCGGTGGATTTTATACTGAATCAGGCTTAAGTGCACATCCCCAGTCTACATAGGCAGTTAAAAGTCATGGGAGGTCTTGAGGTCTGTACTCAATACACCATTGCAGTCGCTGGGGTACGCTTCCTGTGCTTGCCAAAAAGACTAAATTCATCAATGCTTAGTTCAGATTTCAAGTGGTAGTGCTTTGTCGTGCAGATTATTGACCATAAATTAACGCAAGCCCGTTGGTTGCCCTCGCCGAACTACAACGAAAGACCTGGGGAAGATGTCTCCATGTTGGTGGTGCATAACATTAGTTTGCCTCCTCAGCAGTTTGGTGGCTCGTACATTGAGGACTTTTTTTGTAATCAGTTGGATTGCTCGGCTCATCCTTATTTTGATGAGATTAAAGACTTACAAGTAAGTGCGCACTTACTAATTAAGCGTGATGGCTCAATGACTCAGTTTGTGCCGTTTAATCAGCGTGCTTGGCATGCGGGAGTCAGTGAGTTTGGTGGTCAAAGAGACTGTAATGATTTCTCTATTGGCATAGAGTTAGAAGGAGCTGATGATGTGCCCTATACTCAACAACAGTATCAATGTTTAGCACTGGTGACTCAGTGCTTGCTAGAGCATTACCCGCAGATGACAGAAAATCGAATTGTGGGGCATGATCAAATCGCACCAGGGCGTAAGACGGACCCAGGGCCAAGTTTTGATTGGCCGTATTTTCATCAACTTATTAAAGAAGCGTAATCATGAAGTTTATTGTTTTGCTGTTTACGGTTTTATTGCAGCGTCAAACCAAGCAGCAAGGTTATCATCGTAATAATGCTTGGTATTTACGATTGCTTAAACCGTTTGAATTAAATGAGATGAGCACTAAGGGGCAGTTTGCTGTTTATGCTTTTTTAGTGGTGCTACCTTGTGCGGCGATTACGTTTGGTTTGTCTGTGTTAGGCGGAGTGGTGGGCAGTATCATTTCTATCGCACTTCAAGTTCTCTTGTTTTTATATATTTTGGGACGTGATGATTTTAGCTCTCGTTTTAAAGATTATAAAAGTTGTTGGGGACGTCAAGACTATCAAGCGGCCTATCATTGCGCGCAACAATTTTTAAGTGTAGAGGAACAAACACAAAGCCAAACTCCTTTGCAATTGCATCGCGTGGTGCAAGAGGCCATTGTAAGTGCATGGTTTAAGCGCTTTTTCGTGTTTGCATTTTGGTTCTTAATTACAGGTGTGGGCGGTGCTTTATGGTGCTTGCTAACGTATTGGTTCTATACCCAATCTCATGCTTTATGGGCAAAAAGTTTATTGCATGCGCTAGCGTGGGCGCCTGTTCGTTTGTTGGCGGTGAGTATTGCTTTGGCCGGTGATTTTGTTCACAGTTTCTCAACGGCTACGCGTTTTATGTTGGATTTTGAAAGCTCAAGCCAGACGGTGCTGCATGAAACTATGTTTAAACATGATAGTCGCACAGATGATAATTTTGATTGCACAAGCGCAGTGTCTGAACTGGAAGAAAGTAATCAGTTGATGCAGCGCTGTGCGGTTATTTGGTTATTGGCGGTGGCGTGTTTAACAGTCTTTGCAGGTTTTTAATTTCGCTACTTATTCAGCCAAGCCGCACCACGGACACCACTCGAGTCACCATGCTGGTTTTTAACCAGCTTGGTTTTAACCTCATCACTAAAAACATATTTCCCCCACACTTTGGGTGCATCTTGATAAAGACTATCGATATTAGATAGCCCCCCACCTAATACGATAATTTCTGGGTCCATAATATTTATAACGCTGGCTAAACTCTTTGCTAAGCGCTCAACATATAACGTGTAACTTTCTTGTGCTTGAAGGTTGTGGCTGCGTTGCGTGCTCATATCATGACTGCTGAGCAATAAATTAAATTGCAGTTGTGTTTGTGCGCTCATGCCTGGGCCAGACAAGTAGGTTTCAATGCAACCAAGTTTGCCGCAATAACAGCTTTGTTTCGGCTCGTCTTGTTCGCTTGGCCAAGGCAGCGAGTTGTGGCCCCATTCTCCGCAAATACGATTTGGCCCCACGATCAATTGTTGATTAATGACCCAGCCACCACCCACGCCAGTACCAAGAATAACCGCAAACACGCTGTTGTGATGCTCACCGGCGCCATCTACCGCTTCACTTAAAGCAAAGCAGTTTGCATCATTTTCTAAGCGCACAAAGCGGTTTAATGTGTGTGATAAGTCAGCGCGAAATGGTTGGTCAATCAAGCAGGTAGTATTGGCGTTTTTAATTAAGCCTGTGTCGATTGATTCACTGCCCGGAATGCCGACGCCTAAAGGCGCTGCGTGTATGTTTAACTGGGATTCACAGTCTTTAACCAGTTGTTCTATGGTGTGAATGATGGATTGATATTGTGTGGCGGCGTCAGGGTGCTTGGGTGTGTCTGTGCGGGTGCGGTATAAATTGTTGCCATTGGCATCGAGAGCGATGATTTCAATCTTGGTACCGCCAAGGTCAATGCCAAGTAATACATTTGAATGGTTCATGGTTGTTATGCTGCTAACTAATCTTCTTGATTAGCATCATAACTTGCAAACATGGTTTTGGCTTGTTCGTCGGCATTAATTAATTGGAAGCCCGTGCCAAACATAGTATTGGTCAATTGATGGCTCCATACGCTTTTTAGTGTGATCTTACCGGTGCGCTTACGGCCAATATTATTGGGTAGATCGACCATGGAAACCTCAAAGGTCTCATCCATTGCGATGGGTAAATAACTGGATACCATGACGCCGCCGTCTGAATAATCCACTAAGTTCCCCATGGATTGCCCTGCTTCATTAAAAACCGATACCATGCAGTGCAAGGATTTACGGGTAAATTGTCGTTGATCTTTCATCTAGCTGGCCCCTGCTGTTCATACCTTATAAGATTAGCTCTTTCACTCATAATGACAAAAACATGGCGAAATTAACCCAATCATCACTTACACACCTTATCTTAGGCGGTGCTCGTTCAGGTAAAAGTGGGTATGCCGAGTCCTTAGCTAAGCAGACGGGTCAAACAGCTGTGTATGTGGCAACGGCTCAAGCATTAGATGGTGAAATGGATGATCGAATTTCACAGCATCAAAAAGAACGCCCAGATCATTGGCTGACCATCGAAGAGCCTTTAAACATAGCAAGCGTAATAACGGAACACAGCCAAGTAGACTCAGTGGTGCTGGTGGATTGCTTAACTTTATGGCTAATGAATGTGATGCATCACGAGTATGACTTAACGCAAGCGGTAGATGAGGTGTTGCAGGCTTTACAGGATGCTAAAGGTCAGGTGATTGTGGTGTCTAATGAAATCACCATGGGGGTTGTGCCCATGGGAGAATTGTCACGAAATTATGTGGATAACCTTGGTCGCTTGCATCAGCAAGTGGCTCAACAAGCGCAACAGGTCACTCTTATGGTGGCTGGTATTCCAATGACCGTTAAGCCGCGCGCTTAAATTTAATATTTAGTTTGATGTATTTTTAAGGAAGTTACATGTCTTGGTATTTGAGAGATGCCGCCAGTATTTATGCGGATGTTGAAGAACAAGCAAAGCAGCATCAGCTGACGCTTACGAAACCACCGGGTGCGTTAGGTCAATTAGAAGATGTGGCTATTCGCTTAGCGGGTTGTCAGGGTGAGGTTAATCCAAGATTAAATAATATCTACATCAGTATTTTTGCGGCTGACCATGGTATTGCCAACCAAGGTGTGTCGGCGTTTCCGCAGGCTGTCACCACAGAAATGGTAAAAAACTTTGCTCAAGGCGGGGCGGCTATTTCAGTATTGGCGCGCCAACTGAATGCCAAATTTGAAGTGGTCAATCTTGGTACCATATTTGAGGTGGATCGCCATACTCAAATAATAGATGCGCGCATTGCCCCTGGCACTCAAGATTTTTCTCAGGTTTCAGCCATGACGTCAGAGCAACTAGAAGAAGCCCTAGCTGAAGGGTTTGCGGCTGCCAATCGTGCAAAAGATACGGCATGTGAATTGTTTATTGGTGGTGAAATGGGCATCGCTAATACTACATCCGCAAGTGCACTGGCAGCGGCTTATCTAAATGTGCCAGCGATTGAATTAGTCGGCCCAGGTACAGGTTTAAGTGAAGATAAGTTGCCAATGAAGGCACAAATTATTGAAGATGCGATTGCCTTGCATCAGGCTCAGTCGCCTCTTGAACAATTAAAGTGTTTAGGCGGCTTCGAGATTGCAGGCCTAGTGGGCGCTTACATCGGTTGCGCACAGCTAGGCGTGCCCGTGCTGGTGGATGGATTCATCAGCACCGCCGCAGCCTTAATGGCGCGAGCCATTAATCCTAGTATTGAGCCTTGGCTGTTTTACAGTCACCAGAGTCATGAGCCTGGCCATCAAAAAATACTCAGTGCCTTGAATGCCAAGCCTTTATTGAATATCGGTATGCGTTTGGGAGAGGGTAGCGGTGCGGCTGTGGTTGCAAGTTTAATGCAAAGCGCGGTTGCCTTGCATAATGAAATGGCTACTTTTAGCCAAGCTGGTGTGAGTGAGGCGCAAGACTAATTATGACTGAGCCCAGAAAAACCATTGATCTACTGCGTCACGGCGAGCCCGAGGGTGGCAATGTTTTTCGTGGGCGCACTGACCACTCTTTAACAGACCTAGGTTGGGAACAAATGGGGCAGGCGGTTGCAGGGCAAAAGTGGGATGTGATTATCGCTAGCCCTTTGTCCCGCTGCTGGGCGTTTGCACAAAAATTGGCAGACGAACTGGGTATTGAGCTTTTACAAGCCGATGGCTTTCGTGAATTTGACTTTGGCGTGTGGGAAGGCCAACCCATGGATGAAGTGTTTGCCAAAGACTTTGAGCGCATAAAAGGCTTATGGGATGACCCTATGCACTTTGCCTCGCCAGAGGGGGAAAGCGTTTTGAATTTTGAAGCCCGAATTCTTAAAGACTGGTTTGGCTGCCTGTCACGTAAAGATGAACGTCAGTTGATCATTTGCCATGGCGGTGTGATTCGTATGATTTTAAAAGAGGTGTTGGGTTTGCCTTACCCGAATATTAACCGTTTTGATGTTCCTTTTGCCTCTATGACACAGATTGGTGTGAATTACGGGGAGCCCTATTACTATCAATTATTGAAACATGGTTGATTATTTTTAAAATTATTCTTGTAGTAAAACTACAAGAATCCGGATTTCTTGTAGTTTTACTACTTTTTTCGAATAATTCGAATGAGCGTTTTAATCAGTTGTTTTAATTTTACCTGCTTTTTACCCTTTATAATTGGTGGTTTTTTTGGTTTTAGTAAGGGTGATTGGCGAAATTAACTTATTTTGTAAAAAAACTACAAAATGGCGTCATTTGCCTTGCTGTGAATCAATAGGCTCCATAGAATCCTTGTCTATACTCTTTTAATACCTCTATTTACTGACAAACAGGCAAGGATGGACAATGGACTCCTTTGAACAAGATCAGGACCCCACCGAAACTAAAGAATGGCTCGATTCAATTGACAGTATTATTCGTGAAGAAGGTATTGAGCGCGCCCGCTATATTTTAGAACGACTCTCCGAACGCGCGACCCGAAACGGCATGCCGTTGCCTTATTCATTTGTTACCCCATATCGCAATACCATTCCTGTTGGCGAAGAAGCAAAAATGCCCGGCGACTTGTTCTTAGAGCGTCGCATTCGCTCATTGATTCGTTGGAATGCTTTGGCCATGGTGGTGCGAGCAAACCAAACTGGCGATGACCTAGGTGGTCACATTTCCAGCTTTGCCTCCAGTGCCACGCTTTATGATGTGGGCTTTAACTACTTCTTCCGCGCACCCAATAAAACCAGTGAGAAATGCCCGCTAGGTGATCTCATTTATTATCAAGGTCATATTTCACCTGGTATTTATGCGCGCAGCTTTCTTGAAGGGCGCTTAGAGAAAAAACAACTTGAAAATTTTCGCCGTGAAGTCGATGGCGAAGGTTTAAGCTCTTATCCACACCCTCGATTGATGCCTAACTATTGGCAGTTCCCAACGGTATCCATGGGTCTTGGCCCGATGCAAGCCATCTACCAAGCACACTTTATGCGCTATATTTCAGCTCGTGGTTTAGTGCCTCGATTGGACCGTAAAGTTTGGGCGTTCTTAGGGGATGGCGAATGCGATGAGCCAGAAACATTGGGCGGCATTTCGTTAGCGGGTCGTGAGAAATTAGAAAACCTAATTTTTGTGGTGAACTGTAACTTACAACGCTTGGATGGACCTGTTCGCGGTAACGGTAAAATCATTCAAGAATTAGAAGCCAGCTTTCGTGGTGCAGGTTGGAATGTGATTAAAGTGGTATGGGGTCGTCATTGGGACCCTTTATTAGCCCAAGATCACGATGGCCTCTTGCAAAAACGCATGGATGAAGTCGTGGACGGTGAGTTCCAAAACTACAAAGCCAAAGGCGGTGCCTACACCAAAGAGCACTTTTTTGGTAAATACCCTGAGCTTAAAGAAATGGTTGCAGGGATGAAAGATGATGAGGTTTATAAGCTCAACCGTGGCGGTCACGACCCGTATAAAGTGTATGCGGCTTATCGCCAAGCAGCAGGTCATAAAGGCCAGCCAACCGTTATTCTTGCTCATACCATTAAAGGCTATGGCATGGGCGATGCGGCTGAAGGGAAAAACGATGCCCATGGTGTGAAGAAGTTGGATATCGAAAGCTTGAAAGGTTTCCGAGATCGATTTGATATTCCCATCAGCGACAATGACTTAAAAGATGTTCCTTATTATCGCCCACCGGAAGACAGTCCCGAAATGGTTTACATGCGTAAGCGTCGTGAATCCTTGGGTGGCTATTTGCCGGTCCGCACTGAAAACTTGGACCCGCTACCGGTTCCAAATTTAGATACTTTTAAAGCGCAATTAGAGGGTACTGGTGATCGTGAAATATCTTCCACCATGGCGTTCGTACGAATTTTAACAGCCTTGGTAAAAGACAAGGCTATGGGAGATCGTGTGGTGCCAATTGTGCCCGATGAAGCGCGTACCTTTGGTATGGAAGGCCTGTTTAGACAAGTAGGGATTTACAGCTCGGTTGGACAAAAATACGAGCCTGTGGATTTTGGGCAGATGATGTATTACAAGGAAGAAAAAGAAGGTCGGATCCTAGAAGAAGGCATTAACGAAGCCGGTGCATTCAGTGCTTGGCTAGCCGCTGCGACTTCTTATAGTACCTACGATAAAGCCATGGTGCCGTTTTATATTTTCTACAGCATGTTTGGTTTTCAACGTGTAGGGGATTTATCTTGGGCTGCCGGTGATTGCCAAGCGCAAGGCTTTTTAATTGGTGCAACCGCAGGGCGTACCACGTTAAACGGAGAAGGCTTACAGCATCAAGATGGCCACAGTCATATATTGGCGAATACGATCCCAAACTGCATTACTTATGATCCAACTTTCGCATTTGAGTTAGCGGTTATTATTCAAGATGGTTTGCGTCGTATGTATCAAGAACATGAACGAGTTTATTATTACATCACCGTCATGAATGAAAACTACGCTCACCCAGCCATGCCTAAAGGTGCAGAAGAAGGCATCATTAAAGGCATGTACCCGTTGTTAGTTGGTGCCGATGGTGACCTAACCGTACAGCTTATGGGCAGTGGCACGATTTTACGCGAAGTGATTGCGGCAAAAGATATTTTAGAGAAAGACTTTAATATCCAGGCGAGCGTTTGGAGCGCCACTAGCATGAATGAATTAACCCGTGAGGGCCGCAAGGTTGAGCGTGAAAATTTATTGCACCCTGGTAGTAAAGAAAAAATCCCATATGTCACTCAATGCCTACAAGACACGCAAGGCCCTGTCATTTGCGCAACCGATTACATAAAGCAATACAGTGAACAACTTCGTGCTTACATACCAAAAGATAAAACCTTTGTGACACTGGGCACAGATGGTTTTGGTCGAAGCGATTCGCGAGCGAAACTCCGAGAGTTTTTTGAAGTGGATCGCCACTTTGTGGTTATTGCTAGTTTGTATGCATTAATGAAAGAAGGGAAAGTAGACGCGAAGCAATTAAAAGCCGCCATGAAAAAATTCGGCATATCTCCAGACAAACTTGATCCACTTTATCATTAAGGAATAACCCATGGCTCACACACAAGTAAATGTGCCCGACCTTGGCGGAATTGATGAAGTCGAGGTGATCGAAATTTGCGTAAAAGTAGGCGATAACTTAGAAGCTGAAGAAGCGCTGATTGTATTAGAAAGCGATAAAGCCACCATGGAAGTACCCGCACCGTTTTCCGGTACCATAAAAGATATTTTAGTTGCCGTGGGTGACAAGGTTGGTTCGGGTACTCATGTTGCAAATATGGAAATAGAAGGTGTTGTTAAGCCGGCGTCCGCTGATGAAAAAGTATCAGTGGATGCAGCCGTAACCCCAGCCCCAGTCAAACAAGAAGTCGCAGCGCCAAGTAAATCACAGTCATTAGAAATAGATGTGGTTGTGCCCGATTTAGGCGGTGTAGATGCGGTTGAAATCATTGAGCTGTCAGCCAGCATCGGTGATGAGCTTGCCGTAGACGATAGTCTTATGGTGCTTGAAGGTGACAAGGCCACCATGGAAATTCCAGCACCTCAAGCCGGCAAGCTATTATCCTTTACCGTGAAAGTAGGGGATAAGGTGAGTCAAGGGGATGTGATTGGGAAAATGCAGGTATCCCAGGCATCTATCCAAGAGCCGTCAGAGTCGAAAAATGAGACGAGTAGCCAAGAATCCACACCACCTAAAACAGAGCAAGCTAACGCACAAGTAAGCGAGCCGAAGGCTTTAACAGAAAATAATGTTGAGGTAGGTAGCTCTGTTCATGCTGGTCCAGCGGTACGTAAGCTTGCCCGTGAATTAGGCGTTGATCTTGCTCAGGTGAAAGGCTCAGCCCCTCGCAGTCGTATTCAAAAACAAGACCTGTACGATTTTGTTAAGCTGCGTGTGAATAGTCCAGCAGTTGGCCCAGCAACAGTGAAAGGAAGTGATGAAGACTTCTCAAGATACGGTAGCATCACCGAGCAACCACTGAGCAAAATAAAACAAGTGACGGCTCGAAATATGGTGGCCAGTTGGACCACTATCCCGCAAGTAACTCAATTTGATGAAGCTGACATCACCGAATTGGAAGCTTATCGCAAGCAGTCCATGGCAACCCAATTACCGGACGGTGTGAAGGTATCGCCTTTGGCGTTTATTTTAAAAGCCAGTGCTAAGGCGCTTGAGATGTTTCCCGAATTTAATTCATCTCTGGGGCCTAACGCCGATACGCTCATTTTAAAGCAGTATTACAACATAGGCATTGCGGTGGATACACCGGATGGTTTATTGGTGCCAGTAATAAAAGAAGCGAATAAAAAAGGGATCATTGAGCTTGCTACAAACAGCTCTGAGCTGGCAAAAAAAGCCCGCGATAAAAAACTTCCAATGGATGCTATGAGTGGTGCTAGCTTTACCATTTCAAGTTTAGGCGGCATTGGCGGCACAGCATTTACGCCTATCGTAAATGCGCCTCAGGTGGCTATTTTAGGCGTTTCTAAAGCCAGCTATAAACCCGTCTGGAATGGTAAGGAATTTGAGCCAAGGCTCATGCTACCACTCAGTTTATCTTATGATCATCGAGTAGTTGACGGTGCTCAGGCGGCGCGTTTTGCCCGATATTTGTGCGAGTTACTGTCGGATGTTCGTCACTTATTGCTCTAATTAATGACAGCTAACATTAAATTGTGACAATACGTAACACGATCGCACTAATTTAAGACATGCCAAAAATAGCAGCTACACTTTAAAGTAGAAGCTGTTAGGAGGTAGGTCTGTGAATGGATTGTTAGCACCCGCTATTGCATTTATGAATAAGCTAAGTTACGCCAAAAAATTTGGCGTAATTAGTATCACATTTTTTGTGCCTTTATTATTGCTTAGCTACGCCATAGCGAATCAAACCTATGAGCAAATCAAAAAAGCAGACAATGCCAGCGACTCATTGGTTATTATTTCTGATGTCCTAGACCTAGCCCAAGAAGTGGGTGCCTATCGAGACCTTGCTGCTGTCGATACGTTTTACCAGCGACCAGAATTAAATGAACAAGCTAATCAGCTTGAAAAAACACTTTATCAATCAATCGATGCACTTAAGACAAAATACCCTCAGTCATCACTTGTCCAAGTGATTACAGACAAAGAAGTTGCCTGGAAAGCTAAGCTAAAACGAAGCGGTGAAAATAAGCAGCCCACTATTAATGACCAATTCAAAAATAATAGCCAGGTGGTTTTGGATGTGTTGCATCTTGCAAACAAAGTTGCACAAGATTCAGGTGTACTTCAAGATACCAATGAAGAGGTTCAGCTGTTATTAAAACTTATCATGGTGGATTACCCGAAATACCTTTCGGCCTTAGGCTTCGCACATACTATTGGTGTGTACTCAATAACAGAACAATATATTATGACGGGCACATACGACACGTTAAATGAAACCTATGACTTATTAGATGCACAGCAAAAAAATATGCAGCAAGCGCATATATCTTTACTTGATGGTCATGCTGACTTAGTTGGTATTTTTTCTGAAATATTTAAAGCGGCTGAAAGTAATATAGAAAGCATTAAGTTTAAATTGGATGAAGACATTATTTCTGCGGTAAGTGTTGAAATGCAGTGGCAAGAGTTCAGTGAATTCTACCAAAGTAAATTACCACCATTTCATGCGGTTCAAATATCAGCGATAGAAGAAATTAATACAATTCTAGAACAACGTATCCGCGAGCTTAGTAATAAATTGGTTGTTGTCGTTGTGGCAATTGCATTAGTCATGTTATTAATTGTGTATTTATACGCCGCTTTCTTTTGGTCGGTACGCAGCACGGTGGGACAATTTCACAGTGCTGCCAGAGAAATATCCCGTGGTGATATGCGTGTTAGGGTTGCCGTTGAATCAAAAGATGAAATGGGTGAGTTAACCAGTGAGTTTAATATCATGGTTGATAATATACATTCACTCTTGCAGGCGGTTCAAAAAACAGCCACGGATGTCGGCGTTAGTATGAAATTGGTTGGCGGTAACGCTGAACAAAGTAATAAAGCCGCCAATGAGCAATTACATCAATCTGAACAAGTTGCCTCTGCTATCACCGAAATGGCAGCAACGGCAGAAGAAGTGAATCGACAAAGTGCGGATGCCGCTAAAGTCGCTGTCGATGCCACAAGCCAAGCGGGAAGCGCCAGTAAGGTAGTAGCCGAAACACTAGGACAAATTAATAATTTAGCAGAAGAAATTATTCAAAGTACAAATGTTATTAATCAGCTTTCTGAGAATTCTAGCAATATTGCCAGCATGCTTGCAGTGATAAAAGGCATTGCAGAGCAAACGAATTTACTTGCATTAAATGCTGCTATTGAAGCCGCCCGAGCGGGTGAGCACGGTAGAGGGTTTGCAGTTGTAGCCGATGAAGTTCGCAC
>JAWUYY010000040.1:0-33809 GCA_034110565.1 Bermanella sp. | reverse complement strand
GCCATGGTGTGGAATTATGTTTTTAACATCGGGTTTGATCGACTTTACGGTCACGAGCGCATCAACCGCGGCTTTAAGGTGAGGGCGATTCATGCATTGGCATTTGAGGCAGGCATGCTGGCCTTTACCTTGCCGATTGTGATGTGGGCGTTGAGCTTTAGTTTCTGGCAGGCGTTGATGCTGGATTTAGTGGGGATTGGCTTCTTTCTGATTTATGCGCCGCTGTTTCATTATGTTTATGATCATACTCGCGTTAGGCTGCAAGCGGCTTAACCGCGTAAATCACGATGGGTAACTTCATAGCCTCGCTCTTTATAGAATTTAAAGTGCTTACGGGTTTGCTCTAAAATGGTTTCATCTTGAATGACAACTTCAAGCACGCGGGCAAAGCGACTAAAGAAGTTGGGTTGTGGTGAGCTGAGGTTGATCATCACGTCAAAGTGATGGGCAGGATGATCTTGCCAACCGATCTGTACTTGAGCAGCCTGTTCTTCAGTTACCAAGTTATGGGGTACAAACGCCTCAGGCTTGTATGACCACATGAGTTCATCTAAGCGTTGGGCTTGATCCGCATTTTCCACATGGATATAGACCTGACGACCTTCACCATAGACCTTTTCACTTAGGCGACAGGCAAAGTTAAAACGGGCGAGTTCGTCGCTATGGCCTAAAATATAGAAGTCGATGGCAGTCATGAGGCTACTCACATGAAGATGGCCGTAAGTATACGTGTTGTGAAGGGCTTTCTCTACACAGCTTGGTTGTGCGTTTTCAACATGGACAAAGCAATGGTTGGTCTGTATAAATCCTGCGCAATGCAGAATGCCCAAAACAATAAGAACCCCCAACCGCAAGCCATACTATTATGATCCGCCTTATACGTTTCACCCTGATGTGTTTAGTTAAACTTGTGTGTAATTTACTGTATCGCTTTGAGATTCGCTGGCTGAGCGATGAAAACTTTAAGCAGTTCAAAGACGTGCGTTTAATCGTGTTTTTAAATCATACCAGTTTGTTCGAGCCACTATTTATTGGCGCGTGCCCATTCCCTGTGCTGTGGCGGTTGAGCGGTGAATTGATTGCCCCCGGTGCGGACATTACGTTGAATGAACGGCCCATTGTTGGGCGTATCTATCATAGCTTGCTACCGGGCTTGGTGCCGATCACCCGTAAAAAAGATGAATCTTGGAAACACTTTATGAGCTTGGTGAGTAAAGATACCTTGGTGGCCATATTGCCAGAGGGGCGTATGAAGCGCAGCAGCGGATTAGACAAGCACGGTAATACCATGACAGTGCGTGGTGGTGTGGCGGATATTTTAGAGGTCAAACAGCAGGGTAAAATTTTGTTCGTTTACAGTGGTGGCTTGCATCACATCCACACGCCAGGGGAGAAATTTCCTAGAGTGTTTAAAACCATCCGCGCTAATGCACAAATGATGGACATTCAAGATTATAAAAACAGCTTACCGTTTGAGTTTGGCCATGATTTTCGTGAAGAAGTGGTGGCCGATATGCAAAGACGTCTCGACTCACATACGCCTAAATAAACTCGATACCCATCGAAATAATATTAAGCCGGTTGGTCGATCAGGATATCACTGGCAAACCATGCTTGTGCCAGGGCCACACGTTTTTGCGGGCTTTGATTCAGCTCGCTTGGGCTTAAGCGTTCAATGGGCTGTAGCCTATGCAATAACCCCGTGCCATTGGCCACTTGTATGGTTAACCCAGGGCGAGCGTTAAGCTCTAGTAGCATAGGGCCCTTGCTTAAATCCAACACCATGTCAGCACCCAAATAACCTAGGCCAGTTACTTCATAACAGCTAGCGGCTAGAACGAGAAGCTCTTGCCAGTTATCAATCTTTAATCGCGATAAATCTTGCCCAGTATCTGGGTGATGCAAAATACTCTGACCATTTTGCACGGCATGCAATGGCTTGCCCGTGGCTATGTCTAACCCCACGCCGACTGCACCCTGGTGTAAATTAGCTTTGCCATCGGATGCGCGCGTTGCTAAACGCATCATAGCCATCACAGGGAAGCCTTTGAAAATAATCACACGGATATCAGGGACACCTTCAAACGAATAGCCACTAAATTGCGGGTCAAACTCAATGAGCTCTTCAATGATAGCCACGTCTGGTGCACCGCCTAAGCTGTAAAGCCCAGAGAGAATATTGGACACATGACGCTGTAAATCCAATAGGGTAATGAGGTTGCCATTGTTTTTAACAAAGTGCTGCTCGTCATGACGATTAAGCACCAAGATACCCTTGCCGCCACTGCCTTTTGCTGGCTTAACTGCAAAGCCTTGACTGCCGATTAAGCGCTGAGCCAATTGCGATACATCGTATTGACTTTCGATGGTGGCAATTAAATTAGGCGTGGTAATGCCTGCTTGCTGGGCGAGTAATTTGGTTTTTAATTTGTTATCTACCAAAGGGTATAAATGTCGCGGGTTATGTCGACTAATATAGGCAATGTTGCGTTTGTTCATGCCTAGGATGCCACGTTGTTTTAACCGCCAAGGAAGTGCCCACATTTATTTGTTAAACACCTTAAAGCGAGTGAGCTCTAGTAGGCGATAACCCGTATAAGAACCCATGAGTAGAACCAAAGACAACACAACAAACTGGATGCCAATAAAGTTGAACGTGATGTGACGAACCCAAGGGCTTGTCATGGCGCCATATACCAGTACGGCGGTTAATAAGCTGCCACCACCTTGCACCATGACTTCACGTCCACCTTCTTCTTCCCATAAGATCGACATGCGCTCGATGGTCCAAGATAAAATGATCATAGGGAAGAATGTGATTTTTAACCCTTCAGTTAAACCTAGTTTAAATGCTAAAACACTGAACACACTAATAATGGCAATAACAGAAATGATCACCGCGGTGATTCGGGCGACGAGCAATAAGTTTAAGTGAGATAGGTAGCTGCGAATAAACAGCCCAATTGTCACCACCAGTAAAAACCCTATTAAGCCTGTGACTAGAGAGGTTTGTATAAAGGCCAATGCAATGAGCACTGGCATGAAGGTCCCCGAGGTTCGAATGCCCACCAGAATACGAAGCAAGCAAACGATTAAGGCGCCAATGGGAATCAGTAAAATAGTCTGAAACATGGCTTGCTCTTCGATGGGCAAGCTGTGAATTGAGAAATTTAAAAAGTCATATTGGCTCGATAAATTTTGCGCAATATTGGCAAAGGCGGACTCTTCTCGTTTTAACATAGAAAAATGAATGCTGGATTGTTTACCACCGATGACATCGAATACAGGGGCGCCGGTTTGTTGCCAAAGCAATAAGGGCGCGCTCTTTTTAATTTTAAAGTGATCGTTAGGGCTTTCAGGAAAGAAGAAGAGTTCGTGCTCGTCACCATTCCATACGCGTAAAAGGGGGATTAAACTTTGACGTCTGCGACTGTCTTGTAATTGCAAACCATAGATTAAGCTCGCAGGTACCTGTGCCTTGTGCAGCATGTTAACCACTAGCTGGGGTAGCTGTTCACTGTAATGGTTGCGCAATAAAACAATCTGCTGATTGGTGGCGTCTTGGTTAAATTGTTTTAATAGCTCACGGGTAAAACTAAAGTTATCAGATGATGTGCCATAGGCATTGGCGAGTATATTACTGACGGCTTTATCGAACGGCTCAGGTAGGGAGATAAACGGTACCGGTGGTGCTGGGATGTTTTGGTCTTCTTCGTTGTCGCTGACTAAAATCTCAGCGCGATAAAACAAAACTTGTTTACCGTCGGCATTACGAATTGTCCACTGCGCTTGGGGTTGAGTGCCATCTAAGAAATTCAAACCATAGCCAGGCGAGGCAGCCGCTTCTTTTAATATAGTGAAACCTTTTTGGTTTGACGGACGAGACATAATCACGCTGACAGGCTTGTCTTGGGCGTTGTATTCGATTTTAGCTTCAATGGACCAAATAGTTTGGGTTTCACCATATAAAAGCGGTACTTCATAAACCCAATGACGTTGCAGAATTAACATCACTCCAATAAGAAACAATACACCCGCTAACAAGAAAAATGGTAAGCGAGGCGAGAGCTGGAAGAGTTTCATGGTTGTTCCTGAGCAAGCTTACTAAAGAAGGTGGCAGACGTCGGAGTATTCGTGTCTAAACGGCTTAAATCTTGTGGCACATATTTAGGGTGAATAAATTGGCGACCCACATCAATTAGTATTACATCACGTAAAAACTCACGCCCTAGCAAAATGGGATACGTCATTTGCGAACGGTTGGTGAGGGTGAATTCTGTGTCATAGCGAAGGTCTTGCCCCATGTTTACAGTGAGGGATACCACAGGGCGACGTTCTGGCTCAGGGCTGGAGGCCTGGCGTATTAGCACGTGGCGAATAACCTTGGCTTCTACACTAATGGCGTCTGCTTCATCATCATGCTGCAATTCAAAGCTCACCCAGCGTTTACCATTACGTTCGAAATACTCGATGTTTTTAGCACTTAATGATGACGTGGCAGCGCCGCTGTCGATACGCGCTTGATAATGGTGTCCTGGAGGC
Source organism: Bermanella sp. (assembly GCA_034110565.1). GTDB lineage: Bacteria > Pseudomonadota > Gammaproteobacteria > Pseudomonadales > Oceanobacteraceae > Bermanella. The sequence continues at coordinate 29,267 of JAWUYY010000040.1, read as the reverse complement.
GATAAGTGAATCCACTCATTGGCACCCACTAATACTTTGCCCTCAAACTCATGGTTATTAGGACTTTCATTAGGCGCACAATGGGCGTTGGTAAACCCCGGAGTCGCCTTGGTGAGCATATCCAATTGTGCTTGAATATTAGTCAGCATGACTTGTTGCTGCTCAATGGCCGCTGTTTGGGTGTTATTGGTTGTAGTCGAACATTGCTTTGCAATAATAGATTCTACAGTTTGTGCGGTGAGTGCCCTGTGCTCCTGATTGGGCCAAATGCTGCATCCATTTAATAAAAGCGCCACCAGTAATAGCCAAGCTCTGATTGGCATAATCACTCCAAGGGGTAAAAAGATGGGGCATATTTAACCACAAAGTGAATTCACTTAGGAATCAGTTATATCGTTTCCCCAGCATTTTTAAACTGAGTTTGACGCCAGTCACAACTTGACCTTTTAAATTGAACTGTTACTTTCCAACTACTCTAACGCTGCTCAGACGGAAGCCCCATGGCAAACCCTGATATTGACTATACCCGCTGCTATAAAAAATTTGAAAAACTGGTTGTTCGTAATCGTTGGCAAGCTAAGTATTTTAAAAACTGGTTCGGCGTCAAACACAAACCGATTATCATCAGTGAAGGGGATTCTTGGTTCGATTTTCCCGCTAAAAGCCTAACCGATGTACTGGGTGTGTTGTTGCGCTACACCATCGGTCTGAAAGGTTTTGGCATGGACAGCAAAACCAATATCATCGATTTCTTGAGCCGAGACAAACAACTTGATGGCATCTTTCTACGCCTAGAGCGCAGCGGCGACCATTCAAGAGAGCTGATGGCGAAAATCCCTGATCAATCGAATGGTGTATGGGAAGATAAGTTTCCGTCTAATACCCTATATAGCGCGTTGCAAAATAAAGCGGTACGTAAGCATTTAGATGCCATTGTGCTAAGTGCAGGAGGCAATGACATGGTGGATGCGGTTCGCCATGGCGTCATCCAAACGTATAACGGCAGTTGGCAAACATCGTACGATCAAGACTTACTGGCGATGGCGGCACAAGAAGTGGTTCAGCATTTTTTGCAGGCCATACTGTATCGTGATGAATTTGCCCCCCAAGCTCAGATTATTACCCATAGTTACTCTTACGCCATACATTTGCATTCAGGTACAACCACTGAATTTGATTTCGCTGACGCGGGTAAGCTTATTAAAGAGCTGCTTAAGCTATTAAAGGCTGACGTTATACTTGCGCCGTTGAAGATGCTGGGCATTGATCTAACTGACATGGGTGAGTATAAAATGGTCAGTAAGGCACGCCTACATGAAACCTTTGATGAGTTAGGTTGGCCGATCAATGAATTGGACGAAGAGAACCCTAAAAACGGTATTGGGGTTCATTCTGAACGGGCACTCTTTATAAAAGCGATGTTAGATGCCTTATTTGATGAACTACAACATCTACCTAACTTGTATCAAGCGCAAACGGGCAAACCATTAGAACGTTTTACCTGTTTAGATATACGAAACGAAGTGCAGGATGCTAAATACTGGGCCGACTTTATCCATTTAAATGGCGATGGTTATGAAATTATTGCTGAGCTCTTTTCGAAAAAAATCAAAGCACTACTCTAAGCCATGATCGAATAGCGTCTATCATAGTGATAGGCGTCTGTTTTATCCGAACGGCGAGCGCCTACACCCCTTTAGGTATATTTGATCCAAGCTCAAGGGTGTAGAATGCGTTTAGAATCCTCCCTTATCTAACCCTTTGTGGGCACTGTATGTCAGATTTAAAGCAACAACTGCGTGAAGAGATCGCCCTGTTTTGTCAGCAACACCCAGATGTTGAAGAGGTGGACCTTATTTCTGCGGGTATGACGCCAAACCTTTGGGGCAAGCGTTATCCTATTAGCAAACTGACCAAATTGATTGACGAACTTAAAATGCCTCGCGGTAATTACCTGATGTCACCTGTGGGGGAATATATCCCTGTGCTGCATTATAACGACACAGATGGTGACCCAGATGCCGCGTTTCAATTTGTGCCTGGCACATTAAAACCTGTGCCTTGGCAGCCTCATCGTGCGCAAATCATGTTCAGTTCAGCCGATGCTTCTGAGCCGTTTGTGGGTGAACCAAGAGTCGTGCTCAGTAACGTACTGGATAAGTTAGCGGCGAAAGATATGCTGCCAACCGTTGCGTTCGAATTGGAATTTTACCTAATCGATAAAAACCGCACAGAGGATGGTTTAATTCAGGTTCCGAAAAATCCAATTAATGGGCGCGATGACATTTGCGCCGTGTTATCCATGGACCGCTTAGATATGTTCGCCGAGTTACTCACCGACATACGTCAAAGCTGTGAAGAGCAGGGTATTAACAGCACCGCGATTTCCGCAGAAATTGGCGCAGGCCAGTTTGAAATCAATTTAAATCACCGCAGTGACTGTCTAAAAGCCGCAGATGAAGTGATTCAGTATCAGCGTCTTATTAAAGGTGTGGCAGTGAAACACGGTTATGAAGCCACTTTTATGGCCAAGCCATATTTGCAAGATGCTGGTAATGGCATGCACTTGCACATATCCATGTACGACTCTGACGGCAATAACCAATTTGCCAAGAACAATCAACAAGCGTTGATGCATGCAGTGGCAGGTTGCTTAGATACTATGCACGGCGCGTTTGCGTTTATTGCCAGTAACCCTAATGCTTATCGCCGTTATGTGCCGGACTTAGCTATTGCTACGCAAAAAAGTTGGGCTCATGAAAACCGCTATGTGGCGGTACGTATTCCGGCGTCCGATGATAAAAACTTGCGTATCGAGCATCGTGTACCTGCCGCCGACTCGAACCCATATTTAGTATTAGCTGCTATTTTGGCCGGTATTGATTGGGGCATGGAAAACAAACTTGAGCCGGGCGAACCTTATGAAGGCTTGGCCTGTTATGAGCATTTATACCCACACACCTTAGAGCAAGCGCTGCAAAAGCTGGATCAAAGTGAAGCTCTTAGAAATATAATGGGCAGTCATTTCGTGGATATATATTTGGCTTACAAGCGCAGTGAAGTGAAAGAATTTTATAATATGATAGCGGCGCGAGAATACGCTTGGTATGTATAAGCGTTAATTGACACCTGTGGCTAATGAAAGAGGTATATATGAAACTGTTTTTATTAGTGCTGTGTTTTACGTTACACGGGTGCACAATTTTTTATCAACCCGGTGAAGGTCGACACAAAGGGGAAGGGCGGGATGGGCCTCATGGTGGTGTGGTGATTGAGTTGCCGAAGAAAACGCCAGAAATAAAACCTATGCCCAATTAATCCTGTGTAAAAACAAAAAACCGACGGCTTATTTTATAAATCTAAAATAAGCCGTCGGTTTTTTTATGCCCTTAATCGAATCAGATTTTATTGGCTAGGTAGTTCACAAGTAACGGCACAGGACGGCCAGTGGCGCCTTTCGCTTTACCGCCTGAGTTCCAAGCAGTCCCTGCAATATCCAAATGCGCCCATTTTTGTCCTTCTGTGAAACGGCTTAAGAAACACGCTGCTGTCGTCGCTCCGGCCAGTGGGCCGCCAATGTTGGCAATGTCGGCAAAGTTACTATCAAGCAGTTCTTGGTACTCTTCTTCAAGAGGCAAGCGCCAAACCGTATCGCGGCTAGTGCTGCTGGCGGTAAGAAGCTCGGTTACTAGATCTTCATCTGTGCTGAATAAACCAGAGTTCACACGACCAAGCGCCGCCATACACGCACCCGTTAAGGTGGCGATATCCACAATGCTGGCGGGTTTGTAAGTGTCTATGGCATAACTTAATGCATCGCACAGTACTAAGCGGCCTTCTGCATCAGTATTGAGAATCTCGATAGTGGTGCCGTTCATGGCCGTTACGATGTCGCCAGGCTTGCTAGCATGACCAGACGGCATGTTTTCAGCGGCGGCCACGACGCCTACAAAATTGATTGGTAGCTCCAGTTCAATGATGGTCAACATAGTACCAAGCACAGACGCGGCGCCGCACATGTCGTACTTCATTTCATCCATACCAGCACCGCCTTTTAGGCTGATGCCACCGGTATCAAAGGTAATGCCTTTACCGACCAATACATGAGGCGCATCGCCGGCTTTGCCTGCTAGGTATTCCATGCAAATCATTTTGCCGGGCTCAATGGAGCCTTTCGCAACGGACAAGAACGAGCCCATGCCCAGCTCTTCCATTTGGTCTTCATCTAGAATTTTGGTGGTTAGGTTGTCGCTTAACGTCGCCAGTTTGTCCGCTTCATCAGCTAAGTAGCAAGGAGTAACAACGTTTGGTGGCATGTCGCCTAATTTTTTCGCAAAGGCCATGCCTTTGGCTAATGCTTGGCCGAACTTTAAATCTAATTCGGCGTGGTTATCCGCAATAATACTTAAGCTTTCGATGGTGGTTGGACTGTCGTCTTTTTTACTTTTGCATTCGTCAAACAGATATAGGGAATCTTCGAACAATTGACCCACTTGCTTAAATGCCCACTCGCTATCAAAGCCGCTAATTTCAATGTCACTAAGGTCAAGGGCGGCATCATTAGCCGCGCTGGCTTTTAATGCTTTAGCCGCAGCCGTCATTGTTTTGCAGAAATCTTTGCCAGACATTGGATTTTTGCCCATGCCCACTAAAATTAAACGAGGACCATTGGCTTGAGGGATGACGAGAGTGTCTGCTACCTTGCCTTTTATGTCTTGGTTTTGCTGCAGTTGTGCGATAAAACCATTTAATTGATCGTTAATGGTCGCGGTGGCCTTGGGTAACTCCCCTTCGCTTGGTACCAATAATATGAGTGCTTGCCCTTTGTATTCATTAATAGGCGCTTGGGTCACGGTAAATTGCATACTGTCTCCGTATCCGACTTGAGGTTTTTATGGTCGGTTGTAGTGCTGAATAGGATTTTCAGGGATAATGTTGAGTCTACTTGAAAAAGCCGATATTTCTAGAGTGCGCTAGGCTTATTTATTTGCGGCGGCTTAATTTGTAAAAGGATTGTGTTCTTGATTTTAACGCGTTACTTCCTCAAAGAGTTGCTGACTTCAACATTTGTCATCACCGGCATATTGATGTTGATCGTGGTAAGTGCGCGCTTAGTGGTGCATTTAAATAAAGCCGTAGCGGGCATTATCCCCCCTGAAGCCGTGTTTTACACCATTCTTTACAACAGCCCCGGCTTTTTACAGCTAATTTTACCCCTTGGTTTTTATATTTCAATTTTGCTCGTGTATGGCCGCATGTACAGTGAAAATGAAATGACCGTTCTGCACGCCACCGGTTTTGGTCCTAAGCAGGTGTTTCGCATCACCATGGCACCTGTGGGCGTGATGATGCTGCTCATTGGTTTTTTAAGTTTATGGTTGGCGCCGACTGCGGCCGATAAATTAGATGAGTATTATCAAATTCAGCAACAAGAAAGTGAATTCTCATTTATCACGCCAGGGCGCTTTAATGCCATAGGCAGCAGCGGACAAAAAGTATCTTATGCACAAACCTTATCGACCGATCGTAAGGAAATGCAAAATGTATTCATGGCTGATGGTGATACCTTAATTCTGGCAGACTCAGGTAAACAATATGTGGACCCAGAAAGCGGCTCCCGTTATTTAGAGTTAACCAATGGGCGCAGAGTAACGGGGCAACCGGGCAAGCAGCAAGTGGAAACCCTAGAGTTCCGTGCTTACTCAGTAAAAATTGCAGAAGAAAGCAGTGTTGCGAAAAAAGCCCGTAATGAGGCGGCCAGTACCTACGAACTATTTCAAAGCCAGGCGCGTCAAGACAAAGCCCGCTTGCACTACCGCATTGGTTTGTTTTTATTGGTGCCCATTATTGTTTTAATTGCTTTCCCTCTTAGCCATGTGAAACCGCGCCAAGGGCGTTACGGTAAAATACTGCCTGCCATCGTGGTGTATATGGTGTATTACACCATGCTAATTACGGCACGAAAATGGATGGAGCAAGGGCAGACCCCTTTATGGATGGGTTTGTGGTGGCTGCATGGCACCTTTATTTTGATCGGCGTTTTATTGATGTACTGGCCCACGCTGCAACAAAAAATGAACCGTCGCCGAGCGAATAAAAAAATGAAAACAGGAGCGGATCATGCGTAAAATTGATGCATACATTCGCAGCTCTGTCATCAATGCCATATTAGGTGTGTTACTGGTGTTAGCCATGCTGGACATGGTGATCGCACTGCTTAATCAGTTGGACAATATTCGCAACACTTACAGCTTTTGGGACGCCCTATATTATGTCGTGGTATCTAGCCCGACCCGAATATATGAAATGATTCCCATGATTACCCTCATTGGCTGCTTAGCGGGCCTAGGTGGTTTGGCCACAAACAGCGAGCTAACCGCCATTCGTGCCGCGGGTGTGTCGACCCAGCGAATTATGCTTTCGACGATGAAAGCGGCCTCCATCATGATGGTCTTGGGTTTGGTGATGGGTGAATACATCGTGCCGGATCTAGAGCGCATGAGTACCAGCTTTCGAACCATTGCCCTAGGGCGTGAAGTGGCATCCAGCAACGAAGGCAAGGGTCATTGGCATCGTGAAGGGGATAAGTACATGCGCTTTGCTGCCATCGAACCTAATGGTGTCTTACATGGTTTGACCGTGTACGAATTCGATGATGAAAAACAATTAACCGCCATGACCTATGCCAAGCGAGCCATCTATCAGCGCGGCGAATGGACGATGGAAAACGTCACCATAACCGAAGTAGATGACTTCAATACCAACAGTATTAAGCGTCAAACAGACACATTCGATACAGAGCTGACCCCGGAGCGCCTCAAATTTGTAGCGCAAGAGCCCAAGGATATGGCTATCTCTACGCTATATAGTTATGGCAAATACTTAGACGCCCAAGGTCTTGGGGGTGGTGAGTTTAAATTGGCGTTCTGGAAAAAAATTCTACAACCGATCAGCACCATTGCTCTTGTGTTAGTGGGCATTAGCTTTATCTTTGGGCCGCTACGCTCTGTGACCATGGGCCAGCGGTTGTTTAGTGGGATTCTAGTGGGGCTGGTGTATAAAATCGTCGTTGATCTGCTTGGCCCCATGGGTTTACTGCTGGGTATAGGACCACTACTGGCTAACCTGATTCCTATTATCTTATGCTTTTTATGGGGCGGATGGATGCTGCGCCGAGCAGGCTAACAGCCGCGAATCCCCATGCTGCCTACATTGTCATATAAGAGTGGTGATTTAGGTAGGCTCTTTGTGTCTCTCGGTTTGCTCTTAACTGTATATCCTGTAAACTGCGCCGCCCAAATTGAAGTTGACCAAGTCGTCAAGAATGACGGCAAAATAGCTTAGGTACCCTCTATTATGGATAAAGTCTACATTAGCGCCCAGCAACTGCTCGAAGACTCATTTCAGCTTGCTCTGAACGTGTATGAAAGTGGTTTTCGCCCAGACTACATTGTTGGTGTTTGGCGTGGTGGAGCCCCTGTGGGGATTGCCGTACAAGAGTTATTGCATGTACTGGGTGTTGAGTCTGATCATATTGCTATTCGTACCTCAAGCTACATCGGTATCGGTGAGCGTAGCAAAACAGTACGTGTGCATGGTCTAACTTATTTAATTAGACGTCTTGAAAGTGAACATAATTTGTTGATCGTAGATGACGTTCACGATAGCGGCCTAAGCATTGAGCAGACCATTGTCGAATTGAAAAAAGCGTGTAAGAAAAACACACCCGAAATTCGTGTGGCCACTCCGTATTACAAACCAAAGAATAACAAAACAGACCGCGTGCCGGATTATTACTTGCACGAAACCGATGAATGGTTGGTCTTTCCCCATGAGATTGACGGCTTAACCACTCAAGAGCTACGTGCTAACCGTCCGGAGTTATCTCATATTGCAGATAAAATTGATGAAATTAAAAACACATAAATTTTTATGTTTTAAAATTTAAATAAAAAAGAGCGCTATGCGCTCTTTTTTATGAGTAAACACTTTAGCTTACTTCTAAGCTAAAGCATTCTTGCAAAATATTAATTGCATCATCAAGTTGTTCAGTGTGAATAATAATCGGTGGCGTAAGGGTTAAAACATTACCCATTGTGACTTTAAAGTTAAGTCCCAACGACAGCGCTCGATACATGATGCGCTCTGCTAAATCCTTAGCTTTTGAACCATCAGCAAGGCGTAGCTCAACTCCCCAAAATAATCCTAAACCGCGAATGTCATAAATAACCGAAAACTGTGCCTTTAAGGTCAATAGCTGTTGTTCGAAGTATCTCCCCATTTCTTCGCAGTGGGCTAATAAATTGTCGTCCTCGATTGTGTTGATCGTTGCTAGGGCTGCCGCTGCAGACACTGGGCTTTTCTCATGGGTGTAATGACCAAGAGCCGTATGGGATGCACAGTTTAATTTTTCGCTTGCCAGTAGCGCAGCAAACGGCATGATGCCGCCGCCTAAACCCTTACCAATGACCAGCATATCTGGTTCAATTCCATAGTGTTCAACGGTAAACATTTTACCGCTACGACCTAAGCAGTGGGGTACCTCGTCTAAAATCAATAATGCACCATATTTATTACAGGATGCCCTTACTTTTTCCCAATATTCTTTTGGCGGAATAAACGGCGTAGAGCGAATGGTTTCGGCTATGACACAAGCTATATCACCTTCTTTTTCGAGCATGTATTCAATGTAATCGGCACACTGAGTTGAGCAGGTCTTACCACACTTGAAAACACACTGATTGGGATCAGGAGGGGGAGCATGCTCACAGCCGGGTAATAATGGCCCAATATTTTGTCGAAATACTGCTTCGCCACCAATAGAAATAGTATCTAAATTTGCCCCATGAAAAGAATCCCATAAGCTAATAGTTTTATGCTTACCTGTGTAAATACGCGCGAGTTTCATGGCCATGCTAATGGCGCTGGCACCACCAGGGGCAAACAATACTCGGGTTAGATTAGCAGGTGAAATTTCAACGAGTTTTTCGGCAAGTTCGATAGCTACTTGGTTTGTATAACGACGTACGCTAAACGAGAGTGTTTTTATTTGATCGTTTATGGCAGTTGTGATGTTAGGGTGACTATAACCTAACTGATGAACATTATTGCCATGAAAATCTAAATAACGGCGACCATTTATATCGTAAAAATAAACACCATCGCAATGTTCAATAACATCAAGGCAAGGACTTGATAGTGATTGGTGTAAAAAAACACTTTCGTCTCTTGCTAATAAATTTTGGCTTTTACTATTTTGTTGTTGGTGCCATTGCTGACGATTCTCGGTGAGATTTGTATCACCTTCAGAGTCCAATGTATTCATAATTTATTAAATTCATATTCTGGTATAGTCCAGATGATAATTCATAAACACATTAAAAACTGTTAAGTTTTTGTGACGCTTAATTTACCTACTCATTTTCTCAATTTGTGATATTTACCGTCATATTTTCGACATATACCTTATTTATTCTGTTTCCCATAACTGGAATAGACCAGTTTTGAATGATATCTGAATTCAAATCTGAAAATAATTAATAGATTAATATTAAATTGGGGAATAGAAAATGAAAAAAACAAGTTTATCCTTGTTAGCGATGTTGGCAGCTATGCCCACATTAGCTCAAGAAATAGAAAGTGCGCCACAAGCAGAAATATCTGATTCAAGTACCATTATAGATTCTGTCGAAGAAGAAGTAGTGGCCGTGGGTTACATGTTTAAAGGTGAGCAGGCGGCACGAGAAGAGCAGCGTAATGCCAAATCTATCATGAATATAATTTCAGCGGATGGCATCGGTAAGTTGCCAGATCGCAATGCGGCAGAAGCAGTACAGCGTATTCCGGGTGTTTCCATTGAGCGCGACCAAGGTGAAGGTCGTTTTGTGGCAGTACGTGGTTTACCGTCCCAGTGGAACTCAACCAGCATTAATGGCAGCCGCTTGCCTACCGCCGAAGAAGAAACCACCAGTCGTGCCACAGCGTTTGATTTCTTTCCAACAGAAATGATCAAATCCGTACGTGTTAGTAAAGCCATTACTCCCGATATGGAAGGGGACTCAATTGGTGGTAATGTTGATTTTCAAACCCAAACAGCGCCTCAAGAGCGTGTGTTAGATGTGACGCTTGGTACTAACTATAACGACCGTGCTGAATCCAGTGGTTATAACGCGAATATTTTATTTGGTGATCGTACTGAAGATGGAAAATTTGGATATTTATTAAATGCCACTACATGGGTACGCGATTGGGCAACGGATAATTACGAACCGCGTCGTACAGATTTTACTAATAGTGCAGGGGAAGAAGTATCGGGCATTAAGCGCTTAGAGCTAAGAGACTATACAGGTACGCGCACGACTCATGGCTTGAATGGAGCAATGGAATATAACTTTGATAATGGCGATCGTGTTTATGCAAGCTCCATGTATGGCACATTAGAAGATGAAGAAATTCACTACAAACACCGCTATCGTTTTGATAAGGATCGCGTTGAGCTTCAGCACATTTATAATACGCTTATTACCGAAATGAAGGGATATGAGGTAGGTGGTGAGCACTTTTTCAATAATGCAGCATCAAAATTAGAGTGGTCATTAGCCACTTATGAAAATGAATTTCGTTATGGTAATACCCCTAATGCAGATGATAAATCCTATTTCGTGATGCGCTTCGATCAAGACAATGTGGGCTTTACTGGCCTTGAGATGAATCAAGCGGGCTCAAAAGGTTACGCGGTCAATGAAATTGACGGTGGTAGTGATCCTAAAGATGCTATTTCAAATCACTTACCCAACGGATTCTCAATGGACCCGACGCAAATGGCTATTGATTCAGTTGAGTTATATAAAGTCAGCATTAATGAAAAAGATAAAATCATCGCTCAATTAGATTTTACGCATATGTTGAATGATTCAACGGACATTAAATTTGGTGGTAAATTTCGTGAGAAAGAACGTGTAGCGCGATTCTCTGATGAATTTTATACATGGGATTCAGCGAATCATGGCGCCGCGCCAACGCTTGCGGATTTAGGTGCTATTTATGGTTTAAAAGATCAACCTGGGCGAGATGATTTTTTACCTGAAGTGGATGTTGATTACGCCGAAGACTTTTCTCAAGTGCTAGATGTTAACGATACGGTTACTTTCTGGAATGAAAACAAAGATAAATTTGAATTATCACCTGAATCATACACAGTCGAGAATGGCGCGGCATTAGGTCGTAACTTTAATGTGAATGAAACACAGATTGCAGCTTACGGTATGGCTACCATTTCGGTTAACGATGAGACCAGTGTGATTGCCGGTGTGCGTTTAGAGCAAACAGAAACCGAAGTTGATGGTTGGGAGTTTGACGAAACCGCAAGCCAAGTAGTACGTAAAAAAGGTAAAAACGATTACTTATCTATTTTACCTGCGGTGCATGTGAATCATGCAATGAATGAAGATACTAATCTTCGATTTGCATTGACTCGTACTTTTTCTCGTCCTGACTTTGGTGCACTGGCTCCGGGTAAGACGGTGGTTTCCCATGATGAAGAGATTTATGAAGGAAATCCCAATTTAGATGCTACGTATTCAACGAATGTTGATTTTATGTATGACACGTACTTTGGTGATGTGGGTGTATTCTCGGCAGGGGTATTTTATAAAGATATCAGCGATGTTATCTATCAAGAAATCGGCACCATCACTTATGGCGGCTTAACCGATGCAGACTACATTAAATACACTAGTGCTGACAGTGCGCACTTATATGGTGCTGAATTAGCGGTCAGTTCACGATTAGACTTCATAGCTGATTCGCTTTATCACTTTGGTGTGAGCGCCAATGCCACGTTTATGGATTCAGAGATGGAAATCATGACGCAAAACGGCAAGCGTGACGTATCGATTCCGCGTCAAGCAGACAGCTTGTACAACCTAGCGGCATTCTACGATAACAGCATTTGGGCAGCGAAAGTGGCGATGAATTTTAAAGGCTCTTACATTGAAGAGCATGGTGCTGATAAGGAACACGATCGTTACTACGGTGATTACACCAGTATCGACTTTACCGGCTCTTACAAACCTCTGGATGAATTAATGGTTTATCTAGAAATGAACAATCTAGGCAATTCTGAACTTAATTATTATCAAGGTGACGCAGACCGCCCTGTGCAAGTTGAATACTATGGTATGCGTGCCACGCTGGGTGTGAGGTACAGCTTTTACTAATGAGTAATCAATAGTATTAATCTTAAAAAGGGACAATTTTTTGTCCCTTTTTTTGTGCCTGATTAAATGGTTCGGCTTGTACAAAGTTGTCACTTAGTTGTCATGTTTAATTGCTTAAATCTGGTCTATACCAGAGGGAAAAGATGTGACAGTTGATTATTTAATTATTGGTGGTGGCATATTAGGGCAGGCTGTGGCTTGGACCTTGGCAAAAGCAGCACCCAAAGCAGATATTGCCTTGATTGAAAAAGGTTTGTGTTCACAAGCAACCACCAGTCAAGCCGCCGCACTTGTGACTCAGGGGCGCACTAAACTAATCGCGGCTTCTATGGTGCAAGATACGCTAAACGCCATTACTTTGCTTAATTCAGAATTAGACATACCTATACCGTTCACCCGTTGTGGTGGGTTGCATTTAGCAGTAAGCACAGACGAAATTAAAAGTCTGAATAATATGGCTAGCATTGCTGACGAATTAGAAATTGAACACGAATTTTTAGAGCAAAGAGTCGTGGATCAATATTGCCCATTTTTTAACACACGCAATAGTCAAAGTCGCTTGTACTTTAGTGATGATGGTTATGTGGATGGCACCATACTGGCAAACAGTTTTGGCATGAGTGCACGCAGTAAGGGCGTAAGATTTTTTCAAAGTGAAAATGTTACTGCTATTACACAATTGGATGGAGGCTATCACGTCTCGTGTAGTAGCGACTTAACGGATATTAAAGCAAAGCATCTCTTTATTTGTGCAGGCCCTTGGGCCGCAAAATTATTAAAGCCTTTAGATATTTCGTTGCCAGTGACGCCTATGCGAAGTTTGTATTGGATCACTGAGTCCTATGAAAAGCTGAATCCTGATTTCCCTGTCTGTGTGGTGCCATCTGCGCAAGCGTACTTTCGTCAAGAGACCAATCATATGTTGTTTGGCGTACGTGACAAAGGCCAGGCCCTGCATCCTGATGATGTGCCGTGTGATGTGCATGGATTCCAATTTAATAACGACCAGCAAGGCTTAGAGGCTTTAGAAGATACATGGGGAAAACTGGTCCAGTTTTGGCCCGACATCGAACAGCTAGGTTTGGCTCATTTAATCACCGGCATTTCTTCTTATTCTGCGGATGGCCTCCCCGTTATTGGCTGTCCGGATTCTCATTCAAATTTGACCATTGTTAGTGGCTGCTCCGGTGCGGGCATTGCCTATAGCGCAGGTATAGCCAAGCACGCGGTTACTCATGCAATAACAGGCCATATACATCAAGAATTAGATATAAATCGATTTCCTCTGGGCGATGCCTACGAAGAAGACTTTCGTAACGATTGTTTAATGGCTAGAAGCCAAAAAACTGCAGGCTGAAACATAGCGGTAACAGCTAAACCATACACTGATGATTAGAGGACCCAATATGTTAATGCCACATAATAAAATTGAAGATCAACTCAAGCACTGGTTGAGTACCACCAGTGTGCCTTGGTTTGCTCTATACGCCATGAGCGCGGCCTTTTTAACTTACTTTTCGATGTATGCATTCCGTAAGCCTTTTACGGTGGGGCAATACGAAGGTTTATTTTTATGGGAAGTAGATTTTAAAATTGTCTTAATATTAAGCCAAGTTGTTGGCTATATGCTGTCAAAGTTTATTGGCATAAAAGTTATTTCTGAAATGATGCATAACCGTCGTGCGGTTGCCATTGTTGCGTTAGTCGGTTGTGCACACTTAGCATTATTGTTGTTTGCGGTATTACCTGAGCCACTAAAACCCATTGCAATATTTTTTAATGGTTTACCCCTTGGTATGATTTGGGGGTTAGTGTTTAGCTTTTTAGAAGGACGTCGCACGTCTGAATTATTAGGTGCGGGTTTAAGTGCAACGTTTATTATTGCATCCGGTATGGTGCGCAGCGTGGGTGGTGGTTTATTAGTGTACTGGGATGTGGATCAATTTTGGATGCCATTTTTTACAGGCTTAATTTTTATGCCACTATTACTTATTGCAGTATACGGATTATCACTACTGCCTGAACCCACAAAAGAAGATGTGGAGGCCAGAACTCTACGCGTTCCCATGAATTCAACTGATCGTTGGCAAATGCTAGGGCAATACTGGTTTGGTTTGTTATGTTTGGTTTTGGCTTTTTTAATGTTCACAGCTTTAAGGGATTTTCGTGATAATTTCTCCGCTGAAATTTGGTCGTCACTGGGCTATGGATCAACCCCAGAAATTTTTACTTATGCCGGTGTGCGCATTGCGGCCATTGTTTTAGTGGTCTTGGCTTTTTTAATGTTTATTCGTAATAATTTTGTGGCTTTTACTGCCAATCATGTAGTGATTTTTTGCGGTACTTTATTGTTGGGCTTAAGTACCTATTGGTTTCAACATGAATTTATTACAGGTAAAGCATGGATGATTCTTATGGGGGCGGGATTATATATGGCTTATATTCCATTTAACTGTTTTTTATACGATAGAATGCTCGCCATGACAGGCAAACCGGGCAATGCAGGATTTTTAATTTATATATCAGACAGTGCAGGGTACATTGGAAGTGTTGGTTTGTTATTGATTAAGCATTTTCATTCACCTGAGATATCTTGGTTAAGCTTCTTACAGAGTGCTGTGTATGTGTCTGCATTATTAGGGGGGACCTTAATGATTATCTCTTGGGTGTTTTTTAAAATGAAAATGACAAATACATCGTCTGATTTAACGGCTGTGCCCAGTACATCATAACGGCTGAATTCTTTTCTTATGAATGAAGGTCAAGTAAACTGGCCTTAATTGATTTTATTGAGAGCAATATGATTCCTGCTTACATCAAAATTCGAGACTATTTGAGCCAACAAATAGCGAAAGGTGTCATTCCGATTCACAGCAAATTGCCTTCAGAGCGTGAGCTTGTGGAGCAGTTCTCTACTACCCGTATCACTGCCCGTGAAGCACTTAGTAAGTTAGAAGCAGAAGGTGTGATTTATCGCTCTAATAGACGGGGCTGGTTCGTTTGCCCGACACGACTTAATTATGATCCGTCTTCACGGGTAAATTTTTATCAATTAGCGCAAGAGCAAGGGCGGAAAGCGAGTACTCATGTATTAAAGATTAAAAAAGTTAAAGGTTCTGCGGATATACGCCAGCAATTCAATTTAAAGGCCACTGAAAAATTAGTAGAACTTAGCCGTGTGCGGTTTTTAGAAGTGCGCCCTGTATTATTTGAAAAAATATACCTACCTGAAAGCTTAGTACCTAACTTATCTCAACGAGATTTAAATGGCTCTTTGACTCAAATTTTAAAGCAAGATTATGGTCATGTGATTACTCAAGAAGATAACCAAATAAAGGTAGAGGCAATTTATGATGATCAAGCACATGCATTACAGTTAAATGATGGCTCTCCTTGTTTAAATATTCATCGCAAACGTTATGCAAAGAATGGTACGTTGATTGAATACGATATCGAATACTGGGTACACAGTGCCATCGAATTAGTAATTAGAAGTCGTTAGTTCTACAAACCGATCATCAGCAGGCCTGCACAAATCAATGCAATGCTGATGACTTTTTGTGTGTTGATCTGCTCGCGCATAACCATAATGCCAAAGGCAAACCCCACTGGAATACTGATTTGCCTGAAGGCGACAATATCCCCAGTACTCGCCACAAATGACATGGCACACAATACTAAAAAGTAACTTAAGCTAATGACTAATCCTGCTTTAATTGCCGATAGATCAAAGCGAATATCAATGGTTTTTCGACATATAATTTTTATATAAATCCAACCTATCAATACCGTGGCCCAGCCTTGTAATACTATGTATAAGCTACCTAATATAAACGGTGATGTATTTGACTGTGCCGACCAATTGCGCTGAATAAAGTGATCGGTAATTGAATAGCCTGTCGTACCAAGTGCACTTAGCAATAAAAATTGTATTTGATCGGTGCGAATATTCTCATGCCTGGGTAATAAAAATAATGTAGCGATGACAATGAAACCGTAAGCGATCCATTGAGTTGTTTGATACTCAGTTTGATAGTGATGTTTATCTTGTGTAGATGAGCTCAAGAAAAGTCCAATAACTAAGCTAGCGATAGGCACCAATAAAACAGGCAGTGCACGTATAATGGGGTAAGCCACCGATAAGTCTAATGTTTGATAGCTTTTAGCTAAGCCTGCTAAATACAATACTTGAAAGATACCACTAAGAAGTATCAAGGGTAAAAATGAAAGTTGTATCAGTGTTTGCCAAAATATAAATAAAATAGGACTTAAAATAACGGACGAAAAAAAAGTGGCCACAATAAAAAAATGCAGGTTAGGAATTGCCTGCATTTTTCCTAATAGATTCCAAACGGCATGCAGTACGGCTGAAAGTACCACAAGACCAATGGCAAGGGATTCCATTAAGGGGTGATGCCCTGTGCAATCCATGTCTCTATTGTTGCAATGGCTTGGGGTAGTTGGCTTACCGAATCAATCACAATATGTGCACCTTGTGCATTGAAGCGCGCATAACTTTTGTCTTTTAAAGGCTGCTTTTCTTTATCACTTAATGCGTTCCATTCGTGTTCATCTAAACCGACTTCGTTGCCAGACACAGCCACGCCTACTGTCCACATACCTGCGCGAATACCTTCTTCAATACCGGGCAGTGTGTCATCGACTTTGACACAGGCATGAACATGATCTGCACCCAGCTCTAACATGGTCATCAATGCCATGTCAGGCATAGGGCGGCCGCGTTTTACTTCAGTTGCACAAATTGTGGTAAGAGGGGTGTAACCTTGTTCTTTTGCAAGCGTTAAAGCAGGTTCAACCATTTCTCTAGCGTAACCAGTATTGCCACCAATTTTATAGCCCTTGTTTACGAGTTCATCGAATGCGTTTTTCCAGCCAGGGATTAATTGACTACGTTGTTTGATGATATTGGTTTGTATGGGTAAAAAATCATCATATAAACGATCAATATCCGCTTGGGTGTGGACAACGCCTTTTACGGTTTCCCACTGTTGTTGAATGTTTGTATTACTTAACATACGGGTAATGTGAACTCGTTTCTCTGTGCCCATTGGTTCACGTGCTTGTGCTTGAGTGACGTGAACACCTTCACGCTTAAACAGTTCAATAAAAGCACGCACGGGGGCGAGTGAACCAAAATCAATGGTTGTGCCGGCCCAATCTAAAATAATGGCTTGCACTGGGCCTTGGTAACGTAGGGTTGCTTTAAGCATGTTATTTCTCTTTTCTCGATAATATAAAGGTTTGTGACAGTAATAATTCTTCGTAGCTAGCAATGTCACTCACGTTATGAACATGAGCTGATACGTGTGTTAATAATTTTTTTTCAATTTGAAAAAGACTCATGCAAGCAAAAAACCAAGGGGACTCCTCAAATAACTTCGCCGTGCCATCTTCAAGCGTGGCGGGTTGAGAAGCATACTGCTCAGTAATTGTTTTAAGTCGTATGGGTTTAGTGATATGTTCAGGGAATATGGCCTTTAAACATTCAGCTGCGTGTTTGTCTTTATTTAATTTATTTATGGGTGTGTTCTTACTTAAGGATTTAATCATTAATTCATCCAAGTCATAAAGCAATGCGCAGGTGCTCAATGAGTCGTCTAAGTTTCGGTCAACGGCATACTGTGCCCTAGCAATTGCTTTTTGTTGATAGCTGAGCCCGCAAGGGGCGATGCAATCACCAAAGCGTTCAAAAAAATCTAAGATAGGCTTTAATTTTTTTCGTGCTAGGGTTCTTGGCCTCATGAATGACCTCTATACCCAATATCTGTTTTTAGAAATGGCATTAAGCAGTGCTTCAATATCGGCAGGTTGTACATCACCAATATGCCCAATACGAAAACAAGGGGTTTGTGCAACCTTGCCTGGATAAATAACAAACCCGTATTCTTTTAAGCGGGTATAAAATGTTTTGAAATCAAACTTTTCGCTATCCGGTGTGTGAAAAGTGGTAATGAATGGCGATTGTTTGTCTTGCTCTATAACGCAACGAAAACCTAATTCGGTCATGCCATTAACCAGTACGTCATGATTTTTTTGATAACGGGCATGGCGTGCGTTAATGCCTCCTTCTTGCGCTAATTCTTCAAGCGCTTTTTGAAATGCACGCACCACATGGGTCGGCGACGTGAAACGCCACTTACCTTGCCCTTGCTCCATGGTGTGCCATTGATCATACAAGTCCAGTGAGTGAGATCGGGCTAAGCCTTTGCAATTTTCAAGTTCGCTTTCTTTAGCGATAATAAAGCCAAATCCCGGCACCCCTTGAATACATTTGTTGGCGCTACTAATTAAAAAATGAATGCCCAATGCGTCCATATCAATAGGAATACCACCAAAGCTGCTCATTGCATCGACTATCCACACTTTTTGGTGCTGTCTGATGATAGGTGCGTACTGCTCAATGGGATTTAAAATGCCTGTAGTGGTCTCACAGTGAACAGTGGCCACATGAGTGATGTTTTGGTTGAGCTTCAAAAACTCATCAAGTTCGCGAGTACTGACTGACTGGGTTTCACTGGCAACTAAACACATGGTGTCAATGTCCAGGTGTCTTGCCATGGTGGCAATGCGTTCACCGTAGGCACCGTTTATTAACACTAATAGCTGCCCTTGTTTTGGTACGCAACTACCAATGACACTTTCAACACTGAAGCTACCACTGCCCTGCATTAATACCGTGCTGTAACCTGCGGCGTTTGTAGCCAGTCTGGTTAAGGTGTTGCGAATGGGCTGCACCACACCGAGATTATAATCTTCATCCCATGTGCACCAATCTCTGAGCATCGTTTGTTTAACGCTAGCAGTGGTGCTCAATGGGCCAGGGGTAAGTAATAAGTAAGGGTTGTTAGAATCCATTGTTCTCTCGTTTTGCTTGCTGGTCTAGACCAGAATAAGTGAGAGGTTAATAGCCCAAGATGAGATTTTCAATCAATTAAATTTGAAGTTTTTATGACAGTTCAGTTCAGCTAGGATTTTGATGCTGTCATTAAGCCTTCATATTGTGTACTACGGGGCCATAGAAGTTTCATCGATGATTCACCTATTAGAAATATAGAATCTTGATATTGGACTAGACCAATACAAAAGGAGGTCAAAATGAAACTTATTCAACGAATAGCGACAGGCTGCGTGATGATTTGTTCATCACTGGCGGCGGCAGAAAGTAAAGTACTACTCATCGGCATAGATGGTGTGCAGTTTGAGAAGTTGCAGGCGGCTAGTACCCCTAACATTGATCAGCTGAACATCAGTAAAGCGTTTACTGGGGGGATAAACGGTAGCGCAACACAGCAAAAGACCTCGAGTGGCCCTGGATGGTCTACCATTTTAACCGGAGTTTGGGTGAACAAGCATCGTATAGCCGCAAACGAGGATGGTTTAGCTAGCCCAAAATTCCCAAGTTTGTTTAAACGTATTCGTGATGCAAAGCCCAATGCGTACATCGCTAGTATTGCTCACTGGGGAACTCCCAATACCAGTTATTTTAAAAATGATGTGCTAGGTAACAATCTAACGCTTAATGGTATATCCGACGAAGCGGTAACCAATAAAGTAATTGAGGTAATCAATACTACACGTGCCGACTTTATATTTGCTCACTTAGATGACCCAGACCATTATGGTCATTCTCTATGTTTTGGTTCAGCGTATCAAAATTCAATCCAAGCGGCTGATGCACAAGTGGGCCGAATGATGGCAACAGTGAATGCCAAAATTGCTCAAGGGGAAGATTGGTTAGTGTTGGTTACTACCGATCATGGTCGTACACCTGTAGTGGGTTGTAATCACGGCAATCAAAGCGTGGAAGAAAAAACTATTTTCATTGCCAGTAATAAATCACTTAATCACGAATTTACTCATCCAGCGAGTAATATAATAAATCAGGAATTTAATGGTTTATATGCATATCCGGCTCAAACTAGTATTGCGCCGACGATATTACGCCACTTAGGTATTGAACCTCAAATTGAGTGGGCACTTGATGGTATTCCGTTAAATGATGATTTGGCTGTGCGTAAATTAATGCCAGCTAATAATCAAGCAGACTTTACGTGGGTGGCACAAGATGATGTCAATGTTGAGGTGTTTCGTAATGGCCAGCTTGTGGATAATGTTAATGATCTTGAAGGGCAGTGGAGCGATTCACAAAACATAAAGGGTCTATTAGATTATACCTTGGTAAAAAATGGCACACCGGCTACTTGGCGTTTAAATCGTTTAGACATTACTGCAGCACTTGATTGGAATACGAGTCGTGCATATTTTTTCCGATCGGATGATCAATATGTGCGCTACAGTAAAACCTTAGACAAGGCCGATGCAGGGTATCTTAACCCAACTAACGAAGTAACTTGGCCTGGTTTAGGTGTGTATGCTGATAAAATCGTGGCCGCATTTAGAAAAGATAACGACAAAGCGTATTTCTTTTTAAACGATGGTAATTATATTCGCTATGATATTAGCTCTGATGAAGCCGATGCAAATTACCCTCAGCCAATAAGTAATGATACTTGGCCGGGCTTGGAAAGTTATGCAACGAATATTGTGGCGGCCCTCCGCTGGAAAGGAAATCGTGTGTATTTCTTTTTAGATAATGGCCAATATATTCGTTATAACCTTGTTAGTGACAGCGTTGATTCAGGTTATCCAAAGGCAATCAATAATTACACTTGGCCTGGTCTTGGTGATTACGCTACTGAGATTCAGTCGGCAGTGAAGTGGAATAATGGTCGTGGCTATATATTCTTAAAAAATCAGAAGTACGTGCGCTATAACATAGCTATCGACCGAGTAGATGTGGGATACCCAAGTGAAGTAAATAGTGATACTTGGCCAGGGCTGACGAATTAATATTTGATTAATTATTTAAGAGGATGCTATTTATCAGTCTATTTTTTTAAATTAATCACCCTGTATATTATTATGTAAAAAGCCCTAAAACTAATATTACGTTTTAGGGCTATAAATAATAAGTAGTCTTATAAATTAAGAGAGATTGATATATTGCGCCAAGACACGATTTTAAAATTCTGTGTATCTTCGGGTAAAAGGTTGCGGCCATCCTGAACCACTAATAAACCTTCGGTATATTGGCTGCCAAAATTAGCCGAAGAGACCGTCAATCCATCGGTTTCAGATGCGCCATCAATCCCCAGTTCGTCATTGAGTGTAATGCGAAATTCACCCATAACGGCATAAGGTGCTGTAGCATTAAACACAACGTAGCTGTCGTTACCTTGGCTAGAAACCACTAACCATTTTTGTGTTGGTGTGGCATAAACTTCCATGCCTTCAATATCAGCGGTGAGTACGTCGCCAGCTTTAGAGATTAGCTCCATTGACGTGTTGTCATCAGGTTCCGCACCTAGTGTCCATAACGCCACGTTTTCTTCGCCAACAAATAAGCGTTGAGCAGACTCGTCTGTGGTGCAGCCTTCTGGTTGGCTAGCGACTGCAAACTCGCGTACCAATTTTCCTTCCCACCCAGTGTGTTTGTCTAAAATTTGCCATTGTTCAAAACGACCATCTTCATCATTAATGAAAACATAAATTTTATCTTGCTTACCTTTGTACATACATAACCCATATACATTATCCAGGCCGGTTGTAATTTCATTGGCAACAGAAACAAATCCTGTTTTTGGATTGATATGAAATAATGCAATACTGTTGCGGTCACGCTGACTGGCCGCTGCAATATCTGCTGCAATGCCCTTGTGCATAAAGCCTTGGCGTACATCTACATTATTAACGCGATCAACTAACAACTCTTGCTGTTCTTGACCTGCTAAATTGTAGGTATAAAGGCCACGTTTTTTATTGGTAGCCAAAATAATACTGTTTTCAGCTTGAGTGGGGTGTACCCAGATAGCAGGATCATCCGCCGCATCTCCTTGTGTTTTGACGGGCATCGTTTCGGCGGTAGGCTGAACATTAACGATATTTTTCTGCATGTTTTGTGATTGTTTATGAGATTTTTCCCACTTAACTATATCGCCTGTAGCATCGTTTACAGCTGTAAAGATAATGTGATTATCGTTACTGATTTTTGCCGTTAAACTATCTAATTCAATATCGCTATCTAGTTGAGTGGTTTGAATGAGAGGGTACGTCTTATCATTAATTTCATAGTGATTCACTAATGGGCTAGCAAGTTGAGCCACAAATAATTCATTATCAATAATAGCCAGCGGGCCAGAATTAACATTTAATTGACCGTATGGTTTTACTAGGTCAACCGGGCTGCGTTTTATTTCGCTTTCTGCACGAGCGGAATAAACCCACACACCGATATTTTCTTCACTGACAAAAAACTGATCACTAGTATCATGTACAGCGCAGTACTCAGCCCCAGGTGGCAACGGGAAACTGCGCAGTAGAATGAGATCGATACTGTCGCTGTACTCTTTAATGTAATACTGATGAGCCATGTGGCGTTCATCCATTAAAAAAACTTCGAGAGATCCATTATTGGGTTGATACAAACAAGCACCTTCTAAAGGTGCGGTTGCCAGTACACCGTGCTTGATAGAAAGCGTACTGTTATTGTGTGTGATTAATAACGGTTGCCCATTCTTATCCACAGAAAAAATAGTGGTTTGTTCACCGTTTTCACGGTGATCCATGAATTTCGCTTGTTCAGCCAGTATTTGAATTTTATTTTGTGATGCATCAAATAAAGTAATAACTGTTTCTGGACCGTAACTGACCCATTGATTATTGAAAAGTGATAACGCGTATTCACCTTTTAATAGCAATGTCTGTGTTTTAAGTGTCTGGTGTGTCATTGTCGACTTTGATGAATCACAAGCCGTTAATAATATGGATGACAATACAGCCAATGGAAGTATAAATTTCATTTCAATATAACCTATATATGAAGAATAAAAGCAGTGAAGCGGGTAAACCCTTAGTTTAAATATAAAGGGTTAAAATTCAGAAATCGCTAAGCCTAAACGATAACGAGTACCGTATTCTTCATATTGTGCGTTATAAGACTCTTTATTCACATATGTGTAGTAAGGCTCGTCAGTTAGGTTAGCAATATCAAACGATACCTTTACATTGCTCATAACTTTATAAGACATGCTGAGATCCCACTGTGTTTGAGAGGCTTGATAAATATCATGTTGATCAGAGGTGATGTCTTCTACTTCGAATAAGTATTCAGATTTATAATTAGCGGCTAAACGAAGCATCCAAGGTCCTTGTTCGTATCCTAGAATCATATTTCCGGTAACATCAGATTGATTAGGCAGTGAAATGTCACGGCTAACAAACGTTCCCCCATCATAACTACTAATAGTAGCGTCTGATTCAATCAAGGTAGCATTGGCGCTAAATAAAATGCCATTGAATGGATAAGGTAAGAATTCCATTTTTTGTGAATAGGCAAGTTCAACACCATTTAGTGTTGCCGTATCACCATTAACAAAAGTTTCAACCGAATCGTAATCACTCCATTGTGGGCTGCCAGCTAAATCAGTTTGGTAGATAAAGTTGTCGATGTTTTTTTGAAAATAAAACGCTGATATTAATCCAGCATTACCTGTGAAGTACTCTATACCTAAGTCTAGATTTTGCGATTCAAGAGCTTGTAGGTCAGAGTTGCCTAAGCTGGCTTCTTTATCACCGTCATCCACTGTGTCTGAAAACGAAGGGGACATTTGCTCAAAGGTAGGACGCACCACGGCCTGAGTGTACGCAGCACGCATCTGCATGTTGGTGGTTAGTTCATAGCGAAGGTGTAATGCAGGTAAAATGTGGTCAGACGATAGCTCCCTGTTGTTATCAATAAATTCATTGGTAACACCATCAAAACGAACACCATTGAATTTAGTGGTAGTGTTTTCATAGCGCACGCCGGTCAAAATACGAAGTTCATCAATGTCGATACGGGTCATGGCATAAGCAGCGTCAACGGTCTCTTCAATGTCATAAGTGGCGAGGCGACTTTCTTCTTCTTCAAAAGCTTGACCTTTATTTAAACCCGCAATCAATGCATCAATAGCACTGCTTGAAATTGTGGGGCCAAAAGTATCAAGATTATAATTAGCTGGAGTACCTTGATAACTGTTTAATCTATCTGCTGCACTGCCAAAGTCATCATATACATAAATATTTTCTTCTTGTTCTTTTTTACGGGTTGATGACTTCGCACCAAATTTCATGATGGCTGGGTAGTCGTTAAAATAAAGGTCGCGAGTAATATCAAATTTCGCACTGGTTTGAGTGTCTTCTGTGTAGGCTTGGGTGTACTCCACTTCATCCAGTTCATAGGCAGACGCATCGTAATAACCGCTTGATGCAATAACGCTTGGTTGGCGAGTGTCAGTGAATCCCATGCTGGCTAGGTTTTCTTGTGCGAATACTGCGCCACCAATACCGCCAGGTTCATCTTCACTGGCTTGGCTATAGCCAAGCGCGTAGGTGAAGGTCCAGTCTTGAATGAAGTGTTCACCGCCAAGTGTGGTTGAAAAAATTTCTTGGGTTTCTTCACGATCTTTTAATTCACGAGTCACCTCGGCGGAATCGGTTGCGCCCGCTACAAGTGGATTATCAAATTCTATTTTACTGGCTTGGCGTTGTTCATCATCTTTGTATTCACTGTACAGTGAGCGTAAATATAAACGATGATTAGCATTGATTTCATAATCAAAGTTTAAAGCGGCGCCTAGCCGACTGCGCTCAATGCTGTAATCTCTTTGTTCAAATTCTTCTAGTGCAGGTGTGCTATCAAAATCCCAAGCACCACCAGTTTCTACATTGTTTGAACCAAATTTACGTTTTTCATAGCTGATTGCGCCAGCAATCCCTAAGCGTTGATTGTTGGGTAACTCAAACGCATTGCCGCCACTTAAAGCTAAGCTTGGATTGGTATCTTCTGTGTGTTCTTCGTAACTTGCTTCTGTACGTAAAGTATAAAATGCATCGGCCCGGTCAAGTGCTGATAAACTTTCTACTTCAATGCTACCGCCAATGGCATTCGCATCCATGTCTGGTGTTAAGGTTTTGGTTACGGTCATTGAGCTAATTAAATCAGATGGCATAACATCCAACGCAACTGCACGACGGCCTGCTTCAGGTGCTGGTAGTTGGGTGCCGTTAATGGTTACCGCGTTTAAGTCAGGGTTAATGCCACGTACTCGTACAAAACGGCCTTCACCTTGGTCGCGTTCGATGGATATGCCTGGTATACGTTGTAGCGCTTCGGCGGCATTGTTGTCAGGTAACTGACCAATAGCGTCTGCGTTAATGGCGCTGACCATATTGTCTGAGTAGCGTTGACGATCAATGGCTCGTTGCATTTGTGCAGCTTGGCCAATGACTAAAATTTCTTCAACGGGGGCATCGTTGTTTTCAATAACAATGTTAGCGCTTAGGGTTTGGTTGTCTTCAATGGTGATGCTTTGTGTGTGTAGGGTTTGGTCTGCTAAGCGCACAACTACATCATAAGTGCCTGGCTTTAGCTGGTTTAAACGGAAGCGACCCGCGCGATTAATTAGAACGTCACGGTTAAGGCTTTCAATGCTTAACACAGCGCCATTAACAGGTTGCTGATTTGTACCATCTAATACGCTGCCTTCCCACTGACCATCTGCAAAACTGTTTGCACAGGCAAGGCAAGTAAGTCCTGCCAGTGTCATGGCATGTCTGATGCTATATTTTTTCATTTTTCTCACCGCATGAATGTAAAAGTTGGTCAGACGGTAGAAGTTAAAAATGACAAACCTGTGACGCATCATTTTAAAGATGACGAAATTCTCTGTATTAAGTAACAAAAAAGTGTTTCGTGATCTCTTTTAACCCTAATTCTCTCTATTTTCACAGCGTATTGTTTATGGAAACCAATCTAAATAAAGGGCTTTATAAAATACAGATGAAAAATTAAAAAATAGTATGAGCTTATTTAACCCCCGTATTATTCAGTACTGTAAAGAAACTGTCATATTAAGTTGTTATTTCATTACACTGATTAATAAATGGGTGTCTCATGTTCAACACGTTATTGTTACATAAACAAAAAATCACATTATTGCTTTTATTGATGATCAGTTGTTTGTTGGTCACATGGGCACTGGGTAGTCCAAAGGCATGGGCCGAGATTGATTGGGTAGATGTTATAGGTGAAGGGGGCAGTGCTTGCGCGGTAGGACTATGGGTCGTTTTTATTTTGGGCAGTCGACCACAGGGACGGGTGACTAATTTACTAACTCTAGGCCTAGGCTTTATGATGCTGGCATTTTGGCAAGATGCATTAGACGAGTTTATTCGCTTGCCTTCTCAGGTTTGGTGGGACCAGTGGTTTGAATCAGCTACCATGCCATTAGGCATATTGGTATTAACGTATGGTATGTTTCATTGGTATCAAGAGCAGCTATTAGTTAATCATACATTAAAAAAACGTGAACAATTATTTCGAGAGCACGCATGGGTTGATCGTGTTACAAATTTAAGTCGCGCTGTATTTTTAAAGCGTCAGTTGGCTCTTATTGGGGATACACAGCTCAACCAAGATATGGCATTGATCATGTTAGATGTGGCTAAGTTTTCTGTGTTTAATCGTCAATTTGGTCAGGTAGAAGGTGATCGATTTTTATATCAGTTGGCCGAATATCTACAATTAAATATGCGAGAGCAAGATTTATTAACCCGTTATGCCGCTGACAGATTTGCTATTATTTTACCCGCTACATCACTTCAAGTGGCAAAATACATTGCTGATGAATTACAAGATGCGGTTGCCCATTTTCATTATCGACTAAAAGAAAGTGGCCACACGTATCTACATACACTTAATGTTGGGGTGGCTGCCTGCAAAGGCTGTGATGGCATGACGCTTATGCAACAGGCAAATCAGTCATTGCAAATCAATAAAAAACCATCACAAGTCGCTTGATTTCAATGATCGAATATCGAGAGAGTCATCACGCCATCTACCCAGCCCATTATCAGTTATTATTGTTAATGGAGCTTTTGGATGAACAGGGGATTGACCATCATCATTATCTCAAAGGTACGGGTTTGTTTTATGATGATGTTATCTCCGGGCAAAAATATATAGCTGCTGTGCAGTATATTAAGCTTATTGAGAATGCACAAAAACTTGGGGATAGTACATTGGCGTTTCGTTGGGGGCACGCTATCTTACCAGGCCATTATGATGTGTTTACACAGTTATTACATAATACGAGTAATTTAAGTGATGTGTTAGTGGTGCTGCAGCGTTATAGCGAAGTGCTCTGTCCTATGATGAAACCTATTGTTCTAACGCGTAATGAATATGCCATTATTTATTGGCGAGATGAAATGGGTATCTCAACGATTCAAACTTTTTTAGCCGAGGCCTATACTACTGCTCTACTTTCTGTTTGTCATTGGCTTGCTAAATGTAAATATCCTTGGCGTTTAGGTTTTGCATACAACGAACCCAATTATGTTGAAGAGTATGATGTAAATTTTGGAGAGAACATACAATTTGGTTTAGGTGTGAATATTTTAGTACTGGAGCAGAATTATGTAGAACAGCCTTGGCCTGACATGCAAGCAAGCCTTACTGTTTTCGCGCTATTAGAACGTAAAGCACAGACAGAATATGCAAGATTTTATCCTGGGTTTATCGGCGTAATTACTCAATGGAGCCAACGTCATCTTCGTCAGCATGCTAATCTCGCGCAAACTTCAGCTGCTTTTAATATGAGCAGTGCCACCTTAAAGCGAAAATTAAAAAGCCATAATACGTCTTTCCAAAAGGTGCAAGATCAAGCGAGATTGTCGACGTGCTTATATTTACTGCATCATAAACATTGGAGTAATCAACAGGTAGCAGATTACCTACAGTTTTCTGATACGAATAATTTTAGAAAAGCATTTAAACGTTGGTGTGGCAATACGCCGAACGATATGAGAGAAAAGCTTGAATTTAATACTGGGGTGGTGTGATACCACCCCGTTTTAAGCTATGGCAGTAATGAACCGTTACTATTAGCAGAAGATGTACTGCTTGGGTTTAAGGTGTTTGGGGCTTTTTCTTTATCAGCTTCTGATTCGGGTGAAATCAGCGCAATGAGTGTCCAGCCTGGCTTAACTATTGTATTTTTATTTGAACTGAATACATGGCAATAATTATTTTCATCGATGGCAAATAAAGGCAAAGCCCGAGCGCCATATTTCTGAGAATAATCCTCAAATGTAAAACTATCGGTTATCTGAGTTTTCTTAACTAGCGCTTGCTTGGAGCGCAAACTGGCAAGTTTAGAGTAACTCATACCTTCACCAAATAATCCCAACGTATCGGTGTAGCTACCAGAAGACTGATGGCTGGCACGCAAATCATTTTCATTGCCTAAGCCAAAGACTTTATCTTTACCAAACCAATCTAAAAAGTGCATGCTTACTAATGGGTTGAGTTGTTTATAAGGGGATAAAATCAATAAACGACCAATACCTGATAAATCCACATGATTGGTGGCGTGTTCGGATGCTGGGTTACCAAAGTAAACAGGTAAACCTTCCATGCGTGCCTGACTCAGATTTTCCCAGTTGGTATCAGCAATGCGCACGGTTATATTTTGTTCCATTAATATTTTACCAATGGAACGGGCCGTATCGTTAGCGCCAAAAATTAAAAATCCTTGAGCCGGCGGTTCTTGCAAGCCTAAACCTATAGCCACATATTTAGCGGTTAAACTTTGTAAAACAACTGTGGTGATGATCACCATAAACACCATGGGGATTAAAATGTCAGCCCCTTGCCAACCAGCAGTTTCTAATTTTAATGCAAATAAAGCCGACACCGCAGCGGCTACAATGCCTCGTGGTGCAATCCAAGACAGTAGGGCTTTTTCTTTCCAGCTTAAATCCAATTTATATGAAGAAACCAGTACGCTAATAGGGCGCGCGATAAATAGAATAACCAGTAACAAAAATACCATGGGTAAGCCCAGAGTAACAAAGTGGCTTAGGTCTAAGCGAGCGGCCAAAATAATAAACAAGGCTGAAATTAATAAAACGCTTAAAGACTCTTTA
>JAWUYY010000039.1:0-43585 GCA_034110565.1 Bermanella sp. | reverse complement strand
TATCAACACCCTAGGCTTTAATGGTGCAATCAACTACAAAACCGACGATCTTGAAGGTAAATTAGCAGAGCTTACTCCTGACGGTATTGATGCGTTTTTCGAAAATACTGGCGGCCCAATTCAACAGCATATTTTTGCCCGTATGAATGCACACGGTCGCATTGCGGTGTGTGGCATGATTGCCGATTACACCAGTGAAACCCCTGCACCGGGTCCTAATTGGATGCAAATCATTAAGAAACGTTTAACCATTCAAGGTTACACCATGCCAGATCACTTTGGTGAAGTGCCACAGTTGATTGGCAAGCTGGCACCGTATGTTATGCAAGGTAAGATCCAGCACCGCACGCATATTCTAAACGGCTTAGAAAGCGCCATGACCGGCCTTAACTTGTTCTTTACCGGTGGCAACAAGGGCAAGCTTATCGTTAAGCTATAAGCCATACCATCTGCCCTGTGTACCTCTGCACAGGGTTAAAACGAACTAATTATCATTTGCATCTATGGTCATTTTACTCTAATCTTCTTTTTTTATACTAATTGGCTTCTCTAGATCTTGTTACCCATCTAATGCTGAAAGCCAACTCTATTTGATTCAATGTAAAACTAACCAACAAACTATAGAAGCCATATGAAACTAACAAGTATTGTCATCAGTATCGCGCTAAGCTTAAGTGCAACACTAAGCCATGCGGAAAATGAAAAGCCTTTGATTAAATCGTACAAGGCAGAAGCGAAAGTGTTACTTCAGAAGTTAAGAGATAAAGAATCTTCAGCCATTGAAAAACAATCAAAGCTACTGGTTAGCATGAGTAAAACCATCATCACCATGGTAAATGAAAACCTGCCTCAATGTACTGAATACTTCACCGCGTTGTCTAACGCAGCGGACACCATGGCTAATTTAAGCCTAGAAGCAATCGAATCAGGCTATCATGCCGATGGATTATTGCCACCTCTTAAAGATGCCACTTGTTACCATGCAAAAGATTTACTGGTTCACCCTGCAACCGTACAAGCTATGGCTCGCATTGGTATGACAAAAGATGAGCAATGGAAGCAAGCCATACATGAAATTGAAGAAGTATTAGCGCACTTAAGTGCTGTTAATAATCAACTCTAAAATAAAAAAGGCGCTAAGCGCCTTTTTTATTTTTTACCTTTAAATGATTATTACCATCACGACTCGCCCGAATTAAAGCATCCCCTTGGTCAATCAACTCTTTCGCACGATGGGACTTGGCCATTCGATCATACAAAACCACATTCGCCGTGGCAGCTAGATTCATACAACCTATGGTAGGGATATAAACCACCTCATCTGCTTGATCGAGCATTTTCTGCGGAACATTGCCATCTTCTGATCCGAAAATATAAAGCGCACTTTCTGGGTGTTGAAAATCAGGTAATGGTGTCGCGCCTTCTACTAATTCGATACAAACAATTTTTGTATCCGCAGCCATATAGTCATTTGGCACAGACAATAAGTCATCAACTTTTGTAATGTCCGTTTTCGCCTGAATATTATGCGTGTCGGTATTATGCTTTAACGCAAATTCGTAACGATTCCCTGTGTAATAAACATCATTGGCTTGATAACAACCAATGGCACGCAATACAGAACCCACATTTTGTGCATCTTTTGGGTTAATTAAACCTATGCTAACTTTTGATTCTTTCATTTTTTGATCACTCACAACTTTGACACCACCTTCACCATCGCATTTGTTAAAAATGCCAAATCGTCATCATTAATAATAAACGGTGGTAACACATAAATTAATTTTCCAAATGGACGCACCCACACCCCTTCTTCCACAAACATGGGTTGCACGGTTGGCATGTCCACCGGTTCATGTAATTCGATTACACCAATAGCACCTAATACACGAACGTCTTTCACTTGTGGTAAATCACGGGCGGGTGCTAATCCTTTTTCTAAACCCGTTGCGATATTTGCGACTTGTTGTGGCCACTGTCCCTCCATTAATACATCTAAACTCGCGTTGGCCACCGCGCAGGCTAATGGATTACCCATAAACGTTGGGCCATGCATGAACACGCCTGCCTCACCGTCGCAAATCCCCTTAGCCACTTTGTCTGTGCATAGGGTTGCCGCCAAACTCATAAAGCCGCCTGTTAAAGCTTTACCAACGCATAAAATATCCGGTGAAATGCCAGCATGTTCACAGGCAAACATTTTACCGGTACGACCAAAACCCGTGGCGATCTCATCGGCGATTAACAAAATATTATATTCATCGCAAAGCTCACGAATACGTTTTAAATAGTCAGGGCTATAAAAACGCATACCACCAGCACCTTGCACGATGGGCTCTAAAATAATGGCAGCGATCTGGGTGTGATGGGTTTCTAACTTATCTTTTACATCGGCGATGTGGTGCTCTTCAAATGTTTCGCCATATAAGCATTGCGGTGCTTGAGCAAAAATATGTTTGCTCAATACGTTTTCAAACATGTGATGCATGCCGTTTACCGGATCACAGGTGGCCATGGTGGCAAACGTATCGCCGTGATAGCCGTTTCTAACGGTTAATAGTTTGTTCTTTTCTTTATGGCCCTGACTCAAGCTGTATTGAAATGCCATTTTGATGGCCACTTCAACTGCCACTGAGCCGCTATCGCTAATAAAAACCTTGTTCAAACCTTCTGGCGCTAACTTAACCAGCTTTTCACATAAGGTCACAGCGGGTTCATGGGTTAAGCCACCAAACATTACATGACTCATGGTTTCAATTTGATCATGGGCGGCTTGTTTAAGCTTAGGATGGCCATAGCCATGTACCGCTGACCACCAAGATGCCATACCATCAATTAACTCACGACCATCTGCCAGTTTAATGCGTACACCAGATGTACTGGCCACAGGATACGGCGCCAAAGGTGAAGTAAACGATGAATACGGATGCCAAACATGTTGCTTGTCTAGGATTGAGATTTGCTCTGCGGTTAATTGACCCATGAGTCACCCAGATATAAAGAATATGCTGCATTCTAACGGAACATACTTATTGATCCAAGGCAGGCGAACGATCACTTTATTTACGCTACAATCCTTTCATGAATATCGCTGACCATATTAAGAGCATCCCTATTATGAAAGCCTTTGCATTTGACCTAAGCCTGCCCATTGAAGATAACGACAGCCTATTTGCCCTAGAGTTAGATACCCCTGTCGCCACAGGGCGTGATCTGCTGGTTAAAATTGATGCTATCAGTATCAACCCTGTTGATTCCAAGCTACGCCAGCGCCTACGCCCAGAAAAAGGCGAGCCTAAAATTCTAGGTTACGATGCCGTAGGCATCGTCACAGCCATAGGTGAAGAATGCTCGTTATTTAATGTGGGTGATAAAGTATTTTATGCCGGTGACATGAGCCGCCAAGGCAGTAACGCAGAATATCAACTAGTAGATGAACGCATTACAGGCAAAGCGCCCACTTCTATTTCTAACGCTGAAATTGCAGCGCTTCCTCTTACCTCTATCACTGCTTATGAAATGCTATATGACCGATTACAGGTAGATGTAAAAAACAAATACCAAACCCAAGAAAACAGTGTACTCGTCACAGGTGGTGCCGGAGGTGTAGGCAGCATCATGATTCAATTACTCAAAGTACTGAGCCCTGAGGTTATTGTGATTGCCACAGCCAGTCGTGACGAGTCGCAAGCTTGGTGTAAAAAAATGGGGGCCGACTATACAATCAATCACAATAAAGGCATCAAAAATGAACTTGAGCGTATTGGTATTAAACAAGTCAGCCACATTGCCAGTATCACCCATACTCATTTGCACTTCGAAGACTTTGCTGATGTTATTAAGCCTCAAGGCAAGATTTGTTTAATTGACAACCCACCTGCCTCTCTTAACATTGATTTATTAAAAAGCAAAAGCGTGAGTCTGCACTGGGAGTTTATGTTTACCCGCAGCCTATTCGAAACCGAAGACATGATTAAGCAACATCATGTTTTTAATGAAATTGCCGACTTAATCGATAGTAAAAAAATCATTACGACCCTAGGTAAAAACATTGGCAAAATTAACTTAGAAAATTTGAAACGTGCCCATGAGTTAATCGAAAGCAATCAGAGCATTGGTAAACTGGTGCTTGAAGGCTTTTAATTAATCAACCTGCATTAAATTCCAATAAAAAAACGCGAGCTAAACGCTCGCATTTTTATGCACATAAATCTATCTTGATTTTCGAACCCACCATACACTGAGCGAAATAAGGGCAGCAAAATAAAAATGCTCTAGGGTTAAGCTAGCGCCTAATAAAGGCACCGTAAACAGCAAGGTCATAAATGGCTGGGTTAATTGCAACTGACCTGTTCTGGCGATCCCTATTTCAACCATAGCGCCATACCAATAACGAAACCCTATCCATTGACTGAATATTGCCAAATACAGCAAGGATAAAATAGCATTCATATTTTCAATATTAAAACCAGCTGCATTCTCTGACGCATTAAACCCCACACCAAAGAGCGACATAGGAAAATATAACACCATCATCCAACAAATAGTTTGAAACCCTCCTAAGCGTTTAGCCACATGCCCACCAATAGCATAACCTACACCAGCTGATGCAAGCATAATAAATAACGAACTATGCAACCCACCGTTAGATTGGCTATAGGCAAATAAAACTAAAATTTCAGTCCCCACTAACAAACTTATCCAAAATTTTATGCTGGTTTTTTCTTTAAATAACCCTGTGGCAATTAAGGCTGTAAACAAAGGAATACCTGCTAACACAACACCCATATCACTTGCTTTCCAAATCAGTAAGGATTGTGCCAGCGTATAAGGAAACACGCTCGTAATGCATCCGCCACCCAACAACAGCCAGACAACATCTTTTAATTTAGGTACGGGCCACTTAAACCAAAGCACAAAGGCAATACTGCCGACACCTGCAATCATGGCTCGCATAAATGCAATAAATGCAGGCGTAAAAACATCCAACGCAATCACAGTTAACGGTGCCGTTAAACTAAAAATCAACACAGCAAACAAACCAGAAAACCATGCAGATAGCGATGGCTCGGTAGTGGTAGCGCTTAACCCTTGTGAACTAGGCAAGATTGCTTGAGTGGCTGACATGATTAACTCCTTATAATGAGGGGTTATCTTGTCAATATAACTGTCATGCTAGTAGAAGCAGTACTTCACTGATAAAGCAGTACAATTTGCAGTAATCACGCAACTGTATTGCCTCGCTGACGTTAAACTGTCATGCACCACAGCACAGTTCACTCATAACAATACAAGTTGTACCTCAGAAATAAGCCAATAATTGAACAACATTAGCTGCGCAGTTCAATCAGACTTAAGACTATATCGTGTACCGCATGGGAGCGTATATGACTAGCCATAACACTCTCAGCACGACTAATTGAATTACTCAAAAACTCTGCGCCTTCTGGAGTATGAATAGCGTAAATAACGCTAACATTAGCAGACACGGTCATCCAGAATACAACTCTAAAACTCAACTTCTTAGTTTTGTGTCTAAGTCTTTCTTGCGCAATCATCGCCCCTGGCCAGCCGAAAAATAATGATAATAAATGTAAGGTTTTCTCAGGTACTCGCCAGTCATCATTCATCGCAGCCGCTTTATCTTTTGCATAAGCGAAATAAGCTAATAGACTAGAGAGAAAAATAATTATAGAAAATAAAACAGGGGTGTAACTTAAAAAATAGGATGTGGTTAACAATATAATAAGAAGTAAAAGTAATAATTTTTTATGTTTGGACACTCATCAATCCTTTATGGTTTTAACGACATACAGTTTGTCTAAATTCGCTGGGACTCATACCATGCCAGCTCTTAAATGCTTTGGAAAAATTACTGGCATCGCTATATCCTAACTGGGTCGCAACAAGTTCAATTGACTGTTGTTTATCTGATAATAATTGTGTTGCTTTTTTATGTAAGGTTTCATCTTTTATATCGCGAAAACTGCGCCCTTCTGACTTTAATTTCCGCTTCAAAGTTGCGGATGAAATATTCAGAGTGGCGGCAATACTATCAATGGTTGGTAAACTGCCTTGGGCGTTTTTAAACGCCAAAACCACAACCTGAGTCACACGAGTAAATTGCGACATTGATTTCAACTCACCCTCGCAAACAGCTTGAGCCATAGACACTAAGTCTTGATCAAATAGCGGTAACAAATCATCAAGTAACCCTATTGGCCATAACAGCATGCAGCGCGGCGCTGAGAACTGTATGGTTGCGCCAACCGCCAATGTATCAAGCTCTATATTATCTTTCAGTAAGGGCTGACCTTTCCAACTAGTCGGCTTAATGGGCAGTTCAATTCTGGTTTTAATTTCATCAGGATAAGACAGCATTTGACGAATGATAAATTCAATACTGGTGAGATATGCCAGAATCAAAAAATAAACCTCATCACTTTCTTCAACTTCTAGATCTACGTACAGGCGGCGGCTTTCAGCGTCTCGCTCTCGGTGCACGCTAAATAATTGTTCTCGTGTGCTCATATAAGCCGCTACTGCACTTGCTGCATCATTTGTCGTTCGACTGTGACGAGCAGCAATCCCCAGTGCCCCATGTTTAGAAAGCGTCATGCGTTTACCATAAGTAACGGCTAATGACATGTCCGGCTGCTGTTTTCTAAAGTTAGCCACTACTGTCAGAAATGATTGATCACCCACAGAAATACCAGGTCGAATGACAATATTGGCATCAAGCTCGCTGCCTAATAATAAGTCGCTTTGCTTTAAGCCTAATTCAACCCCTAACTCCAATAGCAGTATTAAATAGTCTGAAGAGATCGAAAGATCACCTTGGCCGACTTTAATTTGTGTGGATTCTCTCACTGGCAAGATAGACATATAGAAATGGCCCTAAAATTTTGATCTAAAATCACCTAAAGTTGCTTCTAATTCACCTATAGAAAATCAAACCCATATGCCATAGTCAATTCATAGTTAAACCATAATAATAAAAGAGATGAAAACTATGACAAAGCCCATCGATGGTGCAATAAAACCACGCCGTATGCAATTTAATGCTGGCGACATGAATGTGTCGCAATTCGCCATAGAGAATAACGCATTAATCAGCACCTTTTTCTACTCTCTATCCGCCATGTTTCCTGAAGGCGAACGCTTTTTTATACATTCAGTACGCCATTATCAAGCGTCTATTAGTGACCCGAAAATGCTAGCTGACATCCGTGGTTTTATCGGTCAAGAAGCTCATCATGGTCGCTGCCATGAAGAAATGAATAACGAAATAGAGAAACTCGGCATCCCCATGTCGATGATCTCAAACAGCATGACCTCACGCGTTAAAATGCTCAAAAAACGTTTCGGCCCAGCACGTCAACTGGCACTCACTGTCGCCATGGAACATTTTACAGCCAGCCTGGCTGAATTCATTTTAGAAAATCCTGAAATCCTAGACCAAGCCCCAGAAACCTTCCGCAAAATGATGATTTGGCATTCTGTAGAAGAAATCGAACACAAGGCTGTGGCGTTTAACGTATTCCGCCAGCAGGTCGATGATGAATGGATGCGCCGCCGGGTTATGGTAATTGCCATGATATCTTTATTTACACGCATCTCGATATTTCAAATACGCACATTATGGCGAGCTAAGCATTTCCCCAGTATAAAAGAATGGGTTGGAGCAACTCGATTCTTTTGGGGTAAGAAAGGAATTTTACGCGCCAACGCCCATGGCGTGAAAAAGTTTTTCCGCCGCGATTTTCACCCCAATGATATTGATCAATCTGCATTAATTCACGGTTGGGAAAAAAGGTTTCCAGACGTCGCGGCACAAGAAGCTTAAAGGAACCTAACAATGTTTAGCTAGTTTCTGTCAAAACCGAGATAGACCCTCAATAGACTAAAGTCTTGCGAGGGTTGATCTGGGCCTATCAGATCCGTTTATACCTCTCCTGTGGTGACATACCACCACAAATCAAACTGTACTGCTTTATTTTATACAAACTGTTATGCAGTACCATACAGTTTAACTATTATGATGGTATCAAATCTCTTACCCATATGGCTGAGCATGAGCACTCTTTACCAAAAAGTAGCCGAAGACATTGCCCAAGATATTCACCAAGGTGTTTACCTTGCTGGGCAAAAAGTCCCGAGTGTTCGCAACTTATCTAAAATCAAAGCCGTGAGTATCAGCACCATCACCCAAGCTTATGCCCTGCTAGAAGACCAAGGTTATCTGGCAGCTAAACCTCAGTCCGGCTATTTCGTAAAAGAAGGTGCCAATGACCCCGTCATGCCACCTCCTATTTCTAAGGGCAGTGAGCCTGAGGTGGTTAAGAAGAATGACATTATTTCTATGATGCTCAATGCAGTGCATCAAGAAAGCTTAATTAACTTTGGTGCTGCTATCGCCCATGAGTCGCTTATGCCTCATAACGCGCTGCAAACGCACATCAATAAAGTCACGCGCTTTCATAGCAAGCAGGTATTTAACTACCTATTCTCACCTGGGCTTGAATCTTTGCGCCGACAAATTGCGACGCGCATGCGTAATGTAGGCGTTAAGTGCCACCCAGATGACATCATCATTACCCACGGTTGCTCAGAAGCTCTCAATCTGTGTTTGCGCACCACCACGCAACCAGGTGACATCATCGCCGTAGAAAGCCCCTGTTATTACGGTTTTTTACAACTAGCAGGCCTACTGGGACTAAAGGTCATCGAAATACCAACGGATGCGCAAAAAGGCATCAGTATCGACGCACTAACCCTTGCCCTTAAACAATGGCCCATTCGTCTCATTGCTGTCAGTGCCCGCTATAGCAACCCAACGGGAGCCGCCCTGGACACTGAAAAGCAAAAGCAGCTTTATGCTTTGGCACAAAAATATGACGTGAAAATTTTAGAAGATGACATCTATGGCGAATTAGGCTTCGATCAAACCCTTAATACTGTGATCAAAACCTTTGATACAGACGGCCGCGTCATGCACTGCTCTAGCTTTTCAAAGACCTTATCACCAGGTTTACGCGTGGGGTGGTGTATCAGCGGTGATCAACACCACAAAATCATCGAAGAGCAAACCTATTCATCTTTCTCCCCTGCTAGCTTATCTCAGTACGCTGTTAGCAGTTATTTAGAAAGCGGTCATTATGATAAACATTTGCGTAAAACCCGAATGATTTGCCAACAAAATGTGGATGCCATAACCCAGCTGGTTAAACAGTTTTTTCCACCGGGTACGCGTATTAGTCAACCCAAAGGAGGTTTCATCATTTGGGTCGCTTTGCCAGAGAAAACAGATGTCATGGGCTTACAGCGTAAAGCATTAAAAGAAGGGATTAACATCGCTCCAGGGGCCATGTTTTCAAACACAGAGGAATTTGATCACTATATCCGCTTAAATTGCGCGATCCCTATTGACGCCCAAATCACCCAAGCGGTGAAAACCCTTGGACGATTAGCCAGCACCTAACATGGCCAGTACAGGCGAAAACCGTTACAATTGCGCCCTGAGAGAGAGGCAAGCATGAATCGCAAAAAGAAGATATTTAGCAAGGTTTCACAAAGAGCTAAAAAAAGTAACCTTAAGGCTAATCCAAAAAATAAGCCTAAATACATTTCAAAAGCAGACAGAGAACGGCTAGAACAAGAAGCCGCAGCACAAGAGCAAGCCTCTCATGACGCAAGCTCGGCGCAAGACTAAGCCTTTTTTTACAGCTGCTTATAAATATTCTTTTTTTGTTCAATCGCCGCCTGATGCTGACAATACAGTGCTTCTACCTTTTCCCTTGCCCATTCGGTTTTTCTTAAAAACTTAAGACTTGAATTCACACTTGGGTCGTGGGTAAAGCAGCGGATATTGACCTCTTGTCCCATCGCCTCAAACCCTAAGTGGGCTTCTAAATCTGTAAGCAGCTGCTTAAGCGTAATACCGTGTAACGGATTATTCGGTTGTGAGTGCATAAAATCCCCATATCAAAGGCCAATATTAGCATATCTATTGTCTTGATTTAGCTTCAGGACAAACATCCTGCGGGATAAGCCTAAGTTAATAGATCAATTTGTCCCAACGGTGAATTTTTTAAATTATTTCCGCTCAAAAACAGCTAAAATAGCCACATTACTGATTTTTTACATTCGAGCCTTTTGTGACCAATAATTACGTTCTTCGCCGTTTACGCTATACATTTAATTATAACGACCAAAAAATGGTCGATATTTGTGCGTTTGGAGGTTTGCTTGTCGATACACAGCTGGTTAATACTTGGCTGAAAAAAGATGATGACCCAGCCTATGTTCGCTGCTCAGACCATGAAATGGCGCAATTTTTAAATGGTTTTATCATTGAAAAACGTGGTAAAAAAGACGACGGTTCCGCGCCAGAAGCGGAATACCACCTAAATAACAACATCATCTTTAGAAAGCTTAAAATCGCTCTTAACCTTATCGACCAAGATATTCTTGATATATTAGAAAGTGCTGAATTTTTAATGGGCAAAGCTGAATTAACCGCTTTTTTCCGTAAACAAGACCATAAGCATTACCGTGAATGCCAAGATCAAATTTTGCGTAATTTTTTACAAGGCTTACAAAAGAAACACACCAACCAGTCTACGGCTAAAAAACAATCTGATTTCCAAGCATTAAAAGGAAAGTCAGAAAATAAAAAAGAAAGCTATAAAAATAAAAACAAGCCGGGCAGCAAGCCATTTACAAAACCGAAAAAAGAAAGTGAAAAAGTCGTTTATAAAAACCCTAAGTTCAGCCAAGACAAGCCTGAAGAAGCGCAAAAGAAACAGCGCCCGACTATTTCATTGAAAAAAGACAAAACTGAATCTAAGAACACTAATAACGCCAATCAATCCATTTGGCAGTCTAATAAAGATTAATCACTTCGCACTGCGCTCAGCTTTTGGCTGATCAATACCAGAGACAGACTTTGTGACGCCTGTCTCTGCCAGCCCTATAATATGAAACTTTCCTAACGCTACCTGTCGAAGTGCCTCTATACATGTTTTTAATGTATGCTCACCTCTTACATTTGCACTGGTACCAATATGAAATCAATCACGTCTATTTGCTTTCAAAGTTATTTCGCTAAAGCCTTCACCTTTGTTTTTTATATGCTTGCCGCCAGTATCTTACTCTCAACGATCGGTGACGCCTTTGGACAGTTAATAAAAGGGGAAGAAACCACACAAGTGATTATTAAGGTCATCAACGGTAGCGTTATCGCCATCGCTGTTTTTGAACTTGCTATGGTTATAGGTCAAGAATACGGGCAAGAAGCCGACCATGACGTAATCATCATGTTACGCAGAACATTACCTCGATTTATTGGTACGGTCTGCGTTGCACTATCACTAGAGGGTCTCATCATGGTGATTAAATACAGCCAACTGGATCTAGCTGGTAACCTTTACTACCCAGTTGCCATACTGATCAGTGCCGCCATGTTATTAATGGCATTAGGTGTGTTCTTAAAGCTTGCACCGCCTCAAGTGGAACAAACAGAGGGCTCATAAAACGCCGTAAGACGTCTGTACGATAAGCACCCTGAATCATTCTTGTCGTACATTCCACATTAAAGTATTTAAACAAGTAATAATTTTATCGCTATCAACCACATTACAACAGCGATCAAAACATCAAATACCCGCCACGCCATGGGCTTTTCAAAAATAGGCGCAAGTAATCTTGCGCCATAGGCTAGCGACCCAAAGAAAATAAACGATGCCGTCACGCCACCTAAAGCAAACTGGACTTGCTGCAAGGGGTATTGCGTCGAAATGGCGCCTAATAAAAACACAGTATCAAGATACACATGCGGATTAAGCCAAGTAAATGCTAAACAGGTCAACGCTATTTTTGTGGCCGATGTGACCACCTCATCACGGACCTGCAAGCTTTCTGTTTTCTTAAATGCCTGCCATAAACTTTTTGCACCGTACACCGTTAAAAATGCCACACCACTGTAACGTGCAACCGGCTCTAACCAAGGAAGCTGTTTAATAATACCAGCAAAGCCTGCAACACCAGCAGTGATTAGCAAGGCATCGGATACCGCACAAATAATAAACACTAAAAAAACATGCTGTTGCTTTAAACCCTGGCGCAATACAAATGCATTTTGTGCGCCTATGGCCAAAATCAAACTAAAACCCAACGACAATCCAGCTAAATAGCCCTGCATCTGAAACACCTTTAAAAAGCAAAATTATACTCATATATGAGCATCTATAAAAAATCAGCCATTTATATCAATAAAAATTGTTCTTAATCACCACGACAGGGCAATATTTTTGTATTATGCAGGCACCCTCAAGACGGAATGTGAATACCTATGATATCTCAGCTCCCAAAATGGGTTGAATACGGAGCCTTTACACTTGCACTAGTAGCCGGCTGCATAAATGTGGTGGGTTTGTTGGGTTTTCAGCATCAAGCCGTATCACACTTATCCGGCACCGCCACATTACTGGGCACCAGTATTATTGAATTTTCTGCACAAAGCTGGCACCTGTTTGCCATATTATTAAGCTTTGTTATTGGCTCTGCCATATCGGGTTTTTCTCTCAGTGGCTCCTCAGTAAAACTGGGACGTCACTATGGTTCTTTGTTAATCACTGAAGGCATATTTCTACTGATAGCCATCTATTTCTTAGAGCAAGAATCTTTATTTGGGCATTATTTTGCGTCTGCCGCCTGTGGGTTACAAAATGCTTTAGCCACCAAATACAGTGGTGCAGTAATAAGAACCACACATATGACAGGTATATTCACTGATTTAGGTATTATGTTTGGTGCCGTGTTAAGAAAAGAAACATTTGATAAGCGTAAATTTATTCTATTTATATTAATCATCTTAGGTTTTATTGTCGGCGGTTCAATTGGTTCGATTTTTTACAAAATGTACCAATTTTATACTCTAC
The DNA here is from genome assembly GCA_034110565.1 of Bermanella sp. Classification (GTDB taxonomy): domain Bacteria; phylum Pseudomonadota; class Gammaproteobacteria; order Pseudomonadales; family Oceanobacteraceae; genus Bermanella. The sequence goes on along the minus strand of JAWUYY010000039.1, from coordinate 30,644 downwards.
TCATACCTGTATGTATCTGTTTTGTACTGGCATTTGCCTATAGAGTTTATCGATTACGTGCCCGCGCCCAAGCGAACGATTTATTATAAATACTTAAAACAAAAAAAAGCATGGCTTTTGGCCATGCTTTTTTGTTTTAGCAACGTAGAAATTAGAACTCTTCTTCGTCTTCTTTCAAACGCGCCTGTTTTTCTTGCTCTTCAAACAAAGCCGCTTTAATTTCCTCAAGTACAGAGTCAACATCGGCACTGCTTTCATCTTCTGCATAAAGCCCTGTAAGTGGCGTGTCCGGTTTTAAATCACCATCTTCATATAGCGCCCACATTTCTTTTGCATATTTGGTACTGAGCAATTGCGGCGCGTATTGAGCGTAATAATCACGCATGTTGTTAACGTCACGCTCAAGCATGCTTTTAGCATTCATATTCGCCGCAGCATCCACCGCTTGCGGTAGATCAATAATCACCGGACCGTAATCATCCACCAATACGTTGAACTCAGATAAATCACCATGAACGATGCCCGCACATAACATGCGCTTAACGTATTCCATCATGGTTTTGTGATCTTCTACAGCCTGCGCTTCATCTAGCGCCACATCATTTAAGCGCGGCGCCACATTGCCTTCATCGTCGGTGACAAGCTCCATTAGCAGCACGCCATCAAAACAACCAAACGGTGTTGGCACCCGCACATCTGCGGCATCTAACTTGTAAAGCGCATCGACCTCGGCATTGTGCCAGGCATCTTCTTGTTGTTTACGACCATACTTACTGCCTTTCTCCATGGCGCGTTGGCGACGACTATTTTTAGACTTACGTCCTTCTTGATATTGCACCGCTTGCTTAAAGCTGCGCTGATCCGCGTCTTTGTAGACCTTAGCACATAAAATATCATCGCCACTGGCTACCACATATACAGTGGCTTCTTTGCCACTCATTAACTGACTGACCACTTCATCAATCAGGCCATCCTCATACAGAGGCTGTAATCGTTTTGGAATCTTCATTGGGCCGTTATACCTTACTTAGCCCGTTGATGGAATCTAGCGCTCTGACATTCAAGAGCAGACTCATGTACACCGTCATATCCTTCCTATATATCTATGGGTAACAGGGGGCTATTTTAGCTAAGGTTGAAGGATTTGTATTGATAGCAGTGCATTTAAGGCAGAAAAAAGCACCAAACAACCCATGGAATGAGATAAAAGAGATAAACAAGCCTCTAATTAACCTAATGAGAGAGCGAAAGCGGCATGTTATAGAGAAGTGAATGAAGCCAAAACCAACTTTTAAAGCCCTACTTCTTAAGGTAAGCAGGCATTATTCGAACAGTACGCCGCTGAATATTTATTGCTGCACAATAAATGATCAGTTTTAAATAGTTTAAACAAGACCCTTTAGCGGCTCGTCTGAGCAAAAAAGAATATATATGTTTAATTAATGACCACCTGATTACGGCCGTTTTCTTTCGCCTTATACAAGTATTCGTCCGCTCGCTGAACAAGTGTCGTGATATCATCCTGCTCATTGAGACTGGCCACTCCCATACTCGCGGTGACAGTGCCAACCAATTTAAACTGGCGCTCTTGTAATCTTTTTAATATGCGCTCGCATGCGCCCACAGAAAACGTTAATTGTGTATCTGGTAGCAAAATTAAAAACTCCTCCCCGCCCCAACGATAAACCCGATCACTGGGCCTAAGCGCTTGTTGCAGTTCATTTGAAAACTCAATGAGAACCTCATCACCTGTTTGATGCCCGTATTGATCATTGATACGTTTAAAAAAGTCCACATCTAACAAGGCTACACACAACACACTCCCATCCATTCTTGCACGCTTAATATAGGCATCTACTTCTTTTTGAGCTGCCCGCCTATTGCCAAGTCCGGTTAACATATCTGTATTAGCAAGCTCTTTCATTCGTTGGTGGGCTTGTTCTAGTTCTTGATTTCTAAAGTCGACTTCTTTTGTGCGAAATTTTATTTTTAATTCTAAGTTTTTATTTACGTTATCTAGTTCTTTTTCAATATGTAATCGTTTGCGAATATTAATTAGCAAAATACTAATAATTAAAACCAATATGACCACAAAGAAAATTATCCTATTTATCTCTTTGTTATACATGTCATAGACGGTATCAGGGTTATTAATAATTTTGCTATTTTCTGGTAAGAGATCAGCATCGATATTAAATTTTTTAAGTACATCATAATCAAAGTTGGGCTTGAACTTCGCCTTTGGTTGAATGGCGATGTCATTTGCATCTGTGCCCGTTAAAATGGCAAGTGCCACAAGACCAGTTTCATACCCATGTTCGTATGGGTCATTCATTAAGCCGCCGATAGCGCCGTTACCCAACATGACACCCCCCCACATTCCATAAATGGGAACGGCACTAATATTCGTTAACTTAGGCAAGTCAGAGAGATATGAAAAATAACGCCCTAATCGGTCATTATGAATAGCCAACATGAGAATAGCGGTTGTTGGCGGTAATTGTTTTACTCTTTCATTTAACTCATCAAACGAAAATGTATCCCATATTTCTATTGCCAATGAAGGGTCTTGCCAGGCTTTTTTAATGGCTTTCGCTTGGTTCACCATGCGTAAACCTAGACCGGTTGTATCCCCTAACAGTACCACTTTATTCACATTGGGTTGAATGTGTTTAATCAGTTTTAAATTTCCTTCAATCTCCATGCCTTCTAATATGCCGGTTATGTGTTCATGGCGATCAAAAGCGGATTGGTCAAACACATTCACACCACTAAATACGATAGGCGTACCTGGGAATAATGCGTCTCGGTATTTCAGCATAAAGTTATAAGCAAAATCATCACTGGTGATCACAACATTCGGTTTATAGTGATTATATTTGTATTCCAATAAATTTTTCACTATAAATCGTGTCATCAGCGAAGCGACGTGAATCCATATGCTCCACATGAATATTCTCCGACGCAACTATGCCTACAAGCGCATCTATAACGCCTTCTGTGAGTTTTTCTGTCCATGGGTATTGAGTGTGATAACTATTAAGTAACAAGACCGTGGGGGCTGGCTTGGCCACCGAAAGTACAGACAATAGAATCAATAAAGATAACACGCAGAGCTTCATATTGATCCTTAGCAAACAGTGGTTCATTGAGTATAGAAAAGCTTTAACAAAAAGTAAGTTTAGCCGAGTTAAAGTCACATAAGTTAGGTTATTTAAGTCATTCAGACCATCCAATTATCGAGTCTTTGTGATTGCACTTTTAATGCATGAATAAATGCCATCAAAGGTTTGGAGACACTTTGCTCCCCATAGAGTAAATACACGGGATAACTGAACTGTGGCGCATGAGCGACCGGTTCTAATTCACCACTTTTTAGATACTTGTCCACAAAACGCGCCCTAAAATAGCCGTTCCCACCCTGGTTGAGCATGACTTTCAAGGCCAAAGGCCCAAGATTTGTCTGAAACCCCTGCTGTCTTGGTTGAGGTAAGGCTGAGTCATATTGAGCTTTAAACTCCTCACCCCAATCAACGAATAAGCCTGGCTGAGGTTGAGCGGTTGATTGTACGTGTATTAATTTCTCTTCCATCAAGAGCTCCACAACAAACCGAGAATGATAATTTGGTCGGTAGACCAATACCGCATCCAGCAAGCCCTTTTCTAGCTGCGCAATCAACGCGGCTTCGCTATCTACCTGAGCATTAATGGCGATATCTTGCTTGTTAGCGTGTAAGTAACTAATGGTTTCCACTACCAAGGGGTTCCACAAGCTATTTTCTGCACCTATAAATAAGTTAGACGGCGTATCTTTAGGCTGTGACACCTCAAGCTTGGCGCGCTGCCAAGTGAGTACTAAATTCTTAGCGTGCTCAGCAAACCGCTCACCTTCAGGTGTGAGCGAAGCACCTGATCGATTGCGAATGAAAAGTGTACAGCCCAGTTCTTTTTCAAGAGTCTGCACACGAGCCGTTACCGTTGTTTGGGTCACATGTAAGCGTTTAGCGGCCTCTAATAAACTGCCAGCACTCATAATTTCTAAAAACGTTTTCGCCAGCTGAATGTCCATTTTCCCACTTAATATCAAGAATATTGCATTTAAGAGTCATTAATATTGATTATACACATATAAACTAGAGACTTAGAATGCGCTCTCTTAAAAACAGGCCAAATAGGCGTTGTGACGTGTTAATCGCCACACCTGCTTTGCTTAATCCTATTTTTTAACCATTCAACCAAACAAGCCTAAACCATGAATCCGCTGATCATTGAATGCATCAAAACACTGGGCATCGCCAACAACACTACGTCTCATAGCGAAAAATATACCTCAGCTATCGGTGTTTTTATCAGCGTGACTTGTTGTTATGGGGTTACTCAGTATTCACTCTCCCCAGATAACACCCAACTATATATAGCGTCTATGGCCGCTAGCGCTTTTTTATTATTTGCTATTCCTCATGGCGCACTCTCTCAGCCTTGGCCTCTCATCATGGGCCACATAGTTTCGGCCGTTATCGGTGTCAGCTGTTACCAATATTTAGGCAGCGCGCTTATTAGTACAGGCCTTGCCGTCAGCTTAAGTGTATTGCTCATGTACTACCTCGGTTGTTTGCACCCTCCTGGGGCGGCCACAGCTTTCTTTGTCGTAACCGCAGGCGAGGACGTCCACGCATTGGGTTTTAGTTTTATCTGGTTAGTTATCATGACTAATGTCTTATGCTTATTAGTAATTGCCGTTGTATTTAACGGCTTGTTTCACTGGCGACGTTACCCTGCTCATCTTTTTCAAATGCCAACAAGTGAAGAGACTCGTGTGGATCAATTGGGGTTCTCACAAGAAGATCTAACCTCAGCACTAACTAAAGTGAATTCATTTGTTGATGTCACACCAGATGATTTAGCCAGCATTTTTGAACATGCAGTACAGCATGCGCAAGAAAATCGACAAAAAATAAAAACCATTGAAGTAGGTAAGTTTTATAGCAATGGATTAATCGGTCATAACTGGCGAGTATATGAAGTTTTATCGTGTGAAAAAGGTAAAGTACTCACCCACACAGTGGCAGGTAAGCATGACGGGCACCCAAATAAAGAGTGGCGTTTAAGAGAGTTTAAACGAGCCGCACAGCAAGAAGTCAAAGCTCAAGGGCAACATTGGGTTCGCCCAAATAACATTACTGCAAATGCTTAACATCAAATTGCAATTGAGCCAAACGCTGATAAAGTGGGCTCGACTGCATGAGCTGTTGGTGGGTACCTTGATCAGCCAGACGACCTTTGTCCATCACGACAATGCGATCAACGTCTACTACCGTTGCTAAACGATGAGCAATAATTAACGTCGTACGATCCTTCATTAATTCATTTAATGCCTGTTGCACAAGATGCTCGCTTTGTGCATCCAGTGCACTGGTGGCCTCGTCAAGTAATAGTATTTTTGGATTGCGTAAAATAGCACGGGCAATGGCCAAACGCTGTTTTTGGCCTCCGGATAATTTCACGCCCTGCTCCCCTAGAAATGATTGATAACCATGGGGCAACTGCATAATAAACTCATGAGCATGAGCCGCTTTTGCCGCAGCCAACACCTCATCTTCACTGGCATCCGGTGCGCCATAGCGTAAGTTGTCCCACACATTTGCACTGAATAAAACAGGTTGCTGCGGCACTAATGCAAACATGCCTCGCAGTTCTTGTAAGTTCATGGCTTTAAGATTTTGACCGTCTATTTCAATATCACCCGATTGCGGATCACGAAAACGCAGTAACAAATCAAACAAGGTAGACTTGCCCGCACCAGATGGTCCAACTAACGCCACTCGCTCACCTGATTTTATATTGAGATTCAGCCCAGCTAATGCTTTGTGATCTGGGCGGGATGGGTACGTATAATTCACATCATTAAATACAATTAAGTCACCGGTTGTGTGTGTAACCTGGGTGCCATTTATTGCTATTTCAGGGGATTGTATTTCAGGTACTGTGGCCATTAATTCTTGGATACGTTCTGCCGCTCCAGCTGCACGCTGCACTTCACCATACACTTCGGTAACTGCAGCTAATGAGCCGGCTACCATAATGGCGTAAAACACGAACGCGGATAATTCGCCGCCGCTCAACTCCCCACTTAATACATCACTGCCACCCACATACAACATGCCAGCAATGGCGCCCATGACTAAAATCATAACCAAGGCAATTAAGATCGCACGCTGTTTAATACGCTTAAGAGCAACATCAAACGCCCCTTCGGCAGAATGACTAAACTGCTCAAGCACCATATCTTCGCGAGTAAACGCTTGTACGACTTTTATATGCTGCAAGCTCTCCCCAGCCCAAGCACCAACACTGGCTACTTTATCCTGGCTATCGCGAGATAATTTTTTTACTTTTCGGCCAAAGTAAATCAACGGGAAAACAATAAATGGTACTACCGCCAACACAATTAAACTTAATTTAATGTTACTGACAAACATCAAAGCTAAGCCACCAACAAATGTTAAACTATTACGCAAAGCAAATGAAAAAGATGACCCTATAACCGTCTGTAATAGTGTGGTATCTGTTGTCACGCGACTTTGTATTTCACCTGCCAAGTTGTCTTCAAAAAAACTAGGAGGCAAGCTCACCAAGTGACGGTACAACGCAATACGAACATCCGCAACCACCCGCTCACCAATCCAAGACACCATGTAAAAACGAAAATACGCGCCCGTCGCTAAAGCCACCACAATGACCGCGAATAAAGAAAGCGCCTGTGACAAGCCATCAAACGACTGAGCTGCAAACCCATCATCGACCATTAAACGAATACCCTGACCAATTGACAGCGTTAATGCAGAGGTAGCAATCAAGGCCACTATGGCCACAATCAAGCGCGCGCGATAAGGTTTAACGTATTGCCAAAGCCAAGACAGCATAAAGTGCTCAATATAGTTAAAACATCATTGTAAGAACATTATAGGCAGTTACAAGTCATGGTTTTATAACCGATCTATTTTTAGTACTAAGGGGATAGCAACAAGCCAATATCAGCCGATGTATAAACACCTCAGCAGCAAACCAAATAAGATAAGAACGCTACTATCGTGTCATTTTTTACTGCATATTAACCTGCTAGGTAAGTCATGGGATTACTGCTAGTATTGATAGACTCTCTTTACCCATCATCTAATCAGGGTATTTATTTGAAAACGTTTACATGCGAATGCGGTAACACACTCAACTTCCAGAATAGCCAGTGCGTGAAGTGCAACGCCATGCTCGGTTTTCTACCAGACACACTCAAAATCAGCAGCCTCTATCCAACGATCAATGATCTTTATCATGATTCAACCAATAAGCAGCTATACCGTAAGTGTAAAAACTATACGCAATATAATGTATGTAACTGGATGATTCCTGTTGAAGATAACCATGACCTGTGTGAGTCCTGCCGTCTTAACGTGGTTATTCCTAACTTAGAAAAACCCAATAATTTAACGCTCTGGTTCCGTATGGAGCAAGCTAAACGCCGCCTACTTTACACATTATTCAAATTAAATTTGCCTGTAATTGATCGCGCCGAAAATCCACGAAAAGGGCTTGGTTTTTCATTTTTAGAGAACCAAGTTGAAGATGAATACGGCAATGAGCTTACCGTTAAAGAATACGTAGTAACCGGACACCAATCTGGACTCATCACGCTTAACTTAAATGAAGCTGAGCATAGTGTACGCATGGAAATGCGAGAGCAAATGAATGAACAATACCGAACCCTGATTGGCCATTTTAGACATGAATCAGGTCATTATTACTGGGAGCTATTGATCCAAGACACCACTTATCTCAATGAATTTAGAGAACTGTTTGGTGATGAACGCTTAGATTACAAATATGCGCTAGATGAGTACTATAAAAATGGACCTAACCCAAATTGGCAAAGCACATGGATAAGCGCGTATGCCAGTATGCACCCCTGGGAAGATTGGGCTGAAACTTGGGCACACTACTTACATATGGTGGACACACTCGAAACAGCCAATAATTATGAGTTGAGTATTTCCAACCAGCATGTAGAAAACCCTTTGATCAAATATGATCATATCGATTCTACCTATAGTGCTGTTAGCTTTACGCAACTATTTGATGATTGGTGCCGCCTAACAAAAGCCATTAATGCCATCAACCGCAGTATGGGTCATGATGATGCTTACCCTTTTGTCATTTCAATCACAGCATTAAATAAATTACGTTTCGTACACAATTTAATAAAAAATGTAGGATTTCAAACTGTAAAAAATCATTTTTTAAACTGAATACAGGTTCAGCTACAATAAAATATCGTAAAGGATTATAAAATGAGCATAGACTGGAAGAACTATCAGGTTAATAATCTACATGATGAAATGATCAAAGACGTTGGCATTCCTAGATCATTCTCAAAAGAAATTTCAGAGTTTTTAACCTCATTATCTAACGAAGAAATTGAAGAGTTTAAAGCAGCATCTGATCTTGCCATTCAAACAATGGGCATAACCTTTAGAGTTTATAGTGACGAAGAAGGCTCGATTGATCGCGCGTGGCCATTTGACATCATACCGCGCATGATTGATAAAAAAGAATGGGACACAATCGAAACAGGTCTAAAACAAAGAGTTAAAGCCCTTAACTTATTTATCAATGACTTATACAACGATCAAAATATTATTAAAGATGGCGTATTTCCCGGTCAGCTTCTAGAAAAATCGAAAAACTTTTTACCTCAATGCAAAGGCTTCACTCCTCCCTTTGGTGTCTGGGCAAACATATGTGGTTCAGATATTGTCCGCGATAACGATGGCTGCGTTTATGTGCTTGAAGACAACCTACGAGTGCCTTCAGGTGTATCTTACATGCTTGAAAATAGACAGGTAATGAAACGAGTCTTTCCTGAAATGTTTGATACCTACAACATCCTACCTGTTGACGATTATGTATCGGACTTATATGACATGCTGGTGCAACTATCGCCTAGAAAAATAGACGAACCAGAAATAGTGGTACTAACCCCTGGTACTTATAATTCTGCCTATTTTGAGCATGCCTATCTAGCACAACAAATGGGGGCAGAGTTAGTCGTTGGCGATGATTTAATTGTCGATGAAAACGATTGCGTCTTTATGCGAACTATAAACGGCCTATCTCAAGTGGATGTAATTTATCGTCGCATTGATGATTCATTTTTAGACCCAGAAGCCTTTAACCCTGACTCAACCCTAGGTGTACCTGGATTAATGCGGGCTTGGTTAGCAGGTAAAGTGGCCCTTGCAAACGCACCGGGTTCTGGCGTTGCTGACGACAAAGTTGTATATGCATTTGTGCCCGAGATAATAGAATACTATTTAGGTGAAAAACCCATCTTACCTAATGTTCCCACTTATAAGTGCATCAACCCAGAAGACCTAGATTATGTACTTAATAATATTGAAAAATTAGTGGTTAAACCGGCTAACGAATCAGGTGGATATGGCATGCTTATCGGCCCACATGCCACCAAAAAAGAACACCAGGCGTTCAAAAAATTAATTACCGAAGACCCCAGGAATTATATTGCGCAACCCATGCTCATGCTATCAACCGCGCCGACTATGGTAGAGACAGGTGTAGAGCCTCGACATCTTGATTTGAGACCCTTTATCTTAAGCGGTAAAGATATCAATGTCACAACGGGAGGGTTAACTCGTGTGGCTCTGCGCAAAGGGTCAATCGTTGTCAACTCATCACAAGGTGGTGGCAGTAAAGATACATGGATTGTTGATATGGAGTCAGATTAATTATGCTTTCACGTGTTGCTAGAAATATATATTGGCTAAGTCGCTATCTTGAACGCGCAGAAAATACCGCTCGCATCATGAATGTGAATTCAAATTTATTGCTCGACTTACCTAAACATATTCGATTAGGTTGGGAACCTATATTAGAAATTATAACCTCTAGCGAGCAATTTCATCAACACTATACTATTGCCGATGAAGCAAATGTAGCCCGCTTCATTATTGCTGACTTGCACAACCCAAGCTCTATTATTAATTCACTTCATCACGCGCGCGAGAATGCACGAACCATTCGAGAAATAATACCCAGAGAAGCATGGGAGCAAATTAATTCTTTATATTTGCTTGCAAAAGAAAGCCAAGCTAATTCATTGAACAGACGCCATCGTTATTCGTATCTAAATCAAATTATATTAAGTAACCAAGCCATAACCGGCATACTTGCTGGCACAATGACCCATGATGAAGGTTATGATTTTTTACGATTAGGGCGAAACCTAGAGCGCGCGGATATGACAACCCGCATTATTGATGTGCGCTCGGCTAGCTTACTACCCGACATTAATGATCAGCAGGCTCCATTTGAAAACATCCAATGGATGAGTGTTTTGAAGTCATTAACAGGTTATCAAATGTATCGAAGAGAAGTCCGCTTGCGCATCAAACGCCAAGATGTCTTACGCTTTTTATTGTTAAATTTGAAGTTTCCACGAGCCTTGAATCATACGTTACAACAAGCTGAGGATAGTTTAAAAGATCTTCCTAGAGGCAAAGAGGTCATCGAGTTCATTCAGTCTGTGCGTAGTCATCTTGAAGCAACTCACCCTGAGCAACTCAATCAAGATGATTTACATGAATTTATTGATGAGATTCAATCTAATCTCAATATCATTCATGATAAAACCGCGAGCACGTATTTTTAATATATTAAAGTCTACACGACTGCTTATTAAGCCGTGTAGACTCTTAACCAAACTCCCGTAGAAAAAATACAAGAGACATAGAGCAACCAATAACAACAATAAACACTCGTAACCAGTTTTGTGAAAAACGATAAGCAAGTGTCGCCCCCAAATAACCGCCAATCACAGATGCCCCCCCTACCAATAATAAATAGCGAATATCTATTGTCCCGCCTAACGCATAAATACACACTGCCACAAGTGTTAGTAAGGCTGAAACAATATTTTTAAATCCATTCATACCCAACAGATTGGTTTGCCCCATCAGTCCTAAAACAGCTAATAGAATAATTCCCAACCCACCATTAAAGTAACCGCCATAAACGCACACCACCAATAAAGCACACATATTAATAATAGATAGGGTTCTCATGTTGCGATGAACTGAGGTTTTTTGTCCACCAATCAGTTTAGGGCCCACAACAAATGCAAGAGTAGAAATTAGAATTAACCAAGGAATTAAATTTGAAAATAAGGCCCCAGGAGTCATTAATAGCAAACCCGCGCCCATGCAAGCACCCAACGTCGCAACCACAACCAGCTTTAAAAAGCTCAAACCTGCAGGGTATTCAATATCATGACGAAAGCGCCATGCGCTGGCGATATATCCGGGCAACAATGCCGCTGTGCCGGTGGTATTGGCCATAATAGGCGGCAAGCCCACATAGACTAATGCAGGTAAAGTGATAAAACTCCCCCCACCTGCTACCGCGTTGAGCATACCTGCCAATAATCCCGCTATCGCTACAATCAACCAATCCATCATTTACATGCTCTACCACTGCTCACAAGTCAGCGAAAGATAACCCATTATGGAAATTAAATCATTAGACCTTATGATTTCATTATATTGTGATAGAAGTAGCAAAGAGACATCAAAAAAAATCAAAAGGCATAAAAAAGGCCAGCAAAAGCTGGCCAAAAAACACAAGAAAGAATTAGTCTTTAAATTTAGGGATGATCTCACGACCGTACTTAGCAATGATTTCTTCTTCATCACCGCTATCTAGGTAAATATTAAATTGCGTGGTGCCGGCGGCTTCTAAATCACGAATTTTTGTAATGTGATCTTCAACCGTACCCAGCACACAAAAGCTTTTTACAATATCTTCTGTAATGAAGTCTAAATATGGGTTATCACTTTGACCGTGTTTAGAGTAATCATAACCTTGACGTTTTTCGATGTAATCGGTCAAACTTTTTGGAACTAAACCTGAATCATTACCATATTTTTCAACGATATCCGCTACATGGTTACCTACCATCGCCGGGAACCATTTCGTGTGTTCAATGCAGTAATCCATATCCCCAAAGAACGCAGGCGCGGCGGCTTGTACTTTGAAATTAGACATATCACGGCCAATGGCTTCACCAGCACTAATCGCCTGATCTTTAAACCAAGAAATCAAACTAGGGTCACCTATTTGAAGAATCACGCCATCACCCACTTCACCAGCAGTGGCCAATGCTTTAGGGCCATATGCACCAATCCATACTGGCAACTCATATCCAGTGGCCCAAGGAAGCTTAACTGGCTGAGTACAATCACCGTATTCAACTTCTTCACCACGTACCATGGCTTTTACTTTAGTCGTGAACTCAGAAAGACGTGCCAAAGTTGCAGGCTTTTTGCCCATAACACGCATAGATGAATCACCGCGGCCTAAACCAATATCAAAGCGACCATTACTTTGATGCGCTAAACTCGCGTACAAACTTGCCGCCAACGACCATTCACGAATATTAGGATTAGTTACACAAGGCGCAAAGCGCATGGTTTTAGTGTGCTCCATACACATGGCCATTGCCACAAACGATTCACGCCATAAAATATGAGAATCATAAAACCAGCAATAATCAAACCCTGCTAACTCTGCTTGACGAACCAATGCTCGGGCACGGTCTGGACTCACAAAGCCTTTAAACGTAATACCGAATTCCATGTTGTATCCTCTACTTTTATTTAAATTTAAATGGTTAATTTAATACATTAATCTTCGTGCACAGGTGGGCAGATACGAATACCGGCATGACTAAAAGGCACGTCTTTTGAAATATTTAAGCGAATTAGAATGGGAGTAATAGCTTCGATACAACGAGCACTGTCAGCAAGACCAGCATTGTATGAAGCCGTTCCCATAGCCTCACACATAGCCATGACTTTTTTCTTAGCGGGCAAATCATTACCACAAACTAAAATGTCACAGTTAATTGGGCGTGATAAATCGTTTAACGTAATAGCCGACACATTATGTAACGCGCCCACTACCGGAATTTCATCACCTAAAATAGCTTGAGCCGCTTCGGTCGCAGAACCCTCTACTGGCATTTGAACCGCTTTAGGGTTACCCGGCGCTAATGGAACAACAATGTCCACTAAGATTTTATATTTTAATAATGGCGCAAGCGTTTTTAACGTAGCGTCATGTGCGCTATAAGGCACAGATAGGATAACAAGATCGCCAGCCGCTTTTGTCGCATCTTCCATACCGCAGCCCGATATGTCGGCATGGATATCTTGCTCTTTAAGCAACATAGTAAATTCTTCAGCGGCTTGCTGAGCTTTTACCGCATCGCGAGAGCCGATAACGACACTCATGCCCGCTTTGGCTAACCGTAATGCTAAGCCTTTCCCTTGCGGCCCTGTGCCGCCAATAATGGCTATTTTCATCGAAATAAATCCTCATTATGTGAACGAATAAGATCCCGACTATGGCTGTCGGTCTTTTGCCAATCTAAACCTCTAAAAACAATAACCGGCGCTTTAGCGCTTTTTTCCATTAGCAAGCCAGAAGCCCCTGCTAACTCATCAGCAAAAGCAGGTGCAGTAACACTCAAAGGCCGCCCAAAGGCATCCACTTCGCCTTCCATACTGGTCACACCAGGCACATTGGCAAGACCTATCGCCACGTTGGTTTGACCTAATCGCCAAGGTCGACCAAAGGTGTCGCTAATCACCACACCTAAGCTGCATGAAAAATAGTCCTCTAATGTTTTGCAAATAGTATGTGCACTTTTGTCTGGGTCTTTTGGCAATAAAATTAATTGCCCTGGCGTATCTGCATTGGATTCATCAACCGCTGCATTGGCACAGATATAACCGCGCTTATGTTGCGCAATGAGAATGCCTTCGTTTTGATCTGGACGTTTAATTGCTCGTATAATCTTTTTTGATTGGCTTAATATAACTTCAACTTTTCGTGGATCTTTATTCACGGACTTAGCCAATTCAATGGCTTCTTCACTGGGTGTAACGTCATTTAAATAAACGTAAGCACCTTCTGTTTTGGATACCACTTTATGAGCAATAACTAAAATATCACCGTCGATTAACGTCTGATTATTTTTTTCTAACGTATCAATAATACTTTTTGCTAAATCCTGATCTTTTTTAAAATCAGGTAATCCAGCTATGCGGAACATGCACATCGAATCTGAGCTTGTGAGTAAATTAGGCATACACAGATTCCTCAACATATTTAAATGAATTGATCGAAGCATCTTCAAGTGATACCCATTGACGAAAACGATTAGGTTGTTGCTTAGCGGCCTGATGCAAATCGTCTTTGTGGTCAATATCTAATGCAATATTTTTTAATTGCAAACAAACACACATCCTCTTTTTTTGCAGTGCGTCTTGAGTATGCAATATTGCTGAATTCTCGCCGTATGAATAATTGATGGCGTCGGGAGGACTTGTCAGTAGTGCATTGGTACCGCCATCTTTTGCAACCGCCAAGACAACCTCAGCTGTATTTGCAGCCCTTAACAAGTCATTAATTTCAGACAGATCTAACAAAGCAATATCACCTGGGATAATTAGCTGGCTATCAAAACCAGATGCCTTAACCCATTGAGTGGCATGCTCCAGTGCACCATTTAATCCCGCATAGCCATCATCAAATAATCCATGAGCACCATAGGTATCCGCTAAATTTAAAATATGCTTGGACTCACTCACAACTAACATTTTCGTATGAGGAAAATGATAATGAAAAAATGCCAACGTATTTATAAACAATGCAATAGCAAGACTCTCGCGCCCATCTTCAGGTAGACAATTAGCCAAGCGCTGCTTTGAACGAGATGGTGATTTCATCGGAATAACGACACATAATTGCCTCATCAAGCCGCCCTCTTTTTCTGACAAGCCAACGCATAATCAATTGTCTGCTCAAGTAGAAATTTCTTTTCAGCCGTACTGGTCATTAAGGTTTTCGTCGCCAGTACATCTAATCCTTTTTCTTCCAGCCAAGTCACATCTGCCTGATCTAACGAATCGATAACCATGGCATCTAAAAATGAGGCATAACTCTCATAAATACCTTTTGAATCAACACTTCGCCCAACACTTTCAAGTAACTTATCAGCCGGCCCTTTAACGGTTTTCCCATCAATCAAAGGTGAAATTGCAATAATGTAAGCTTGGCTATTTTCAATCGCCTCTTGGATACCTGGCACACTTAAAATGGCGCCAATACTCACAATGGGATTACTCGGTGCAATAAGAATCACATCGCTATTGGCAATCTGTTTAAGTGTTTCAGGGGTGGGTGTGGATAATGGTGAACCTTGAAAATCCACCTCAAGTACGTCTGGCTGGCAATGTTCACGAACAAAATATTCTTGGAATGACAACCAACCTAATTTTGTTTTGACTCGAGTCTTCACCACATCATCTGTTGGTAATAATATAGGCATGAATACCCCATGACGCTGTGCAAGACGTTGAGTGATAATCGAAGGTCTCACCCCTTCATAGCGTAACTTAGTGCGAAAAATATGTGTCGCTAAGTCTAAGTCCCCTAGGGTCATCCATGTGTCTTCCCCTAGTTCTTTTAACTCATTAAGCACTTGGTGCGTTTCATTCTTTCTGCCCCAACCTTGTTCGCGATCTATTTTTTCTCCTAAGGAATAAATCAAGGTATCAATATCAGGGGACACCCATAAACCATGAAATGTATCATCGTCTGCAATGTTGCCTATGATCTTGGTAGACCCTGAATACTTACTTGCCGCAAGCCCTTCTGCCGCTTTGGCACCGCCCACACCTCCGGCTAATAATGTGATATTTAAATCAGGCATTAGGCCACTCCCATCATAGGAATACGCTGTGAGGCCTGAGTGGTATCAAATGATTTAACCTCGCCATAAAGCGTATTGCGCTGTACCGCATTAAGACCTGCGGCCTGAATATTCTCCACCATGTCTTCTGGTGTTACTTCTTGCCCGTGGGTCGCACCGGCTGCACGGGAAATACTTTCATTCATTAAGGTGCCACCTAGGTCATTAGCACCAGAACGCAGCATTTTCGCCGCCACATCTGGGCCCATTTTCACCCAAGATGCTTGAATGTTATCGATGTAGCCTTGTAGCATTAGGCGAGCAATGGCATGCATTTTAAAATGTTCATCTTGCGTTGGGCCTGGTCTTACTTTGTCTGGGTTATCGTTATACAAAGCCGTTTCATAGTGAATAAAACCAAGAGGCACAAACTCGGTAAAACCGCCGGTTTCTTTTTGAATATCACGTAACAGTTTTAAATGATTTGCCCAATGAATCGGTTGATCAACATGACCATACATAATAGTTGAAGTGGTTCTCACCCCTACGCTATGTGCAGCCTTAACAATCCTCACCCATTCATTGGTAGTTAATTTATTTTTAGTCAGTTGCTTGCGAATTTCAGTATCTAAAATTTCAGCGGCGGTACCGGGCATCGAACCTAAGCCTAATGCCTTTAGTTCAGTCAAAAATTCTTCAGGCTCCAGTCGTGCCTTTTTGCAGCCATACCAGATTTCAAATGGCGAAAATGCATGAATGTGTATCCGAGGCACTCTTTTCTTAACCGCTTTGATCAAGTCACGATAATAATCTGCATCAATATCTGGGTGTAAGCCACCTTGAATACATACTTCGGTAGCACCACGATGCCATGCTTCTTCTGCTTTATCAGCCACTTGCTCAACGGTTAAAAATTCAGCTTCTTTATCGCCTTTTTCTTTCGCAAAGTTACAAAAACGACAACCCATGTAACAAACATTAGTAAAGTTAATATTGCGAGTAATAACAAAAGTACCTGTGTCACCTACACGCTTTTCTCGTACCATATCGGCAACATCTAATACAGCCTGTGCGTCATGACCATTTGTGGCAAATAAAATACAAGCATCTTCGACACTCAATTCTTCACCCAGTAATGATTTCTCTAATATAGAATGCACCTGAGGCCCTGCATTCGTTGTCAATATAGGTGAATGCTCTACATTGGTTCGATACTTTTGGGGTTGATTCATGCGTTGACACCTCCTGAAAATACATTATGAATAGAAGCACTTGATTCTATAATTGAGGCCACTTTTTTATTTAAATTAGGGGTTAAGTACGTATTTTTTGCATTTTGAAATCGCGAATAAATAGTCAAACGTTCACCAAATGAATAACCTAATCCTGCGCACGCAGTTTCTACGCTTTTAATTTGAGGCCAGGCTCGCTCGGGATTAATAAAGTCTTTGGTTAAAGGCGATATGCCACCCCAGTCGTTTATGCCGGCACCAATGTAGCTACCATATTCAGCTTCTAAGTTGGGTGGTGCTTGAATGCTAATTTCAGCTGGTAAAATCAAACGGGCAATCGCAATCGTGCGTTTCATATCATCCAGATCTGGCTCGTGATATCCGGCCATAGCTGTACCTGGTTTTGCTCTGAAGTTTTGAATAATGACTTCTTGAATATGACCATGAGTCAAATGACGATCACGAATGGCAACCAAACTTTCAACTCGATCGGCCCAAGTTTCGCCAATACCAATCAAGATACCGGTTGTAAACGCAATATTCAGACGACCTGCTTGCTCTATGGTATCTAAACGGCGTTTAGGGGTTTTATCCGGGCAGCCATAATGGGCTTCGCCTTTTTTCAATAAATTATTTGAAACATTTTCCAGCATCATGCCCATACTCGCAGCCACTGGCTTAAGATGTTTTAACTCGTCATACGATAATGCCCCAGCATTTACATGAGGAAGTAGGGATGTATTGCTTAAAATATTTTCACACTGATCATGTAAGTAATCTAATGTGCTACTGAAACCCAAGCTTAAAAGAATGTCTTTCGCTTTTTGATGCTGCTGCTCTGGGCGTTCACCCAAACTAAACAACGCTTCTTTACAATCTAACGCTTCACCCTCTTTAGCAACATTCAGTACTTGCTGAGGTGTCATGTAATTGGATGTTGGTGAATCCGGAGATTGAACAAAGGTGCAGTAGCCACAACTATCACGGCACATATTAGTCAGAGGGATGAATACTTTTTTAGAGTAAGTTAAATGCTTACCCCAGTATTGATCGCGCACTTTAGATGCTAACTGACAAAGCTCAAATAAATCTGGGCCAGTGGCGAACTCATATTTTTTGGCTTCTAACACAGAAATCATATGCACCTCAAAGCAGCCTTACCATCTAGGTTTTTACCAATTGGTAAAAAAGATATCACAGGATTTTGGGCAGCGCATATTGTTTTTTTTGGTGCACAAGGCGCACTAAAAAGGCACAAACTTAAAATATAAAGACTATTTTTTATTCAAGAAGTGGGATTAAACCCATGATATATACGGAGTTTTACAGAATTGGTAAAAGTAACTTGAAGAAGGGTTTATAGATTATAAACCCTGAAAATGGCTCGAAATTAAATTTAATTATTTTTTTTAGCACCAAGAGCGCGCACAACAAACTCTGTGACGGCTTTTTCAGCTCGCTCGAAGTCTCGTTCGCCTAAACTTTTTTTACCCAGCAAGATTTCCATCTGCACAGAGAAATCAGCATAGGTTTGCGTGGCTGCCCAGATAGTAAAAAATAAATGCTCTGGATCAATAGGATCAATCAAACCTTTCTTGATCCAGCTTTTCACCAGTTTTACATCACGATCAAACTGAGGCTTAAGGTCGCTGATCAAATACTCTTTAAGTAAGGGCGCCCCACTTATGATCTCGTGGGCAAATACTTTTGAGCCGTTAGGATATAAACGAGAGAGCTTGATCTTTTCACTCACATAGCTGCGAATCACGTCTTCAGGCGTCTCCCCTTGGCTTTCAAGGAAGGATAGCTTCTCTATCCATATATCCAACATCTCCTTAAGTACACGCTTGTACAGAAGCTCTTTGTTCGGAAAATAATAGATTAGATTTTGCTTCGATATATTAGCGGTGACAGCAATGCTCTCCATTGATGACCCACTATAACCCTTCTCAGAAAATACAATCTCTGCAGAGCGTAAGATGCGTGTCTCTAGTGCCCTTCTATTTTCAGATTGTCGTGTCCACTTATCTTTTTCTTCAGCCAAAATATCACCTACAAATAAACTCAATATTCAATAAATCTTATAACCTTCACGCGGCTAAAATAGCATATCCATCAGATAACAACGACCCATAAACGGAACAAGAAACAAGTTGGCTTGCTTTTTGCTGACCACATAGACAAGTTACTCACTTACCATACCACTGCTAATCCACCATCTATTCATCAAGGAACAAGGATTAGTATTTTTTTAAATCTTAGTTTTACCATTTGGTAAATATATTTAGATTTGGTCAATATATGAGTGCATCTTCAATTAAAGAATAAATAGGATAAATCCATGCTAAATCTTCGCATTAATGAAAATCGCCTTTGGAATACCTTAATGGAGATGGGGGAAATTGGCGGCACTGAAAAAGGCGGCTGTAATCGTTTAGCCGGCACCGACCTTGATAAACAAGCCCGTGACCTTTTTGTGTCTTGGTGTAAAGAGGCGGGTTGTGAGATTGCCGTTGATAAAATCGGTAATATTTTTGCACGCAGGCCCGGTATTAATAACGACTTACCCGCAGTCGGCACAGGTAGCCATCTAGACACGCAACCTACTGGCGGTAAGTTTGATGGTGTATTTGGTGTGTTATCAGGTGTTGAAGTCTTGCGTACCCTGCACGAGAACAATATTCAAACACCGACCCCTATGGAATTCTCAGTTTGGACTAACGAAGAAGGCTCACGCTTTCAACCAGCCATGCAAGGCTCAGGCACTTATGTTGGTCGCTTTGACTTAGAAACCGAATTGAACAAAACGGATGTAAATGGTATTCGCCTAGGTGATGAGCTAGAACGCATTGGTTATCTTGGGGATGCCGAATTAGGCAGTCGTAATGTAGGTGCCTTTTTTGAGGCACACATTGAGCAAGGCCCTATTTTAGAAGACGAGAAAAAAATGATTGGCGTAGTGCGCTTAGGTCAAGGCATTCGCTGGTACAACGTTGAAGTCTGTGGTCGCCCTTCTCACTCAGGCACCACACCTATGCACTTACGTAAAGATGCCATGCTTGTAGCCGCCTCGATAGTGACCGAAATGGAAGCCATTGCTAATCGATATGAGAACGGATTAGGCACTGTAGGCTTTATGCAAGTTTGGCCGAACTCTCGTAATACGATTCCTGGTAATGTGAAATTCAGCGCTGACCTGCGCAACCCTGTACCTGAAGTACTCACTAAAATGCACGAAGAGCTGTTGAGCTTTTGTAGTGAACTTTCTGCGAAGCATGACATGGATATTAATGTCGATCCTTTTTGGTATTTTGCACCCGTTGAATTTAATGCGTCAGACGACGTAAAAGCCGCCACTGAAAAGCTCGGTTACAGCCATATGGATATTTACGCAGGCGCAGGACATGACGCCTGTTATATGGCTGATCTCGTGCCAACTGGCATGATATTCACACCCTGCCTTAATGGTATCAGCCATAACGAAGCAGAATACAGCTCACCTGAAGAGTGTGCCGCCGGTGCCAATGTTTTATTACACACCATGCTAGAAGCCAGTAATCGCATTGAAAAAGAACACAACTAAATAAAAAACTTAAAACAATTAAACTCAATAAAAGAGGTTACAACATGACAAGTAAAGCCATTGAACAAGGTGAATTTTTCGAACTGGAGGTCGGGGAGGATCTCAAACAAAGTTCTGCGTATAACGATGACTTGGCACCTACCAAAATAAAAGATCGCACATGGAATAAATTTAATATTGCAGCCTTATGGGTAGGCATGGCGATCTGTGTTCCAACTTACACTCTTGGGGGAGTGTTAACGGCATATTTTGGCTTATCCGTTTCGGAAGCACTGATCACTATTTTAGTTGCCAACATTATTTTGTTGGTACCACTGACCTTAAATGCTTACCCTGGTACTAAATTTGGCGTGCCTTTTCCGGTATTACTGCGCTCTTCGTTTGGCATGATCGGATCTAACATTCCATGTTTGATTCGTGGCTTAGTTGCTTGCGGCTGGTTTGGTATTCAAACCATGTTTGGCGGTTTAGCTATCCATCTATTTTTGTCTGCTATTTCGGATAGTTGGGCAAGCCTTGGTGGAGTTGGCGAAGTCATAGGCTTCTTTATTTTCTGGGCACTAAACATGTATGTCGTTATACGTGGCGCTGAGTCTATTAAATGGTTAGAAACATTATCCGCTCCTTTATTATTAATTGTCAGCATTGGTTTAATGATTTGGGCAGGCGATAAAGTGTCTTTAACTGAAGTACTTGCTATCCCTGCTAACCGTCCTGAAGACGCCAGCTTTATAGGCTATTTCTTTGGTGGTCTAACGGCTATGGTTGGTTTCTGGGCAACACTATCTCTTAATATTCCCGATTTTAGCCGCTATGCAAAATCACAGAAAGATCAAGTAATTGGCCAAATCATTGGTCTACCTCTTACTATGTTTTTCTTTGCGGCTTTAGGTGTGGTGTTAACTGCAGCATCAACATCTCTTTTCGGCGAAACCATCTCAGATCCAATCTCATTAATCGGCAAAATTGATAGCCCTTTCTGGGTTGCGGTTGCCATGGTATTGATTATTATCGCTACCCTTTCAACTAACACAGCTGCAAACGTAGTATCGCCAACTAATGACTTTCAAAATATTGCACCTAAATATATCAACCATACACGTGGCGCACTATTAACCGGCCTTGTTGGTATTCTATTAATGGGTTGGGAATTATTGAAAAAAATGGGTTGGATCGAGTCTGATCTAAGTGTTGAAAGCATGTATTCAAATTGGTTGCTTGGCTACTCAAGCTTACTAGGCCCCATTGCTGGTATCATGATTGTTGATTACTTTATTGTGAAAAAACAAAATTTAGATCTAGTGGCTCTATACACGCCTAATAGCACCTACCCTGCATTTAATATAATGGGCTTAGCAGCATTCGCATTGCCTGTTCTAATTACATTAATTTCATTCAGTGTTCCTGCCTTAAGCTGGTTCTATAGCTATGGCTGGTTTACAGGTGCTTTTACTGGTGCGCTTATTTATTTCCTTCTTTGTAATATGCAAGCTCAATCAAGTAAACAGGTTGAAGTCGCGTAAACTTCATCACTAACATCTAGCAACACACGGCCAATAACAAATGTTTTATGTTATTGGCCTGTATTAAAATAAAAGTAACAGGACGAATGTATGAGCCTATTAATCAAAGGCGGGACCATTGTCACACACGAAGAAACGTACACCGCCGATATACTGTGCAAAGAAAACAAAATTATAAAAATTGGTGAAAATCTAACCCCACCAATTGGCACTCAAATTATTGAGGCCCAAGGCAAGTTAATCATGCCTGGTGGCATTGACCCACACACCCATATGCAATTGCCTTTTATGGGAACCGTTGCAAAAGATGATTTTGCATCAGGTACTAAAGCCGCACTGGCTGGTGGCACCACTACCATCATAGATTTTGTGATACCCAGCCCACAGCAATCACTATTAGAAGCCTATCACCAGTGGCGTGGTTGGGCAGAAAAAGCCCATTCAAATTATACATTCCATGTGGCTATCACTTGGTGGGAGGACAGTGTTGCAAATGAAATGGAAACCCTAGTTAACGAATACGGGGTAAATAGTTTCAAGCATTTCATGGCTTATAAAAATGCCATTATGGCAACCGATGATATTCTTGTTTCAAGCTTTACTAAATGCTTAGAGCTTGGTGCTATCCCTACTGTTCACGCCGAAAATGGCGAACTTGTTTATCACTTGCAGAATAAATTAGTTGAACAAGGCATGACAGGACCAGAAGCTCACCCGTTGTCACGCCCGTCTTCTGTTGAAGGCGAAGCTGCAAACCGTGCCATCAGTATTGCTAACACACTTGGTGCTCCTATTTATCTAGTACACGTTTCGACTGAAGAAGCCGTTGATGCCATTCGTTATGCTAAAGATCACGGTCAGACTGTTTTTGGCGAAGTATTAGCTGGACACTTAACAGTCGATGATAGCGTTTATCAAAATACAGACTGGGCAACCGCTGCCGCTCACGTCATGAGCCCTCCTTTTAGACCTAAGCAACATCAAGATGCTTTATGGAAAGGTGTGCAAGCTGGTACCCTACAAACCACCGCAACCGATCACTGTGCATTTTGTGCTGAACAAAAAGCCATGGGTAAAGATGATTTCACCAAAATCCCTAATGGTACCGCAGGTGTTGAAGAGCGCATGATGGTGTTATGGGAGAAAGGCGTAAATCAAGGTAAAATTACACCTAATGAATTTGTGGCGTTAACCTCTACTAACACAGCAAAAATATTTAATATGTATCCGAATAAGGGCTGCATACGTGCTGGAGCAGACGCCGATATGGTTATCTGGAATCCTGATGCGAGTAAGGTACTATCCGCTAAAACTCATCAATCAAATATTGAGCACAGCATATTTGAAGGTATGAAGATTAACGGTATTCCTGAAACTACAATATGTAATGGTAAGGTAGCTTGGCACGAAGGTAAGTTACTGACGCGGTCAGGTGACGGGCAATACGTAAATCGTCCACCTTATGCTCCGTATTATGAAGCGCTAAAGAAACGTGAGTTACTTAATCAACCTAAAAAAGTAATCCGCTAATCGTAAAACAAAAATAAGTAGCATATTACTCATGCTACTTATTTCTTAAGGTTACATTGTTTTAGATTTGCACCATATTTTTAATTTTCACTGCCTTTTCAAAATGATCAAGCTCGTGGGTCTTAATCCACCAAGTTGCGACTTCCATTAATAACTCAGGGTCATCATTCTTATTGGCAAAAAACGCATAAAAAGAAAGGCCTACATTTGGTCCCTTTTCTGCTATTTTTTTATCACACACTTGAATTATTTTTTTCTTAATCTTATCTCTCACAACTTATTTCACCTTACCAATCAAAAACAATAAATAAAAAAATGATATCTTTACGTTTTTCACTACAAAATAAAACTGACTGGGTTGTCTAACGTCTCAAGCATCACTTGACTTGGCAAACAAGATTTATCAATAAACGTTATCAAACTCGGATCACGCTCACAAAACAACACATCCAATGCGAGCCTATCTTGCCCATATAAGCCACGGTGTATCATATTGGCAGAGAATATCAGTAAATCTCCTGCACACAACTGGATAGATAGCCCTGTGTCCAGATCTTCAAAATGCTTGTGCCCACCCTCTTCTAATCGAACAGCTTGTTCTTGCGGGGTATCCCAACGTTTGTGTGTTTCAGGAATAAGCTCCAGCCCTAGCTCATCAAACAACGGAATTCGAAAGTGGACCACTTGAGGCCCCGACAATGCGGCTTTTTGTTCATCTACAGATAAGTGATATTGCGGGTCACGATGCCAGTAATTCTTTTGACCAGCATTAACCGGATTAAAGAATAACTGCGTATTCATAAACATAGGGGGCGTATCAAAAACCGAGTTCACGAGTGCCATGATTTTATCAGATGCAATAAACTGAAACAGAGTTTGGCGCTCTGTTTCATGCAAGCTTTCTTTATGGGTAATGTAAGCGGAGTTTATTGCTTTTTCATTATAATAATCAGCATGCTTATTTTGCCATTCACCATGAAACGAAAGCAAAATATGACGAACAGCCGCTAGTTCTTCTTCATCAAAAAAGGCTTTGTGATGCACAAAGCCTTTACTATTAAAGTGATCGTTCATAATAATAAAAAAGGCAGATAACTGTACGCCTGCCTTTCGTTTATTACTGTTTAAACACAAGGTTAAACATCACAGGAACCGCCGCACTAATGGCAGACAAGCCCGCAAGATCTCTCAGTTTATAAATGCCTGCTGTTAGCTTATAGTCTCTTGCATTTAAAATTATCGGGGTAGTGGATGTCACCATCCATGTATCACCCGCTAACTTAATAACCGTCACATCTGCTGGCACCGTTTTTTCAATGCCGTGCAAAGACAATTTCAGGCTAATAGAATCCGAATAACGCTCACCTACTTTTAGAGCCGTGGCGCGTACCACATCAACCGCACCGGTTAACTTGGCTTGTGCAAATTTGGATACATCAAACAATACTGATTTCATGCGTTCATCACGTACACTGATTCGTGTATCAACACTGGCAAGGTTAACAGCAATATCGACTTGGCCTTTTTTATCAATTGTACCTTCAAACTTTTTAAACTCACCAATCTCTGCAACGGCGTTACTTTTAACCGAAATAAAAGTGATCTCTGATTGGTTATTTTGTAAGACCCAATCTGCAAACGCACTTGGGGTGAATGCCAATATTGTCAACATAAGCAATGCGTATTTTTTCATTTCTTTCTCCTTCGTATTAAAAGTATTAATCTAACGTAAAAACCGTCTGGTTTTTCAAATAAAACAAGCACTAACCTCGACTAATACATGGTATTACCGTTCTTAGTGCTAGCGGGAATCGTCTGAATAGCATCCCAATGCTCAATGATTTTTCCATTATCATCAAAACGAAAGAAGTCCATGGTGACATATTGTTCATTGCCTGGCCAAGTTTGACAAGTATGTAACGCCACTAAGTCATCTTCTGCAATCGCTCTTACAAACTTAATGCTTTTTTGGGCGTAATCCCTATGCATCTCGTCAAAGTAATCAATAAATGCCTGCTTTCCATCTGCCACCAATGGATTATGCTGAATATACTCATCACCCACATATTGCGCAACAGCCTCAGCAGGCTTACCTAAGTTTGCCATCTCATAGAACTTAATGGCATTTTGCTTATTTGATTCTAAGTGATGACTCATATGATTTCCAACCGTTAACGTTAATACACTCAGTTTAGTTTATATGGGCTAAAGGGTTAAAATAGATTCAACCCAAATGCATGTTTTACTTGAGTTAATACTTGATTGGCTTCTTCTTGGGATTTCTCACTCCCCTTTTTGATTATTTCAATCAGTTGAGCCGGGTCACTCCCGTATTCTTCCCTTTTTTCACGAATAGGTCTAAGTAATTCTTGCAAGCACTCTTCTAGAATTTTTTTGGTTTTCCCGTCTCCCAGGCCACCTTGAGTGTAGTGATCTTTTAGTTCTTGCACATACCGCTGATCAGAATGAAATGCGTCTAAATAAGTAAATACCATATTGCCTTCGACTTGGCCTGGGTCTTCTACTCGTAAATGATTAGGGTCGGTGTACATGGATTTAACTGCTTTTGTGATGTCCTTTTCAGTGGCACTTAAATTAATGCAGTTCCCCAAGGATTTAGACATTTTGCTTTTACCGTCTAAACCAGGCAAACGGGACACCCCACTGAGCAAAGGCTTACATTCAAGTAATATTTCTTGTTGTGCGATGCTATTTAGCTTTCTCACAATTTCATTGGTTTGTTCAATCATTGGCAGCTGATCATCCCCAACAGGAATCAATGTCCCCCTAAATGCCGTGATATCCGCAGCTTGGCTAATCGGGTACACCATAAAACCAGTTGGAATAGAGTCGCCGAATGCTTTGCTTTGAATTTCATTTTTCACCGTAGGGTTTCGTTGCACTCTGGCCACCGACACTAGGTTCATGTAATACATGGTTAATTCAGATAGTGCAGGAATAGCCGACTGCAAACAAATGGTCGTTTTCAATGGATCAATGCCAACCGCTAGATAATCCGCTACCACGTTTAATATATTAGACGACACTTTGCTTGGGTTGTGGCCGTTGTCGGTTAAGCCCTGTAAATCAGCCACTAATATGGTTTGTTCATATTGATGCTGTAAAGATACACGTTGCTGTAAAGAACCCACGTAATGACCTAGGTGCAATTGCCCGGTAGCGCGATCGCCTGTGAGAATTTTATCAGTATGGGAAGGATTTGAATCTTGCATATTGTCTCCTTATGGGCCGCCGGAGACATATTTTGAGCTATTCAAATGTCTACCTGCGACTTTGAATAGATGTTATTCAGCGCCGCTCTATATACTAGAGCGCCACCAAAAAATTGTTTGAGTTTGATTGAAGCAAAATAAATTCATGACTCAATTTACCATTTATCTGGGTAATATCCTACTCAGAACTTGCATCATACGATTGTATCTCAAACAAAAGCGCCATAAATAACAGTCGCTAAACATCCTTATACTTTTAAAAGGATAAGCAATACATTTATTTACCGGTGAATATCGCTTTACGTCGCTCAATAAATGAACGCACACCTTCGCTCGCATCTTCACTTTGCATTAGCATCGGCATGTCATTAAATACCGTGTTTAGTGCTGTTTTTTGGTCTTGGGTGCGAGCCAACTTAGATGAACGCAATGCAGCCTGTACGCCTAAAGGCGCTGCGCTTGCAATTTTAGTGGCAAGCTCTCGTGCACGCTCATGCAAACGATCAAACTCAACAATTTCTTGTATCATGCCCCACTGCAAGGCTTGCTCTGCAAAAAACTCGTCGCCGGTTAATAGATAACGCTGCGCATTCGCCCAGCCAATTTCTTCAGGCAAGCGTACTGTACCACCGCCACACGGATAAATGCCGCGCTGCACTTCTAGCTGTGCAAAACGAGCATCTTTGGTCGCAATACGAATATCGGTATTTAGTAACAACTCTAAACCAGACGTATAACACAAACCTTGCGCAGCCAGAATTAATGGTTTAGTGAGTTGTTCACCTTGAATACCATAAGGGTCAATATGTTCAGGTGGTAGCTCAGAAACGCCCCCTTGGGCAAAAATAGGCACCCATTTTTCAAGCTCTAAACCAGATGTAAAATGATTACCATTTGCTTGAATAATACCTACTCGCAGATCAGGATCTGTTTGTAATTGATACAGTGCCTTAGCAAGAATATAATAACTCTCAGGGTCGAGGGCATTATATTTTTCTGGACGATTAAAGGTAATCGTTAAAATATGATCGCAAGTATCAATCAGTATTTTTTCACTCATGCCGTACTCCTTACATTTCAAATAAGCGTCTAAATTAGAACCAAGCTTCTTGCATATCTAAACAAGTGGAATCAAAACCGTTTAGCAGTTTTGCCATATGCTCGATTTCAGGTAATTCCCACATGACAAAATACTGCGCAGCTTGTAACTTACCGGCTAGGAATTTTTGATTACTTTCATCTTTAGAATCTGCAAATGTTTCAATGGCTTTATCCGCCATTTCTAACCACAACCATGAAATAACCAGCTTACCCATCATGTCTAAATACAAAGCAGAATTAGCTAAGCCTTTTTTCACATCGCCACTTTGTAATGCTTTGCCCAATGTCATAGTGGTTTGAATAAAGGTATTTAAATGCTGCTGGAAAACAACCGTTAACGCTTTAAGTTGTGGTTTCGCTGCCGCACTTTTTAATGTGGTTTGTACTCGTGACATTAATAACTGCTGCCCTTTCCCATTGGCTTGCCATAATTTACGGCCTAATAAATCCAAAGACTGAATACCATGAGTCCCTTCATGAATTGGGTTTAAGCGATTATCACGGTAGCACTGTTCAACTGGGTATTCACGCGTATAGCCGGCACCTGCCAGTACTTGGATGGCTAAATCATTTGCTTTAGGTCCATAATAAGACGGAAACGATTTTACAATAGGGGTTAACAAGTCCAACAAGATACCACTGTCTTCATTACCCATGGCTTCTTGCTCATCCACTAATTTAGCGGCTAACAAACAAAGTGCCAGTGAACCTTCAACATAGCTTTTTTGTGCTAATAACATACGTTTTACATCCGCATGCTCAATAATATTTAAAGGTTTGCTTTGTGGATTTTTTTCATCAGGCGAACGACCTTGCGGACGATTTTTAGCGTAATCAAGTGATTCAAGAAAACCGCGATAACCGATCATGGCCGCACCAGTACCCACACCAATACGCGCTTCGTTCATCATTTTGAACATATACATTAAGCCTTTACCGGCTTCACCAATTAAATAACCATGACAGTTATCTTTTTCGCCAAAATTCAAAACGGTCGATGTGGTGCCGCGATAACCCATTTTGTGTAACAAGCCCGCTAGGTTCACATCATTGCGCGCACTGAGCGTACCGTCTTCTTCGGTTAAAAATTTCGGCACAATAAATAACGATATGCCTTTCACACCTTGCACCGCACCGTCTACACGTGCCAAAACAAGGTGAACAATGTTTTCGGTAATATCTTGATCACCACCCGAGATGTACATCTTCTGCCCCTTGATACGGAAACTACCGTCATCTTGAGGAATGGCTTTAGTGGTAATGTCCCCAAGCGAAGAGCCTACGTCTGGTTCAGTTAATGCCATGGTGCCGGAAAAACGACCACTGAACATGTGAGGCAAAAACGTTTGCTTTTGTTTATCGCTACCAAATGCATGAATTACGTTTGCTGCAGCACTGGTTAAAAAAGGGTAGCCCGCAGTCGACGGGTTAGCCGACATAAAGTACGCATTGCACGCCGCATGAATCAGCGCAGGCAGCTGCATACCGCCATCTTCGTACTTATGACGCGCTGACAATAAACCCGACTGTGCAAAATGATGCCAAGCTGTCTTCACCTCAGGAATAGTGGTGACTTTTTCACCATCAAATTGTGGTTCGTTGGCATCCGCTTTTGCGTTATGAGGTAAGAAATGTTCTTCAGCGATACGCGCTGACGTTTTAAGTACTTCATCAAACGTGGTTTTATCGTGGTCTTCAAACAAAGGAGCTTTTGTTAACGCCTCGGCATCAAGTACGTTATAAAGCAAAAAATCCATATCTTTTGCGTTCATTAGATTTGCCATTGGGGGCCTCACCTTTATTTTTTATTAATAAGCAGAGTATCATCCTTGTATAGCTGAGTGATAATTGTCAATATAGCCACAAATAAAGCTATTTGTGCCACAATGAAAAATATCTATATATTAGCCTATGATCAAGCCCTAGCCTCAGCCATCACTGGAGTTTTAGACCTATTTGCCTTAGCGGGTGTCACCTGGAATCGTATCCAAGGTAATGACCCCACCCCCATATTCAATGTGCAAATTGCCAGTGCGAAAGGCGAGCCCATTCGTTGCATCAACGGCATCAACATAGGAGCACATCTAAGCTTTGACCAGATCACGCAACCCGATGCACTCATCATCCCTACTATCGGCGGACCAATTGATCACGTCATCACTGGCAACCCTGAGCTCATCAAATACATCAAAACTGCAAATGAACAGCGTTACACCATCGCAGGCAACTGCACCGGTAATTTCTTATTAGCAGAAGCCGGTATATTAGATGGTCGTCAAGCCACCACCCATTGGGGCTTCAAACAAGAGTTTGAAACTCGCTACCCTAATGTGAACCTTGCTGCGCAATTCATGCTCACCCGAGACGAACACATATATTGCGCAGGCGGAGGCCTCGCTTGGTTTGATTTAGGCTTACACATGATCGAACGCTTTGTGGGATTTGAAACCGCCATACAAACAGCAAAAGCATTTGTGATTGATTACCGCCGCGATAGCCAGCTTTCTTATTCATTAATGGGACTAGCTAAGCCCCATAAAGATGCACTAATTAAAGATGTACAACATTGGCTTGCACAAAATTACGCCAGTCACATTGTGATTGATGAGTTAGCCCAAC
>JAWUYY010000038.1:0-60778 GCA_034110565.1 Bermanella sp. | reverse complement strand
AGGATATATTCGATCAAAACTATTCTTTTCAAATTCAGCTTTGTTACCCATGGCTGTACAGCCTGAGATACCGACTACTAAACCAAGTATTGATAGGTGTTTATTCATTTTCTATTTCTCATTTGAAGGGTACTAACAGTTTATTCTATGTCGCGTAATCAAATAATATATTGTGCGGTCACATGACGTTTTTTATAGGGCGTATTTGCCCGACATATTCTTAACATCCAGCAATCATGAGGGATACAGCCGTTTTTGGCAAATGTGCATCCCTTTTTTTACGCCCTGACAAAACATTTGTACCCATGTAAGTTTATAATTTTAAACAGTATTTAAATCTCATACTTTTTACTGATTATTTAAAGAAAAACACCAGCTCCCATAAAAGACGTCATATGACGGCACATTATATTGTGCGGTCGCATGACGCTTTTCACAGGCTATGTCTCATACAAAAGACAACAATAGCCAAGACACTCACACTAAAAAAACCAACCTAGTCCGTCTATGCCCAAATATGTCTTTATAGTTGCTAAATTAATATTTTATGACTGAAGACAAATAGAAAACAAACGGAAGTAAGAATAAAGTACCAATTTTTATATTCTGACTATCCAAAAAGCGAATGCGAAAAAATGGATACCGATCTGCTCGTTCCTCCCGTTGAGCATGGCAATAAGCAAAAGCCTTCCAAAGCCAACTGAAACAATTTCGCCCGCAGGTGCCCCCTACTTTTTCACCACCACACAGAACGTGTTAGCCATTAACGAGTTCTTCATCTCTAAGCGTCAACACTTCATAACCATTGGCGGTCACGGCAATCGTATGTTCCCACTGTGCGGATAATTTCTTATCACTGGTGATGACTGTCCAACCATCTTTTTTGGTTTTCACTTTTGCTTTGCCTTGGTTAATCATTGGCTCAATCGTGAAGGTCATCCCTTCTTCTAATACTAAACCCGTTCTGGGCTGACCATAATGCAAAACTTGAGGCTCTTCGTGCATCTCTCGGCCAATACCATGGCCGCAATATTCGCGTACAACCGAGTAGCCGTTTTTCTGGGCATGTTGCGCAATGACAAAGCCCACATCCCCCAAGGTAGCGCCTGGTTTTACGACTTTAATGCCTTGCCACATGGCTTCGTAGGTTTTTTCAACCAAGCGTTTGGCTAGAGGTGTCACATCACCAATCATGTACATCTTGCTTGAATCAGCGATAAAACCGCCCTGCTCTAGGGTAATATCAACATTAACAATGTCGCCGGATTTAAGCTTTTGAGTCGCCAACGGAACGCCGTGACACACCACATTATTCACCGAGGTGTTAAGGGCATATTCGTAGCCATATTGCCCTTTACTGGCTGGGCGCGAATTTAGCTGATCAACAATATAACGCTCAGCTAGATCATTAATCTCCATGGTGGATGTACCAACTTTGATCTCACCATCAAGGTAAGCAAACACTGATGCCAGCAACTTCCCTGATTGACGCATCACAGCTAGTTCTTCTGGGGTTTTTAGTGTGACCTTACTCACCTGAGACCTTCCTTATATCCACATCAGCATATTTCATTTGGTCATTCACAATTTGGGAAAATGTCATACTAGGGTTGGCCTCAGCAAGCATGCCCATTTTGATCCAGAACTCAGCTTGCGCATTAATAGAGCGCACCATGACAGAACTGGCTTTACGAATTTCTTCGTGTAATTCATCATTTATCTTAACAATACCCATAACGGATCCAAGTATACGAAACGTATACACATCATATACTCCGCATAACTTAGCCGCAAGCATAGATAAGGCCTAATATGAGCAGTCACAACTACGATTGGCTAACTGCTTGGCTACATAACCACCCAAATAAAACCGACCACATACACACTTTCTCAGTGCATAAAAAGAGTTCTTAGCGCCGTGATAAGAGTGCGACTTAATTAACGCCTCGCTTTAATTTATCAAGGCACTGACTTAAAAACTGTCATAAATGCTAAACCATACAGTCATACTTTAATCCTATATTTCCGCTTAAACCAAAACAAAAAAAATGGAAAATAGCATGATTACAGTCAAACAAAAGCTCCTAGTAGCCGCCTTGTCGTCCTTCTTAATGACCGCATGCGGAAGCGATAATAAAAGCGCCAATACCGATACACAAACACCAGACACACCCAAAACCACACCCGAACCAGTGGTGACAACGCCTGAAGTAGAACAAGCCAGTACATTCAAAATTGGACTCCTCCCTGATACACAAGGAGGCACAGATGCAACCGGTCAAACTCACGTTGCCATATACCCAATGCAGCAATTATTGGCACAACAAGCCGCCAACAATGTCGATATGGTGCTCGCATTAGGTGACTTAACGGATGGCGGCAGTGATATAGAATTTGCTGAATGGCGCTCGGTGGCAGAACAATACCAACAACAAGGCATTGAATTTCTACCCGTCATGGGCAACCACGAATCCAGTTATGCTTACACCTATAACTGGATTAAAAACATGAAAGACTTCATTCCTAAAGACGCCATTCATATGGCAGGTTACGAATGGATAAACTACTACGTCGTACGTGACAATGTCCTTATTTTTGGTTTGGCTTATTACAATTTACCAATCGCATTCGAGTGGATTAAATCAACAGTTGAAAGCATGGATGACAAAATTGAACACATTGTTGTGGCAAGCCACGATGGTTTAATCGGTGCTAAATATGGTCAAACATTAGAGCAAATCGTAGACGGCACAAAAGATGATGACTGGGTTTATGGCGTACAATCTAAGATCCGCGATTTTTTTGCTGAGCGAGATGTCATTTATGTGCAGGGCCATGAACACCAATATCAACGATCTTTAATCAGTGCTAAAAGCACACTCGAAACCTTTCCTTCAAGCTCTACGCCAACCGGTGGCAACTACCGCTTAGACACCTACACCCAAATCATCGCGGGCAACGCTTCGTACAAAGGATATGAATTTCGCTTTGGTGAGCGTGAAAAAGTACAAATGATCATCGCTCAAAAAAATGCGACAAAGAGTAATGGCTCAACCCACTATGATGTTAACTCATCAATATTATCGTTCACTGGACCCTTGGTCGATTACAACGCGTATTACGCACCTCACACCGCTACATCAAACAATGAAGACCAAAACTTTGAAGCCCAGTGGCACTTATTTGATAAGTTCACCCGCACAACAAATCGTTGTGGTACCGTCATCTATGGCACATCTGTTAGTGAGGGCACTCGCCCAGTATTGGTGCTACAGCCAGAGTACCTAACCAACGAATGTTATGGCGATGACGGCAGCTACGTAACCTTAGCGGGCGGCGAAAACCATACCTTCAACCGCACCAACACCAGAACCCGCGACCTAGGTTTCACGCCTGGCTATACACGCGCAGAAACTCTAACTGACTTAGCACGCTTAGCGTATCAGTGGTTATTCCAAATGCATGAAAACTGGACCCCTAACTTAAATAGTTCAGAGCGAATTATTCCGGATGAAGCGGCAGGCGAATTATTAATTCCTGAAACGACCATCGACCTAAAAGAACACGTGACCACCAGCTGGTTAGCAGCCAATAACACCTTATCTGACATTGTGATTATTAGCGGCACTCAAAACCAAACAGGCATGTACCAAAGCGATTACGGCTCAGAGCTAGACATTGAAGTGGATACCGGTCTTGCAAAATCTCAAACCGATGGCACGGCTAAACAAGCCGTTGTCTTACCGGCTACTGCTACTAAATCTTGGGATATTACAGATGCTATTGGCGATGCTTACGCGTTAGAGTTTACAGCGCCTAGCTCAATTGATGCCAAGGCTGCTCAACTGGGTATTTACCAAGACGATAAATGGCAAGCAATCTCAACACCTGAATGTCTCGTCGATGCAACTTGGTCAAAACAATTCCTGACCAATCCTCCTATTCGTGCAGAAGGTTGTGATGCATACCCACTAGCGGGCTACGACAGTAACTTTGGAAAAAGATGGTGGGTTGTGCTAAATAAAGACGCTCAACTAGCGTTAATTTCACTATAAATGCGTAAGACGGTACAACACTTTTGAAAAGTACTTTCATGCTTTGAGGCTAGCATAATATTTAAGGCTTATTGAAAAGCCCATTATAAAAACAAAAAAAAACGGTGGCCAAGGCCACCGTTTTTTTTATCACTCTGAATACTTAAGACAAGGCGTTCAAAGCCTCAATAATATCGTCTGGTTCTGAGCGCGTACGGTAATCCACATCCACATAACGCCATGTAACAACCCCATCACGGTCAATAACAAACGTAGCAGGAATCGGTAATACACTATCATTGCCGTTATTAATGGCATCAAGGTCAAGCTGGCGATCTACTCGCATGTGCTCCACAAGAAACGCGGGCACTTCCCACGCCACGCCATATTGTGACGCCACTTTTGCATCTTGGTCGGATAAGACAAAGAAATCCAAATCGCTCATTTCATTTTTTGTCATTGACCCATCAGGTACTTCAGGACTAATGGCCACCAACTGAGCACCCAGTGCATGAATATCCCCTAAGCGCGCTTGCAAAGCTTTAAGCTGTAAATTGCAGTACGGGCACCAGCTACCACGATAAAAGGTCACGACAAGCGGGCCTTTCTCTAGTAAATCACTAAAGGATATGGATTTACCTTCTGGGTTAGGCAATACAAAGTCAGGGGCTTTTTGTCCAAGCTCAAGGACATCACTGCCTTGCTGAAAGGCTTTTGCCTTCTCGACCACCTCATCAACAACCTTCATGAATTCAGGGTTTGCCTGTCGTCCGGCTGCAACTTTAGCCTGGGTTTGCTCTTTTAAGCTTTTCATATTATTCCTCTAATGTACTCACTGACTCTATTTCATCAAAGCGAGCAGCCTGTTTTAAAGCCTAGATAACACATAACCAGACATTCATACCAAAGCAATGTTCATCATTCGGTCCAACTTAAAATGCATATGTAACGATATGAATGATCTAACCTATTAGAAGTAAGATGTTAACGAAATAGAACACGGCAACATCACGATTAATTAATCGTTCCGCATTTTACGCCCTAATCTAATATTCCTAAGCCATTAAATTTTTGATTTTATTGAGCATTTTATAATGTCTGTACTGTTTTATATCGGCACAAAATTATTCGTCCTACGGTATATCAATATATGCGGTCTGTGACGACTGTATTGGTTGCTTAAATTAGATTGATGATAAGGGGAATATGCCCCATGAGTGCAGAGAGTGCTTTGAATGCACCCTCATACTGTTGAAATATTTATTAAGATGGCCGCCTTATAGGCCTTTTCAGAGTGCCTCCATTTACTTTCGACTAAATAAACGGCGTCGTGGCAAAAGATCTGGACCGTCATAGATGTTTTTAACATCGGATATAGAATAAACAGCCGTTGGGTCTAGCTCTTTAATGAACTTGATCAACGAAGGAATATTTCGTCTTTTTTCGATAATTAACAACAACTCAACTGGGTGGCTCGCTCCCATGTCACCATCGAAAGATACAACTTTAAAACTCTCTTCACGTAACTTATCTGCTAACACATCACGATTAAACGAGATACAGCGAACAAGCTCACTGCCAATGGCAAAACGGTTTTCTATGGAGATACCAGCATAATTACCCACGGCAAAACCACTGGCGTAGGCTAATGCAAGATACCATTGATCAAGGTTGGTCAACACATGGGACACGGCCACCAACCAAATCATGATTTCAAAAAAGCCAATCATAGAGGCTAACAATTTGTGGCCGCGAAACACCACAATGGTTCGGAAGGTTCCAAGTGAAACGTCTGCAACTCGGGCAAAAAATATTAATGGTATTAATAAGTACGGGTATTCAATTAATGTAACGATGATCATTCTTCCTGATTAACTGCGATTAAGAAATAACCACATCATTGGTGTTAACCGTACACTAATTTTTAGTGTTTAAGTGGTTAAACTCTCGGTAAAGCACATAACGCTGTAAAACGAAGAACATTAAGAATGGTGGTTTACTTTTTTATTGATGCGTTTGTTTAAGCTCATAGATAGCTCCCATTGCGGGACACTGAAAAACAGCGCCCTAAGCTCGCTGCCCTTTGCTCACCCAAAGCCAAGCCACTAAAGCGCCAAGCAAGGCGCTGTACCCTGCCCATTCAAACATGGTGACACCCATGTCTTGCATCCAAACTAAGCCAGACACATAAGCACCCAACGCACCGCCTGCGCCATAGGTAAGGCTTGAGAACAAGGCTTGGCCTTGTCCTTGGTGCTTACCTTTAAAATACAAGTGAATATAGTGCATGGCCACAGCGTGCATGGCGCCAAAGGTGACGGCATGCAGCAGTTGCATTAAGGCCAGTAACCAAAGCGTTTCCACATAATGAGCGGTCACAATCCAGCGCAAGCCGCCCAATAGCAAGCTCGCCACTAATACGGTTTTATGGTCAATTTTCGCAAAAATTTTATGGGCAATTAAAAAGATACCCACTTCGGCCAGCACGCCTAAGGCCCATAGAAAACCGATCATGCTTTTGCTGTAGCCAAACTGCTCTAGATACAAACTAAAAAAGGTGTAGTAAGCACCATGGCTCACTTGATTCAAAAAAGCGGCTAATAAAAAGGCTAATACTGTGGGCTTAAAAACTAATGATAAAAAGCCATCTGTGCTTTCGTGTTCGTGGGTGATCTCTCGCCCTGCAACCAAGGTACTGCTAAAAAAGATCGCAGCCAATAACACCAACATAAACACAGGCAAAAAGCTCACGCTAATATAGTCAAACGCCCAACCCAACAAGCCTACAAACACAATGAAGCCCACCGAGCCCCATATTCTAATTTTTGAATATTGATCAATTTGGTCTTTTAAATAGTTCAGTGTCACCACTTCAAACTGCGGCAGAACAGCGGCCCAAAAAAAACCATAACCTATCATGATGAGCGCCATCCAAAAAAAGGATTCCACCCAAAAAATATTTAAGAACACGCAAAAACAGATGGCGCAGCCTATGCGCAACAAAGGCATGCGTTTGCCGGTGTAATCCCCCAGCGCCCCCCAAACATTCGGCGCTAAAATACGAACCAAACCAAACAAGGCCATTAGTTCGCCGATTTCTTGAGCGCTAAAGCCTTTATCATCAAGGAATAATCCCCAATAGGGAGAGATGCAGCCCAATAAAGCAAAATAGAAGAAATAAAACGAAGAGAGGCGCCAATAAGGCAGTGAGTTATTCGTCATAAATACTGCATGTTTAATAAGCCTCATGGCTTGGGCCATAAAAAAACGCCCAATGACATCATTGAGCGTTTTAGTTTAACACTATTTCAAATTAAGCCTGCGCAGGAATCACGGGCGTAGTGCATTCCACATCGGCATTTTGACCGCGATGACGCAAATAATGATCCGCCAGCACGATGGCCATCATGGCTTCTGCGATAGGTGTTGCACGAATCCCCACGCAAGGATCGTGACGACCCTTGGTGATTAATTCGGTTTGCTCACCATTTATATCAATGGTTTTGCCCGGCACGGTAATGCTGGAAGTAGGCTTGAGTGCAATGTGCGCAATGATGTCTTGGCCAGAGCTAATGCCGCCTAATACGCCGCCAGAGTGGTTTGAAAGGTACCCTTGAGGCGTCATTTCGTCGCGATGCTCTGAACCTTTTTGCTCGACCACATCAAAGCCATCACCGACTTCAACCCCTTTAACAGCGTTAATGCTCATAAGAGCGTGGGCAAGGTCAGCATCTAGACGGTCAAAAACTGGCTCGCCTAAACCCGGTTTGACGCCAGTGGCCACAACGGTAATTTTGGCACCAATGGAATCCCCTTCTTTGCGCAGAGCGTTCATGTAGGCTTCCATTTCTGGCACCTTGTCTACGTCTGGGCAGAAAAATGGATTTTGGCGAACTTGCGCCCAATCAAATTTTTCCGCTTTTACAGGGCCAAGCTGTGATAAATAACCACGCACTTCAATGCCTTTAGAGGCTAGGAATTTCTTAGCAATGGCACCGGCGGCCACACGCATGGCGGTTTCACGGGCGCTTGAGCGGCCACCACCACGGTAATCACGAAAGCCATATTTTTGCGTATAGCCATAGTCCGCATGGGCTGGGCGGAACTTTTGAGAGATATCGCCGTAATCTTTTGAGCGTTGATCGGTGTTTTCGATCAACATACCAATGGGCGTGCCCGTGGTTTTACCTTCAAAGATTCCCGATAGGATTTTAACTTGGTCCGGCTCGCGACGCTGAGTGGTGAACTTAGAGGTGCCCGGCTTGCGCAGGTCTAGTTCAACTTGAATCTCTTCTTCTGTAATTTCGATGCCTGGCGGGCAGCCATCAAGAATACAACCTAACGCCACACCATGGCTTTCGCCAAAGGTGGTGACGGTGAATAATTTACCAAATGAATTACCAGACATAAGTAAACTGCTTATTAACTAAAAATTGGACACATTATACACGGAAGTGATGCTGATGCGCGGCCAGTTGTTCACGGGTAAAGACAAACACCCCGTCGCCACCATGCTCAAATTCTACCCATGTAAAGGGCACTTCGGGGAAGGCGGCTTCTAGGTTAACCCAAGAATTACCCACTTCAACCACTAATACCCCTTCTGGATTCAAGTAATCACAAGCACTGGCCAGTATTTGACGGGTAATATCCAAGCCATCATTGCCACTGCCTAAGCCCATGGCAGGCTCATGTTGATACTCAGCTGGCATATCCGCTAAATCTTCGGCATCCACATATGGTGGGTTCGATAGAATCAGGTCATAACCGGGCTGCAAGTTAGAGAACAAGTCCGATTCTATGGCGGCCACCTGATCAAACAATTGATGACGCTCGATATTGATTTCGGCCACATCAAGGGCATCACGGCTCAAATCTGCTAGGTCTAATTGCGCGCTAGGGAACACTTGTAAAGATGCAATACCAATACAACCACTACCACAGCATAAATCCAAAATACGAGCAGGTTCTTTGCCGTCCATCCAAGGACTCACGCGATTTTGAATAATCTCAGCCAATGGTGAACGTGGCACTAACACACGCTCATCCACATAAAACGGTAAACCGCAGAACCAAGCTTCGTTAATGAGATAAGGCACTGGAATGCGCTCAACGATACGTCGTTCAATAAGCTCGGCAAGTTGTTCGCGCTCAGTGGTAATCAAACGGCACTGTGCTTGTTGCGGGTTGATATCAAAAGGTAACTGCAAGGTGGCCGTTACCAGTAATAGGGCTTCATCCCACGGGTTATCGGTGCCATGACCGTAATACACACCTTGACGTGCGAATTCACTGGAGGCAAAGCGCACCCAATCAATAATACTAGGCAGCTGTTCCACTGCTTGTTGGTAAATATTTTTCACAGCACGTCTCTTGAAAATTTGGCGCAGTTTAACCTAAAGCTGACCGTAAGTATTAGACTCACCGCGCTCGAAACCTTCAAGCGCTCGGCAAGCTATTTCATAACCCAGTTGGATTTGTTCATCTGCACGATAAAACTCATGGAAGCGTATCGAGTGCTTAGGCATACGAATTAACAGGTCTGGGCGATAACCGGCAATTTTATACTGGGTTAACGAAGACTGCATGGCATCAAACATCTGGTACACCGCCCCTAGCTTGCCTAAGTTGGCTGTTAGCGCTTCTTCTGTTTCTTCATCGTCGCTGCTTTCAAAAAATTGCAGGGCTTTAATTTTCATTTGCGAAAACCAGTTCTGCTTATCTTGCGCATGGGCGGCTTGTTTTTCTGCGTCTTCTTCTACGCTACGGCCTCCGGGCATGGGCACTTCAGCACTTAAATCAACGGCAATAATGGATTCTGAGTGATCTCCTATCACAGGTGTAATTGGCAAGGGGTTTAACACAGCACCATCCACAAGTACTCGGCCATCTTTAACAACTGGCATCAGCAACGAAGGGATCGCACTGGATGCCCGAATA
Organism: Bermanella sp.; assembly: GCA_034110565.1. GTDB lineage: Bacteria > Pseudomonadota > Gammaproteobacteria > Pseudomonadales > Oceanobacteraceae > Bermanella. Next base: position 50,804 of record JAWUYY010000038.1, on the reverse strand, counting down.
GACTCTTCAAGACTGCCTGAGGTGAACCAAATTTCTTTTTGTCGAATCAAATCTGTGGCCACAGCTGTAAACGGTATGCTTAAGTCTTGAATTTGAATGCCATTGAGCATTTGCGACAACCGATTAAACAGCTTATCACCGCGTATGGCACCATTGCTGAGCAAGCTAAAATCCACCAGTTTGAGCACATCTAAGTAGCTTAATGAACGCGCCCATGACTCGAATTCATCGAGCTTTCCAGCCGCATAGAAGCCTCCAACCACGGCCCCCATGGAACAGCCTGAGACACTCTTAATGTCATAACCTTTTTCAATTAACGCACGAATTACACCAATATGGCCGTATCCACGGGCGCCGCCGCTGCCTAAAACAAGAGAAACTGATTTCATTATTTTTTAAGTTCTACCAACTCAATTCGATCCAATAATAATTCACGAGGCATCACCGCCCCTGCACCATGGACATACAGGTTTTTAATAAATCCCCCTGCGTTCGCCACTTGATCCAGCAGACCGTCCGCTTCATTTTGAGTGCGCTCGATGAGCGCTTGATTTTCCATACCGCCATAGCGGTGTACAACCAGAGCAAAGCGCTTATCAGGGTTCTCTAACAATAATTGCTTTAACCATTTAACCTGTGAGTCTCTTAGTCGAGCCTGATCACCCAACTGATTCAATACAATATGGTGTTGATCAAATAAGGTTTGCGCTAGGCCTTTTTGTATAAAACCATCAAGTTTTTCAAGCTGATTTTTATCCAGCTCCATACTTTCGACGTAAGCATATACCCGTTTAGAGCTTCTGGCTGAGGTATACACAACCCACACCGTTGGCTGTTTTTCATCGGTTATACCTGTCCAATAAAACTGATCACTATCGCGACCATACAAGATAGCTTGATTAAATATTTGGTTAGCAAAGTCATTGCTTAATCCACAGCTGCGGCCTTTGCATTGAAATAAGCTAGAGGTTTTGGTGGCCAGTTGATCTTTTAAAATATCAAATGCCTCTTCACTGCTGTGACCTTCTGGTAATTGCCACAACCAATGGGTCTTTTTACCAGATAGACGTACTTCCGCTTCTGGTTTCATTGCCCCACTGATGCGCTGTATCGCGCCTAAAATTAAGCGATAATCATTGTTTTGCTTTGTGCCGTGGCTTTTTTGCTCGCTGCCTGTAACAGGATCAACCGCCCAAGAGAATTGCACTATGAGGATTAAGAATAAAAACTGAACAAATTTTGTTACCATGTAGCTACCTTGCACTGTATTTTTAAAATCTTGGCTTAACTTAAACTGAACTGGCATATTGTGAAAGCGTCTTTTACTTATTGTATTCACTGCACCCTACCAATGCACTCTTGTGTTTGTCAGTATGCGCCTAAAGTGACTTTGGCAACACCCTGCGCACTCCTTTATCACCCACAAGAATACACCAAGCGTAGCAACACTGGCCGACTGTTGAAAACCGCCACTGATATCGACAGCACCAGCTGGCATCGCTTAAACAACGCCAAGCTAGAAAATCGATTCAAACATTACGCGCTCCTTTACCCTAGCACTGGAACGTCTAATGTTAATCATACGCACAATACCCCTGTACAAGATCACTCCAATTTCCAAGGATACCTGTTATTGGATGCCACTTGGCAGCAATCACAGAAGATGATGCGCCAAAGCCCATGGCTGGCGGCACTCCCTCGCATTAGCATCGACGCACCTCAAAGCCAATATCACCTTAGACGCAATCAAAGCCAGCAAGGTTTGAGCACCTTAGAAAGCTTAGCGTATTTGTTAATTGAGCAGAATCAAAGGAATTGTGGTCTAGAACTGTTACAATTTTTACAATGTTTTCAAGATGCCTATTTAAAGGCCAGACAAGCTGGACAACTCAAGTAATGCGATTTCAACATCCTTTTAAAATCAGTCTTTTATTTTCAAGTATTTTGGCCGTCTCTGCCTGCCAACTTAACACACAACCACAAATCGCGACGCAATCTGTTCTGAGTGAAGAACAAATTGCTAGCCAACAACAATTAGCCCAAAGTCTGATAGAAGATTATAGCCACTGGCAGCTTTCAAGTAGCCCTATGCTGCAGGCCTATCGAGGCTTAAAAACCAATTACGGTAAATGGGATGACATCTCGGATGCTTACCAAACTGAGCAAATGGAGCAAGAACAAGGCTTCTTAGCGCGTATCAACAACATAAACATACGTGCCCTTGATCAGCAAACAGCCCTGAGCATTGCACTACTAACAGACCAGATCGAGCAAGACATCAAGCATCACCCTTTTCGTTTTCATAACTTCCCTGTAAACCAAATGTATGGGCTACACAGTGAGATTCCTAATTTTTTGATCAATATCCACCAAGTAGAAACCATCGAAGATGCTCGTCACTACACGGACCGCGTTAAAGGCGTGGCTGCACTGATGGATCAATTGATCGATCAGCTTGAAGTCCGCGAAGCAAAAGGGATTCGACCACCTACCTTTGTATATGATTCGGTTATTGAAGCCTGCGAATCATTGATTACTGGCTATCCAATTGAACGCAGTAAGATTCACAATATTTTGTGGAGTGACTTTCTACAAAAAACAGAAAAATTAGGACTATACGACTCAAGTTCTAAAATACTGAAAGACCGCTTAGAGTATTATTTAAAACGCTACTACAAGCCGGCTTATAGTAAATTGATTGCGCATTTAAAACAGCAAAGAGCGCTTGCCAGTCAAGACACAGGCATGCATCAATTTGAAGGTGGCAAGGAATATTACAATTTACGCCTACAAGCCATCACCACTACCAATTTATCTGCCGAAGAGATTCACCAACTCGGCCTAAATGAAATCGCACGCATTAAGCTGGAGATCACCAAACTCCTACCACAACTGAATCAACCAAGTTTGGCTGCACTATTTAATTACACCCGCACAGAGAAAAGCCTCTATTTTAAAAACAACCAAGAAGCCATCACTGCCAGCAAACGATACATCAAAAACATGAATCAGAAACTGGGCCTAGCTTTTAAAGATATCCCTAACATTCCAATGGAAGTGTTGGCCGTTGAAGAATACCGAGAAAAAACCGCACCGGTTGCGTTTTACCAAAGTGCAAGTGACGACGGCAAACGCCCTGGTCGATACTATATGAATGGCTCTAAGTTAAATGAAATGCCGGCCTTCCAATTTGAAGCCTTGGCCTATCACGAAACCATTCCCGGCCATCATCTACAAATTATTTATGCGCAACAAAGTAAGAGCATCCCTGAGTTTCGTCGCCACAGCCACTTTACGGCCTACAGCGAAGGCTGGGCGTTATACGCCGAAACACTGGCCAAAGAGTTAGGAGGTTACCAAGACCCTTGGAATGAATATGGCCGCTTATTAATGGAACTATGGCGCGCTAACCGCTTAGTCATTGACACTGGGTTGCATTATTACGGTTGGGATATTGAAAAAGCACTCGCCTTCCGCTTAGAAAACACACCGTTTTCAAAAGAAGATTCGTTGAACGCCATACAGCGTTATTTGGTTATGCCTGGTCAAGCGACGGCTTACAAGGTAGGTCAATTGAAGTTCTTAGAGCTGAAAAAACTAGCGGAAGATGAGCTAGGCCGGAAGTTTAATCTACCGGCCTATCATGCTTATATTTTGCAACTAGGGCCGCTACCGCTGACCCTACTAGAAGCAGAAGTTAAGACTTGGATTCAGCGCCAAAAGGCTTAAACACGATCAACATTCTTGGTAATAGCGTTAGTACCAGTACGAGCGCTATTAACATAGCTAATCCGGTTAACAAACCAAAATAGATAGTGGGTATAAAGTTCGATAACGCCAAGATAGAAAATCCAACTACCACCGTTAAAGACGTATAGTAAACCGCCTTACCAATAGAGCCATGGCAGTTTCTAACGGCCTGTTCGTACTGCCCTATCTCATCAAACTCTTCTTTAAATCTATGTATATAATGAATGGTATCGTCCACCGCTATACCAATAGTGATCGCTGCGATAGTGATTGTCATCATATCCAATGGAATCCCTGCCCAACCCATTACAGCAAGTACAACGCCAGCACTTAATAAATTAGGCACGATGGCAATCAATGCCAACTTCCAAGAACGAAACAGCAGCATGAACATGATCATAATGCCGATAAACACCGCACCCAAAGTTAAAATTTGCGAGGTGAATAAACTTTGTAGCATGTTGTTATACAACACCATCATACCGGCCAGCATGAACTCATCTTGCTTAAGTCCAAACTCATCTTGTAGGTCATGATTAATACGTGCGAGTAATTCTGCTCGTTGCAAATCTGGCTGACTATCGTACACACGTAAACTAATACGCGCTTGCCCATTTTCTGGTGACACGTATGGGTCCAGTACAATCGATTTGAATTCATCAGGTATGGCACTGTAAAGCAAAGCCAATTCAAAACTGCCTAACTTCTCGCCGTTAATTTTCTCCGCCACTTCAACCATGGTCGCGAGGGAAATCACCTTACCTATTTCAGGCTGGGCTTCTAGGTACTTATGTATTTTTGTGATGCGCTCAACTTTTTCGGTGGTAAACCAGTACTTGGTTGGGTCTTCTTTTTCTACTTCATCAAAGAAGAAATCATCATTTTCTTCATTGCCCCAATCTTGGCTAACCACAGGGAAGTTCAATATAACTTCAAGTGGTGTTGTGCCACCTAAGCGTTGATCAATCACCTTCATACCTTGGTGAATTTCAGTGGACTCTTTAAAGTAGCTAATAAAACTATTTTCTACTTTTAACTGCGACAACCCAGCTATGACCAAAGCCGTTAATACCAAACTGAATCCCAATAGCTTTCTACCATGCTTAAGGGTTACCCATAAAAATAGATCCGTGATCGGGCTGTGATTTTTTGCATTAGCCGATTCAGTTCCTTTTCCTGCAAGCAAAGCGAAGATAGGAAACAAAACAAACACAATACACAATGCAACCAGTACTCCTGTGGCCATCATCCAACCAAAATCAATCACAGGACGTATGCCACTAAAAATCAACGAATTAAACGCTACCATGGTGGTTAACGCCATATAAAAACAAGGCTTAAACATATGGCCAATGGTTTCTTTAACTAGCTCTAGCTGTGTTGCATCAGGATGCTCGGTATACGCTTCACGGTAACGCACGATTAAGTGGATACACATGGACATAGTCATAATCAAAAGCAAGCTTACAAAATTGCTTGAGATAACTGTCACCCGCCAATTAAACAAACCCAGTATACCGACCATCACCGCGACGGTAAGCGTGCAACAACCTAATGCAATAACCACCCAACGCACACGGCGAAAAATAAACAGCAAGGTCACGACTAAGAACATAAATACACCTAAACCAAAGGTGTACATATCGCTTTCAACATAGCTGATCATGTCATCGGCGATCATCGGCACGCCGCCTAAATACACTTCTGCTTGAGATTGGTAAGGTTTGAGCACTTTGCGAATTTTGATAATGTCTTTGTGCAGTATCTCTGCATTTTTGGCGTTCAGGTCTTTGATGGATTGATCCAGCTGAGCGAGCTTTGCTAGCTCTTCGTCTGATAAGTGATCAATTTCTTGCTTATTCCACAAGGCTTCTCGTGCCTTGGTTAATTCACGATGGCGAGGGTCAAATGTTCGATTAATCTGAATCGCGGTGGTGTTGTGCTCAAGATTTAGCAGCATGTTGTTATAAAGCGGGCTAGAGGCCAATTCTTTCTTAGCGGCTTCCACATCCACATCTGGACTCTCTAAATTCTTAATGTTGCCCACCAGCTCTGTGACAGGTACAGGTGGGTTCTCTAACAAAGGAACATCAAGTAATGAATATATAGAAGCAACACGAGGCAAGGCTTTTAAGTCATCACGCAACTGTTTCAATAACCCAAGGGACGCTTCAGAGAATAGCGGCCAAGTAGGTGTGTAAGTCACAATTAAGAATTCACTGCTGCCGAATCGTTCTGCTACGGTACGGTAATTGACTAAATCTTGGTCATTTTCTAGCACAAGAGATTCCGCAGACGCATCTAATTCAAAGTTTGACGCACCTTGAAAGATCAGCAAAATAATCAGGCCCATGATGGCAAGGGCTGTTTTTGGGAAGGCTAAAACCGAATTTTGGTACAACTGGGCTAAACGCAACATACTAATAAAGGCAACTAACTAATAAAGTAGCTGGCCTTTATAAAAGTATGGCGCCTAACATGCAAGGCCTAGAGCCGAACAATCTGTTACAGCATTGCTTGTCTCTAGGACTTTATGATCAGCTATGAGGCTTCAAATGGCTTTTGAGCTGGGCCAACGAGCCCATAACACCTAAAACCATTTGTTGTTGCATGCATTGGATAGCTTCAAGAATGTGAATCAATCGCTCAAATTCCATGCGCAAATCAAGGGGGGCCTGGGTTTCATTTAACAACTCAAGATAACTGCATACATATTCATAGCTGTCTCTTAATTGCAGATTAAACTCTTCGTTGGCAAACGATTCCAACGATCCCAGTAACTCCTGTACCTTGAATAGTTCTTTCGCGCCTTCACTGTCTCCGTATAAGGATTCATGACAAGTAAAGCGACGCAGGAACAAGATACTGGATTGCAATATATTAGCGCATTGCTGTGATGAAGTTTTGACACTAGCGATGGCTTGCCAATCTGGCATGCCGTCATTGTGACATTTGTTGTGCTTATTGGCGTTAGGATCAATTGACGGTGTCATAAAGCTGTCCTTAAGGTGATTCCAGCCACTATTAAGCGATAACTATGCCAATTAATCAGCGGCTATCGCATTAATTCCATTTATTTTATTAAGACTTCGACTTCGGTTTTTTGGCTAACTTCTTAATGTGCCGTCTCACGCCCCAATATACTGCCAATAACACCACTGGCATCGCAATACCAGAGGCTATCTTAGGGTCTATCCTTATGCCCCATTGCGCCATGCCTTCAAAACCATATACAAGTAAACTCAAAAGGTAATAGCTAATCGCCACTACAGACAAGCCCTCAACGGTTTGCTGAAGCCTTAACTGCAAACTAGAGCGGCGATCCATGGATGCTAACAACCTATGATTTTGACTCTCAATGCTTATTTCAACTCGGGTTCGCAATAAACTGGTTGTGCGGTGAATGCGTCGACTTAAGTCTTCTAAACGGTCACGCACACTATTACATGTACGAATACCCGGGGTTAAGCGGCGCTCTAAAAACTCACGCAGGGTCTGCAAGCCACTGATACGCTGCTCGAATACCTGCTCTAAGCGCTTACCCACCAAAGCATGGTAGGCATTTGTTGCCGCAAAGCGGTAATTTGTGTCGCTACGATACTGCTCAACCCTTGCCGCTATTAATGACAAGCGCTTTAACAAAGCCCGCTCATCTTGTTCGGTTTGAATCTCGGCTATTTTTTGATTAATCTCAGCTAACTGCGCTTCCATATGAGAAACATCTGAGCTCAAGCTTCTTGCCACGGGCAAGCCCATCAAAGCAGTCAGTCGATAGGTGTCCAGCTCCAAAATACGCTGAATTAAACGACCCGCCTGATAAGCATTCAACCCTTTATTCACCACTAAAAAACGCCCAAAGCCATCACTGTGTAAGCGAAAACTGGTTAATGCTTTAGCCTTACCATTAGCCACTAAACTGCCCACTGGGCGCTGCCCTTCGAAAAAATGCGCCTGCTGATTTTCATCTAGATCTTTGTCTTGCACACGGATATTTAACGCTACCACCAATTCACCTGGTAATTTGTTCAACCAATCTTTAGGGATAAATGCCAGTGCAAATTCATTTTCTTTTTGATCATCGATAGTGCGAATAAACGTGTAGGTAGAAAACTCAGTGTGACGTTCCCAGCGAAATTCAAATCCACCAAACCCTTGGTAAAAACAAGATGCTCCAGGAGACGGCGGATTCACACTAAATCGCTGACATAAACTAACCACCAGCTCATATTCTTTTTTTACATCCCCTTCCCCGCGCGATAATGCCAAGTGCGTGACATAGCAAGGCGTGACTATTTTAGGCGATGGTCGAGTATGCAGCTCTTCATATAGGGAGTTACGGTGCTGGTAAATCGGCAAACTCAAGGTTTGCCCATCATGATTAAGTTGAAGCTCTGACATTTAATGCCCACTCATTATATTTTGGCGCATCATAACACAGGTTATAAAAAGCAAAAAAACGCCACTAAAACACAGCTTTAGTGGCGTAAGCGAGCAGGAGACACTGCTGCTATTTAATTAACCTTGCGGCAATTCTTTACTCATCATTTCGAACCACTCAACAATGCACAGCTCAACCACTTCGGTACGTGTGCATTCTTGTTGCTTAGCATATTCATCAAGCTGCTCTACCAACTCAGTTGGCATCTTTACTTCCATTCTACGCATGCCTTTATGCTTATCTCGCATTCGCTGCACGCGCTTATTAATTCGAATTTGCACTTCTCGTGGATAAGGATTTGAACGAGGTCGTCCCTTTTGCGTTTCCTTAAACATATCTATCGTGGTGCGATCTTCTACCTGCACGCCCATTTTATCTTCCTCTCAATAGATTCACACGATTAAATATGACCTGTCATCATTCTAAAGTCAAACTTTTAGAAGCTAATTTGATCAATTTGAATAAAGTTGTCGGGATTGGACTAAAAATGCATCTAAAGCACGCTGAATCGCTTGCTCGAAAGATCAATACACCATAAGGTTTGAGCAGATTTAAATGGAGTTCTGACCTGAATGGCAAAAGCGACACACCCCTCTTTGACACCCGATCAATTAAGCATCCAAATTCCTGACGATAGCCTTACTTTTGATATCAGTAATGAGTTAACACCTTACAACGGAGTTTTAGGGCAAGACCGAGCCGTAACGGCGATTCAGTTTGGCGTTGCCATGGATCGACCTGGCTATAATGTGTATGTAATGGGCGACTCTGGCACAGGCCGCAGTTCATATATTACAGAGTACTTGAAGAGCGAAGCCAAGCGCCAAGACAGTCCTAGTGACTGGGCTTACGTTAATAATTTCGATAACAACCGCGAACCTCTAAAACTGCAGCTTCAAGCCGGTCATGGCCGAGCATTTAAAAGCGATTTGAATGAGCTAATTGATAATTTGCTAGCCACTTTCCCTGCGGCTTTTGAGCACCCAACCTATCAACAAAAGAAAAGCCTTATCGATCGTGATTTTAACTTCCGCTACGACAAGGTCATTGACCGCATTGAGCAGTCAGCATTAAAGCTAGAAATCGCTATGTATCGCGACAGCGCGTCAATCAGCTTCACGCCAATGAAAGAAGGCAAGAGTTTAGATGAAACTGAATTTGCACAGCTAGACGAAGCCACACGCGAAGCATTTCATAACAATATTCATGAACTTGAAGGTCAGCTAAACGATGAACTCGTTCCGCTGCCTCAATGGAAACGCGAAAGCACTGATGCTCTAAAGAAATTGAATCAAGAAACCATTGATGAATCCGTCACACCTTTGATTCAGCCGTTACTTGAAAAATATCAAGATGTAGAAAGCATCATTGACTACCTAAACAAGGTAAAAGCAAATCTGCACCGTACCGTTATCGCCGAGCTCACCGACGATCGTATACTAGAAAGCCGCGAAGACAGCGCTAAGCGCATGTTCTTAGAAGAAACTTACATGCCCAACTTATTGGTGAGCCGCCAAGAAGACTCCGGCGCACCCGTTATCTACGAATCACACCCGAACTACGCAAACTTATTTGGTCGTATTGAATACACCAGTGAACAAGGTGCACTTGTTACACATTATCGTAAGATTTGCCCTGGTGCATTACACCGCGCCAACGGCGGCTACCTGATAGTAGATGCTGAAAAACTCTTGCATGAGCCTTTTGTATGGGAAGCATTAAAACGCGCCCTTTCATCCAATCAGCTTAAAATCGAAAGTCCCTACAGTGAAATGGGACTTGTCAGTACCACCACACTGATTCCTGAATGGATACCGTTAAACGTCAAAATTGTTTTGATTGGTTCTCGCAGCACCTACTATTTACTGCAAGACTTAGATGATGATTTCAATGACATGTTTCGAGTGCTCGTAGACTTTGATGATTATCTACCCTGCACCCAAGATCACATGGAAGCGTTTGCTCGACTACTACAAAGCCGCTGCATCGAAAAATCCTATGCACCTCTTAGCCGTGACGGGGTAGTACGCTTAATTGAGCAAAGTGCTCGTTTAGCAGAAGACCAGCGACATTTAAGCGCCCGTATCGGTGACTTATTTGAATTGCTGGCAGAAGCCGAATTCGTACGCAAACTGGCTAAAGAAGAAACCATTGATGCCCAGCATGTTAGTCGCGCACTCGATGCAAAAGAACAACGCAGTGGTCGTATTCAAAAAGAAATTTTAGATGACATCCTAGATGGCACTATTTTGATTGATACCGATGGTGAGTCCATTGGTAAAATCAACGGTTTAACGGTTCTGTCTATTGGCGACAGCTCATTTGGTGCGCCAGCACGCATTACTGCCACGGTTTATCCTGGTGGACGCGGTATTGTTGATATTGAGCGCGAAGCCAATTTAGGACAAAACATCCACACCAAAGGTGTCATGATACTAACTGGTTATCTTGGTCATACTTATGCACAAGAATTTCCACTTGAAGTCAGTGCGTCTATTGCAATGGAACAAAGCTATGGCTACATAGATGGTGATAGTGCATCTCTGGCAGAAGCCTGTGCATTAATCAGCGCATTAAGTTACATACCAATTCACCAAAGTTTGGCGGTAACTGGCTCCATCAATCAATATGGTGAAGTGCAAGCGGTAGGCGGCATCAATGAGAAAATTGAAGGCTTTTTCGCCGTTTGTAAGGCCCGAGGCTTAAACAAGAAGCAAGGTGTGCTCATTCCTGCTTCCAACGTTAAACACCTAGTTCTGAAAAAAGAGATTATTGACGCCGTTAGCAATGGTGATTTCAATATTTACGGCATTGAGTCAGTAGATCAAGCCATAGAAATACTGATGGATCGTAAAGCTGGCAAACTATCTCGTAAGGGCACCTTCCCACGAGGTTCGATTAATTATCGAGTACTCGAACGCCTAAGAGATATTGCAGATATTGGGCGTGAAGACGAACACGCAGACGATGAGAAAGACGAAAAGGAAGAAAAAGAGGGTAAAAAAGTCATCAAGCATTAAGCCTCCCCTCAATATTTCAAGCCCATAGGGCTTGAAATATTACCCCTACTAGCTGGCATTCTTTCCAGTCTTTGCCATAGTTAATACATCTATATGAGTCATTTTCAGTCAGTGCATAAACACAACTGTCATAAATTGAGATGGAAACCCCCTCATGAGCCAAGACACAACGACTCAAGACCCTCTCAGCCCCTTGCGTGATGCCACTATATTAGTCGTTGAAGATAACGCCATTAATTATTTGGTACTAGAACAGCAACTGCTTAAATTAGAGTGTCGTGTATTTTGGGCTGAAACAGCTGAGCAAGGCCTAGAACTCTTTACCCAGCATACATTCAACTGCGTGCTCATGGACTGCATGCTTCCAGTCATGAGCGGCTTAGAATGCACTAAACACATCCGCCAATATGAAAAAGAACAAAGCCAGGCTCGCACCCCTATTATCGCCTTAACAGCTGATGTACGTGACAGTAACAAACAAGCTTGCTTTGATGCGGACATGGATGACTTCATGGGTAAACCTTTTAAACTAAAAGACCTCAGTAGCATTCTAGAATTATGGATCAATCAACAGAACGCCATCGCAAAACCGGTATAATGGCGTGCTTACCACACATTATTAAATAACTTGGGTCTATAATTCTAAGACCCACATATTGGGTTAGGGAGAATCTAATGAGTCCAGGTGATGATCTGCTTTTCGGTGACGAAATTGAAAGCAGCTCTGACAAATCTACGACTGAATCAAGCGATAGTAAATATCACTATCAAATCCTTGTGGTTGACGATGATGAATACGTACATCAATTAACCAAAATGGTATTGCGTGGATTCCGTTTTGACGGCCACCCTATTGAGCTCATTAGTGCATTAAGTGCCAAAGAAGCCATCGATTACCTTGGTGAACATGACAACGTAGCGGTTGCTTTGGTCGATGTTGTAATGGAAACCGACGACGCAGGCTTGCAACTGGTTAATCACATTCGTAATGTGTATAGCAATAATGAAATACGCTTACTTATTCGTACAGGCCAGCCCGGCGCAGCCCCTGAAGAGTCCGTATTTCAAGACTACGACATTAATGATTATTTAAGTAAGACTGATATTACCGCCCATAAATTACGTATGGCATTGCTCAATGCCTTGCGCTCTTATCGCGATATTCGTCACGCGGTCGATTTACAAAAACAAATTATGCTCGCCGAGCAAGAAAGTCGCACAGCGGCGGCGGCCTCAGAAGCCAAATCTCAATTTTTAGCACACATGAGCCATGAGATTCGCACCCCGCTAAACGGCATCATTGGTATTGCCGACATACTGGCACAGACCAGCCTAACAAATGAACAAGCGGTATACGTACAAACCATCGAAAAATCTGGTGACGCCTTATTAAGCATCATCAATGACATACTGGACTTCTCCAAAATAGAGGCTAGAAAACTCGAATTAGAAAGTATCGATTTTTCACTCAATGAAATATGCGAATCTTTAGGCAATATATTTATTGCGCAACTAAAAGACAAAAACCTTAAGTACACGTTTAAATTAGACCCCAATATTCCAAAATATTTAAACGGTGATCCGCTTCGCATCAAACAGATCCTATTAAACCTAATTAGTAATAGCTTAAAATTCACCAGCCAAGGTGGTATTCACATTGATGTACGCTGCTTACAAAACCAACCTAGTATTTTGTTAGAGTTTACAGTTAGCGATTCTGGCATTGGTATTCCACAAAACAAAATACAGTCATTATTTGAAGCCTTTACTCAGGTAGATTCGTCCACCACTCGTAAATATGGTGGCACAGGATTAGGCCTGCAGATTACCAAACGTCTTATCGAATTAATGGGTGGGGAAATTCGCGTTGAGAGCCAATTAAATGAAGGCTCTACTTTTATATTTACCGTTAATCTAGCAGCAGGCTCGCCAACCGTAACCCAAACAGTGGAACGCAACACAGGGCATGCTCCCATAGCGCAGAAAAGAATATTGGTAGCAGAAGATAACCAAACCAACCAAATAGTGATTTCAGCCATGTTGAAACGTCTTGGTTATGAATTCGACATATGCAGTAATGGTCAAGAAGCGATTAATGCACTTAACACTTCGACTTACAGCATTGTATTAATGGATTGCCAAATGCCTATTGTTGATGGATTTCAAGCCACTCGAAATATTCGTCAACAACAAAATATTAAAAGCACCCCTATTATCGCACTCACTGCAGGGGTAACCGACCAAGAAAAGAAAGAATGTTTTGACGCAGGGATGAATGATTTTCTCAGTAAACCGATCAAGCTTGGCCTACTGAAAGATGCACTTCTAAAGTGGACCTAAAAAAGGCCAATCACTATGATTGGCCTTTTACTATACTAAAGACTTCCTAACAAACCTTCTTTTAAATCATCTTGTACTGCATCATCTGACAACCAAATACCAAATAAAGCCTGTTTAAATACGAGACCTTTAACCGTAGTCTTTAATTCACCATTTTTAAACACATCCACACCTACACTTGGTACATAAACGAAGTCAAATACATCGTTCTCTATGATGTCTTCTTTGAAGGTCGCAATGAAGGTATCGATGGTGTCTTTTATTTCAGCTGTATTACCACCAGTTGATTTTTCAAAGCCTTCACGAGTAGCTGACTCCATTTTATCTGAGCTCAATAGACCAGACGTAATATGCAGACGTAACGCCATTGGCTTGTCTTGATCAATAATAGATTTAGCTTCTTGAGAGCTTTCGCTCAAATACAAACCAGCGGCATAAATATCCATAAAAAACTTAGAACGAATGCCAACACCATTTAATGCAAGCGGATGATTCTGTGCATTAAGACTGTCAGGTAAATTAACACCGGCAACTTCTTTTGCGTGAGATACCATGCTGATCATGGCTATTAAAAAAATACTAAGGATTGTTCTCATTGTGAGTTCTCTTTTTATTATTGTGACCCTGGGCTATCGCCAAAGGGGCTTCTTTATAGCGAAAAACCCAACACCAAAGCAAGGATACTCAAGACTTTGCTGCCATTTTCACTGGAATTTTTAATTAAATTTCTGAAATAACGCTTTAGTTGGTTCAACGGTACAAGTTTACTGAGTGAATATGAAGATAACTCACTAAAATAGTGCGCTTTAGACTATTCGCTTATGAGCACTAAATTTATCTGGAGAGTCCCGCCAGTTACTTCTACATTGAAGTCTCACAGTCCACTTATAGGAGGCATCAATGCCAAATATAAACCCGATGGTCAGTACAATTGTTCAGCAAATCATGGTTAATGAAAATGATACCTCCGCTTGGCGTAGGGAGTTGATTCGCAACCATATTTTTAGCGCACAAGAGGCCAAGGATTTATCTGAACGTGAGATATCTCTTGTCCATCACGCCTTACTCACTCAGCGCTTAAGCCAGCTGTGCAGCGATGAATTACTGATTGAAGCCAAAAAACAAAAACTGCAATATCACGTGCATTTTGAAGCCGATCTATTTCAGATGGGTGCGGTGAGCTACTAACCCCCTCGTTTTGATCGAACTTAAAAGGTAAAGGCTGTTATGCCTTTACCTATACTGTAAATACATCATCAACATATTCCACATAACTCTGACGCAATACTCTCACGCTTTCTTCATGGATATTGCCCGCTAACTGCTGTTTATCCATAGATAATAGAAAATATTTAAGCTGACTCAGGGTAATCTTTAACTCATAGACGGCATTTTCCATGATGCGAGCTGAGCGCTTGGGTCGGCTAATTAAGCTCAGCAGTCGAAAGTGTGCATGACTATAGTAATACTCCGCTTCTTTATTACGGCCTGACTGGTTCAGTGCATGCGCGGTGTTATGGCAGGATAAAACAAATAGATGCATAATTTTATTGGCATCCTTTTCTGCTTTCTCAAGCCAGGGTTCAATTAAATCAACACTCTTTGAAAAGGTTTTACTGGCCTGCTTATACTCTTGCTGATGATATAGATCATCAGCTAAGAGCGTATAAGATTCCCAATCCTTCATAACATCCTGTATATTTTGTGGGTTTTTCATGGCAATCCTTTTTTGTATCTAGATGATAATGATTATCATTTAAATATTTAAAGGCTTAATTGTCAAGCAACAACTCATAAAATTAGCTAGGAAGCGCTATGGCTTTAGAATCTCTATATATTCCACTTAAGCACAGTCACTTGATGCTTGTGGTCATCAGTATTATTTTTTTCACCGTTCGTGCCGTCTCGCAATTACTGCAAAAACAATGGCAGAATAAAATAGCGGTGAAAATCAGTGCTCACTCTATCGATACACTGCTGCTTTTAACCGGTGTTTTATTAATGTTTGCCACCTCTCAATACCCCGTCGCACAAGCTTGGTTGACCACCAAGTTGATTCTGCTTGTGGGCTATATCGGGTTCGGTGTTATGACCATGAAAAGCACATCAGGCATGAAACAGCGCAGCTATTTTGCCGCGGCTATCGCATGTGTATTACTCATGACCACCATTGCACGTACGCACCATCCTCTTGGTCTTTTTAGCTTAATGTAAGTTGTGCTAAAAATGAGCAAAAAAAAAGCCCAAATCATATTCATGATTTGGGCTTAATACAAAAAATTAAATCTTATCTCACTTCGACCATAGGAATAAGGTTTTCTCTTCCCGCCTGTTTTTTACCTGAACGTAACATCAAGGCCGCCAGCACCACCTGCCATACGGTTAAACAAACAAGCCAAACACTTGAATAAACTGGATGTTCCTGCCAAGTTGCAAGCTGGTAAAAACCAACTGCTAGCACATAAGCAATACTGCAAGACCATAGCAAGCTAAACCCCGCCCAAAAGTTGCCATGCTCCTTCATGATTGCGCCAATGGTCGCCACACAAGGCATATAAAGCAAAATAAATAATAAATAACTGAATGCCGCCCAAGGGGTAACAAAGAAGGTCTGCAAGGCCTCTAATGTCGTCAATTGAATTTCTTGGCTGGCCGCTATGGTTTGTGTATCACTAAGATCACCTAAGTCCAGTCCTAGTGGATCCGTTAAGTTACCTAACACATCCATCACGTTCACAGGAATAGTCGCGACAGCATCTGAAATAGCATCAATAAAATTAAACGGCTCATCATCGCTCGTGCCTTTTGAATAAAGCGCATCTAGAGTCCCAACCACCACTTCTTTAGCAAACAAACCGGTAAAGATACCCACGGTGGCAGGCCAGTTATCTTCTTGGATCCCCATGGGTGTAAAGATTGGGGTAATGGCTTTACCCACCTCAGATAACACCGAGTTTTCTTGGTTTTCATTACCAAAGGTGCCATCCGTGCCCACCGAATTCAATACATTTAACACAATCACTACGGCCACAATAGCCTTACCAGCGCGCATCACAAACCCTTTAAGACGATGCCAAGTATGCATAATTAAGTTACGTGATGTGGGTAATAAATACGGTGGCAACTCCATAATAAACGAGCTGTCTTGAGCCGGTAGCATGAATCGGCGCAACAAAAATGCCGTAAACACGGCGACCGCTATACCAGTCAAATACAAAGCAAATACAATATTTTGTCCATTTTCTGGAAAGAACGCTGCCGCAAATAGTGCATAAACGGTTAAGCGCGCACCACAAGACATGAATGGCGCCATCAGAGTCGTAACCAACCGATCCCCTTCTCGGTTCAAGGTTCTAGTGGCCATCACAGAAGGTACATTACAACCAAAGCCTACAATCAAAGGTACAAAGGCTTTTCCAGGCAAACCTAATGAACGCATCATACGATCAATAATAAAGGCCGCACGGGCCATGTAGCCCACATCTTCAAGAAAGGATAGCGCTAAAAATAACGCGGCAATAACAGGAATAAAGCTAGCCACTAGCTGCACCCCTCCACCTACGCCATCAGCCAAAAAGGTGGTTAGCCAGTCAGGGGAACCCAGAGACATTAAGATCCAACGTGGGGTTTCTACGAATATAGCCGCTGCCGTCATATCAAAAAAATCAATGAATGCACTGCCAAAATTTATAGAGAATAAAAACAATAAATACATTACCCCAAGAAAAATAGGCAATGCTAAAACACGGTTAAGTACAATGTCATCAATGCGTTCACCTAGTGTTTTACGCACTTTTGGGTTTGCAGTAATGACGTCTTGGCAGACTTGATCAACCCAGTCATAGCGCGACTGGATCAACTGTAATTGTGACGCTTCGGTCGTATCCGCCTTAAAATTCTCCGGCAATCGATTTTGCTCTAATAATAGCGTTGCCAATAACCCTGAACTCGCTGGGTCTTTTTGTATTAAGTGATTACTTAAGGACTTAAGGGTGGACTCTATTGAGTCAGAGAATTTATAAGGTCGAGATAACTTAGTTTCTTTATGTACATGGGATTCCACAGTATCCATGAGATTCATTAGGCCGTCGCCACGAGATGCCACTAACGGGATAACCGGACATCCCAGCTTTTCTGCTAATGCTTCATGATCTAAATGCAGACCTTTGCTATGGGCCACATCCACCATATTCAAAGCCACAATCATAGGAATGCCTGCATCATACAATTGCGAAGTTAAATACAAACCACGTTCCAAGCTGGAGGCATCTAATACATTGATAATGAGGTCTGCTTCTTTATTTAAAATAAACTGCTGTGCAATTTGCTCATCTAAAGAATCACCATGGGTGTCCGCTATAACACTATATGTACCGGGTAAGTCCACGACCTCATATTCGATCCCAGAGTGATGATATGTGCCGCTTTTACGTTCTACCGTCACCCCAGGCCAATTACCCACACGCTGACGAGTACCCGCCAATGAATTAAATAAAGTGGTTTTACCACAATTTGGGTTACCGACTAAACCAATAGTAAATGCTGCCTGAGTCATACTTTTTCTACCCATATACCTTGCGCTTCATCACGGCGTAAACTCAAGTTAAACCCCCTAAGCTTGATTTCAATAGGGTCTCCTAACGGCGCGACACGGGTCACATAAAATCGCGTGCCAGGCGTCAGGCCTAATACCATCAGGCGCTGACCTTTCTCTGCATTCATTTGATCTGGCTTATGATTTGAAATGACCGCGGTGTCGCCAACTTTAAGGTCACTGAAGAGCATCGACATGGAAATATCCGGTATCAATAAATATGCAAATGATAATGCTTCTCACAGGTAAATGACAATAAATAAGAGAAATAAAAACGTAAAGAAAGGTAAATGCCCCACACACTTGATATGGAGCAACAAATAATAGCGACTACTGGCGTGCTAAGCGGCCTATTGTTTGGTCTGAATGGATGGGGATTAAGCTTCGCGTTGGGTTAATATCCAACCCACCACGACGTGCATAGCGAGCCGTGACAGTTAATTGCTTAAACTGAGCAAGAGACAACAAATCACAAAAGATTTGTTCAACACAGTGCTCATGAAAGTCATCATGATTGCGATAGCTAATAATATACTGCAACAAAGCAGCTTGATTAATCTTAGGTCCAGCATAACTAATCACCACCGTTGCCCAATCTGGCTGACCCGTTACAGGACAATTGGATTTAAGCAGATGTGAATGCAGTGTCTCACTAACGCTTTCGTCCCCAACTAATAGTAACTGGGCATTGGGTGAATAGTCATTGACCTCAATATCAAGCTCATCAATCCCCTTCCCTAAATCTTGCTGGACAATAGGGAAATCCATAACAGAAAAAATTCGCACTTCAATCTGCGCACCAAAACCGCCAGATAAGTCATCTTGCAGGCGCTGTTGCAGCTCATCTTGTGAGGCTAAACGGGTTTGATTAAAACTATTCAAGTAAAGCTTGAATGACTTTGACTCCACTATATGGGAAGACTCAGCCGGTATAACAAACTCAACAATGGCAACCATAGGCTTGCCTTTTAAGTTAAGCCAAGACACTTCATAGCCGGTCCAAATATCAAAACCATAAAACGGTAAGTCACCATTTACTTTTTGCGAAGGCATGGTGAGCTTCACACGGTTTTGCGCCCGACTGATCGGAAAGATCAGTGAGTTATCATATTCAAATATATATTCGGTAGGCTTACCTAACATTAGCTCTTTATCATCGTGACTCATTAACTACGAATCCCCTTACCACGTTTTAACAATCGCATACTAAAAATAGTGAGCAGCACAATGACACTAATTAAAATGGCATAACAGGTAACGAGATTGACATCACTTACCCCTAACATGCCATATCGAAAACCATTTACCATATAAAGAATCGGATTAAATTCTGACACTAACCGCCAACCTTCAGGCAATAAGTCGGTACTAAAAAATACCCCACCCAAATAAGACAAAGGGGTTAATATGAACGTTGGTACAATGGACACATCATCAAATTTATTGGCATATAACGCATTAATAAAGCCGCCAAGAGAAAACAAAATAGATGACAGTAATACAATAGAAGCAAGCACCCAAAAATTATGCACTTGAACATCTGTAAAGAATACAGCCACTATGGTTACTATAATCCCAGTTAACAGCCCTCGTGCCACCCCACCGAATACGAAACCGGCCAAGATCACACTATTAGGCACAGGCGCGACTAATAGCTCTTCTATGCTTCGCTGAAACTTATTACTAAAAAATGAACTAGACACATTTGAATAAGCATTATTGATAACACTCATCATGATCAAACCCGGCATGATAAAAGACATGTAATTCAAACCTGACATCTCTCCAATACGAGAGCCAATTAAATTACCAAAAATAATGAAATACAGAGTCATCGTAATAGCCGGTGGCAGTAAAGTCTGTTGCCATATACGCATAAAGCGACGAATTTCTTTTACTAATATGGTGCTGAATGCAATCCAATATGCGCGAATAAATAACATGATTACTTCCTTACCGCATCAACAAACAGGGTTTCAAGACGATTAGACTTAGGACCGATATCACTGACATCAACACCTGCGTCGTTGAATATTTTAAACAATTCATTAATCGCAGTGCCCTTTTCAACATCCACTTCAAAACATTGATCGTCTTTCCAAACAACATCTAACGAGGCCAAAATGGGGCGGGCAGGATATGCGCGCTGTAGTTCAACCACAAAAGTTTGCTTATGGAGCTCTTCTAACAAAGCACGCATGGAGGTATTTTTAACAATATTACCTTGATTAATAATGGCGATATTGTGGCAAAGACTTTCCGCTTCTTCTAAATAATGAGTTGTTAGAATGATGGTTGTAGCAAACTCTGTATTAAGCCGCTGCAAGTATTCCCACATGCTCAAGCGCAACTCTATATCTACGCCAGCGGTTGGTTCATCTAAGATAAGCAGCCTAGGGTCATGTACCAAAGCCCGCGCAATCATCAATCTGCGTTTCATACCGCCTGACAGCATACGCGCCTGATCATCTCGCTTTTCCCATAGATCTAATGCTTTAAGGTACTTCTCACTTTGTACGCGAGCTTGATTCTTGTTTAAGCCGTAGTAGCCAGCCTGAGTCATGACTATATCTTGCACTTTTTCAAACTGGTTAAAATTAATTTCTTGCGGCACTACGCCCAATAAGCGCTTGGCCTCATACCAGTCGCCTTCGATATCTAAACCGAATAGCTTTACTTCACCTTCACTTTTATTGACCAATCCAGAAACGATACCAAGTGTGGTAGACTTACCTGCACCGTTAGGGCCCAGCAAGGCAAAGAAATCCCCTTGAGCTACCTCAAGATCAATGCCTTTTAAAGCGATATGACCATTGTCATACACTTTTTTTAACCCTGAAATACTGAGGGCGGGTCCTTTATAATCATTCAATGAGTTCATAACTGTATCGTATCTATGCAAGCGTATAATCCCCATCATCATACTCTGATTTTATTGAAAGATTTCTTAAAATCTATGCAACAAGGTTTTCCATTTGATCAAGAGACCCTTGATGAAGACGAAGCAAGCTTCGTCGAACAACTGAAAAACCTTATCAGCGCACTCGAAAACCATGAAACTGACGCTATATTTGACGGCCAAGACTGGTTAACGCGCTTATTTCGCAACTACCCAACTCTCGCACCACACCTAGGTAGAGAAGTCTTATGGTACTTCGGCGGTGAAGCACTGCACTTCATGCCCGACGAAGAAATTACCAAATTTCAGCAGCTGGAAGACTTAATGATAGAAGCCGATGAAAATTTCGACTATCTAGCCGCTAAACAAGCCATATTCACGTCAAAGTAACCCAGTAACACAACAGCCAAGCTTAGCTTGGCGACTTTTCTATAGGCGAAAAAAAGCCAGAACATTGTTCTGGCTTTTTAATTTGGAGCGGGAAACGAGACTCGAACTCGCGACCCCGACCTTGGCAAGGTCGTGCTCTACCAACTGAGCTATTCCCGCAATTCTTTCACCTTGATATGGTTTTCAAGGTATATACTCGTTGACCCTTATTACAATCAACCAATACATCTAAAATAATGGTATCCCGTAGGGGAGTCGAACCCCTGTTACCGCCGTGAAAGGGCGGTGTCCTAGGCCTCTAGACGAACGGGACACTAAATGACTGACACTCATTAGGCAATCGGCCTAGTCTAATGAGAAATTGGAGCGGGAAACGAGACTCGAACTCGCGACCCCGACCTTGGCAAGGTCGTGCTCTACCAACTGAGCTATTCCCGCCTATTAGAGTCTTTCACTACTCTAAACATCAACTTTCGTTGACTATCTTGCCAATAACAAGATATTTAATTGGTATCCCGTAGGGGAGTCGAACCCCTGTTACCGCCGTGAAAGGGCGGTGTCCTAGGCCTCTAGACGAACGGGACACAATACAGAAGACGTCAGTCACGTCTAATGTGGCGCGCATTTTATGTATCTTATTGAATTAGGTCAAGTTTTTTCTAATAAAAAACTTTGTGATTTAGGTCTACACTGAATATATCGAAAGGACATATGATACCGCAATGGACTCAATCACAGTACTTGGGACGCTGTTACTGGTTACACTGGTTAGCAGCATCTTCATAAAAGGTTATCTCGACAAACGTCGAATCGAAAAGGCCCGTGAAATCGTGGACCTGAACGATGATCTTCGACGCATGCAAAATGCCATGGCTGTTATTCCTAGCCTCTACCTCGACATTCCTACCCGAATTTTCATGCTTAAACGCATCATGCAACTCATTAATAAGTTGCTAGAACTCAATAAAGATAACCAAAACCTCAACGCGCTGTATCAAGATATGGAAATCCAGCTAGAAGAAACCTTAGCGAAAAAAGATGATAGTCTTAAACGATTAAGTAAGCGTGGCAAGATCAATGACGCCGATACCGCTCATGAGATTCGCGCCATGGTGAAGTTTTTACACGACCAGATTTTAAAATCTGTTAAGACAGGCTTTATTCCAAAGGTCCACGGATCTCGCGTGGTAAAAAATCTAAAAATCATCATGCAGCGTACTGTCATCGATATGAATTACAACATGGCTCAAGGTATTTTAAGAACGCAAAAGTTACACCCTGCCCTTGCCAAACTAAAACACACCTTGAGTTTAGTCATCAAAAGCCCGCTTAAACAGTACTTAGCACCTTTAAAAGAAGAGCTAGAAAAAACCATTAAAGAGATCGAAGATAAATTATCCATAGAACGTAAAAAATCCAATGATCTCTCGGCTGGTAAACTTGCCAGCGGCATGGAGAAAATCCAAGAAGATGAAGATTGGGATACAAAAAAGAATATTTACGATTAATCAGGCAAGGTAGATAACAGCTTTTTCAACATTTCTCGCATTGCAATCACCTCTTCGGTTCTCACACCGGCTTCACATAATAATTTCTCTGGTACACGCTTGGCCTGCTGTTTTAAAGACTCCCCAAGGGCGGTCAGCCTCACCCAGACCTGACGTTCATCTTCATGGCTACGCTGGCGCTGAATGAAGCGCTTCGCTTCTAAGCGTTTGAGTAACGGGGTTAATGTACCGCTATCTAGCTTAAGACGCTCACCCAGCATGGTAACGGTAAACTTATGGCCAATAGGCATTTCCCACAATACCAACATAACGAGGTATTGCGGGTAAGTTAAGTCCAAAGGCTTTAACAAAGGCTGGTAAATTTTCGTCATTAATCGCGAAGCGCTATAAAGCTGGAAGCACAGCTGGTTATCCAGCTTTAACAGTTCATCTACTGACTTACTCATAAGGCCTCTTTGCTAACATAAAAGTCATCTTGGCAAGTTACCCTCAACCAGTGTGTGGGTCAATTACCCTAAGTCATTAGGCTAGTAATGAACGAACTTGCTTAGCAATGTCTTCAGGTTTTGCTGTGGGCGCAAAGCGCTTAATCACCTTGCCATCTTGGTTTATTAAAAATTTAGTGAAGTTCCATTTGATCTTCTGGGTACCTAAGATGCCACGCGCTTCTTTTTTTAGATATTTGTAAAGTGGATGAGCGTGGTCTCCATTTACGTCAATTTTTGAAAACATAGGAAAACTGACGCCATAATTTTTCATGCAAAAGCCCGCAATTTCACTGTCACTGCCTTTATCTTGCTGAGCAAATTGATTACACGGGAAGCCAAGTACTTCCAAGCCTTTTTCGTGTAATTCTTTATACATTGTTTCTAGGCCTTCAAATTGAGGCGTGAAGCCACACTTACTTGCGGTATTAACAACTAACAAAACCTTACCCTTAAAGTCGGCAAGATCGCGCTCCTTACCTTGAATATCCGTGGCTTTGAAATCATAAATAGACATAAGCGTCTCCTTTAAACGACGTAAAATTATAAGTTGCTATAAATTAAATTGCGCACAATAAACTTATACTAAAAAAATAATACTGTCTACTGTTTAAACAATTACTAGGATTTTAAGTAAAAGACAGCATTCTGGAAATATGAGACATCGGTACGCCCGATTGCTCGTGCCATTGGTTAAATGCCGTTTGAATGGCCAATAAATCACGCTTGGCTTTATTATCATCAACCTTATCTACCACGCCTTGAGCTCGAAGCTGTACCATGACATCTTCACTTAACATAAATGTATCTTTACCCGCCATACGCAACACAGCTGACCCACTTCGGCCACCTAACTGAGCACCATTTTTTTTCATATCCAACCACAAGCCGACAATATTGGTCACTGGCCAGTCTGCAATATATTGCCCAAAACCTCCTTGTTCCCTCTCAAGTTCCATAATCCAAGCGGCGTTGGTACGCAGTGCTTTCATTTTCCCCCAGTGCTTAATAAGCCCAGGCTGCAACATATGTTGCTCTAATGCTTCATCGCTTAAACTGGCCACATAGGCTGGTTTAAAGCCCTTAAAAACCTGTTCGAACAAGGGCCACTTATCGTTCACTACGCTGTGCTTCAGACCTGCTCTAAAAATACGTAAACCCAACAAGGATAAATAAAAGGCACCGTCGCGCCGCACTAGTACCTCATTACTTTCTATGCGAGGCATAAGAGGCTTTATATCAGCGCCTTTTAGTTCTTGGGCACGGTGTAATATCCAGTCAAAATCTTTCATTTTTTATCATCAAACTTTAGCGATGCGCTGTTAATACAATAACGTAATCCAGTAGGCGCAGGACCATCAGGAAAAACATGCCCTAAGTGCCCATCGCATCGACTGCATACAACCTCGGTACGCTGCATCATTAATGAACGATCGCTATGTTCCTCAACCACATCACCTTCGATAGGTTGATAGAAACTTGGCCAGCCACAACCGCTATCATACTTAGTGTCGGACTCAAACAAAGGCTGCCCACAACATGCACAGATATAAGTACCCTGCGCTTGATTACCATACAAAGCTCCAGTAAACGCACGCTCCGTACCCTTCTCTCGAGTTATGTGGAACGTTTCTGGATCCAGCTCGTCACGCCATTGATCCGGTGTTTTTTTGATCTTATCCATCTTTATCACCTAAAAAAGTCACAGTATTCAATTAGAAAAACGAATGTAGAGATTGGAGCCATGCAAAAAGCTAGGTATCATCCGCACATCTTTTTCGTCAACAAGCTGGTCGTGTAATGTCGAGCAGCACCGGGGGTTTTCATGCACGAATGGCATAAATCAAACAAGCTCGCCAACGTATTTTATGATATTCGCGGGCCTGTTTTAAGTGCCGCAAAAAAAATGGAAGATGAAGGCCATCGCATCCTTAAACTTAACATCGGCAACCCCGCGCCATTTGAGTTAAACGCACCCGATGAAATCTTACAAGATGTGATTCATCAATTACCTAACGCCCAAGGCTATAGTGACAGCAAAGGGGTCTACTCTGCTCGCAAAGCGGTTATGCAATATTGCCAGCAAAAAGGTATCAAAGGGGTAGAAATTGAAGACATCTACCTAGGTAATGGCGTCAGCGAACTCATCGTTATGGCCCTGCAAGGCTTAATTAACAATGGTGATGAAGTCTTAATTCCAGCACCGGACTACCCACTATGGACAGGCGCTGTAAGCTTAGCTGGCGGCACCCCTGTGCATTACCGTTGTGATGAGCAAGCCGATTGGTACCCGGATATCGACAACATCAAAAAGAAAATCACCTCCAACACAAAAGCTTTAGTGCTAATTAACCCCAACAACCCAACAGGGGCCCTTTATCCAAAAGAAGTGCTACTGGAATTATTAGAGATCGCCCGCCAAAACAATCTCGTTGTGTTTTCTGACGAAATTTACGACAAAATTTTATTTGATGAGGTGGAACACACTTCAACGGCTTCATTAGCAGAAGACTTACTGGTTATTACCTTTAACGGCCTATCAAAAACCTATCGCTTAGCAGGCTTTCGCAGCGGCTGGTTAGTGGTCAGTGGCGCCAAACACAAAGCAAAAGATTATCTAGAAGGTTTAGATATGCTGGCCAGCATGCGCTTATGTGCTAACGTACCGGCCCAGTATGCGATTCAAACTGCACTGGGCGGCTACCAGAGCATTAATGACCTCATTAGACCTGGTGGACGCATATACGAGCAACGCAACCTAGCTCACCAGATGATCAATGACATTCCTGGGCTCAGCTGCACCCTGCCAAAAGGCGCGCTATACAGTTTTGTCAAAATGGATCAAAACAAATTCAACATCAAAAATGATGAACGTATGGTGTTGGATTTATTAGAACAACAGAAAATTTTGATTGTCCATGGGCGCGCATTTAACTGGCCAGAACCGGATCACTTCCGTTTGGTGTTCTTACCAAGGGTTGATGACTTGAAAGAAGCTATTGGTAAGATGGGAAATTTCTTTGAACACTACAGCCAGTAATTAATCATTATGAATGATGTAAATATAGATGACTTTTACCACGATATTGGCGTAATTCTACTGAGTTTATTCCAGCAGTTTCCACGTAAGGTCAGCTTGTTTATTGATGATATTAGTGGGCCAGACGATATGGATGAATTTGGCCTACACAGCTCACGCTACCTTTGCGCCATTGGAGCCCTCATGTGGTTGCACGATGAAGGCTATATTCGCTACCTTGATATTATTAAAGAAGAAAGCGCAGAAGAATGCACTCTGACACAAAAATCTTTTGTAAAATTGATTCGCCCTAATTTAAGCCGCGAACAATTTGGCCAAGCCAATTCCATTAAAAAGCGTGAAAGCACATTAGCATTTAAAATGCAAAAAGCACTGCGTGAACAATCCAGTATCGATATGCAAAACATCATTGAGCAATACTTCTTTAATGCATCACCCATTGATTAACACGTTACTTAAAGCTGATAAAGCATCACTTTAAGAGCAGCATCTTCGTTTATATCCGCAAGCACATCAGGGTTCGCTATACGCTCAACGAAGCTTGCCTGGGGAAAAACAATAGCAACTAGTTGGTGTAAAAAATCTTCACCTAATGCAGGTGAGTTCAAACACAAAACTAATTGTGCGTTATCTGCTAAAGCAGGCTTTAACTTAGTTAGCAATTTTTCATAATCACGGCGTACATCAAACGCTTTGCTTTGAAAGCTAGGCGGATCAGCAATTAATAAATCAAATGGTCCTTTTTGCGTGAGCTTCTTAATCATCTTAAAAATATCTTGAGCAATAAAAGTATTACTCTGACAAGTCACCTCGTTTAATGCTAAATTTTGCTGACCTCGTTTAATTGCCCCTTTTGCCATATCTATATTAACAACACTGTTTGCACCACCTGCGGCGGCCGCAACACCTAGACTACAGGTATAAGAAAATAAATTCAGCACCGCTTTATCTTTAGCATGTTCACGCATCCATTGACGACCATTACACATGTCTAAAAATAAACCACTATTTTGATTGCGACCCAGATTTACCAAATACGACAAACCCGCTTCAGTGACCTTAAAATCTTTATCTAAATAGGAATCACTTTCAAAGAAAGTTTCGACTGGGTTACCCGGTTCATAACGACGTTGAATATAAATGGCCTCAAGACCAAGTACCTCACTTTGCTGTTTACTTTCAAGCAGCAATTGTTTCAATTGTGTTTCATCAATTGCTTGATAAATAATCACCCACAGCACAGGTGGATAAACTTCTATGTTTACCTGCTCCAAGCCCTCAAACAGACCACCACGGCCATGAAAGAGCCGCTTTGCATCACAAGAGGGCAGTTTTTGAAGCACATTATTAAAATTTAATTTTTTTTGCATAAAACCCTTGGCTCAAGGCGGTGCCTATTACTATACTGAAGGTACATGTTTAAGGGGTGACGTTATGAAAAACTCAACCACGACACAAACAGCCCAAAGCACTAAAGATATCATGCACGGTGCTGCCATTATTGATGAAAAAGGCAAAGAAACGCCTATCACCGATGAAATGGTCGAAAAGGCGTTAAAAAGAATACTGCAAGCCGCTCAATCATAGAGTCACTTGTTGTAAACCAAAAACAGCCATAGGCTGTTTTTTTATATCTGCAATTCAAACAAGCATTTGAATTATTGTTTCACCCTAACACCTAATGCTTGCAGCCAAACAGGATGAGACAAACGCTTCGCCGATATGACTTGGCATGTTAGATCCCGTCTTAGTGGGTACTCTTTACGCAAGCGGTCAAACCTCTTCGCCTTCTGTTCATCGTTTAACCCGATTAAATTCAACATACGAAAATGATCATCGCGAACATCATAAGCATTACGAATAACCTGCTTCATAACATAAGCAGTATTGGCTTCGTTGCTAAAACTTAACTTTCGCACTGGCGCTTCTGATATTAGCTGGGCTAACTTCAACCGCTTAGGCAAAGCAAAGGCATCGCATAGCGCTTCGTAAATCATCGCCGAGCCACCGTATTTGCCATCCAAACTGTAACCGGCAATATGTGGCGTCGCTAACAAACAAGCTTTGATTAATTCATCCGATGGAGACGGCTCTTGCTCGAATACATCCAAAATGACATTAAAGTTCGGTTGCTTGTGTAAGTGATTTAAAAGCGCTTGGTTATCTACTACCGCACCACGGCAACTATTAATCAGGCAAGCATCTGCTTTCATACTTGCTAACCTAGCTTGGTCAACCAGATGATGAGTCGCATGTTCACCATCGCGAATAATCGGAGTATGCAAGGTCACAACATCTTGCTGCCACACATCAATCTGGTTCTGTTCACTATTATGATCTGTCACATTAGGGTCATAGGCTATGACATTCATGCCTAGGGCTTTTAAGGTGTCATATAAGAGCCCACCAACATTACCCGCACCAACAATCCCGATTGATAACTCTTGCCAATTTTTTTGTTTTCTCTCTTGTAAGACTAAAAGACAGCTCAACACATAATCCACCACCGCTTTTGCATTGCAACCCGGCGCATTGGCATATTGAATATTGTGTTGTTCAAGGTACGCCGTATCAAGATGGTCAGTGCCAATGGTACAAGTACCCACAAACTTGACTCGGCTGCCCTCTAGTAGTGCTTGATTCACCTGAGTGATAGAGCGAACCAATAGAATATCTGCATCTTTAACTTGCTCCGCAGACATTTCTCGACCTGGTAACGTCACTAGTTCTTGGCACATGTCGCTAAAAAAAGCTTCTAAGAGAGGGATATTTTCGTCTGCAACGATTTTCATAAATACAATCCGGCTAAGGTTTCTAAGGCTTTTTTCAAAGGCCGATGAATGCCCAGCTCTTGCGTTAAGGCATGAATAAATAGGTAATTGTCTTGGTTAAACTCCAAAGGTGCAAGGGATAGGGGAATATCTTGGCGCAGTCGGGTTAATTGGTGATTCAGAAGTACCCGATCTTTGTTCTCAATTAGGGCATTGCGAATGCGCGCGGCCCCTCTAACCGGTAATACTTCAGCCGACTCTATAGCCTGATAAATACCCTGAAAGCCAGAATATTGCTGCAACAGCACTGTAGCGGTTTTAACCCCCACACTAGGCACACCCGCTATGTTATCGCTGGCATCGCCTACTAGAGATAAGAAATCTACTATCTGACAGGCCTTTAAACCTAGCTCTTCCATCAGCCTCTCCTCATCCCATACAGAGCCTGTGGCGCTATCTTGCATGATGACATTGGGTGCGAGCAATTGGCGCAAATCTTTATCCCGCGAGTGAATGATTATTTGATAATCATTTAACTGCTCTACACTGGCAGCAATAAAATCATCCGCTTCGAACTCATCACTGGCCAATACGACAAAACCCATATGCTCACAGAAAGATTTCAATAAACTCAGCTGATAAATTATGTCTTCGGTGGGTAATGCGCGGTTGGCTTTATATTCGCAGTCAAGGTCATGACGAAAGCAGGTTCCTAGACTTTCATCAAAGGCTGCGACGGTTAAGCTTGCATCAAAAAAATCGGGGTTCATTAACCAGCGTAAACTGGCCAGTAATGGATACACTTCCCAGCCTTCGTCATTAACAACGCTTGGACCGGGCGCAAAATAATAACGAAAAAAAACAGCTGATATATCAATTAAATGGGCTTGTTTCACCGAGGACTCTTAAGGGGTATAAAACTCAATGGATTGATTTTTTATGGTAAATGCATCAGGTGGCGCAGGCAAAAGATTAATTTTTGCAACACGACTGCCTTTTGGAAAAATCAAATAACCATCTTCAAATCGTAGTGGAAACTCGATGCTAGGATAATACCAACCTAAAACGGTTTCTTTATTAAAAACCACCAGCCAGCGAATAGGTAAATAGTCATTTCCTACTCGCTCTAACCCAACGACAGATAAATCATTAGATTCACCAAAATAATACACACTGACTAATTGGCTACCATCCCCTAATAACTCAGGGGTTTGTTGTCTTATTAGGATATGCGCTTGTTCTGCACTTAACCCTAACACCCAAGCACTTTGAAAAACCAGTATAAAAATTAACAGCATCCTTGCCGCCATGCTTACCCCTTGGGAACCGGTTCCGTCACAATTTTCTTACCTAGATATTTTTCTAAATCCATCATGCCGTAAGCTTCGTACTCATCAATAAAGGTGATAGCCATACCACTGGCACCCGCTCGGCCAGTTCGACCAATACGGTGAACATAGTCCTCAGGATCATCTGGTAAGTTGTAATTAAATACATGGGTAATACCATCCACGTGAATACCACGACCTGCAACATCTGTTGCCACAAGCACGGTGTTGTCCTGGCTCTTAAATCGCTCCAAGGTTTTCACACGTTTTTGTTGAGCGACTTCACCACTCAATAACATGGCTTTAATGCCCATTTTATTTAAGCGGTCTGCAAGATCACGAGATGTATCACGACGGTTAGCAAAAATAATCGCCTTGCCGGTTGAGGCTTCATTAAGAAAATCCACTAACACCTGATCTTTTTCTGTTTCTTGCAGGCTATAAAAACGCTGGTCAACGGTTTCAGTTGCGACAGATTCTGGTTCAATTTCGACCTGCTGTGGTTTGTATGTCCAGCTTTCACTCAATGCCACTACATCATAAGGATAGGTTGCACTGAACAACTGAGTCTGACGAATGTCTTTTTCAGGTGTTGCACGAATAATGCGTTTTAAATCTGGGATAAACCCCATGTCTAGCATGCGATCTGCTTCATCAATAACCAATAACTCTGCTTGATCAAGAAACAACACTTTTTGCTGTAAAAAATCTAATAAACGACCTGGTGTCGCCACAACAATATCAACAATACCGCTCAGCTGATTTTTTTGTTTATCGTAATCCACACCGCCGACCACGGTAACCACATTCAAATCTGTGTATTTTGATAAGCCTTCTGCGTCTTGTGCAATCTGCATGGCTAGCTCACGGGTTGGAGCGATGATCAAAGCTCGAGGCTCACTGGCAAAACGCTCACTCGGCGCAGTAGTCAATAATTTTTGCAACACGGTTATTAAGAACGCGGCTGTTTTGCCGGTACCGGTTTGTGCTTTACCAATAATGTCATGACCCGCCAAGGTTAGCGGTAACGAAGCGGCTTGAATGGGGCTTGCATATTGAAAGCCTAAATCAAAGATACCATGCATGATACGTTCATCTAAGTTCAAATCATGAAAGCGTGTTTTACCTTCAGCAGGTTCAACTTTGAATTGGCTAGGGTCCCATGGCGCAACTGGCTTTTTCTTCGCGACTGCAGGTACTGGCTTTGGCTTAGCCGCAGGTTTGGATGATTTCTTTGTAGCCGTTAATGCTGACGCTTTTTTCGGCGCCTTCGACGGTTTAACTGGTTCTGATTTATTAAATAATTTTTTAATCAATCCAATTGGCATTTATAAAGTT
Organism: Bermanella sp.; assembly: GCA_034110565.1. Taxonomy (GTDB): domain Bacteria; phylum Pseudomonadota; class Gammaproteobacteria; order Pseudomonadales; family Oceanobacteraceae; genus Bermanella. The sequence goes on along the minus strand of JAWUYY010000038.1, from coordinate 18,903 downwards.
TCCCGTTTAAATTCTGATGCGTCCAGTGATTGCCCGCTACGATAATGAGCGATTAAGGCATCACTGAACTGTTTTGCCCGCGTGGGCAAACCCTTATGCAAGTACATGTGCACTTGCTGGTATATATTGTCTTTAAAGACGTTCGCAGATTGCTCAATGTCACGAGGATCTGCGCTTAAATTGTCGATACTGACGTTAAATTTGAAATTAGCACTGCGACAGAATATCCACTCTAGCGCTTGCGGCTTAATTTCTACTTTTTCAAATTCAGCTTGTTGCTCGGGTGTTCGGCCGTCGGGATTATACCAATAACCAAAATCCACTTGAGTGCGACGCTGTTCTGCGGCGATACACCAGTGACTGATTTCATGTAGTGCACTGGCAAAGTAACCATGAGCGAATATCACTCTATCCCAAGGATAATACTGACTTCTTGGGATATAAATAGGCTCATGCGCGCCTCGAACCAACTCTGTATTGAGCGTCTCTTTAAAGCATTGGTTAAATATTTGAATAGCGGCCGAGCAGTGGTACATAGGTTTCTTACAACATCTTTGCTGGCCTGCTTTATACCAGTTATGGCCGATACCTACCAGTTGCAAACTATGAGCATTGCATTTCATAGCAAAATCACGATACTTAGGCGTTTTTTTACTAGAGAAAATCGGCAACATGCTAAGGTCATTTTTCAAGCAATCTAAACCCTTGATGGTATTGATGCTGCCTATTCTAGGAACCCAGCTTGCGCAAACCGGTATGGGTGTCGTGGACACCCTGATTGCAGGTTTAGCCGGCACGCTTGATCTTGCCTCTATCGCCGTAGGCAGCAGTATTTGGTTACCTCTGGTGCTATTCGAAGCGGGCATCATGGTGGCACTCACGCCCATGGTGGCTCACGCCAAAGGTGCTAAAAACAAAGAGCAGGCTGCCCATTATTTACAACAAGGTATCTATTTAGGCTTAGTCATTGGACTGTGCGCCATGTGCATCCTATTGGTGGGCACCAAACCCCTGATGTCATTAATGGATATCAGCCAAGACATTCAAGATATCACCACCAAATACCTATTTTATATTGCCCTTGCTTTACCTGCTGTGGCGATTCATCAAGCATTTCGCTCATATAATGAAGCCCTGCATCTAACCAAGCCGGTTATGACCATTGCCTTTGCGGGCTTACTCTTGAATATTCCACTCAATTTATTATTCGTATTTGGTTGGGGTCCCATTGATGCAATGGGCGGTCCAGGCTGTGGCCTAGCCAGTTTGATTGTGTTTTACCTGATGACTATTGCCATCTGGTTATTCACCCGTTTCAGCTCCCATCACCAAAAAGTCAAACCACTGCGAAACTTTACTCGCCCTAATTTCAAAACCATTGGCAATATCAGCGCGGTGGGTATTCCTATTGGCCTAGCGATATTCGCCGAGGTTAGCCTGTTTTGTATTATTGCTTTGTTTATTGCCCAGCTTGGACCTGTGGTCGTGGCCGCACACCAAATTACGCTAAATATCACCACTGTCACTTTTATGGTGCCCTTGAGCCTTGCGACCGCTTTAACTGTCCGTGTGGGCCATGAACTCGGCCGAGGCAACCCGATTGGTGCTAAAAAAGCTTGGACGAATGCTATTTATATTAACCTGATGTTTGCCTTGCTAAATGCATGCGTCCTGTACTTTTTACGAGAGTCCTTAGCTGGCTTATACAGCCAAGATCAGCAAGTCATTACTCTTGTCATGCTTTTAATGATGCATGCCGCTGTATTCCAGATCAGTGATAGCTTACAGGTAGGTGCAGCCGGCGCCTTAAGAGGCTACAAGGACACCATGGTCACACTAGGTATTAGCATTATTTCATTCTGGCTAGTGGGCCTTCCCTTAGGTTATTACTTAGGTTTATCTCAAGCTGCGCCTATGGGAGCGCCGGGGTTTTGGGTGGGGTTAATTGTTGGCTTAAGCATCAATGCCGTATTGCTACTGTCACGCTTACAGTACGTCAGTCGCAAAACAATCAAACATCAAGATATTACGCAGCCCGCGGTTATTCAAAACTGATCATACTCCTTGGTTTTTTGCACCTATACTCAATTTAAGTGCAGGAAGCAGTCGCAATTAGCCTTGGAGTAAATATGGCCAAAGAAGCCGAAGTTATTGATTTTAGGCAACACAAACGAAATCTACCCAACATACAGCGTCTATTACCAGAGTTAGACGGTATCGAGATGCTGTATACCAATGATTCCTCTGACCAAATATTTAGCCTTAAAGTGCTGTGTTGGGCTGTATGGAGTGATGGCCACATTGATGGCATGGTGCCCTGGTTAAACCGCTTAGTGGCTTGTCGCAGCCTAGATGACCCATTAAATGGTCACTGGGAAGGTTTCATGGATACCAATACTGGGCAAATTCTATTTGATCCCCCTCCATATAAAGCGGAATTCCTCAAACAAAGCGCTCGGTTTTACCCTGTTACTCGCTCGTCTGGGGTTAGTATTGTGCAAGAAATCCCGGATTTAATCGGCAGCCATGCCGTATTCAGTCAGGACCAATTTGATAGCTTTAATATTCAGGAAATTCACAGCTGGCGTTTGTATAACGACGGTAGTGTTCTATCTATGTGTATTGAAGAAGATAATGTACACAGCACACCCGTGCTGACTGGTGACGATTGCTTGTTCAGCGTACAGCACCGCAAAGACTTCCATTATTTTTTCCAACACACGATCGCTAACAAAATTAAATCAAAAGACCCAGACGCCCTTGCGGCCATGGCTCATTTGTCCAAGCATTCATCCTAATGTAAGTTGTGCTACATTTTATTTTTAAGTTCAACTTAATTTAAGGGCTCACATGTTCCACATCAAGGATGAATACTTAAACGATTTAGAGACTAATCCGTGGAAGCGACTACGCAATCGAATAATTCGCCTAGTCGTCAGCCCTTATCACTTATTGAAATCTATTTTCATGATAACCGGTGCCATTTTTTGGTTGCTTGCCGGCCTATTATTTATTTCTACCTTCACCTTATTAGAAAGCCTGCCTCATTTTGAAGAAGACGGTTTTAAGCAAGCCAAGCAAACGGCGGTGCATAGCATTGAACGTCATTTAGAATCAAGCCCTGACACCTTTAAACAATATAAGTGGGTCAGCATTGATCAAATTAATCGTGAACTACTCTACGCCATTGTCATGAGTGAAGACGGGGATTTCTTTAATCATCAAGGTATTGATTACGACGCTTTAATCAGTGCATTAGGTGAAAACATTAAACGCCGAGAATGGAGCTTTGGTGCTAGCACCATTAGTCAGCAAACCGTAAAAAACATTTATTTTGAAAACAATAAAACCCTCTATCGTAAACTCAAAGAGCTACTGGTCACCAAACGCCTAGAAAAAGCCCTCAGCAAAAATGAAATTCTAGAATTATATTTAAACATAGTGGAGTTCGGCCCAGATATTTATGGTATAGCCGCGGCATCGAACTATTATTTCGGTGCTAAACCCAGCGAACTTAATGCCGCACAGGGCGCTTTTCTTGCCATCCTAATGCCAAGCCCGCGCAAATATCACTTCACGGTTTTTCAAAATAAACACCTCGCTCAACGACATAAACGTAAATACCGCAGAATTCTTCAAGATATGCGTTTTAAAGAGTACATTAGTCCCAGTCAGTATCAAAAATACATGCGTTGGAAATTCTTTTGATTATTCACGCGGGCAAAATACGCCATCGTTCTAAAAACTTGACCTAAACACTTGCAGCTCCCTATCGGCACAGTAAACTGCGCCCCATCATTGATAGGAAATCATTATGCTGCCATCTCTAAAATTATTGTGTGTACTGAGCTTAATTACCGTATTAGGCGGCTGTGCTGCCACCACTCCTCTCGTATTAGCGGGCGGTGGTAATCATGAATTCCTACAATACAAAACGGACCTGCGCTTAAAAGCCGCGGCCGCGCTTGATGAAGAGCCAGATTTAATCACGTATTCTCTAAATGGTATTGTTGAAAATAAAAGTAACGATGTTATCAACACCTATTTATTAGGTTATGGCAAAAACGATTACAGCCAAGATATGAAGAGCATTGCTATTTACCAAATTGGCTTGCTTTACATGAACCGTTACAACAAAGACCGTGACGACGAAAAAGCCAAAGCCTACTTTCACCGCCATTTAATTGAGTTCCCGTATAGTATTTTACAAGACAGAATTCATGATCGTTTAGCCATCATTAAAGCTCGCAAAAATGAAACCGTGCAAATGACGCCAGAGCAATTACTCGCTCACGTGGACGCAGAGCGATTACTCAGTAAAACCATCTCGACGTTTGACCCAGATTTAACACCCATGAGCGAACGAGCCATTCGTGATGGCCGCCTAGAAGATGCGAATGGCGTGTACTTAACGGTTTATCAAAACCCGGGTTCTAGTGACACAATTAAAGCCAAAGCCCTTTATCAGTTGGGTTTGATTTATATGAGCGAGCAAAACCCTGAAAAAAGCCTAAAAAAATCCAGCTATTTCTTCCGTAAGATTATGGATGAATTCCCAAAGCAAGACATAAGTAAAAAAGCAGAGCATAAGTTGAGTAACTTAATTAACCAAAACAATGGCTCGATCATTAAAGCAAAAGACTAACTTCTAATCTCTCAAATAAAAAAAGCGGATGATATAGCATCCGCTTTTTTTTTGGACTATTTAAATTCAACTAACCTTGATTGCACTGCATCAAGGCGCTGGATTTGGATAAGTCACATGCACCTTAGCAATTTCAGTAAGTACGTCATCACTCAAAGTCACATCGATACTGGCGATATTTTCTTTCAATTGCGCCATGGTGGTTGCACCAATGATGTTACTGGTTAGAAACGCTTGTTGATTAACAAACGCTAAACTCATTTGTGCAGGGGTCAAATTAAAATACTTGGCAATATTCACATAAGATTTTATGGCTTTAACAGTCTGCTCACCATTGTAACGAGTAAAGCGTTCATACAAGGATAAACGGCCGTTTTTTGGTTTATCACCTCCTAGATATTTACCACTGAGTGCACCAAATGCCATAGGACTATAAGCAAGTAGCCCCATATTCTCACGATGACTCACCTCAGCAAGGCCCACTTCATAAGTCCGGTTTAACAGATTGTATGGGTTTTGAATCGAAACGGGTTTAGCAAAACCATGCTCTTCACAAATACTTAAAGCCTTCATCACGCCCCAAGGCGTATCATTACTAAAACCCCAATGTCGGATTTTGCCCTGCTGTACCAGCTCGTTAATGGCGCTAATGGTGTCGAATAACGGGGTGAATTTTTCTTCGCTTTTGACTTCATAGCCTAACTGACCGAAGAAATTAGTATTGCGGTCTGGCCAATGTAATTGGTATAGGTCTAAATAATCGGTTTGTAAACGCTGTAGGCTTGTTTCGATAGCCTGATGAATATGCTCTTTGGTCAGGCGCGGGCCATTTCTTAAATAGGTTAATCCATTACCAGGCCCTGCTACCTTGGATGCAAGAATAATATCATCACGCTGCCCACGTTTAGCCAACCAAGTGCCGATATATTGCTCGGTTAACCCTTGGGTTTCGGGCTTAGGTGGCACGGGATACATTTCCGCCGTATCTATAAAGTTGATATCTTGAGAAAGAGCATAATCCAACTGTTCATGAGCTTCTTGTTCTGTGTTTTGCTCTCCCCAAGTCATGGTGCCCAAACAGATTAAACTTACATCAATATTGGTGTTGCCCAATTTCTTAAATTTCATAACCTCACCTTTACCCATAAAAAAACCGATAAGGTATACCCTATCGGTTTCATTATTAAGTCTCAATCTTTGCTTAGCGCGTCAGGTGGAATGAAGCGTTCCAGCAACGGATCATTTATTAGTTTTGAATTTTACAGTTACGCCACTCACAACGAATTAGCATAAAGCTGTCATCCGCACAGGTCGCTTCTAATACTTCATTCGGTCCATCCGTTTTCAAAGTACGTACCTTAGGGTTCGCACAACCTTCACGCTTTACCATACGCTCTACTGCATAAGCACTACGTGAATACTTTTTGTTAGACTTGTCTTCTATTTTGCTCATTTTAAGGTACATATCCTCACCTTGAGCATCGTGTTCTTGCTGTAGTTTTACCAAAATAGGATAAAGGTTTGAATCTTCACGTAAGTCCATAGAACCATCGCGATACTCATTCATTACATCTAAACAAGTCGCTGTTTTATCTCCACTTTCAAGTAATTCAGCTACTCTCTGTTCCGCTTCGGCGACGATATCAAAGGTTAACCCCATGGCATAACGAGCTCCGGTTTCTTGGCGGGTATCCGTTAGTGTGATTAGGTTATAGCTCAAACCATAATCAGCGGCTTCAACGAGTCCGCTGTTACGTTTCCACCAGCTACTATAACCGCGCCATGCCGCTTGCTTAGCTGTAACGTTAAGGTCGCTGCATTGATCCTTTAGCTTACGTAAGGTCACATCTTCAACCAATGCATAGCTAATGGCTTGTTCGTCTGGGGTGCGAGACACGCTACTGCAAGCGCTCAGCACCAATACACATACTATTAAAGTTAAACGTTGGAACACGTTGCCGCTCCTTTTTCTATTATATTATTGTTGTTGAAATCCAGACTAGGCGTTTAACGCTTCTAGCCACTGGATCAATTGCTCTTCTTCAAACGGCCAACCTAGCTGTGCAGCATTGGTTGCTCGTAATACCGGTATGTGCTCCCCATATTGAGCAACTAAAGCGTCATCTAGGGCGATATCCACATATTCTAATGTAAAGCCAAATACTGGAACAATTCGACGCGCCATACGTTCAGCTATGTCACATAAATGGCAACCTGTCGTGCCTAATAACTGGATCTGCACGGGTTTGTCCTAATACTTTAAGGTGGGAGCAGAATACCACGGTATGCGTGAATAAAAAACGCCATAAAAAAACGGGAGGCCCAATAAATTGAGTCTCCCGCTAAAGCAACGATCAACGAATAATTATGCGTTTAACGCATCGAGCATAGGTTTTAATAGGTCAGGTAGCTGGCTCTTACCTAAGGTTTGAGTCGTTTGGTCCATTTGCTCAAATAAATTTTCTAGCAAGCTACGAGAGTTAGCAAATTGGTTTGCCTCTTCAAATGCGTCTTTCACACCTTGCGCAAAATTAGCTAATGGATCGGCCAGGCCTTTTGGTAATTTAGCGGTTTCATACCCACCACTACCGTTACCTAAAGCCTCTCCTTTCATCGCACCGTATTCATAAGCATTCACCTGGCTTTGCTTTAAATCCAAGCTAAATTCGGCAATCTGATCCGCATCACTGGTTAAATTCATAGCCATATCAAATGCAGTACCTAGATCACCGGTATAAAACTCGTTGGCAAGGTCATTCACTTGAGACATTAACGATTCAATAGCGGCCATCTCTTCATCATTTAAATCCCCTTCAACTAATAGGCTAAAGCCTGAACTATTGCTCTTTTCACTATAACTGGCATATAACTCGCTGCCATTACCCTGCGCTTTTAGCGCTTCTTGATATGATTGGTAGTCATTCATAGCTTGAATTTTAACCACGTCCCCTTCTTGGGTAGTGAGCTCAAACTCAAAACTATTACTGGTGCGCTCATAGGCTTTAGCGTATTCAATGGTGTTTGCTTTGACGATCTCAGACTGAGGGTTAAACGTATCTTCTTCTAGTTTATCAATACCGTTATAGATACCTTGCTCTGCAGAATCGATTTTTTCAGCCAACGGATCATTTAATTTATTAATCGCATCTATCTGTTCGCGGGCTTGTTTAAAGCCAGTCTCAACACCACTGCGCGCAGCATCAAACATAGATTGTAAATCATCCTCACTTGCACCATTAGCACGAGCTTGATCAATCCGTTTGCCTACATGCTGCATAACCGTATCGATGACAGCATCTACATCAAATAAGCTTTCGGTTTCGTTAACGGTTTTCTCGGGTGGCAAATCCACACCAAGATTATCTTTTAATGCTTGGCCTAGACGCTGGTGGGCAAATTTATCTTGGTCGATGTTCTCTTCTGCCATCACACGAGGCTGGATGGGCTGCGAAAACAGGTTAGATTTATTAAATAGTGCAGAGTTAAACGACAACATGGCACACCTCTAGGTAGCCAGCCTTGGCCTTGTTAAATGAGTGATACCCAGATTATCGGCTTGAAAGCATTTTACTTTAGCCCAAATGCACTTACGTATAAGGTGAATACGCTATAAGACGTGATTTCTATATAGACCAAGCACATATACATAATAAGCACGATATCCAAACACCACTAGCAAGCTGTCTGACAATCCCATCAAACCCAATGAAAACTGTAAGACAATCAATCTATTAGAGGATAATTAAGCGCCTTGTACCATAAATAATTCAAGACCTAAGCTTGGTGGATTGTTAATATTTGTAACCACAAATAACAATAAAAAATAATGTGACGCTATGACCACCTCAAACAAGCAAGACGCTATTGCGATCAAGCATATTCAGCAAGCTATTCGTCAAGCTGACAGTGACTTAAAACAACGCCATCCTATCTTGTTACACCAAAATGCCATTGGGCTAACGATTTGCTTAGTCTCTTTAGTGGGCATGGTGTTATCTGGTTACGCCTATATAGCAGGGTGGATACCCGCTTGGGCTTGTGTCTTAATATCTGCTTTTTTTGCCTCCGTCAGCCACGAATTAGAACATGACCTTATTCACCGTTTATATTTTCGTAAAAATTTATTCGTACAAAACAGCATGATGGCCATTGTATGGTTTATGCGCCCTAACACCGTAAACCCTTGGTTTCGACGCAACCTACACTTTAATCACCATAAAGTATCGGGCACGCAGGATGATATTGAAGAGCGTGTATTAGGTAACGGCATGGCATTTAGCTTAAAGCGCATCATTATTTCACTGGATGGTTTTTTATCCGTCTCTTTACGCATCAAAGAACTACGTAATATGAAGGGCTACCACTATCTAAGCTTCATTTCTAAAGGCGCGCCCTTGGCCCATTTGTATGTCATCGGTTTATACGGGTTTTTAGCGTTCCAGCTTTATGATGTTTTAAACTTAAATACCGCTCTAGGCTTAAGTTACGACCCGTGGTTTTTACAACTCATGGATATTATTTCAATAGTTATGGTGGTATGGATCTTACCTAACTTATTACGCGCGCTTTGCTTGCACAATATTACCGCTGCCTTACATTATTACGGCGATGTGGATTCTTTAATTAAACAATGCCAAGTGATGAATCATTGGGCCTTATTGCCTGTACAATTATTTTGTTTCAACTTTGGTGCGACTCATGCCATGCACCACTTTGTAGTGAGCCAGCCATTTTATTTACGCCAAATGGTAGCACACAAGGTTTTCCCTGTTATGAAAGACAACGGTGTGCGTTTTAATGATTTCGGCAGTATCTTAAGAGCTAATCGATTTGCTAAGCATAATGACGCTCAGCTTGCGACTCAGGCTTGATAGTTAGTATTGCTAAATAAACACAAAAAAGCCCGCCTAAGTCATCACATTCTTAGGCGGGCTTTTTAATATATGACACTTTAGTTTTTACGTTTATTTTGTCGTTTCAAACCGCTTACTGTCATAATTCTTTTTTACTTCATTTGCCCTATACACCTGTCCGCTCATGGCAATGTAACAACCATCAGGTGTATTAGGTGACATCAACGCCCCTACTGCCGTACCAATATTAAAAATCGCATCAGTATTTGTGAATGCAGCTGGCTGCATTGCCCCGGTAAATACAATCACTTTGCCGGTTTGTTCACCTATAGTGGTCGCACTATTCACCATGGTGTCGGTACCATGGGTAATTAAAATTTTATCCGCTGCTGATGACTCAATAATCGACTTTAGTTTTTCACGATCTTTATCGGTTAATTCTAAGCTATCTTTACGACACACCTCGATCAACTCAACATCAAGTGCCACATTCATGCGCGCTAAAATATCCCCAGCCACAGGTGCACCCACTTGAAACTCACTGAGAGCGTCAAAATAGACCTTGTCGAGGGTACCGCCAGTCGTAAGCACTAATAATTTTTTCATAATTTAACTCAAATAAAACAAGCTGACCTAATAACTAGCCAGTATAGACAAAACCCATTCTAAACCCCAGCTAGCCTAGGGTATTTATTCCCGTAGTCATATTGATATTCACTTTTAGTGCCTATACTCTAACCTCAATAAAAATCTTACCAACGCTTGGAGATGAGCATGCTGCGCTTTACCTTAAATGGCCAACTTGTAGAAGTAGATGCTCCCAGTGATACCCCATTATTATGGGTCATTCGTGATCATTTAAAACTCAAAGGCAGCAAGTTTGGTTGTGGCATGGGCTTATGCGGCGCTTGCAGTATGTTAATAGATGGCCAATCTACCCGCACCTGCATTTTACCAGCTGCAGCGATCGCCAACAAAAGTGTCACCACCATCGAAGGCCTTGGTAACCCAGAGCTTACATCTGCAGTACAGCAAGCTTGGATTGACAGCAGCGTACCTCAATGTGGTTACTGTCAAAGCGGACAAATTATTAGCGCCACCGCTCTATTAACAAACAACCCCAACCCCTCTGATAAAGAAATTGATCACGCTATGAGCGGTAACATATGCCGTTGCGGTACTTATCCACGAATCAAAGCAGCGATTAAACAAGCCGCACATAATATACAAACCGGCCAAGGTAAATTACAAGCTGTTCAATATTTTGAACCAACTGAATCTGCGCAGGAGGCTCAATCATGAGCACAACTATCAACACCTCCCGTCGTGATTTTTTAAAACATTCAACGCTGGCAGGTGGCGGCTTGATTGTGGGTATTCCACTTATGGGATTATCCCAAACTGCCTCTGGCGCCGAAAAACAAAATTTAGCCCCCAATGCTATTTTACAAATTACGTCCGAAAACATAGTGAATTTTTATCTACCGCGCAGTGAAATGGGACAAGGTGTGTACACTGGCCTTACTACTTTATTAGCCGAAGAGTTAGATGTATCGCCCTCTAAAGTAACGATTCATCAAACTGGCTCCGATGATGAGTATGCAAACCCAGAATTTGGTATGCAAATCACGGGAGGAAGCACCAGTATCAAAGCCCACTTCTTGCCTATTCGCCAATTAGCCGCCAATGCACGCTTGGTTATTAGACAAGCAGCCGCCAAACAATTAAACGTGTCGCTTGAGACCATTCAAACACAAGACGGGAAAATTTTTATTCAAGGTAAAACGCTTGCCTATGGTGAATTTGTGGATGTAGCCAGCACGCTGGATTTTCCAGAAGACACACCATTAAAATTAGAAAAAGATTTTAAATACATCGGCAAATACAATCAGCGCTTAGATGCACAAGCTAAAAGCACAGGCACTGCAGAATTTGGCCTAGATGTGGATTTTGATGGTTTACAAAAAGCGGCCATTAAACACTGCCCCGTTTATGGTGGTCTCGTTCAATCATTTGATGATAGCGCAGCAAAAAATATGGCTGGCGTAAAAGCTATCGTGGCTATTCATAATGGTGTGGCTGTGGTGGCTGAACATTATTATCAAGCAAAAAACGCATTAGCAAAAATAGAAGTGCAATGGCAACTACCTGAAAAATTGAGCTCATTTTCGACCCATTCTATGGATGCCAACAATGGGATGGGGTTATTTGAAAACGCTTTAAAACAGGAAGGTGACAACGCCCATAATGAAGGTGACAGCGAAGCCATCAAACAAACCAATAAAGTGATCAGTGCACAATATTGGGCGCCCTATTTAGCCCACGCCACCATGGAGCCAATGAACTGTACCGTAAAAATTGAAAACGGCAAAGTCGATGTATGGGTAGGCAGTCAAAGTCCAGGGATGGCAAAAAATATTGCAGCGCTGTTTGCTGATGTAGCAAAAGATGATGTCACGGTTCATAGCACGTTTTTAGGCGGCGGCTTTGGTCGTCGCAGTGCCTCGGATTTTGTGGCCGAGGCGACTGCCATCGCAAAAGCTTCAAATTTGCCTGTCCAATTAACGTGGAGCCGTGAAGATGACACCCAACACGACCTATATCGCCCAGCGTCTTTAGCTAAATTTGATATTGGCTTAAATCAAGATGGCACCATTAATAGCTGGCATGTAAAACGAGTTGGCCCAAACATCATGCCTTACATGATAGATGAAGCCGTAGATGCCATAGCACCAGGCTTTATGCCAAATACCATGGTCGACTGGTTAAGTAAACGCGGCTACGGGTTATTCGACGGCTGGGTGGTAGACCCTTCTAGCGTCGAAGGCTTATTTGAAGACTATGACAGCCCAAACAAACAAGTAAACCATGTCACAATAGATCCAGGCTTGCCTCTGGGTTTTTGGCGCAGCGTGGGTCACAGCTATAGTGGATTTTTCAAAGAGTCTATGATGGACGAAGTGGCCGTTGATCAAAAACAAGATGCTGTGGCATATCGCTTAAAGCACTTAAAAAATAACCCACGTCTTGCCCATGTTTTAAAATTAGTCGCTGAAAAATCAGGCTGGGGAAAGCCTCTTGCTAATGATCACTTCCATGGTCTGGCGACACATACATCGTTTGGCTCTTGTGTGGCTCAAGTTGCTGAAATTTCAGTAAGTGAAAGCAAGATACAAGTACATAAAGTTACCTGTGTCATTGACTGCGGCACAGCGGTAAACCCTGAAATCATCAAGGCACAAATGGAAGGAGGTATCATATTCGGTTTAACCGCAGCGCTGCATGGTGAAATCACCTTGAAAGATGGTGCTGTTGAACAAACGAACTTTCACACCTATCCGATGTTACGCATGAATGAATCACCAGAGTTTGACGTGATCGTCGTTCAAAGCAACGAAGCACCTACAGGTGTAGGTGAACCCGGCTTGCCCCCTATTGCAGCTGCAGTAGCGAATGGTGTATTTGCAGCAACAGGCAGACGTCTGCGCAGTTTACCGCTTAAATTAGCTTAGGAGTTTTTTACATGCAGGGCTCACAACTAGATGTATTACACGGCTGTCTACACGCGCTTAATCGAGGTCACAAAGTCACCTTAGTTTCCGTAGCAAAGACTTGGGGTACCAGTCCTAGGCCTGTTGGGTCATTGTTTGCCGTAACCTCTCACGGTCAGTTCTATGGCAGTGTAAGTGGCGGCTGCGTAGAAGAAGATTTAATCGAACGCCTGACTAATCAGCCTTGTGAAACACCGCAATTAATTATGTATGGCGAAACAGCCGATCAACGCTTCCAGTTTGGCTTACCGTGTGGCGGCGTTTTACAACTCGTTATTGAGCCGTTCAATAACATTGAAGAAGTACAGCGCCTCACAAAGAGCATTGAAGCGCGCCAAACCATTTACCGTAGTATTGAATTAAACAGCTCAAACACACAGCAATCTCATTGGCAAAAACACCAGAATATAGAATTAAACGGTAATACTTGGAGTAATATTTTCGGCCCTACTTTTCGTTTATTAATTATTGGCGCAGGTGAAACTGGGCAGTTTCTTGCGCAAATAGCCCAAGGCTTAGGCTATGAAGTATTAGTGAGTGACCCCAGGCCAGAATACAGAAAAAATTGGCCACTGGATAAATTGCCATTACTTGAAGGCTTTCCTGACGACATCATTACTGACATGAAAGTTGATGAGCGCACCGCCATAGTCGCCGTGGCCCATGACCCTAAAGTGGATGACATGGCATTATTAACGGCGCTAAACAGCAATGCGTTTTATGTAGGTGCGTTAGGTTCACAACAAAACAATCAAGATCGGCGCCAGCGCTTAAAAGAACACTTTGGTTTCTCACAGAAACAAGTCGACCATTTACACGGCCCTGTTGGCATTTATATCGGCAGTAAAACACCCGCTGAAATTGCCTTATCTATATTGGCAGAAATAACCGCTATTAAAAATGGCGTCAGTTTATCAAGCTCACCACAAACTTTAAGCCAGCATGCATGCCAAATATAAAGCCTAATATTAGCGCTATCATATTAGCCGCCGGTAACGGTTCACGCTTTGGTGGTGATAAATTACTACATGAAATTGAATATACTAATAATCAAGATAGCATCACATCAAAATCCATTGGATTAATCAGCGCATTAAACGTGCTACCTCATGTGGATGAGGTCGTATGTGTGGTGCGCCCAAATGATACTCAGCTAATCAAATTACTTGAACCTCACCCATTCACGATAGTTACCAACAAGGATTACCAACAAGGGTTAAGTTCGTCTATTAAAGCTGGTGTACTGGCTGTTAAGCCTGCAAACAATATTATGATTTGCTTAGCCGATATGCCATTCATCAAGACTCACAGTTATCAAGCCGTCATTGATGGTTTTAATGCAGATAAAAACACAGTGTGTCGCCCTGTTTTTTTTAATGAGCATTCTATTTTGAAACCCGGGCACCCTGTTATCATCCCAAACAAATTCAAAGATAAATTGATGAAGCTAAACGCAGACAAAGGTGCGCAGTTATTAATTCAATCCCTGCCAGTTCATACGGTGAGATTAGTCGATCAAGGTGTCATACGAGATATTGACCGCAAAGAAGACTTGCAACAAAAGACTAATTAAAAGCAAATACTATAACGCCAGACATAAAAAAAGAGCAGCTGAGCTGCTCTTTTTTTATTCACCAAACTTCAACGAGATTAATCTTCGTTATAGGCTTCAACTTGTACTTTTAATTTTTGACCGGGTCTAAACGTCACCACACAACGGGCAGAAATAGGAATTTCTTCACCAGTTTTAGGGTTACGCCCTGGACGCTGTCGTTTTTCTCTTAAATCAAAATTTCCAAATCCAGAAAGCTTAACTTGTTCTTTCTCGGTTAAACAAGTACGAATCTCTTCAAAAAAGACATCCACCATTTCTTTGGCTTCGCGCTTATTTATACCAAGTTCGTCAAATAGCTTTTCTGCCATATCAGCCTTGGTGATCGCGGTCATACTAACCTCGCAGTTGTGCACCTAATCCTTCAGCCAGTTTCGTGACGATGCAATTAACCGAACTGGTTATTTCTTCATCATTAAGAGTGCGTGAAGGATCTTGCCACGTCAAGCCTAAAGCAAGACTTTTTCTACCATTTTCAATGCCTTGGCCGCGATATACGTCGAAAAGTGTGACATTTGTTAGGCTTACACCGGCTTGCTCACGAATGACTTGCTCTACTTGAGACCACTGTACGCTTTCATCGATCACAAATGCTAAATCACGGCTCACTTCAGGGAATTTAGAGACAGGGTTAAATTCAGGCAATTCACCTTGCACCACCTCATTCAATAAAAGCTCAAATACAAACAATGGCGTTTTAATGCCCAGTTGTTTTTGTAATACAGGGTGCAACGCTCCCAGTAAACCCACTTGCTTGTCGCCTTTGAAGATGGCGGCACATTGACCTGGGTGTAAAGCAGCATGCTCACCTGCAGCAAAGCGATATTCAGTATCGCCATTGATGCTTAACATGGCTTCTAGATCCCCTTTTACATCATAGAAATCCACTTTATCGCTGGCGTTTGTCCAACCTTTAGATAAACGAGTACCGCACACTAAACCTGCTAACATTGGTTCTTGTGTCAGCTCTTTGCCGTTAGGTACAAAGCGTAAACCCGTTTCAAATAAACGTACGGTGTCTTGTTGGCGATTCAAATTATGCTCTGCCGCCTTAATCAAACCAACCCACAAAGTAGAACGCATCACCGCCATATCAGCAGAGATTGGGTTGGCCAGCATTAAGCCGTCTACCGTTGGATCAACCATTTTTTGAGTTTTAGGATCCACGAAGCTATAAGTTATGGCTTCTTGGTAGCCGCGGCTTACCCAAAATTGTTTAAGCGTATTAACCGGTGTTTCAACTTCTGGCTCCGATTCTAAATCTAGCGCCGCCATTGGAGTAGTCACAGGTAAATTGTTATAACCATGAATACGTGCGATCTCTTCGATTAAATCAGCTTCGATACTGATATCAAAACGATAGCTCGGCACGTTCACGGTCCAACCAGTTGCATTGGCTGTCACGGTCATGCCCAAACGAGTTAGCATGGTTTCAATTTCTTTTGCCGGTAATTCTAAAGCTAATACATCCACTACACGCTGTGCACGTAATTCAACAGTGGATTCAACTGGCATAGCCGCATCATCTTGTGTATTCACAACAGGACCGGCTTGACCACCACAAATCTCAACGATTAGTTGAGTTGCACGCTCCATGGCATCATTTTGTAAACGGTAATCTACACCACGCTCAAAGCGATGAGAAGAATCTGTATGCAAACCATAATTACGCGCTTTACCAGCAATGGCGATCGGATCGAAGTAAGCCACTTCTAAGAAAATATCTTTAGTATCCGTGTTCACACCAGAGTGCTCACCACCCATAACACCCGCAATAGCCAATGCTTTTGCATTATCGGCAATCACTAATGTATCGCTGCTAAGTTCGATTTCTTGGCCATCGAGTAACGTTAATTTTTCTTTATCATTCGCCATGCGCACATTAATGCCGCCATCGATTTTAGCCAAATCGAATGCATGCATTGGCTGACCAAGTTCTAACAGAACATAGTTGGTCACATCCACAATAGGGTCAATTGAACGAATGCCACTGCGACGCAGTTTTTCAATCATCCATAAAGGTGTAGCTGCGGCTACATCAACACCTTTTACAACACGACTTACATACTTAGGACACGCTTGCGATGCAGACAAAGTAACCGGTAACGTATCGTTAATTTGCGCTGCCATAACGTCAATGCTTAATGGTTTAACATCAACATTGTTTAAAGTACCCACCTCACGAGCCAAACCTTTTACACTTAAGCAATCAGCACGGTTAGGGGTTAGATCCACTTCGATAATGGAATCGTTAAGATTTAAATACTCACGAATATCTTGACCAAGTGGCGCATCGGCCGCTAATTCCATTAGGCCATCGGACTGATCCGACATGCCCATTTCCGCTTCGGCGCATAACATACCAAAACTCTCGACACCGCGTAATTTGGCTTTTTTGATTTTAAAGCCTTTACCATCTTCACTTGGTAAAACCGCCCCAATCTTGGCAAATGGCACTTTCAAACCTTCACGAACATTAGGCGCACCACACACCACTTGAAAAGTGTCTGTACCGTCGCTTACTTGGCATAAGCTTAATTTATCGGCATCTGGATGTTGTTCGCGCTTAACCACCTCGGCCACAACGATACCAGTAAAATCACCTGCTACAGGATCTACTGCATCTACTTCCAGACCTGCCATGGTCACTTGAGCCACAAGCTCTTCTGTTGTAAGGCTTGGACTAACCCATTCTCTTAACCAGCTTTCACTGAATTTCATTTTTTATTCCTGAATTCTTTTCTATGTGCGAGTAAGCAACCTCAACGAGGAAGCTCTATGCCCGATTCTTTTGTCAGGCTAAAACCCAACTTAAACTTCGATTAATTAAACTGCTCTAAAAATTTCACATCATTTTCGAAGAATAAACGTAAATCATTTACGCCATAACGTAACATCGCTAAACGCTCTACACCTAAACCAAAAGCAAAGCCCATATATTCTTCAGGGTCTACACCACTTGCCGTTAATACGTTTGGATGCACCATGCCGCAACCACCTACTTCTAACCAACCTGTTTTACTTGAAGCCCATTGAATATCAAATTCAGCCGAAGGCTCTGTAAATGGAAAATAAGATGGGCGGAAGCGCACACTTAAATTGTCATCTTCAAAAAAGGTACGCAAGAATTGTTCAACCGTACCTTTTAAGTCAGCAAAACTCACTTTCTTATCAACTAATAAACCTTCCACCTGATGGAACATAGGTGTGTGTGTTTGGTCCGAATCACAACGATAAACACGGCCAGGACAAATAATACGAATTGGCGGCTTTTGATTTTCCATGGTACGAATTTGCACAGGAGACGTATGAGTACGCAACAACTGCTGAGCATCAAAATAAAATGTATCATGCATAGCACGCGCAGGGTGGTGTGCGGGGATATTTAGGGCATCAAAGTTATGGAAGTTATCTTCTACTTCAGGACCAACCGCTACTTTATAACCTGCGTGTTTAAAGAAATTTTCAATGCGCTGCAAAGTACGCGTAACTGGGTGTAATCCACCTGCTTGCTGACCACGACCTGGCAAAGTGACATCGATACTTTCTGATTTTAATTTTTCAACCAGCGCCGCATTCTCTAATTCTGCTTTTTTAGCTCGAATACCGTCTTCTACTTGCTGCTTGGCTTCGTTAATTTTAGCGCCAGCTGCTGGACGCTCTTCATTACTTAATTTTCCAAGAGTTTTAAGCTGTGCGGTTAACACGCCTTTTTTACCAAGGTAATCAACGCGTACTTGATCCAGCACCTGCACATCTTGTGCTTGCTCAACTTTTGCCAGTGCTTCGGTTACCAAATTTTGTAGGTTTTCCAATTTTCCTGCTCCAAAAAGCACCTTCACAGATGCTGTTCATTTAGGCCTAAGCCACTATCAACAATGACAATATTGAGGACGATACAGATAAAACATTTGAGACAGATGACACATCAGCCAAAACACGGCTTGACTCTAGTCCCTGAATTATCATTGTTTTATTTTTCAGTTTCTTTAAAACAAAAATAGGGAAAGTGCCTATGGCGCTTCCCCTATTCGAGACAAGACAATTTAAAAATAAATTTCTTGTAACTGTCGATCCTTAAAAGATCGACCTGTCAGCTGGGCTTACAGAGAGGCTTTAGCTTTTTCAACTAATGCCGCAAAAGCGCCTTTTTCATTAACGGCTAAATCAGCTAACACCTTACGATCGATCTCGATAGAGGCATTTTTCAGACCGTTAATAAAGCGGCTGTAAGACAAACCG
>JAWUYY010000037.1:0-67583 GCA_034110565.1 Bermanella sp. | reverse complement strand
TGAAAAGCCAATCTTCATGGCGATTTGCTCGATGCTTTGTTTGTTGTCCATTAACAAACTTTTTGCTTCTTCGATGCGTGAGTGCGTCAAAATCGATTTGAGTGATGTCCCTTCTTGTTGAAGGTGACGATTCAAAGTGCGTGAGCTTATATGAAATAGCTCAGCCACTTCCTTTTGTGTGGCACTGAATTCAATACGATTCTGTACGATTGCTTGACGAATTCGATCGCTCAGCAATGCACGATTATTGATTTTCTCTGCCAGGTTTTTCACTTCTGTTTTTATCATATTCATAATGTGTGTATTTGCTTGATGAAGTTGTTTGTCAAGCCAGAAAGCAGGGAATACTGCTGATACTTCCTGACAGTTAAACCGGACTGGAGTATGTAGCCATCTTTCATAAGACGTTTCATAGCTAGGTGCTGGAAACGGAAACAAAAGTTGGGTGAGTTTGAATTCACGACCGCAAACTTGTCGTAACCAATGGCATGTGACTGACATCATCAAATCCATGCGGATTCTCTGTTGTTCGTC
The DNA here is from genome assembly GCA_034110565.1 of Bermanella sp. Taxonomy (GTDB): domain Bacteria; phylum Pseudomonadota; class Gammaproteobacteria; order Pseudomonadales; family Oceanobacteraceae; genus Bermanella. The sequence continues at coordinate 67,049 of JAWUYY010000037.1, read as the reverse complement.
AAAATTTTGATTAATTGGGAACGTAATTTTGACACTACCATCCCCTTTGCGACTAAAAGTTGGCGGTGCTTCATCACTGAACAGGATGTAGTAACGATTAAGAAATACGAGTGCTTCACCTAAGGTAGAACAACATAAAAGCAAGTGCTGCAATAAATTGTAGGAGCGTGCTTCAAGGCTGGCACCAGCGCTTAACCCTAGGTCGCTTTTGCCGCTGATCTTAACCAATGCTTGGAAAAGAGCGTCAACTTTAGCAACCGTGATGCGGTTATCAGGGTCAAGCAACAAGTCAGGATTAATATCCGCTTGTATGACAGCGCTTGCCGTGTCGAATCCTAGGGATTTAACATGGCTGATAACCGGGTTAATTAGTGATACAGATATGCAGTCGGATGTCACCGTACTGATCCTTTCTTTTGTTATTGTTATTGTTATTTTAAATGGGATCTCTGTCCTGTTATTAAAAATGCACATAATGTGCCATTTACATTTATTAACGAAATATGGCAGGTACGGGCTAGGTTTTTTTTAGTAGAACGAGCTATGGGGATGGTGGAACGGGAGTGAACTTGTTACGCATAGTAACTATGACAGTAACAAGTCTGGGTACATTTCACTCTTATGTGTTTTTCAGAAGTGGATTTCAAGGCCGGTAGAGAAGCTCTCTAACTTACCTCGAGGAAAGGCTTCGGCGTTTAAAGTCAAAATTGAGTATTCAGTGCGAACGGCCAACCAGCTAAACGGTTTGAAAATGGCGCCATAGCCATACCAGAAATCAACTGCCCAAGTGGACTTAGGGTTGTCTGTATCTTCAATTCGGCAGTAAGTGGTGGTATTACAATCATTTAAGTTGTTTGGGGTTTCGGTTGAGTTCTCGGGCAGTTCATTACCGTCGCTATCAAACGCAGGTCTTTGTGCAAAAATAGTCATGCTGATGCTTTCAGCTTGCCATGCCATGAAGCTTGCCCTGGCGTATACCTGCATCCAGTCATTTACGGACTTTTTAAATTTTAAACCAGCGGATATGCCTTGGGTGCGAACACTGGCTAGACCGTCAAAGCGCGCGACTTTCTCATTAACTGATTGTTCGCCGTAGCCAATATTTTCAAAGGAACCATTGTCATCGTTATCGTCAATGTCACCTTCTGTGAAACTGGGGTCATTGTAACGAGACTCGCCGTAATCGATATAACTCCATTCTAGATCCAGCCAAGGGGTAGCATTACTGCCAAAGTCCACGCGAAAGCCGTCGTCTTGCTCATCAAAGGTGGCGGAGCTATTAAAGCTATGGGCCGCGCCAAAATAGCCAGCATGGGCTGAGTGCGAAATGAAAGCTGAGCTGATTAAAACCAATGCACAGGTTTTGAGTGAGGTGAATGCGTCCATGAGTAGCTCTATGATTATTTTTATTTGGCAGGCATTTTAACCAGCATTACCTTGGCTGTCATGGCTTGTGTGTGATTCTTCGCTCTAAATACGGATTGTAGCCAGTGAACTTACACCATGTGTCTAATAACAAAACCATGGTGTTAGTTTTATAGTGAGGTTTATTGTCCGAATCTTAGGGCGTTATTTTCAAGGTACGATTGTGGTGGCGAAGGTTTGTGTTTGTTTGAAACCTATAGATTCGATTGATTCTTTTAAATTTACGTTAATGGGAGCAGTTGAATAGAAAATCGATTTCCCTGTGAGTTTGCTCGTGACGTTTTGATTAGCGACAAGCGCATGGCTATCGGTTAGCACGTTTACGCAGCGTTTTGCTATGGCGTCTGCTGAATCTATCCAGCGGATATGGGGGGCTAATTTTGTAAGTTCTTCAATCAGGTGCGGAAAGTGAGTGCAGCCAAGTACGACAACATCACAACGAGCCTCAATGAACGGTGAAATGATCGTGTGTAAGGTATCGTAATTAATGGGTTGTTGACTGAGTTTTTTTTCGGACATGGTGACTAATTCGGTCGAGCCAACCTTGGTTACGTTACATTGGCTTGCAAAGTCATTAATTAAGCTCTGCAGGTATGTGCCATTAATAGTAGAAGGGGTAGCGAGTATGCCAATCGATTGATTAACACTCAAATGAGCAGCGGTTTTAACTGCGGGCACCACGCCAATAATGGGGGTATTTATGGTCGTGCGAAGGCCTTCTAAACAGATGGTGCTGGCGGTGTTGCAGGCAATGATAATGGCATCTAAGTTGTGACGCTTATCGAGCTGGCTGACTAATTCAAGAATACGGGTATTGAGCCATTTGGGATCTTTATTACCGTAAGGCGCGGCATGGTGGTCCGCAAGATAAATAATATCCGTATTGGGAATGTTTTGTTTGATGGCGGGCAAAATACTGAGTCCGCCGACACCAGAATCAAAAAGGGCAATGCAAGACAAGATATTTAATCCAAAATAATAAGCCCGTTATTATACGGGCTTATTGATTGTTTGTTGTGGGCCGTTTATCAGTTTTTTTGCATGTTAAGACTGAGGATTTGTTACGTTATCGCTTGGTGTTACGGTTTCTTCAACTGGCTCGGTAGTTGTCGGTTCAATCGCTTCTGCTTCAAGCTTGCTGGTGGGTGCTTCGATTGTTTCTACCTCAGTGGTCGTTACTTGAGGCTCAGTTGTCTGTATTTCTTTCTGTGTAGTATTTGTTTCTTTTTCTTTTTCTTTTGCCGTTTCGGCTTTGTCTGTTTTTATTGCACTTTGGATGTTTGCAGGTGTTGTTTGTGTGCTTGGTTTAACTTCAATCGTATCGTCTTTTGATTGTTTTTTAAGATCGTCAATAGATGCTTTGAGTGCTTGTTTTTCGTTGTCCCATTTAGCGTTACTTTGTTTGTTTTGTACTTGTTTCGTTAACGTTTCAACGGCTTGTGCTAACGCAATGGATTGATTATTCAAAGGCATGTGATTAATGCTGTCGTGGTTCAATGCTTTCGTAATGCGATCGAGCAGGGATTCGATATGCAAGATATGTTGTTCAGCTTGCTCTGCATTAATTTTCAATAATGGCTTTGCGGCTTTGGCGACATTTTCAGCGTGTTGAGCCAACCTGATCGTGGCTTTTGAGCGTTCAGCGATCAGGTCGCGCTTTTTGTACTGACTTTTAATAAGCAGTTCTAGTTTATCAACGGCTTCTTCAGCAATTTCAAAGGTCTGAGTGGCAAATTCTTCTGCGTCAGCATCTTCGGCTTTATCTAACGCGCTCTGAGCTGGGGTGAAGTAGGCAACCTTTAAGGTTTCCTTTTCTAGTTGGGCGATGTCCGTTAATACATCTTTTTGATCCTTGATCGCGTCATTTATATTGCCTTGTTCAATGAGCAAGATTAAATCTTTAATATCGTCTTCAATGTCTTCGAAATCGTCTTTTACTAAAACATGACTGTTGATTTGTTTCAGCATGGTAATGCCATCAAAGCTGGGCGCTAGTTGGTTTGTTACGGTTTGCTTAGTGGCAAGGCCACGCTCGAATAATGCTTTTGCGGTTAGGCTATGGGTGATCGTGACGCTGGCAGGTTTGTTTTGTTTGAGTGCTTCTTCGGCCAGTGCTATTTCTTTTTCAGCTTGAGCCATATAGCTGGGGCTATAAAAATAGAGATCTTCTTGCTGTGCATTAACTTGTAAATTGCGGCTATTTTCGATGGCTTGCTGAGGGTCTTGTTCGCTACTTTGGGCTTGACTTAAAGCGGTTTGTTGAATGATGACAGCGTCTTTAATAGCAGGACCAGAGCAGGCGGTAAGTAAGCTTAAAGTGCATAAACCCAGTAAGGTTTTATTCATTGTCATGGCCTTGGTAAATGTGATCCGTTTAACAGTTTACCAAAGCCAAGTGATATGAAAAGGCTAATTTGGTGGCACGGTATCAAATTGGTACAGGCTAAGTGTTTTCACCTCAACCAATACCTGTTCTTTATTTTCGTCTTCTAAGCTGAAGCGTTGCTTGTCGAGTTTAAACTGCTCTTGCTTGCTAAGCGCTTTATAAGCGTCATGGGTGGGCATGGTGATGGTTTGAGCAAAGTGTTTCTGAATGGTTTTGAACTCAGGCTTGTGTTGTAAACCTTCATCTAGCCGATCCATAAGCACTTTAATGCGCATGCAGCCTTCGGTTATTTCGCATTGACCTTGTAGCATTGAGTTGGCAATAAAGCGTAAGTCCGCGGCCAGCTCGTCTTGATGTTTTTGCCAAGCTGCTTGATTTTGCTGAATTTGTTGGGCTTGTTGCTGCTCAGTTTTACGCAGTTTAATAAGGTAATAAGCTGCAATAGCGCTGAGTGCGAGCAGTATAGCGATGGCGATAATCACGAGATACAACATGGGTTGAGCCTTCTGAATCAAAAAATTAGATTATATAGGTTTCATCAGAAGGTTGCGAAAGGGCATCAAAGGCTTGGTGCGTGCTGAGAAAAATCTCACCTGGTTTTAATGCGTCGATAAAGCCTCGTTTTATAAGGTTATCCATGACGGGGCCTTTTACTTCTGCTAGGTGTAACTGTTTTCCTTGAGCTTGTAGCTTTTCGTTCCACGTTTGCAGTAAGTCTAAACCGTCACTGTCGACGATATTGACGGCCGAGCAGACAATGAGCAGATTTTTAGCTTCGGGAAACTGCATGACGGCCTTTTCTAAAAACGTATTTACAGTATCGATATTGGCAAAATGCAAACCTTCGTCAATTCGTATGGCCAGTAAATTGTCATCGGTGATCACCTTGTGCCGCTTGATATTACGGAAGTGATCGGAGTCGGGAATGCGCCCAATAATAGCCATGTGCGGTCTGGCTGCGCTGCGAATTAAGAACACAATCGACAGCGCTACTCCAGCTAGAATGCCAATTTCGACTCCTTGCCAAAGTACACATACAAAGGTGATGACCCAGGTGCTGTTTTCTTTTGGGTGAATGCTCCAGTTACGTATTAATGGGTTGATATCCAATAATGGCCAAACAGCCAAGATAACAATGGCACCCAACGAGGCGAGAGGAATGTAGCCGATGACGCTCATGGCAAACATTAAAAAGATCAATACAAAAAGAGCGGTAAAGAACCCAGCAAGTGGACTGCTGGCTCCGGCTTGATGATTGACCATAGAGCGACCAAAGCCACCGGCTACAGGGTAGCCACCAAAGAGGCTGGCTGCCAAATTTGCACTGGAAATACCTATAAGTTCTTGGTTAACGTAAATATTTTCTTTGCGTGGCCTAGCAAGGGTTTTGGCGACGGATGTGCTTTCTAAAAAGCCAATTAACGCAATAAGCAGGGCATTGGGTAACAGCTGCTCAAATAAGTGCCACGGAAATTCAAATGAGATATGCACCATAGAATGGCTGCTTCCCGTATCACTGCCAATATTTATGGTGCTGAAACTTTGAGGAAGGTAAAGAACCGCGAAGCAACCAAGCGCAACAGCGGATAGCGGGCCAAGTTTACTTAAAAAACTATTGGGAATTTTGCGAAAAAGTAATAGTAATACAAGGCAGGCTGCGGCTAGTAGGGCGGTTTGTAGCTGAATGCTTTCTGCGTGTAAAACGTTACCACCCAAGACTAATGGCAGTTGCTTGCTAATAATGAGTAGGGCGGCGGCCGTGGTGAACCCTTGTATAACGGGATGGCCAATAAAATGCACAAGATTGCCGATATTGAGTAAACGCATTGAGCCTAAAATCATGGCCACTTGTAGTGCTAACAGCTGCGCTGCACCCAATATATCTTCAGCGGGAAGCTCATGAAGCGCTTCTCCTACCATTAAGCTAATAATGGCAACAGGGCCAATGGCCAAAGCATGGCTACGCCCAAATAGGGTGTAAGCCATAAGAGGAAAAATACAGCTAGCTAAGGCCACTGAGGGTGGAAGCTGAGCCAGTAAGCCATAACCGATGGCTTGAGGGATAATGAGAATAGCCACCACAAGGCCAGCAATTAGGTCACTTGTTAGGTGCCAGTGGCCATGACGCCAAGGAAAAAGCCAATTGGGCATATTTATTTCACTAAGTCGGCGCAGTAAATGGTTTGTAGCACTTCAATGATTTCCTTGGCCTTTGTGCCTTGCAGTGAATAGTAAATGGTTTGAGCGTCACGACGAGTATTAACCAATTCTTCACGGCGTAACCATGCTAAGTGCTGGCTTAGAGCGGACTGACTTAAATCTAAACGTTCATTTAATTCACTTACATTCATCTCACCTTGGGCTAGAGAACATAAGATCATCAGGCGATTTTCGTTAGCAAGGGCTTTTAATAATTGCGAGGCTTCACAGGCGTGGGCCTTCATCTCTTGTGCGATGGTAAATGTTTCCATAGCATCCTCTATAAATAGTTAAGCTATGTTAAATTTAACACAATATTTAATGAAAGCTAAATTAGAATTTGCTAATGTAGTGATTAATTACACATAAATAAGGGTGAAGCATGCAGATTGAAAGCTTTTATCACCAAGATACACAGACTTTTTGTCATATTTTGTACGATGAAACTACCGCCGAGGCCGCGGTGATTGACCCGGTTATGGACTATAAGCCTAATTCAGGGGAAACCAGCTTTGCATTTGCAGATGAGGTTATCACTCGGGTGAAGGGTTTAGGGCTGACGGTTAGCTTTATTCTAGAAACTCACGTGCACGCTGATCACTTAACCGCAGCTCAGTATATAAAACAGCATTTAGGTGGGCGGATACTCATAGGCGATAAGGTTTCAATTGTTCAGGCTCACTTTGATCAAGTATTTGATTTACATAGCCAGCAAGAGGCTTTATTTGATGGACTAGTGTCTTCGGGGGATGTTTTAAAGCTAGGGGGGATGAGTATTCATGCCTTATCTACTCCTGGGCATACGCCAGCATGCCAAAGTTATGTGGTGCGAGCGGCGAATGAACCCGCTCATGTGTTTGTGGGTGACACCTTATTTATGCCTGATGTAGGCACGGCACGCTGTGATTTTCCTGGTGGTGATGCACATGCGCTATATCAATCTATTCAGTCTCTTTATGCTTTAGGTGATGATACCCAGCTGCATATGTGCCATGACTATCCGCCAAATGGCCGAGCAGTACGTTCGGTGGTGAGTGTGAAAGAACAAAAACAGCATAATATTCACGTTTCCCAAAATACGTCAGAATCAGCGTTTATCACTAAACGCCAGGCACGGGATGCTAACTTGGATGCACCTCGTTTAATATTGCCAAGTTTGCAGGTGAATGTACGCGCTGGGCATCTGCCTGAGCCAGATACAAGCGGACGCCGGTTTCTAAAGATTCCTCTTAGGTAAGGATTTTTGGGTATAAATAGCCATAAGAACCGCTGTTCTTGTGCTTTTTACTTATAGTCTGCTAGCTTTAAGCGTATCCAAAAATAAAAGCAGGGAAGGCATATGGCGTTTTCAACCCGTTGGGTGCTGGCAGACGGCACACTAAATGATGAACCCATTACCATTCGCTATCGTGATGAATTAGAAAGCGAACTGACATCAGGGGAATTTGCGCAATGTGTGCAAATCTCTTGGACTGCAGCAGATGTTGATCCTGTGACTGGTTATCCAAGTGATAAAGAATTGGTTTTTATTGATGATTTTAATCAAAAGCTAATGACGGCGGTTGAAGAGCAGCTTCATGCGCTGGTGGTAATGGTGATTATGAGTCAGGGGATTAATCAGTGGATTTTATACGCAAAAGACACGAGCCAATTGCAGTCTGATTTAAATACTATTCCTACTGATACTGGCTTGTATCCCATTGAGATTGTGGCGGAAGAAGACGCTAAATGGGATATCTTTACTCAGTTGCGAGATGCCATCAAAACTCAGTAATATCGATTAGTTAAAATAAAAAAAGCCGCTTAGCGGCTTTTTTTATGGATGCAATATGAACTTAAAGGTGAAATACAGACACTAGACTTGTTCGTCTTCTGGGTTACTTGGGCGCTTGCCTTTTTTCGCTGCGAGTTTTTTAGCTTCAGCTTCAGCGGCTTTACGTTCCTCTTCGACTTTTAACGCAGCCTCTTCGGCTAACATCATCTCAGGTGTTTCATAGGTTAGCTTGCCAAGTTTACCCGAGCGTAATTCATGAATCAGAATTTCAGCCGCTTTGTGCATGTCGACCACACCGCCTGGTCTTAAACAGCCGCGTTTACGGCCAATGGCTTCAATTAATTGCTCGCCTGTTTGAGGCAGTTCTGCCAGCTTATATCGCTCGAGAATGGTTTGGGGGTAAAGCTGCAGCATCATGTTGCCAGTAAATTCAGCCACTTCAAAATAATCTAATGCAGTATCACGCACCGCACCGCTGGCGGCTAAGCGAAAGCCACTGCTGATGTTATGGATTTTTGGCCATAAGATGCCTGGTGTATCAGAAAGCACAATGCCGTCATTTATTTTAATTTGCTGTGGGTGGCGAGTCAGGGCGGGGAGGTTGCCTGCTTTTGCAACGGTGCGTCCAGCCAAGGTATTAATGAGAGTGGATTTTCCCACGTTGGGAATGCCTAATATCATGGTGCGAATGGATTGTTTTTTCTCTTCGCGCTCGGGCAACATGCTTAAGCAATATTGAGTAATGGCTTTAACTTGTTTTTTATCTAGACCAGTGAGTGCCATGGCTCTGGTGTTAGGCAGGCTATTGAAATAGTCGAGCCATTTCTTGGTGTGTTCAGGGTCGGCTAGATCCGATTTATTGAGTAACTTTAAGCAGGCTTTACCTGAACGAAGTTCTGGTACTAAAGGGTTTTCACTGGAATAAGGTAAGCGTGCATCCAATACTTCAATCACAAGATCAATTTGCGGCATCATCTCAGTAATTTGTTTGCGTGCTCGGTGCATGTGACCGGGAAACCACTGGATAGCCATTATGAATCCTATAAATATGTGAACAACAAAAGGTCGGCCATTTTACGGGGTTATGCCAAGAGGGGGAAGAGAATAAGCAGATTGCCTTAAAACTAAGGCAATCTGTTATCTTTGATTAAAAATTAAGCAAAAATAGAGTTGTTGCTTGGGGTTTGTTCTTGTGAATCAGAAGCTTGCTCGGCAAATGGTAAATCGTCTGATGCTTGCTCATCAGCTGAATATTCATCTGTCTGTGTGCTTGTCATGGTGGTTTCTTGTTCCGCCATGTCTTCTTCTGGTTCGCTCTTAGCTTCTTGCTGCTCCGCTAGAATTTGCTGTGCTAGCGTTTCTTGCTGCTTTTGCTGTTCTTTTTCTGCTTTGCGTTCGTCTTTGATGCACTGCTTATCTTGAGCAACCCAGTTAGTACCGGTTACTTCTAAGCTCTCTAAGCCTTGCTCTTCGGCGATTTCGGCCGCGATGCTGTTGGCTAATTCATCAGCGTCCTTGGCCAGCATCTTTCGCTCTACAGGCTCCAGAGCGCTGAACATGTCAAGGATGGCTTGGCTTAGAGCTTCGCGAACCAATTGACCTTTGTCTTTGTTAAAACGCTTAGATATGGTGTTAATCATGGCCATATCGGCACTGCTGACGCTGACATCAACAGGAGTAAAGGTGGATTCTTGCGCAATGCGCTCTTGTTCTTCTTGGTAAAACTGTTCGATTAATGATTGCGCCTTGCTCATGCTGTTACCTCTGCTTGATTTGGGTTAATTTATACATGCCTCAAAAGCCTTCGTCAATGTGAATCTGTATATCCATACATGGTTTTTGTTACAGGTAATGCGTATAATTTTCATGTTTTATTTTAAGGTAATGGTTATGACGGTTGAACAGCAAATACAGCTGAAATTAGATCAAGCATTTAAACCGATGCATTTGCAGATCGAAAATGAAAGCCACATGCACAATGTGCCGAAGGATTCTGAAAGTCATTTTAAAGTAGTGTTGGTGACGCATGAGTTTGATGCTTTAAATAAAGTGAAGCAACATCAAGCGGTTTATAAGGTGTTGGCAGAAGAGTTAGCAGGACCTGTTCATGCATTGGCGTTGCATACGTTTAGTCCTGATGCTTGGAATAAGGCTAGTATCGCCCCGGATTCTCCTAAGTGTTTAGGCGGCAACGGCAAATAAGTTGAGTGCTTTGGACAAGCAGATGTGCGCCTTTGGTCATTGTGAGGTATCGGGCGACAGGTATACTGGTAAGCCCATACACCGTTAATAATGAGGATAATAAATGAAACGGTTAACTATTCTGGTCAGTGCCGCGCTACTTTCTTTTAGTCAATTTGGCTTTGCTGATGTAAGCCCTTGGCAGTTAGAAGCCCACGATGATGATAAAGATATCAAGGTGTTTACTCGTGAAGTTGAAGGCTCTGAATTAAAAGAGTTTAAAGGTATTACGCATATTAAAGCGAGTGTGAATGCATTTGTGGCTTTATTGAAAGACGACCAAGAAGCAACTAATTGGATGCACAATGTCATCGTGTTTGATGTGAAAGAACGTATTAGTGATGAAGAAATCATTGTTTACACTGTGAACGAAGCCCCTTGGCCAGTAACAGATCGTGATGCGTATATTCGTTCAATTATGACAGCTGATGCAAATGGAGCAGTAACCTCTGTAATCAAGGCTGAACCAGATTACGGCGAATTGGATGAAGAGTATGTGCGTATGCCAAGTGTTGACGGAGCATGGACATTCACGCCACAAGCAGATGGTATGGTAGAAGTGGTGTACCAAGTACACGCTAACCCTGGTGGCTCGCTACCGGATTGGTTAGTTAATGCCATTGTGGTTGAAACTCCAATGGAAACATTGAGCAACTTGCACGAGAAAGTACAAGAAGTGCAATACCAAAATAAGACGTTTTCTTTTATTGAAAAAGTACTTAAAAGTCGGCAATAAGTTATATTTATATGTAGTTTTGATGCTGCAATATTGTACTATTGAGTAAAATAAATTATTAAGATTCTGCATGACACAGAAAATATCATCTTTTCATTTTTGTACGTCTGAGCTTCCTGCCGAGCATAAAAAAGTGATGTGGCGAGATGTTATGCATCCATTTTATCAAACATCAAACCTAACGCCAGAGCAAGCTAAAGGCGCTAACGTTGAAGATGCTAATGTTGAGGATGCTACCTTTGAAGCTAAAGTAAGCGGTTATTTTTTTAAAAATTTCCTATGTATTAACGCAGGAGCCACTCCGCAAAAATACTACAGTAATACAGAGCGAGCTCTTAAATCTGGCTATGATGGGGTAATTGTTAAATTAATATTAGAGGAGTATTGTGACTTTTCTGGTGATGCCCGTAGCTTTCGTAATGGTGTAGGTAGCATCACTATCCTTGATATGTCACAGGAAGTCATTGGCATCACCCCTAGAATTGATACTATCAGCCTCGTTATACCTAGACATGTTCTAAGTAAACATATCGGCAATATAGAGAGCTTACATCTGCAAACGTTAAACCAGGCAAGTGTGATGACTCGCCTGTTAGTAAATCATTTGACTATGTTAAGAAAAGAAGCAAAGTCTATTAGTCAAAATGAAATATTAGACGTTTCTAAAATGACTATTGAATTGGTCATATCAGCCTTACAAAATCATATCCAAACCGCTAACCTTGCTCCTCCTAGATTAGACAATTATCTATTATTTAAAATTAAAGAATATATTTCTGCAAACATCCAAAGTGCGGATTTAAATGTGGTTAATATTTGCACAGAGTATCATATTTCTAGGGCAAAGCTTTACCGTATAACTGAACCTTTAGGGGGCGTTTCAAGTTTTATTCGTAAACAGAGGCTACATCACGCCTATCGTTTGCTGTGTAGTCATGAAGAAACAAAAGTACAAATATCGACTATTGCTTTTCAGTCAGGGTTTAAATCTTTATCTAATTTTAGCTTGTTATTTAAAGAAGAATTCGGGATATCACCTTCAGAATCCATTCAGTTAAATAATACCTATAAAATGGTTGATTTGAATAACTCTAATGAACAGCCTACGGTTAATTCTCTCTTGATAAGTGCGTGGTTAAATCAAGTTTTATTGTAGCAATATGAAAATTGAGACATATACGATAAAGATTGATACTTTTCAGCAAGCATTTACAACCTCAGTACCTATTTACATACCTATTTTTTCTTTACCCTAACGCAGTGTAATGCTGTGGTTACTTGTCTCGTTGGCAATGACTGGTGTCATGGCGTGCAATATTCTTTTTTTAGCTAAATGAAATAATCCCCCTCCAAAATAATATTAACTATTGACGTAAAGAGAGCTAGTTATGGATGTACACATAAAGAAATGTTTAGTGGTGTTACTTGCTTTATTGTTATTTGGTTGCAGTAAATCGAACAATAATGCTGAGAAAGTAGATACGTCCGTAGTTAAGGTTGCAGGCCAAGTATTGGTATTGGGGGGTGACGTAACTAAAACGACAGATGATTCCGCATTCACCCAAACGGCCACTGGCGGTAATGGCGGTATTATTACGTATTCCTCTTCAAACACTAAAGTGGCGACCGTAACAAGCGCAGGTGGCGTCACCCCTGTAGGTGCCGGAACAACCATTATTACCGCAACGGAAGCGACAAGTGACGACTACCTTGAGCAAAGCATCACTTACACGTTAACGGTTACACAAGGTGTGGTGCGTGTTGAATCTATTGCTAGTAATGATTACGCCTTTGCTGCACTGCACAGTGATGGCTCTGTTACTACTTGGGGGGATAGTGCATTAGGTGGTGATAGTTCTACGGTAGAAACCAAACTTAATGGTACCAATCCCGTCATGTTAATCAGTGGTACCTCTTTTGATGATATTGGTACGTATTATGGAGCTTTTGCTGCACTACATACTGATGGATCAGTAACGACTTGGGGAGATAATGAAGGCGGTAATAGCACTACGGTTGCTACTAAACTAAATGGTACCAATCCTGTTGTATCAATAAGTGCTACAGACATTGCCTTTGCTGCACTGCATAGTAATGGTTCGGTCACGACTTGGGGGCGTAGTAACTATGGCGGTGATAGTTCTACGGTAGAAACCAAACTTAATGGCACCAATCCCGTCGTGTCAATGAGCGTTACAACCTCAGCATTCGCTGCGATACATTATGATGGTTCAGTTACTACTTGGGGAAGTAGTAGCTTTGGCGGTGATAGTACCAGTGACACTGCGGTTGCTACTGCACTTAATGATACTACCAATCCCGTCCTATCAATTAGCGCTACAATTACTGCATTCGCTGCTCTTCATGATGATGGCTCTGTCACCACCTGGGGGAGAAGTAACACTGGCGGTGATAGCACTACTGATACTGCGGTTGCGACGGCACTTAATGGCAGTAAACCTGTTGTATCAATAAGTGCTACAACTGGTGCCTTTGCTGCCCTACATAATGATGGTTCGGTTACTACTTGGGGGTCGGATGGTTTTGGCGCTGATAGTGATGAGGTTGCTACTGAGCTTGATGGTGGTAATCCTGCAGTATCAATAAGTGCTGCAAGTAGTCAAAGTTATGGTGCTTTTGCTGCACTGCACAGTGATGGCTCGGTGACCACTTGGGGGAGTAGTATCGCTGGCGGTAACAGTAATTCGGTTGCTACTGAGCTTGATGGCACTAATCCTGTTGTATCGATAAGCGCTACAGGCGAAGCCCTTGCTGCAATACACAGTGATGGCTCAGTCACCACTTGGGGTGATAGTGATGATGGCGGTGATAGCAGCGCGGTGAGTGATGTATTAGCAGGCTCAAAGAGCATTACCTACAATGATGCCGATACTGACCTTGATGGTATTAGCAATGGTGATGAGCTAGCAAACTGTACAACACCTTACTCTATAGCTATTGCTGATTTGGGTAATCCACCTTGTCAAAGTGCGGGTAATCCTGATTCAGATGGCGATGGTGTATGGGATAACATTGAAGTACTCAATGGTACTAGCCCATTAAAAGCCAGTTATTTACATTCAAACGGTGACGCAAATAACGATGACAAGCCAGATAGCTGGATATTATTTGATGATGAATTAAATGTTCCACTTTTTCCTTAGATCAGTATTTCCGTAAATAATTTAAGCATTTAATCGAGAGTGCGACGTGACTAAAAAATGTTGGTCACGGCGTTTTTATTTGTAACTATACCAATATATTTGAATTTACTTTTCAGAGGTTGCAATACTTAGGCTAAGAAAATTCAAAATTAGTTTAATCGATATAGTTATGAGGATGTAAAAGAAGAGTAGTACCCAAAATAAGACGTTTTCCTTTATTGAAAAAGCGATGGAAATCGCTAAGTAAGGTTATAAAGTATCCGTAAATTAAAACGCCAAGATATTTATCTTGGCGTTTTTGTGTGTGAGTTTTAATAGATCGGTTATCAGCTTAATAATTCTTGGTTTCCACCAAATGCCGATATATTAGTTGTAATGGTGTACTCTTTTACAAACGCGTGCACGTAATTCGGCCCACCAGCTTTAGGACCTGTGCCTGATAAACCATGGCCCCCGAATGGTTGTGAACCTACTTTAGCACCAATCATATTTCGATTAATATAAATATTTCCCACAATGGCACGGCTGGCGATGTAATCAATCCAGCGTTGATTACGGCTGTGTATTCCTAAGGTTAAACCGTAACCGCTGTTGTTTACTTGGTTTATTTTTTCATCTAAATCGTCATGATCAAACGGAATTATATGTAAAATAGGGCCGAAATTTTCTTGTTTTAATTGTATGAAGTTATCTATTTCGTATGCACAAGGTGCGAAATATAATTCACTGGGTAATTGCTCGGAGAGCGTTACTTCTGCAATTAATTTTGCGTTCTCATCAAGCCATTGAATGTGTTCACTGAGTGCTTGTTTGGCGGTTTCGTTTATGATCGGGCCAAAGTCAGTGTCACGTAAAAAGGGTGACTCGATATTTAATACGGCTAAGCGTCCACGCAAAGCATGATAGAACACGTCCTTAATATCTTTTTGTATAAATAATACCCGCAAGGCAGAGCAGCGTTGGCCTGCACTATCGAAAGCTGAGTCGATCACATCCGGAATTAATTGATCTATCAATGCAGTGCTATCTGCAAACATGACATTTTGTCCGCCGGTTTCAGCTAAAAGTGGCACGAACTTATCACAGTAAGTTAATAATAATGTTTGAATTTTTTTAGCGGCATCAGTTGAACCTGTAAAACAGACCATATCAATAAGCTGTTGTTCGATTAATTTTTTGCTGATCTCCTCGCCACTTCCTGGCATAAAGATAAGCTGCTCTTCACTTATGCCAGCTTGATACATGATTTCGACCGCTCGTTGTGCGGTGATACTGGTTTGCTGTGCAGGCTTTGCCACAACGCGATTGCCGCAAGCTAAAGCCGCACAGACTTGCCCGACAAAAATAGCTAAGGGGAAATTCCAAGGGCTAATGCACAAAACAGTTCCGCGAGGGCGATATTGTAATAGGTTTTCTTCACCGGTTACCGAATCTAAAATCACAGGGTCGGCAAAGTTCTTTTGCGCTTGTCTTGCGTAGTAACGACAAAAGTCCATGGCTTCGCGTACTTCATCTAGTGCGTTTTGTAATGTTTTTCCTGCTTCTTGCATACATAAAAATATTAACTCATGTCGATTTTTATAAAGCTCATCTGCGATGCGCTCAACACTAGCGGTTAAGGTTTCTAAGTCTTGAAAATGAAATTGCTTGGCTTTAATTTGATCGCAACACGCATTGATTGCAATCTCATCACTGTGATACATGATGCCAATACGTTGTTTGTCGACAGGGCTCAATAAATCACGGGGTTGTGTGTGCTTGAATTCTTGGCCATTAATAATTGGGCTTGCTTCATAGTGCTCTTCAAAGAAGGGCACGACGGCATCCATTGTACGGTGATAAAATTTATCATGCTCTAATTCAATGCCGTGGCTGTTGCGATAATCTATAAAAATTTCACCGGGGAGTGGCACGTTAGGGTTCATTATAGAAGACTGTATCAATTGGTCTGCAGGGTGCTCAGTTAAGCTGTGCATAGGTACTTGAGGGTCGTGTATTTGAAAAACAAAAGAGCTGTTGGCGCCGTTTTCTATTAGTCGGCGAACCAAATAGGGCAACAGTTCGTGGTGTAAGCCTATGGGGGAGTAAATACGGCATGCAATACCGTGTCGTGCATTTACATGTTCATACAAGGCTTCACCCATACCCTGTAATCGTTGAAACTCAAATGAAACTTTAGATTGTAAGCTAAGAATAAATTCGACGGTCCAAGCATTATGAGTAGCAAATTTAGGTTTTAACCACTGCTGATGATTATTTAATAAAAATCGTGTGCAAGCTAAGTAATTTAGGTCTGTGCTCGCTTTTTGTGTGAACACTGGGTATTCAGATAAACCCAGTTGCTGTGCCCATTTTATTTCTGTATCCCAATAAGCGCCTTTTACTAACCGTACTGGGATAGATACTTGTAGTTTGCTTCCAAGTGCATACAACCAATGCAGGACGCTTAACGCTCGTTTACCATAAGCTTGTACAACAATGCCGAGTTGACCCCAGTTCGCTAAGTCTTGGTGACTTAAAACGGTTTCGAAAACCTGCAATGATATATCAAGTCGGTATTGTTCTTCGGCATCTAGGGTAATAGGTACATTTTTTTCTCGCGCTTTACACGCTAAATTTAATAGCCGATTAATAATTACCGGCATGGCTTTATGTTGCTGGCTTGGTTCATAGCGTGGGTGTAACGCTGATAGTTTTATAGATATATTGTCGGTTAACGCATCTTTAAATTGATTGCCCTGAGCTACCACATCAATAGCATGACTGTATGAGTCATAATACCGCTGAGCGTCTTCTTCGCTTAAGGCTTGCTCGCCTAACATGTCGAATGAGCAGCATTGTTTTTTAGATTCTAAAGGCTTGCTGTTTTCGATGGCTTCTTCGATGCTTTGGGCAAAAATAAATTGTTCGCCCATGATGCGAATAGCGCGGCCAACGGCCTCGCGAGTGATATTGATTGTGAGTTTGTTTATTAGTCCGGTGATAGCTTCATTAGGTTGGGTCTTTTTAGGCTTGAGCATCTTACCGCTTAATGCGAGCCCCCAGCTAGCTGCGTTCACCCAAAATGAATCACTCTTATTTAAATGATGCTGCCAGCCTCGTTGGGATAGCTTGTCGATGAGTAGGTCATTGGCTGTAGCGGTATCAGGCACACGAATTAGGGCTTCGGCTAGGCACATTAAAGTAATGCCTTCGTCAGTGCTTAAATCGTATTCTTGTAGTAACTGATGAAGTATGGATTGGTTGTTTTGTTGGCGAATGACTTCGATTATATCTGATACAGATTGGGTAAAGGTTGCATCTTGGGTTTCAGGGAAGGTGTCGAGTAATTCTTGTACGTAATCTTGCTCATCACATAGGTAATGTTTTTGTATCTGGGCCCTTAAGGTTGGTGTTTTGTCGGCATGAATATTGGCAGGGTCCAGCGTGAAATCCATCATTATATCGTCCTTAAATTCCCCATACTTACATATTAGCTGAATATGGAGGGGTGATGCCCCATATCAGTTTAGTAAGTTAGAAGGAAAACGCCAATCTGATCGCGTTATTCTTGATTCTGAGACTGACGTAGGAAATCGAGTTTGTGCTTCACTTTTTGTGCGCGCACAAGCTTGTCATGTAAACCCGGAAGAGAAGGGAGGAGGGCTTGCGCTTGCTGCCATAGTTCAATGGCACTGCTGATATTGCCTTGTCGGTAAATGCTGTCACCTTGTTGCTCAAGTTCTTGGGCGTTGACGGTTAACAGCATTTTTGCATCGTTGAGTATGTCATTTACAGCTTTGCCTTTAAATGGCGGATTGGCTAAAAGCGATGATAAGGTCAGAATCTGTTCGAAGTTTTCATCGTTCATAGCGTCATTGAGCTGGCGTATTAAACGGGATTGTCTTTGGTTAATTGTTGCCGCATTTCTTTGCTTAAGCCCATTTCGTATTTGGTTACGAATTTCTTCATGCTTTAGGTCGTTATTAAATGTAAGGGCTTGCTCAAATGTGGTTTTCGCAAGTTTGTAGTTGTCTTGATTGATGGCTTCTATTGATAGACCTAGTAAGGTGTCTACCAGTTCTTGTTTCTTAGATTCTAATGGTGTTTTGCTTTGCCACCAGTAGCGCTTAGTTTGGGTGTTTCTGCGCTTAAAGTTTTCTTGTTCTGATTGCGTTTGTAATAGCCTAGCCTTCGCCAGTGCAACGTGGCTTTCGACGTTTAAACGTTCTTGTTCTCGTAGATTATTAAGTTGTTGCTGCGCTTTGTCGAACTGCTGGTGATCAGGCTGAGTGGCCCTTAACGAAAATAAAAGTTGTTCAGCTTTTTCCCACTCTTTTTTTATTAAATGGGTCTGCAAACGTTTTAATTGCTTACGACGGTAAATATTGGCCTGGCGTTCAATTTGTTTGACACCAGCCGTATCGTTTGGAATGTT
The DNA here is from genome assembly GCA_034110565.1 of Bermanella sp. GTDB lineage: Bacteria > Pseudomonadota > Gammaproteobacteria > Pseudomonadales > Oceanobacteraceae > Bermanella. The sequence continues at coordinate 48,707 of JAWUYY010000037.1, read as the reverse complement.
ACGTTTTGCTTGCTCTAGAGCTTGCTTGTACTCATTTTTTTCCATGAGTGATTCTGTGCTTGTAAACCAAACGGGTTGAGTCAGTGTGCTACATGCGCTCAGCGTTAGGCACGATAAAGCGGTTAGCGCTTTATTCATTTTGCATGGCTTCCATTTCGGCTTCTTGTTGCATTAATAATCGATTAAATTTTGGCGCCAAGCGTATCACATGATGCCCATTAACAAGGTTGGTCTTGCCTTTGATTTTTAGTTTAACCGAAGGCTCTGTAACGACTAGTTCATGTGTGGAAGGGTGGTTGAAAACGTTGTCACTGATCAATAATTTATTGATCTCAGCTTGTTCACACATACGAGCGGCAAGATTAACGCTATCACCGGTAATGGTTAATTGCATGCGTTCACTAGAGCCTATAGTGCCCGCTAGCATATCGCCACAATGCAGACCTAACCTAAAGTCTAAGTTAGGTAGATTTTTTTCTTTACGCTGGGCGTTCATTAAATCAGTTAAGCGTAAAAATATTTGTGCAGAGCAAATGGCGTTAATAGCGTGTTTGTGATCTTCTTTGTGCACACCGAAAGTCAGCATGGCGCCGTCACCAATATAATTATCAACCGAGCCACGGTACATTTTGGCCGCTTGGTGCAAAATGAAATAGTAATGATTTAAAATATCGGTGATCTCATTAGGCTTGGCGCGTTCACTTAATTGCGTGAAACCAACAATGTCGACAAATAAAACTGAACCATAAACGCTACGAAGGGGAGTTTTGTTTGTGTGAAGATTGGCTAAAATGCCTCGGGCAATATCTTTAGAAATATAACTGCTGAACTTGTGCTCGATGGATTCTTTATCGCGCAAGCCTTGTAGCATATTGTCAAAGCCTGTTACTAGGTCGCCCACTTCATCATTTCTAATATTTGGCAGCTCTGGATTTAAATTACCATTAGCCACTTCAGCGGCGACTTTTTGTAATCGCTTTAGCGGTGCACTTAAACTATTGGCTAACCATGCGGATATAATTAACGCCAATAATCCAATGCTGACCACGATGAAGCCAAGTACTTTTCGAGTGCGAATGAGTGAGTCGCGAATGGCGCTGTTATCGAGCATCAACGAAATACTACCAGCTTGAACATCATGAAAGAGTATAGGGGTGTTGTAGCGGTTTAAATTTGACTGATCCCCTTTGGCTTGAATAAGAGGGCTTTGCGCGAGCAGCTGTTGTTTGTCATCGAAGACGCGCATTTGTTGAATACTGGTGTTTTTAGCCACTAAATTGTCCAACATAGACATAAGCGCCAGCTGATCTGAGGCCATAACCATTTCTGCGGCGCTATCAGCCGCTTGCTGGGTAATCGTGTTGGCAAAGGTATCCGTTTGCTGTTGCAGTAAATGGTTTAGATTATAACCAAGATATGCCCAGATAATGCCTATGCTTAGGCTAACAGTGACAGCCATAGCCAACAAAATTTGCCAAAACAGTGGAAAACGCAGGTGCTTAAGAAAGTGAGTGTCTTGCATAACCTTGTTTCGCCGTCAGTGGCGATAGTGTGGTTAAAAATCGTCCAATTATCCCATGAAATCCGTTTCAATGAAATCTTATGTTCATGAGCCTATACATTAGCCGGACGTAAGGAGAATAACAAAGGCAAAGGCTCAGGCTGTGATGAGAGTCTTGCTTTGAGCGAACACTTGGTCATGTAAGTTTGCTTATTCCCAGTCGTCTCCATAATCGTGTACTAACTCTTCACTTGGTTTTATGTTTCTTATGGCTACAACTGTGAAGTCATCATAATAAGCGACATTGGCTTTTTTATTATGATTAATATATTTGAGGTCATTGGTGACTTTAAATTTATCTTTGCCTTCGTTCATCCAGAGTACATGAGGACCATCAGTTTTACACGGCTTGCCTTCAAGCTTGCCAATGATGGTATCTTTTTTTATAGCGCATTTGGCAAATAAGCCTTTGCCATGAATGTCGCTGGTTTTTACTTCAATAAATTCGGATAAAATCTTTGTCATACGTTTTAATCGTTGAGGTTATGTTCTTCACCTTGGCGATAAGCACCTGGTGTCATGTTGGTCCATTTTTTAAATGCGCGATGGAAGGTGCTTGGTTCGGAGAAACCGAGTTTTTCAGCAATTTCTTGAATGCTTAAATCCCCGCGTTCTAAGTAGTACAATGCACTGTCATGTCGAAGCTGGTCTTTTAGTTCTTGGTAGGTTAACCCTTCTTCTTTTAAACGTCGACGTAATGTTTGTGCGCTGGTATGCAGTTCTTGCGCGACGTATTCAAAATTGGGCAGCTCGGCTGATAAATCTGAACCAATGATTTCCCGGATTTTTGTCACTAGGCTGTTGCCTTCATCTGGACGCGCTAATAGATCAGCAGGGCTTTGTTTTAAAAATTGTTTTAGTGTTGTTTCGTTTTGCGTTAATTTTTCGTGTAAAAACTTAATAGGGAAGCGAATGCCTGTAAAATCACTGTTGAAGTGTATGTCGCAATAAAAAATTCGTTGATATTCATTTTTATTGGCAGGGGCAGGGAATTTAAAATGTGCATCAACTAATCGGATGCGTCGGCCAATAAGCCAGCTGCCAAAGCGATGCCAAATAACTAAAATAGATTCTATTAAAAAATGATCCGGATCGTTTAATTTGCTCTCGTCCACTTTAATGGTTGCGTATTCGTCATCCACCTCTAATGTGATTTCAGGTAAGTTTAAAAATAAACCATAAAAGCGATAAGCTCGACGAAATGCTTTTTCTAAGGTTGGACAGTGAATGACCGCGTGGCACATCATGGCAAATGAGCCAAGAGGGCTGACTTGCTGCCCTAAGCCCATATATTCATCTTGCATTTCTAGCCAAATATTTTGAATTAATTGTGCGTATTGCTTAGCGGTTACTCGGGCCTTAGGCTCGTGTAATACGTCTTGCAATATTCCGGAGCGCGTCAAAAGCGCATTGATATCAATATCTTTAGATTGAGGCCCACGCAGAGCCGCTTTGACATAGTGATAGGGTATTGAAAATTCTAATATGCTCATAACACCCAGCTAAATAATTGTATTTATTGACTAAATGCGTCAAGCATACACAAAGCTGATTATACTTGCAGCAGATAACCTAGACATCAATGCTGCTATATGGTCTATTGTTGGGGATAAAAATAACAACATAAAATGTCAATAGACAGCCGAGGTGCCTATGCTCAGCCCGCTAGCTGCTTTCTACAAAGCCGTTGAAGAACAACCTAATCGTGTGTATTTACGCCAACCTATTAATGGGGCTTTCCAAGAGTTAACCTGGACTGAGGTTGAAGTGTTAGCACGTAATATGGCGTATCAGTTAGTACAATTAGGCATAGATAAAGGCGATAAGGTTGCTCTTTGGTCTAAAAATTGTGCGCAATGGATTATCGCTGATTTGGCCATCATGATGGCAGGTGCTGTGTCTGTGCCTTTGTATCCTGGGCAATCTAAAAAGAATGTGCATTATGTGCTTGAACACAGCGAAGCGAAGCTTTTATTTGTTGGCAAGCATGATAATGATAAAGATGTTATTGAAAGTATTCCTACAGGCTTTACCACAATTGGTTTCCCGTTTTATTCAGGTGATGTTACCTATCAATGGGATGATTTAGTGAATAAGGCTGCAAGCACTGACTTTAAGCCTCATATGGCACAGTTAGACGAGATTATGACTCTGGTTTATACATCCGGTACCACGGGGCAGCCTAAAGGTGCGGTTCATACTCATAAAGCATTTGCGTTTGCAGCCAATAATTTTGTTGAGCAAGTGGGTATAAAAAGTACTGACCGTGCTATTTCCTTTTTACCTTTAGCCCATGTTGCTGAACGTATGATTGTTGAAGGGCAAAGTTTTTACGGCTGGTTCAGTATTTCGTTTGTGGAGTCACTTGATAGCTTTGCTGATAATATCGCAAGTGTGAAGCCAACCTTGTTTTTCGCTGTGCCAAGGCTTTGGTCTAAATTCCAAGAAGGTATATTAGGTAAAATAGGCGGCCAGAAAAAATTGGATATGCTGTTAAGAATTCCGATTATTTCAACGTTAATTAAAAACAAAATTAAGAAAGGCTTGGGTTTAGACCAAGCTCGTTTATGTGGCTGTGGTGCATCGCCCATGCCCAAAGCATTACTCGAATGGTTTGACCGAATTGATCTACCTGTGATGGAAGGTTACGGCATGACGGAAAACCTGTGTTACGGTACTTTGAGTCTGCCAGGACAAAGAAGCATAGGCGCCGTGGGTAAGTCGTTTTTTCAGAATGAGTTAAAAATCAGTGAGCAAGGCGAGATATTATTTAAAAGCCCAGCACTGATGCAGGGGTATTATAAAGATGAAGAAAAAACCAAAGAAGCTTTTTTAGATGGTTATTACCGTACAGGTGATAAAGGTGAAGTAGATGCCCAAGGGTTTTTACGCATTACAGGTCGCGTAAAAGAATTATTCAAAACCACCAAAGGTAAATACATTGCCCCAGCTCCTATTGAGGGGTTGTTGGTATCACATGAAGCCATTGAACAAGCATGCGTGATGGGGTCTGGTCGTAATCAGCCATTAACGGTTGTTGAATTGTCTGAAACAGCCCGTGGTTTAAATAAGGCTGAGCTGACAGCGTCTATTGCTGCACACTTAGAAAAAATAAATGCCCAGTTAGAACATCATGAGCGCTTGGATTGTGTGGTTGTCACCCAGCTTGCTTGGACGGTTGAATCCAGTTTGATTACACCGACACTGAAAGTGCGCCGCGATAGTGTTGAAGAGCGCTATTTGAGACTGGCTGAAGAGGGTGTGAAGGGCATAATCTGGGGGCCAGAAGAATCACAAGAAACAGCACATCAAGCGGCTTAGTTTTAATGGTGATTATTTAGATATTGCTCGATACAATTTTGGCAAATACAACGAGGCTCTTGCTGCAAAGCTTGAGCTTTTTTTATGAGTGCCTTAGGGATTTCTTTTTGCATGCACCAGCAGCCCAGCGGGTTGCTTACATCACACGCATTATTTTGCAGGCATAAAGGGCAGATTGCAGCTTGCTCTGGTGTCATTGGAGCTCCTTTTCTAGCAGCTTATTATACCGTTATCTTTTTTTGAATCATATGATTGTGTGTTTGTGGATAAAATGTTTAAAAACACACCGTTATTTTATACCGTTATCTCTATAAGGTTCTGATTTAATCTATGAGTTGAGCAGGTCGAGAGGGGTTGACTGAGTGCTTAATTGTCAATATTGAGGGTAAGCCAATCGGCGATAAGTGCACTGGCTAGGATTTGACGACCTTTGTCGGCTTTTGCGCCCATACGAGCTTGATTTTCGACCAGCATTAACTGATTGACGATGACAAATATATCTTCTTCGCTGATGTTCATCGCAATGCGTTTTTGGTCTTTGTCTAGGCAAGGTTCCAGTGTTGCGTTGCGAACTTTTAAAGCAAGGCTAGGCTGTACTTGGCGAATAAGATCAAATGTTAGCTCTAAGCTGGATTTTGGCATGTAAAACATGGGCCGACCTGTTTTATGACTTAATTTCACTTTAGCAGAGAATGGCTGATTTGCTTTGAGCGGTATTACCAGTTAATTGGATTTATTGTGTGATTGTAATCCAGTTCACGTTTGGCATGATCTACTCATAACTTTTAGGAATACATTATGCCCATACGTAAAACTTATGAATTTGAACGGGTAAGCGGTGCAAAAGTTGGACGATTAAATCAAGGCATTAACACTCAGTTTATTGTGTATCGCTTAGGTGAAACGGTAATTGATACTGGGCCGAGTAATCAGTGGCGTCATGTTAAACATTTTTTGTCATCACAGCCCGTTGAGCAATTACTGCTCACACATCATCATGAAGACCATAGTGGTAACGCCCATCGAATCTCCCTAGAGCATGGTGTATTACCTAAAGCGCCTGCGTTAGCCCAAGAAAAATTGGCTAACGGTTATAAGACCCCTTTTTTACAAAAAGTGGTATGGGGCTCTTTGGTGCCGGTTAAGACCCAAACACTTGGCGAAGAAGAAACCCTAGCCGATGGCAGCAAAATTATTCCCATACATACGCCAGGCCATGCCAAGGATTTAACCTGTTTCTTTTTGCCTGAGCAGGGATATTTTTTTAGCGGTGATCTGTTCATTGCAAGAAAGCTTAAAATGTTGCGTAGCGATGAGAATTTAGAGCAGCTTTTGCAAAGTATTGAAAAGGTTTTAAAACTTGATTTTAAAACGCTGTTTTGCCCGCATGGTGGTGTAGTGGAGGATGGCAAAATAGCCTTACAAGCAAAGTTGGATAATATTCTGGATACCTGTGAAAAAGCCCAAACCCTAAGTAAAAAAGGTTTGAGCCTAGATGACATTACTCACCAGTTATTGGGTCCTGAAGATTTAGTCGCCAAGTTAACTGGTGGTAATTTTTGTAAAATGAATCTTATTCGCCAAGGGATAGAAATCCAATTGAAGTAATATTATTTTACAAACTTTAGGGTCATTCGATCGCTTTCCCCTATGTTTAAATATTTTTGCTTGTCTTTTTGGCCAAGACGCAAGCTAGGGGGGAGTGTCCACACGCCTTTAGAATAGGATTTTGTATCTTTTTTATTGGCGTTAACTTCAGATTTTGCCAGTAGTTTGAAACCTGCTTTTTTCGCTAGATCAATAACATAAGCTTCTGTGACATACCCTGACTGAATCATTTGATCTAAGGTGAAATCTTTTGGTGCTCTATGTTCTACAACCCCTAAAATACCACCTGGCTTTAGTGCTTTATAAAAACTATTAAATGCTGCTTGCTCGCCTTTATTTCTCATCCAGTTATGTACATTTCGAAAGGTTAAAATTCGATCAACAGAACCTTTTTCAGCTATGTTGGTTAATGTTGGTGGTGCAAAGTTGGCGAGTTGTATCTTTGAAAACTCAGGTTGCTGCTGAATACGAGCTTCATACTTTTCTCGGCTATTTCTGAAATATTCAACCGGTGAGTCAATCGGAAAGTGTGCTGCGATCAAGGTACCTTCATCAAATAGCATAGGGGCTAGAATTTCAGAATACCAACCGCCGCCAGGCCATATTTCTATCACCTTGTTATGTGGCTTTATATCAAAGAATGCAAGGGTTTGCGTGGGGTGACGGTATTTGTCTCGCGCTTGATTGTCAGCGCTACGCAGAGGTTCAGCGACACTCAGTACGCTAAATAGCATGGTTAGTATTAAGATGAATTTCATGGTGGCCTCTAATGGATGTTATTTACACGGCGTTGGAGTCCCGCAACCTCATATTAGTTTCTAACTTACCACTTAACATAGGGCTGTCTATGACTTGTTGCTCAAGTATAGGGCAAATACTGAAGTCTTGAGCTGTTTGTATGAAAGCTACCTTGCTAGGCAGGTAAATCGGTTTATTGAATTCAATATAGATATGCATTGGGAGGCTAGGGTGTTCAGACTGAGCGTGTGCTGTGGCTTTAGCGGCCATACACATGCCGTGAATAATAGTCTGTTTAAAGCCAAATAATTTAGCAGTAAGGCGATAAAGGTGGATTGGGTTTAAATCCCCGGTGATCTTTGCGTATTGGCGACCCAGGTTGGCGTTTAAAAACCAAATAGACAGATTACTGGGCTTATCTATTATTTTTTTATTTTTAGTCGATTTGTGTTTAGCAACTAAGGGTTTGCTACTTCGATAAAAGTAAGTGCTTGTGGCTTGCCACTTTAGTTGTTCATCGACATATACCTGTGTGATAAGCGTGCAGTTAATGCCTTTTTTGACTTCTTTGTACTCATGTAAACCCACTTTTATTTTCAGTGTGTCACTTGCATAAAGCGGACTGAAGTATTCCACATCATTATCGCGGTGCACTAGGCCCATAACCGGAAAAGGCAGCTGCTTATTAAGCAGTAATTCTAGGTGCAGCTTAAACGCTAGTACTTGTGGAAAAAAGGGCGGCAAGATGTTTTCTTGTGGCGTAATTTGGCATAACTTATTGTATTGAGATAATTGGGCTTGATTAATCGTTGTGTGTAGAACTAAAGGGGGAATAGCATCAGGTCGCGTTAATGTGTATGGACGCTTTAATAATGCTCTTGTATACAGCGAAAGCAGTGATGGGGCTTTGTTGAGTAAGGTTTCATGTTCCATGAAGTGTCCTGACTGGGTTTTAGTTTTAATTTACCTCTTATTGTGGGAATTAAATATGACAAATTTGCGACAATGATGACTTACTTAGTCAAAGGCCGTCAAAGTGATCTAATTAATCTAAAGTTCCAATCTTTATTGGCTTGGAAGCAGTAATGATAGAGTGATTATTACCTACTTCAATGTGTGGCTTTTTTATCCCTGTTTGATTTGTTTCTCTTGAATCATTAGCGGGTAAATATCCTTGATCCAAAATTGTGTGCCAGCGGCCACCGCAAGGGGCATGACAAAAATATTAACAACCGGAATCATGCTTAGTAGTGTCACGGTGCCGCCAAAGCTAAAGGTATGAAAAGTAGGGCGTTTGGCGAGTTTTCTTAAATCGTTGAAATCTTGCTGGCAGTTATCTGCGCCATAATCTAGATACTGAATAGCAATGCACCAGCTCCCCCACATAAAGGCCAATACAGGTACAACTAAGTTTACAAATGGAATAAAGCTTAGCAGCAGCAGTATGAGAGTAACACCTAAGCCATAGCTGATAAAATAACTGAGCTTAACTATCTCGCGCCAAAGTGTACGCATAATAATATGCGTCATGGTTTCCCCTTCAGGCATGGGGATACCATTGTCGCGCTGAATTTTTTCGGCTAATAATCCATTAAACGGGGCTGCTATTAAATTGGTAATAAAGGTGAAACTTAAGCCATATAAAACCAGTAGAGCCAAGCCAAAGACCAGCCAAAACATCCATGCCATAAAATGGAGCCAGCTAGGGATGTAATTTAAGGCAATGTCTATGACATCTGAAAATAACGTCACTAATATTCCAGTTAGGATGACAAATAGAATCAAGTTGGCCACAAGTGGAATAAGAATATATTTGCGGTAGCCCGGGTTCATCAGGGTTCTAAATGCGCTGTATAAATGTTGCATATTTGGCTTCATCAGCTGGATAACAAAGATGGCCAACTTTAGCCATATCTGAGCCACGTCACAAGTGGTGTGATAGAATCTGCCAACCTATTTAATGTATGTTGTGATTTATGCCTGTTACCCACTTTATTACTCATCAAATTGATAAAGACCCTAAGGCCGCAGGGGCCTTGATTAAGTGCTCAGAAAAAGATGATTTTCAAGAAGACCAAGCGGCCAAGGTGATGGCCCAGTTACGCAATATCTTTATCGGCCGTGCCAGTAAGCGTTACGGCGAATTTGGTCCTGAAGCTCCTCAGTTTAAAGGTTTAATGCTCGATTGGTTGAATAATAAACAATCTTTCGTGTCGCTAACTCAGCGCTTAACCAAATTATTCTGCGAGAAGTTCGATAATACTCAGTTAGAAGTCGATGGCTATTTAGCCTTTATGGCCGAACAATTGGCTGATGGGGATCGTTTTTATGTTTATCACTTACGTGAAAAATCCAATGTAGCATTAGATGAAAATCGTGAATTAATCGAAACCCGTTATATTGATTTCTCCAATACAGGTTTTGCTCTTTGTTTAGACACCACTGCCTTGCAGCAGGGGGATGCTAAAAAATATTTGAGCTTTAGCTATGGTCGTGGTGAAAAAGCGTTTCAAAATGTATTCTTTGAGTTCACTGGTTTTAGTGATTCGGTCAATGTTGAGCAGGAAACCCAAGAGTTTTTGAAGATCGTTGAGGCTTACACTAAGGAATTGCCAGAAGAGCAAGCTAACGAAACCCGAACAAAAGTGGTTGAGTTCTGCATGGAGCAAGATAAATACGGCGCAGCGGTAGAGTTTAAAGCGTTATCCAATGAATTAGATGGACAAGCACCACAGAAATTTGAGCAGTTTGTGCAGCAAAAGCGTCAGGAAATTCGCCAAGCTAATCCTGAGCAAACTGAAGCTGAAGTGGTTGAAAAAACTGAATTCATCCCTGACCGCAAAAGTTTAAAAAATTACATACGTTATAGTGGTAAAAATAAGGATGTAACGTTGAGCTTTTCAGCCATGGCTTTAGGGAGTGATGTACAATTTAATAAAGAAAGTAATAGCCTGACGATTAATAATTTACCGGCTCGATTACTTAAGCAATTAAAGCAAGAGGCTGATTTTCAATCAGGCTCTGATGCTTAAAGTTAAGATCTAATAACAAAATCCGGGTTGACCGATTAACGCATCTTTTGCACGGTCTGCTAGGGTTTTGTTGCTCATAAGCTTATCAAAATCAATTAAGCTTAATGCCTCAGGTTGTTCAAACCAAGGTTTAAAGAAATTCTCCCAATGAATAAAAATGATCTCACTTGGTTTAAGTTTGTTAATTAAACCAGTTGGATAATTATCGACGTGATCAAATGATGCTGCCGCTAAAAATACCTTATCAAATTTGACGTCATCTTTGATGTTCGGTAGCCCAACAGGGAAGGCCGATGCTGAGGTTTGCAAAAAAATTCTTTGTGCAACTTGCTCGCTGTTTTTATAGGCTAAAAAATCAATTATCCAATTTATATTAATGCCTTGTGACCACTGCCAAACATACTTAGGAGCTTCGTCTAGGTCGTGGTTGTGTATGTGGGGGAATAAATTAATACCTAAGGCTTGTGGCGCGTGCTCAGATGGTGTTGCCATGACTCGCATCCAGCCGTTAGCTATGGGTTGCCATTGGCCAAACTCTTTTTCCGTAAGGCCTTTAGTATTTATTGAGTGCATTTTGCTATTCAATAAAAATTGAGTACTTTGGCTGCTCAGTATTTTTGCATCTTGCGATAAATAATCTTCTATGGCAGGTGCATCTGCGGCATGGTCGTAATGGCCATGGCCAATCAATACATTGTTCACATTGTGATTAGCTGGCCCAAGAACCATTTCAATTTGTGTTTTATTCGGTGTGTAAGGGGTAAAGCTTAAAATATCCCAGAATGATTGGGGACTATAAAAAGGATCAGTAAGGACTCGTTGTCCTTGATAATGAATATCCAACGCGCCAACCCCTAAATAACGAATTGCAGGAGTGTTAGGGTCAGTTGGGCAGTTGTAGGCAAATGCTTGTACCGATAATAAGACGCTAAGCAATAAGAGACTTGGTGACAAAATTATATATTTCATAAGGCGTCTCTTTGTTTTTTAAATGAAAAGCACAGCTTGGCTACGCTTTATTGCAATATGATGAACAATAGTTACTTAAGAATAAGCTAAATCAGCCATGTTTTAACAGCACTTACTAGTACGGCTAATAATAAAATCCAAAGAATAGGTAGTTTAACAAAGCGCAATAATACAAAACCCACGGCAGCTAATGCCATGTCTTCTTTGCCATGAATGGCTGATGTAAATATAGGGTCATAAAGGGTTGCAAATAAAAGCCCCACAACGGCAGCATTTACGCCAGTGATTAGTCCTGCGACCTTAGGCTTCTGTGCAATGACTTTCCAATGTTGATGCAGGGCTAGAATTAAAATAAAACCGGGTAAAAATATACCAGCAGTGGCAATTAGGGCACCCAGCCAAGCTTGCGGGTGTGATAAAGCGCCTAAATAAGTGGCGAAGGTAAACATAGGCCCGGGAACCGCTTGGGCTGCAGCATAACCGGTGATAAAGGCATTATCGCCAACGCTAGCAGCAAAGTAATCTTGCAGTAATGGCAATACTACGTGACCTCCCCCAAATACGAGGCTACCTGCAATAAAGGTTTGTTCAAATAATTCAGGTAAGGGCAGCACACCACTTAAAATCAAAACAAATAAGCTAATAAATAGGATTAATGGCCACCAGCTTATGTTTGTGTCATTGCTAGTGGTGTTTGTCGTGTCTTGCTTTAACGCCATGCTGCCATAAGCGGCGGCGATAATAAGACAAAGAATTTGTATAAATGGGTTAGGAACTAACCAAATGGCACATGCGGTCAGGGTGGCAAGCATGATTGTGGTGGTGGTGTTGCAGAAGTTTTTGGCCATGCCTAGTACAGCATCCAGAACCACAAATACGGCGAATATTTTTAATACGCTAATCAGTTCAATGGCAAAAGGTGTATTTGTGAATTCGCTTAAACCAAGGGCGATGACCAGCATGATAATAAAAGAAGGTAGAGTGAAACCAATAAAAGCGAGTATGCCGCCTAATAGCCCCATTTTTTTTAATCCAATGGCAAAGCCTACTTGGCTAGAGCCTGGTCCCGGTAAAAACTGGCTTAATGCAATGAGTTGGCTGTATTCGCTATCAGATAACCATTTGCGCTGTTCCACAAAGACGGTTCTAAAATAGCCAAGGTGAGCCGCAGGGCCGCCAAAGCTGGTGCAACCTAATATGAAGAACTGGGTAAAAAGAGATATGGCCGTTTTCATGGGAATACTCAATATATAGAAAAACGCAGCCATCTTAACAATTTGAAAAGGGGAATGTCACCGTTGTTAGATATAACCGTATTTTTATGCCAGACACAAAAAAGCCCGCGGTAAGCGGGCATCAAATTTAGGGTGTTAATTAGAATTTATAACCAAAGTTTACGCGGTAAACCATTGGATCTAAATCGTAGTCAACATTTAGCTCGCCAGCCGTACCGGTAAGGGTTGCTGTGGTGCCAATTTTTGCATACATAGCTGAGGCGTTCACAAACATCTTGTCGTTAATAGTGTAATCAATACCAGCTTGAACCGCCAAGCCGTAAGATTCATCTAATGACAGTTTGTCATAGCCTAGTGCTTTTGCATCTTTACCTGCTTTTTCATCAAAGAACACCGTGATATTTAAGCCGCCACCAAGGTATGGCTGAATTGCAGACGTTTTGTCCATAAAATAATACTGCGCACTAATGGTTGGTGGCAGGTGTTTCACTTCACCAATGTCTGCGCCGGGTGCGCCAAGAGTGCCGTTTCTTGCTGTAATATCATGCGTGAACGGTGAGGCTCCTAATACTTCAATGCCAATGTTATCGGTGATCATATAAGTAGCAGAAATACCCAATTGAGTATTGTCGTTTACTTTAATTGCTTGGCCTGCAACTTGATCAATGTCATCTGATTTCTTTTCAGGGTTTACAGATGCCGTACCGACACGCAGTAAAATATCGCCAGCCTCATAGGCCATGGCAGGTGCACTTAATAGCATTGCAGAAGAAATTAAAAGAACAGGGGCGTTTAGTTTTTTTATCATGGGGTTTCCTTAGATTTCCCGTGGGTTTTTCTGCATATTAGGGAAGTTTAAAATGGTACGAGTGATCTAAATCAATTGTTTGGCGCAAAGCGACTTATTATTATTTAACAAGAAAAAAGCTGATGTAAAACAATATTTGAGGTTTTAGATAGGTATAAAAAGAGTTAATGGGGAAAGTTTCCCCATTAAAAAAATGAAAAAATAAATAGTTTTTTGCTTAAGAAATAAACAGGATTATTTGATAGCAAGTTTAAGTGTTTGCTTGGCAAGAGCGTTTAAAGTGAGATTGCCGTCAGGGCGATACCAGGTCGTAGTCCAACCAATGGCGCCAGTTAGCAATCGTCTTAATATAAATCCATCGTGTTCAATTAGGCCTTCTTTTTTGCCTTGCTCAATTGTACTTAACCAAAGGCTTTCGTATTCATCACGCAATTGCAGGATGTATTTTTGTTTATCTTCGCCAAGACTGCGCCATTCATAAACCAAAACGCCCATGGCTTCTCCAGTATCTGTATGAATAGACGCCAACTCACAAGTGATTAAAGCTAATAATTTATTTTCAGCGCTTTGCGCATGTTGGAGTGCCTCATGCATACGAGCAATATTAATGATAATGGTTTCTTCCATCACGCATAGCAATATCGCTTCTTTGCTTTTGAAATGGTGGAACAAGCTCCCCGATTGAATACCGACTGCGGCCCCTAGCTCACGTACGGTAGTGCGCTCATAACCCTTTGTTTTGAATAAATGCGCCGCGGCACGCATTAAGCGACCTTTCGCGCTTTGCGGGTCGGTGATTTTACCTGAGGAGACAAGCTCAGTTAGTACTGAATCCACGGTGTGTTCCTTAAAAGTTGTCATATTTGGCCATTATTTATGAAACATCTGGTATTGTAAACCAAGCGCTTGCTTGGTAGTGTGGGTTTATTGAATGAAAATAGAGTGTGTTGGGGTGAAATCAAGTCCCTGCAACGTCGTAAAGGAAGGCAAATGTCATATAACAGCGTGTTCAAACCGGGTCTATTTACCAATACTGTTATGGTAGTAACAGGCGGCGGCAGTGGCATTGGTCGCTGCTGTGCCCATGAATTAAGCCACCTTGGTGCTCATGTGGTTTTAATTGGTCGCAAAGAAGACAAGCTACAAAAGGTACAAGCCGAAATCACCGAAGACGGCGGCAGTGCCGATTATTGGACATGTGATATTCGTGAAGAAGATTCTGTAAAAGCCACCGTAAAAGCCATTAAAGAAAAGCATGGTGCAATTAGTGGCCTGCTTAATAATGCAGGTGGCCAGTATCCGGCGCCGCTTGCTGCTATTAATCAAAAAGGCTTTGAAACCGTTGTGCGTACGAATTTAGTGGGTGGTTTTTTGTTTGCCCGCGAAGTGTACAACCAGTCCATGGTGAAAACCGGTGGCAGTATCGTCAATATTATTGCTGACATGTGGGGTGGTATGCCAGGCATGGGGCACTCAGGTGCGGCACGAGCAGGCATGGAAAACTTTACTAAGACAGCCGCATTTGAATGGGGGCAGTCAGGTGTGCGTGTAAATGCCATTGCACCGGGTTGGATTATCTCAAGCGGTATGGATACCTATGAAGGCGCTTTTAAAGCCATTATTCCTAAGTTAGAGCAAGCGGTACCATTATCTCGTATGGGCACAGAATCTGAAGTGAGCGGCGCTGTGAGCTTTTTACTCAGTGAAGCTGCCGCATTTGTTAGTGGTTCAACTTTACGCATTGATGGGGCTGCTTCTTTAGGTAACCGCATGTGGCCACTGCCAAAGGCGAAAAATAATGCGCCATATAATGGTTTTCACCGTGCAGTGATACCAGATGTATTGCAACAAAATAATAAAGATAAACAGGAGCCGTAATTATGCCCGTATTGCAATCCGAAATTGATATTCATGGCACTGAGTTTAAAACCAATGGCGACTTTATGCACAAATGCATTGATGAGTTTCGTGCTATTGAACAAAAAGTCATTGAAAAAGAATTGGCAAGCACTGAAAAATTCATTCAACGTAATAAATTATTACCACGCGTACGTTTAAATCGTTTATTGGATGCAGGTTCGCCGTTTTTAGAAATCATGGCGCTTGCTGGTTATAAAATGTATGACGATAAAGATGGTAGCGGAGCCGGTGGCGGTATTATCGCAGGTATTGGTTACGTGGCGAATATTCGCTGCATGATAGTGGTGAATAATTGCGCTATTAAAGGCGGGACAATTTCACCTGCTGGTTTAGATAAGTCATTGCGTATTCAAGAAATTGCCCAAGAAAATAATTTACCGGTCGTTAGTCTTTCAGAAAGCGGTGGCGCCAACTTAAATTATGCCACAGATATTTTTGTAAAAGGTGCAAAAGCATTTGCCAATCAAGCCCGTATGTCCGCACAAGGCTTGCCGCAAATTACAGTGGTGCATGGTAATGCTACCGCCGGTGGAGCGTATCAGCCTGGTTTGTCTGACTGGGTGGTTCTGGTTCGTGGTAAAGCCAAAATGTTTTTAGCAGGCCCGCCACTTTTAAAAGCCGCTACAGGTGAGATTGCTACAGATGAAGAGCTTGGTGGTTCTGAGATGCATGCTCAAACTGCAGGCACCGCTGAATACCTAGCCGAAGATGATGCAGATGGTATTCGAATAGCTCGTGAAATCATGCAAAGCCTACCTTGGAATGATCAAGTGGATGCCAGTGCGTTAAAGCACAATGTATATGAGCAACCACTTTATTCCCCTGATGAATTATTAGGAGTGGTGCCTGCTGATGCGAGACAGCCTTACGATGTACGTGAAATTTTAGCGCGTATTGCAGATGGCTCTGAATTTTTAGATTTTAAAAATGAATACGATAATCAAACGGTTTGCGGACGAATAAAAATCGAAGGCAATGCAGTGGGTATTATTGGTAATAATGGTCCTATTACTCCCAAAGGTGCTGCAAAAGCCGCTCAGTTTATTCAACTGTGTGAGCAAAGTAATACACCACTTTTATTCATCCATAACACCACAGGTTTTATGGTGGGCACGCAAAGTGAGCAAAATGGTGTAATTAAACATGGTTCTAAAATGATCCAAGCTGTTGCCAATGCCAAGGTGCCAAAAATTAGTATAAATGTGGGCGGATCATATGGTGCAGGTAACTATGCTATGTGTGGTCGAGGGTTAGATCCACGATTTATCTTTGCATGGCCAAACAGCAAAACCGCAGTAATGGGTGGTGCACAAGCGGGTAAGGTTTTACGTATTGTGACCGAAGATAAACAGCGAAAAATGGGCATGGAACCTGACCCTAAAGTACTTGATACCATTGAGTTGGCCACCGCACAAAAATTAGATGCGGGTTCAACCAGTTTGTTTGGTACCGCGCGTTTATGGGATGACGGCATTATTGATCCACGCGATACCCGCAGAGTATTAGGTTATTGTTTGAGTATTTGTAAAGAAGCGCAGGCGCGTACATTACAACCAAACTCATTCGGCGTGGCCCGTTTGTAAATACCATTTTTTATAATTTTTTAAGGATAACAACATGCTTATTACACACGAACATAAAGAAATATTCCGTACCATGAAAAACTTCATTGAAAATGAAGTGAACCCAAACGTAGCCGAATGGGAAAAATCAGGTGCTTTTCCGGCCCATGAAGTATTCAAAAAAATGGGTGACCTCGGTCTTTTGGGTATTAATAAAAGTGAGAAGTACGGTGGTATGGGTTTAGACCACTCTTATAATATTTATGCAGCTGAAGCCCTAGGCTATGCCACTTGTGGTGGCGTGCCTTTATCTATTGGCGTACAGACCGATATGGCAACACCAGCGATTGAAAAATTTGGCAGCCATGAGTTGAAGCAAGAATTTTTAGTGCCGTCGATTACAGGTGAATATGTAGCCGCTATTGCCGTATCTGAAACCGGTGCGGGTTCTGATGTTGCAGGTCTTAAAACCACCGCAAAAAAAGATGGTGATGATTATATTATCAATGGTTCAAAGATGTGGATCACTAACTCTACACAAGCAGATTTCTTTTGTGTACTGGCCAACACCAGTGATGATAAACCGCATAAAAACAAGTCATTAATTATTGTTCCTGCCAATACTAAGGGTGTAAGCGTCGGTGAAAAAATCGATAAGATTGGAATGCGCTCAAGTGATACAGCCCCCGTATACTTTGATGATGTACGTGTCCCTCAGCGTAATCGTATTGGTGCAGAAGGCACAGGCTTTATGCTGCAAATGCTGCAGTTTCAGGAAGAGCGTTTGTGGGGAGCAGCCAGTGGATTGATCACTCTTGAGCAATGTGTTGAGAAAACCATTGAATACACGCGTGAACGTAAAACCTTTGGTCAGCCACTTATTAATAATCAATCTATACATTTTCGTTTAGCTGAACTGCAAACTGAAATCGAAGCTTTACGGGCATTAACCTATCGCGCCACAGAATTAATGATTCAAAAACAAGATGTCACCAAGCTTGCGTCAATGTGTAAATTAAAAGGCGGTCGCCTGATTCGTGAAGTAGCAGACAGCTGTTTGCAATATTGGGGTGGCATGGGCTTTACCATGGATAACCCAATTTCACAGGTTTATCGTGATGGTCGTTTAGCGTCTATTGGGGGCGGGGCAGATGAAATTATGTTGGGTATTATTTGTAAGTATATGGATATCCTGCCTAAAAAAATGAAGTAAAAGCAATGGGCTGCTTGGCTGACGCTGAAAGTACATAAGCCTGAGCTGTCTAGTTAATACTTCTAATAAAATTGAAGTAATTATTGTCAGAAAAGTGAAGAGTAAAAACAGGATTCATCATGCTAGAGCAAGCTTACACCTGTATTAAGTTAGAACGAGATGCGCAAGCTCCTTGGGTGCTGCATCTAACCTTGAACCGTCCACAAGCTCGTAATGCCATGAGTTTGAACATGGTAGGTGAATTGTCACAAGTTTTAAGTGCACTTGAAGATGACTTATCAGTGCGTGCTGTGATCGTACGTGGCGAAGGCGGACATTTTTGTGCAGGTGGTGATATTAAAGATATGGCCAGCGCTCGATCCGCTGTGGCCAAAATTGAAAGTGATCCTTACTTTGATTTAAATAAACAATTTGGCCAATTGATTTTAAAAATGAATCACATTCCACAAGTTGTGATTACAGTGCTAGAAGGGGCGGTATTAGGTGGCGGCTTTGGTTTGGCGTGTGTCAGTGATGTGGCCATTGCAACGTCTACTGCAAAGTTTGGTTTACCTGAAACCAGTTTAGGTATTCCTCCCGCGCAGATTGCTCCGTTTGTGGTGAAGCGTATTGGTTTAACGCAAACCCGCCGCTTAGCCTTGTTAGGTGAGCGTTTTGGTGGTGAGGAGTCTGTTAAATTAGGTATTAGTCATTTTTTTGCAAAAGATGACACCGAGCTTGATGTGATTTTAGAGCGAACTTTGAATCAAATTAAGTCCTGTGCACCACATGCAAATGCTGTTACGAAACAGTTGATTTTAAAAGCAGCAGAACACGACGCATCTGAGTTGATTGACGAAGCCGCGCAGGCATTTAGTAAAGCGGTGCAGGGTGCAGAAGGGGTTAGCGGAACCATGGCGTTTATTCAAAAGAAACCCGCGCCATGGAACGCTTAGTTAATTATAAGAGGCTGCTTGCAGGCGACCATGAAATCGCCAACAAGTAAGCCGTATACAGCCCGAAAAATAATAATTTACGTTGTATGTAACACGATTGGTTTGAGGTAGGAGAAACAACATGGCTGAATTTACAAAAGTATTAGTGGCAAACCGTGGTGAAATTGCATTGCGTGTATTAAAAACCGCAAAGGCAATGGGTTATGAAACCGTTGCTGTATACAGTGAAGCCGATGCAGACGCACCTCATGTTGCTTTTGCAGATGAGGCTGTATGTATTGGCCCCGCTCAAGTTAATCAAAGCTATTTAGTGATTGAAAGAATAATTGAAGCTTGTAAAAAAACAGGCGCACAAGCGGTACACCCAGGTTATGGGTTTTTATCAGAAAATACAGACTTTTGCGCCGCGTGTCAGGCGGAAGGTATTACCTTTATTGGACCTGATCCAAAAGCCATTGAATTAATGGGGAATAAACGCTTAGCCAAGATCGAAATGATCAAAGCCAATGTGCCGTGTATTCCAGGTTATGAAGGTTCAGAGCAAGATGAAAAAATTCTATTGTCCCAAGCTAAAAAAATTGGTTATCCAATTATGGTGAAAGCGGCAGCCGGTGGTGGTGGTCGTGGGATGCGTTTGGTACATAAAGAAACTGAATTTTTAGAACAATTAAAAACGGCTAAATCAGAAGCATTAAATGCGTTTGGTAGCGATGAAATTATTTTAGAAAAAGCGGTGATTAGCCCTCGTCATATTGAAATTCAAATTTTTGCCGACCGACATGGTAATTGCATTTATTTAGGTGAGCGCGACTGCTCTGTGCAGCGTCGCCACCAAAAGGTAGTAGAAGAAGCCCCGTCTCCATTTGTTAATGCTGAGCTGCGACAAAAAATGGGTCAAGCCGCTGTGAGTGCAGCCCTTGCCTGTGAGTATGTTGGGGCCGGCACGGTTGAGTTTTTAACCGACGACGCTGGCAACTTTTACTTCCTTGAAATGAACACCCGCTTGCAAGTAGAGCACCCAGTTACCGAATTGGTGACTGGTGTTGATCTGGTGGCCTGGCAGCTAACAATTGCAGCGGGTGGCCTTTTACCTAAAACACAGGAAGAGGTCACAATTAAAGGGCATGCCATGGAGGTGCGTCTATATGCAGAAGATCCTGCGTTAGGTTTTATGCCGCAAACTGGTGAGATATTGAACTGGGAATACGCACAAGGTGATGGATTAAGAATGGATGCTGGTATTCAAACTGGTCAAACCATTACACCGTTTTATGATCCTATGTTGGCTAAGGTTATCGCTTTTGGTGATAACCGTGATCAGGCTCGCCGACGTTTAATGGCCTCTTTGAAGAATATTAAGTTGCTGGGTGTGCATAGTAATCGTGGCTTCTTATTTAATATTTTACAACATGACGTATTTGCTAGTGGCGGTGCAACAACAGCATTTATTGAGACCTCGTTCCATGATGATGAGTCTTTAATCCCTCACCCGTTAACATCTATGCAACAAGCTATGGCTGCGTGGTTATTTTATTTAAAATCTGCGCAAAGTAATTCAGATGTACAGGAACGTGGCTTTTGGCGTAATTCCAATCCAGCGCCTACTTGGTTTGATTTACTTTGTGTGAACGATAAGCATAAGGCGGCAGTAAATGTGGTTAACAGCCAAGAGAAGACATTTTTACTGAAAGCGGGAGATGATGACTTTAACGTTACTTTGAATATCTTCGATGATCAAAGTATTCGTTATAGTGAGAACGGTGTTGCCAGAACGCTAAGCTTTGCGTTTTATAAAAATGGCGTTTATCTCGATACTCATGAAGGTTGTGTGTTTGTTGAGGATATAACTCATGCACCTGCAATAGCTGTTGATGCGGCAGGCAGTGGCTTGATTAAAGCCAGTATGGATGGCGGCATCATTGATATATTGGTTGAAGACGGTCAAGCAGTCATAAAAGGTCAAACATTAGTCGTGCTTGAGGCTATGAAAATGGAACACAGTATGAAATCAGATAGTGATGGTGTGGTTAAATCCATTTTAGTTACTAAGGGTGATCAAGTGAAAGGTCGACAGATTTTGGTTGAAATTGAACCCGAAAAAACAGAACCAGATATGTAATTTTCTTTAATTAAATATATGGTCGTTTAGACCAAACTTTAGAGTGTTTTGTGACATTTTCACCTTGATCAATGTTGTTTTGCCAAGGTTTGAACCATTAATACGAATAATAATAAGGCTGCTCTTATGTCCATGATTCCTGTTACACCTCCATACCTTGATGAAACCCATTACGCATTACGTGACAGTATTAAGCGTTTTGTTGATAAAGAAATTTTGCCTTACATAAATGAATGGGAAGAGCAAAATACGTTCCCGCGTGAAATTTATAAAATGGCAGGTGATGCTGGCTTTTTAGGTATTGGCTTTGATGAAAAGTACGGTGGTACAAAGGCAGATGTTTTTCACAAATTAATTTTTGCAGAAGAAATTATGCGCTGCACCAGTGCCGGTTTGGTATCAAGTTTGGGCTCGCTTGATA
This sequence comes from Bermanella sp., assembly GCA_034110565.1. Taxonomy (GTDB): domain Bacteria; phylum Pseudomonadota; class Gammaproteobacteria; order Pseudomonadales; family Oceanobacteraceae; genus Bermanella. The sequence continues at coordinate 27,265 of JAWUYY010000037.1, read as the reverse complement.
TTGGCTTGCCACCCATTGCTAAGTGGGGCAGTGAGGCGCTTAAGCAAAAAGTCATGCCTAGTGTATTGGCAGGTGATAAGATTTGCGCTTTGGCTATTACAGAACCTAGCGGTGGTTCTGATGTGGCCAATATTAAAACTCGCGCCGAAAAAGTGACGACAGACGAGGGTGTTTTTTATAAAGTAAATGGTAGTAAGACGTTTATTACCTCTGGTGTTCGTGCTGATTATTATACGGTGGCAGTACGCACTGGCGGTGACGGCTATGGTGGTATTAGTTTGTTAATGATTGAAAAAGGCACGCCGGGTTTTAATGTGGGTAAGAGCCTTAAGAAAATGTGTTGGTGGGCATCTGATACTGCAGAGTTATTTTTTGAAGATTGTTTAGTGCCCGCTGATAACTTGATCGGGGTCGAAAACACTGGATTCTTTGCCATAATGACAAACTTTCAAAGTGAACGCTTAATGCTTACGTCCATGGCGAATATGACATCAGAACTGGCGCTAGAAGAGTGCTATAAATATGTAAAAGAACGTGAAGCATTTGGTCGTGCTATCGGGAAATATCAGGTTATTAAACATAAACTTGTTGAAATGGCGACCAAATTAGAAGTAAGTAAAACAATGATGTACAACGTGGCAGCTAATATGAATGCGGGTATTGATCAAGTTAAGCAAGTCAGTATGGCAAAAAACTTTTCTACTGATGTTAGTGATTTTGTGACGTATGAAGCGGTGCAGATATTTGGTGGCATGGGTTTAATGCGAGAAAGTGTTGTAGAGCGCTTGTATCGTGACAATCGAATACTATCAATTGGTGGTGGTACTCGAGAAATTATGAATGAGATAATTGCGAAGCAATTAAAGTTATAAATATTTTAGATTTTAATGTCTGATATTAGGTCAATTGCTAACTAGACCTAGAGCATAAGCTCTTTGAAGTTGACATAATGATCAAGCCCTCACTGACTCAGTAAGGGCTTTTTTGTGCATGCGGTTTGGGTTTGAAAGTGTATAAAATCAATTGGTTAAATCTTATTTCATTAGTGTTAAAACCAACCAAGGAACTAAGAAGAACATAAAATTAAGCAGTTTATACATTCCCATTAATTGATATTGAACCAGCATGATTTTTTCACTGGTGCTACCAAAAAGGCGAGTATGAAAGTCAATAACGGCTGCGCCACCTAGTATGTTAGATGCAAACCAAAAAATAAGTATGCCAATGTTTATTAAGCCGCAGTAGCCAAGTACGCTAATGAATTCTTCGCTTATCATATGACTCTCCTAATGATCTAACTGTTTATTATAGATACACTTTACCTTTTAAACTTGCTTTAGCTCAAGTAAATGATGAAGACTAAAGCCCAAGTGTTTCTAGCTGCTCTTGTTTTCGCTCTTCTTGTTTGCTCTGAATCTCGTCTAGCTGATTTCTGATATCTTCAACTTGAGCCGCAGGTTTTGTTTGTTGGGTTTGTTTTGAGTCGTGCAGGTAGAATTTGACGATGGCCAATACAATCATTGCTGTCATGAGTAAACGTATAATCATACTAGCCTCTATTATGTGTAAACGGTGTGGTTAGGCTTGTGGTAGATCGAACTCTACTAAGTTGTATTTGCCATTATCTACTTTTAAGTACCAACCTTTTGTGTACCAGTCCCCAAGTACAATACGTTCAAGTTTTTGGCCGTTGTACTGCCAGTTATGGATGGCAGGGCGGTGGGTGTGACCATGAATCATACGTGTAGAATGAAAATTATTGAGAGTGGCTTCTACCTCAGATGGGGTAACATCCATGATATTTTCATCTTTCATAACCGTGCTAGACTGGCTTTCGTTACGGGCTTTTTGTGCAAAAGCGATGCGTTCTTCAGCAGGCTGGCTTAGAAACTGCTGCTGCCATTGAGGATTGCGAGTCATTTGACGAAATTCCATATAGGCATCGTCACGAGTACATAAGCTATCGCCGTGCATTAATACAACGGGCTCACCGTCTAGCTCAATCACCGTCGGATCATTTAATAAGGTCATGCCTGCAGCATCACAAAACGTTTCGCCGATTAAGAAATCACGATTACCATGCATGAAATACAGGGAGACACCGCGCTCTTTGGTTGCCTTTAATACGTCTTGTATTTGATCTGAGTAGGGGTGACTCAGGTCATCGCCAATCCAGTAATTAAAGAAATCACCTAATATATACAAGCTGTCACCAGCTTGAGGTTCCAACATAAAAGCAAGAAAACCCGCAGTAATGCGAGTTTCCTCTGGCGCTAGGTGTAAATCACTAATAAACCAAGTGCTCATAGACCGGACTATTCTACGATTTCAGTGCTATCGATGGTAATCGCTTCAACAGGGACGTCTTGATGACCCATGGTCATACCTGTTTTTACGCTTTTCATGCGATTGATCACATCCATACCTTCAACTACTTCACCAAATACGCAGTAGCCCCAGCCTTCAGGGTTTTTGCCAGTGTGGTCAAGGAAGTCATTGTCTTTCACGTTAATGAAAAATTGGTTAGATGCACTGTGAGGGTCCATGGTACGGGCCATTGCAATGGTGCCTTCTTTATTAGAAAGACCGTTGTCAGCTTCGTTCTCTATGGTGCCTTGAGTAGCAGGGCGCTGGCTCATGTCTTTTTCCATACCGCCGCCTTGAACCATGAAACCATCGATTACGCGGTGAAAGATTAAGCCATCGTAAAAGCCCTCTTTTACGTAGTTGATGAAATTTTCAACAGTTTTTGGGGCTTTTTCTGCATCTAGAGACAACTTAATGTCGCCAAAACTGGTTTTTAATACAACCTGAGTCACGGGATCACCTTTTCTATGTGCTTGTGTTTAAAGGGTGCGTATAATACGGCTTTTATATTTTTCTAGCCAGCGGGCAAGGGGAAATCTCCTCACTCTTTGCATCGAGACGCCCAAGGCCATATTAAATTGAGCTTAAGAAATGACAGAAGAAAAGGCAAAACCCGTTAATTTTATCGAGAAAATCATTAGCGAAGACCTTGCCAGTGGTCAGCACAGCAATATCGTGACCCGATTTCCACCTGAGCCAAATGGCTACCTTCACATAGGCCATGCTAAGTCTATTTGCCTAAACTTTGGCCTAGCCCAAGAGTTTGGCGGCCAGTGTAATTTACGCTTTGATGATACCAACCCTGAAAAAGAAGAAGACGAATACGTACAGTCTATTCAAGATGACGTGCGTTGGTTAGGCTTCCAGTGGGCTGGTGACATTCATTACACCTCTGATTACTTTGATCAATTACATGCTTGGGCCCTTGACCTGATCAACGCAGGTAAAGCTTATGTGTGCGATCTATCTGCTGAAGAAGCTAAAGAATACCGTGGTAACTTTGAAACTCCTGGTAAAAATAGCCCATTCCGTGATCGTAGTATTGAAGAAAACCTAGCCTTGTTTGAGAAGATGCGCGCTGGTGATTTCGATGAGGGTGCATGTGGCCTGCGTGTAAAAATCGACATGGCATCGCCGAACATGAGTATGCGTGACCCATACATTTATCGCATTAAGAAAGCCACTCATCATCAAACCGGTGATAAATGGTGTATCTACCCAAGTTATGACTTTGCCCATGGCCAGTCTGATGCTATCGAAGGCATTACTCACTCTGTATGTACACTAGAGTTTGCTGATCACCGCCCATTGTATGAATGGTTCATCGCTAACTTAGATACACCCGCGGAACCACACCAGTATGAATTTGGCCGTTTAAATATTAACTACACTGTCACCAGTAAACGTAAGTTACGAGCGTTGGTTGAAGGCAAGGTAGTGAATGGTTGGGACGACCCACGTATGCCAACTATAAGCGGTATGCGACGTCGTGGTTATAGTCCTGCAGCTATTCGTAATTTCTGCGACAGCTTAGCGGTTGCCAAAACAGACGGTACTGTGGATGTTGCTCAGCTAGAGTTTTTCATTCGTGATGATTTAAACCAAAATGCGCCCCGCGCTTTGTGTGTAATTAACCCACTTAAAGTGGTTATTACCAATATGGCAGCGGACCATGACGAAACTTTAACAGTTCCTTACTTGCAAGACCGTGCAGAGTTAGGCGAGCGCGATGTGCCGTTCACTAATGAGATTTTCATTGATCACGATGATTTCAAAGAAGAATATAGCAAAAAATTCAAGAAAAAATTCTGTGTGGGTAAACGTATTCGTTTACGTCACGGTTATGTGATTCAAGCAGATGGTTTCGAGAAAGACGCCGAAGGTAATATTGTTCAAGTAAATGCCACGCTTATTGAAAATACGCTTGGTTGTGATCCAGAAGACGGTGAAAAACCAAAAGGCGTGGTGCACTGGGTAAGCAGTAAATACGCTATCGGCGCTGAGTTGCGCATGTATGATCGCTTGTTTACAGATGCTAACCCAGACGGTGGCAAAAAAGATTTCATGGAATGTTTAAACCCTGAATCTATGATTGTAAAAACCGGTTTGATTGAGCCTGCTTTAGCCAATGTTGCACCAGAAAGTGGTTTTCAGTTTGAGCGTGAAGGTTATTACGTAGCCGATCGCTTTGATCACAGCAGCGACAAGCCAGTGTTTAACTTAACTATTGGTTTGCGTGAAGATAAATCATTGGTCAGTTGATAGTGCTTATAAGGTCTCCCTCCTGTGCATTGCGGGAGGGCATACTCAAACACTTGCTTTGTTCGCATAGCACTTGCTCTCGACAACATTTAATTTAGAAAATTTGCTTTAAAGAAATCGCGCGCAACGCCCTCCCACAATGTGGTGAATGACTTAAGTGGGCCTTGGTGTGACAGGAAATATTATGACCCTAAAAATATACAATACGTTAACCCGTCAAAAAGAAGAGTTTAAACCACTCGTAGCAGGCAAAGTGGGCATGTATGTTTGCGGCATGACGGTTTACGACTTTTGTCACATGGGTCATGCGCGTGTAATGGTATCGTTTGATGTGATCGTACGTTACCTGCGCCACAGTGGTTACGATGTGAATTATATTCGTAACATCACCGACATCGACGACAAAATCATTAATCGCGCGGTTGAAAACAACGAGCCATTTAATGTATTGGTTGATCGCATGGTGGATGCCATGAATGAAGACTTCGCTAAGCTGAATGTACTAACTCCTAATAGCGAACCGAAAGCCACCGATCACATCGAGGGCATCATTGCCATGGTGAATACCTTAATCGAAAAAGGGTTTGCTTATGCGGCGTCTAATGGCGATGTTTATTACCGCGTACGTAAATTTGATGGCTACGGCAAACTGTCTGGCAAAATTTTAGAAGAATTAGAAAGCGGCGCGCGCATTGAAGTCAGCGAAGAAAAAGAAGATCCATTAGACTTTGTATTGTGGAAGTCAGCCAAGCCCGGTGAGCCATCTTGGGCAAGTCCTTGGGGTGACGGTCGCCCAGGTTGGCACATCGAGTGTTCAGTCATGTCTACTTGTTGTTTAGGTAATAATTTCGATATTCACGGTGGTGGCCCAGATTTAAAATTCCCACATCATGAAAACGAAATTGCCCAAAGCGAAGCGGCGACGGGTGAGCACTACGCCAATACTTGGATGCACGCTGGTGCTTTACGCATTGATGGCGAAAAGATGTCTAAGTCATTAGGTAACTTCTTTACCATTCGTGACGTGTTAAAAGAATACGATGCCGAAGTGATTCGTTTTTTCTTGGCCTCTGTGCAATACCGCAGCGAAATTAATTATAGCCAAGCGGGTCTGCAAGATGCACAAACCAAATTAGATCGCTTATATAACGCTCTAAAAGGCTGCGACCTAACTGTTGAGTTAGATTTGGCTGATGTTGAACTAGTCGGTTTTGTAACACAGTTTAAAGCCGCGATGGACGATGATTTCAATACGCCTAAAGCCATTGCCGTAATGTTTGACCTTGTGTCTCACATTAATAAAGCTCAAAGTGCTACAAAAGATAAACTAGCGTCATTGCTAAAAACCTTTGCAGATGTATTAGGTTGCCTACAAACCGACCCTGAAGATTACTTCAAGCAAGGCGTTGATGTAGACGAAGCGTATATTCAAGGCATGATCGAAAAACGCGTACAGGCTAAAAAAGACAAGGACTTTGCCCTAGCGGATAAAATTCGTAATGACTTAGACTCACAAGGCATTGAGCTGCAAGATAGCCGAGAAGGGACCACTTGGGTTAAAAAATAGCCCTTAAATTTAATGTATGAATGAAAAGCGCCGAAAGGCGCTTTTTTTATGCGGCTGTAAAATTTAAATTCTCTTACTTAACCAGTGGCCTATTCAGTTTAGAAGCGGGAAGCCACCATTCCATATCTTTCGCTTTCATTGACGGTGCTGCAGGGTTATTTAATATGACTAAGTGTCGATTCATCAGGTTCGACTTGTTTAAAATCGATTGATATTCCTCTAGAAAAAGCGTTTTGTAAGAGCCATCTTCAAGGGCGACTCGTAGTCCTGCTGCAATATCCTTGGCTAATTTAGCTCGTTGCTTCGATACATAAAAATAGACAGGGTGTGGATAGAAAAGCATGACTTCGTTTACCACTGTGAGATCTTTGGCGTAGCGTTGTTGTTCTGACCAAATCTCATTAATTCCTCGCTGAAAGTAATCGATGCGCCCGATAGTCAGCCATTTAAAAAGTAAGTTGTAATCCACATGGGTTTTAACCGGTAAATTATTAGCTGCATATACGGGTAAATCCCCCCAATGGGCACCATGACCACCCATGTAGCGGCTTAAATCTTCTTTTGTGCGTATTTGTGAAAGGGCATAAGCTTTGTCATGTTTGGCTAATATTAAGCGTAAACCTAGAATGCCTCGATATATAGGCGTATGGATAGGAGTCATTTTAGACTCTCGTTTTTTTGTTACAGATTGCCACAACACATCCAGTGATCCGTTAATAATCATGCTATCGCCACGGCGCTCATTCACAAGCTGTGCTTCAGGCGCCTGTATTTGATATGCATGGCCTGACTTGGACAGCGCCAGTGCCAGTAGTTTTGCACCGAATTCATAGCGTTCTTGTACCTGATAATGGCGTACTAATAACGGCTCATCAGGAGATGGTTCTGATATAGCCAACGCTGAATGTATGAGTAAGAGATAGGCTGCAATAACAGCTTTTCTAGGAACGCTAATTGCGCGCATAGAACGAGTTAGAATATTAACCATAAAAACCTAAGCGTGTGGGCTATTAATACTATGTTAATTATAGACGAATAGGCTGAGTTTATAGGTGTAGCGACTAATTCATGTGATGTTGTATTAACAGAGTAATGACGTTTGAACGTGTTATAAGTCGTGCTTTCAGTTAAGTGCACATAAATGAAGTGTTTATTATTTTAATGTCTCACTCGGCAGTTCTCCAAACACGTTTTTATAATCCTTCGCAAACTGCCCTAAATGCCAAAAGCCCCAGCGGGAGGCAATGTCGCCAACAGTCTCTGTCGCTTTTCCTTGTTTTAAATCTCGTCTAACACCGTTTAATCGCGTATAGCGTAAATACTGAATGGGCGATAACCCAAGTATGCTTTCAAAACTGTTTTGCAATGTACGTCGACTCGTGTGGCAAGCTTCGCATAGCTCGCTTAAGGTTATGGCGCGATCATGGTGTTGTTGTAAGAACGTTCGGGCATTGTTCACTATGTCCTTGCGATGCTGGTAGCTGGTATAAATGGTTTGATTAGGGGATTCCTTGCTAAGCACTTCCAGTAAACCCATGAGAATTAAATCTTGAGTAAGATGATCAGGCGTTGCTTTGTGATTTGAAACTTGGCTGTTTAACAGACGAGCCAATAAATAATTAATGGCGTTTAAAGTGCTCTCAGGAATGCTTAAGCGCTCGTTATGTAAAATGTCTTGCCAGTTTAATTCAATGCCCTGTTTGTTCGCTTGAAGCATGAGCTTGCTTCTACTTATGACAACGCCATAAATATCGAATGCATCTGGGGTAGTCAGCTCAAATTCTATATTGCCTGGGCGACACATGATGTTGTTACTGTTCAACGCCAACCCATTTATTTTACTGTGACTGTTGTTCGCTTGTGCTTGTGGTGGAATACCTAGCCAGATGCTATCGGGCCATACTAAACAGCTTTGACTTAATGCTCGGCTGGTGTGCTCTTTAAATATTTGTAAATCATCAAATGGGCGCTCGATGACCTGCCCATAAAATTCCCCTGCGCTAATTTGGTCATAATGTTGCTGCCAATCCGTTAAATTATGGGCATGTTCATGAGCATCATGACTAATCGTGTTGATTAGTGGCTCATGGTTGCTTTGATAATTTGAATCGATCATCAGAAATGCACCTTACAGATCGGTTTGTTTTTGCTTTATTTTGGTGCTTGTTGCCCAAAATTGGCCCCAATTGCTAGATTTAACGAGTACAAGATTTGCCATAATTTGATAATGTGTTTTGGTTAGCCTTGTTAAAGTAGCGTCACTGGGTAGAAACAGTGGTTCATTCAAACTTTATTTGGTGTCTTTATTCTTTGCTTGTTTGGTTTGTATGAATAGAGCAAAGGCCGTGCCGAATATTAAGGTTTTAAGATGTAGTTATGTCCATATTTAAATATGTGTTAGGCCATGAAACGTTTCAGTTTAAAAACTTAGCTCAATTAATGGCTAAGGCAACACCTCTGAGAAGTGGTGATGTACTGGCTGGCGTGGCAGCAAATACAGAAAAAGAACGCGCGGTAGCGCAATTATGTTTAGCGGATGTGCCACTTAAATATTTTTTAAGTGAAGCATTGATCGCTTATGAGTACGATGAAATCACCCGTTTAATTATGGATGAGCATGATGGCCTCGCATTCAAACGCATTAGTCACTTAACAGTAGGGGATTTTCGTAATTACTTGTTAAGTGAAGAGTGTGATGGCAAAACGCTTAAAATTTTACGCTTAGGCATCACTCCAGAAATGGCGGCAGCCGTTAGCAAAATAATGCGAAATCAAGATTTAATTTTGGTGGCTAAAAAATGTGAAGTAGTCACTCAATTTAGGAATACAATTGGTTTGAGTGGGCATTTTTCAACACGCCTACAACCCAATCACCCAACTGATGATATGACGGGTATCGCTGCGAGTATTTTAGATGGCTTACTTTACGCAAACGGGGACGCGGTTATCGGTATTAACCCCGCAACCGATAACGTACAACAATGCACAGTGTTGCTTAAAATGATGGATGAAGTTATTCAGCATTATGAAATACCAACTCAATCATGTGTGTTAACTCATGTGACTAATACTATTGAATGCATCGAAAATGGGGCGCCAGTGGATTTAGTATTCCAAAGCATTGGAGGTACGCAAGCCACAAACGATAGCTTTGGTTTTAATTTAAATACACTTAAAGAGGCGCAGCAAGCGGCGTTGGAGCTAAAACGCGGTAGCGTTGGTCAAAACGTGATGTATTTTGAAACAGGGCAAGGCAGTAGCTTAAGTGCCAATGCTCATCATGGTTTAGATCAACAAACTTGTGAAGTACGTGCTTATGCAGTTGCCCGAAAGTTTGATCCGTTTTTGGTTAATACTGTGGTTGGGTTTATTGGACCTGAATATTTATACAATGGTAAACAAATTACGCGGGCAGGGTTAGAAGATCATTTCTGTGGCAAGTTATTGGGTTTACCTATGGGTTGTGATGTGTGTTACACAAACCATGCAGAAGCAGATCAAAATGATATGGATAACTTGCTAACTTTACTCGCTGCTGCTGGATGTACCTTTGTGATGGGTATACCAGGTTCTGATGATATTATGCTTAATTATCAAACCACATCATTTCATGATGCGTTATATGTGCGTAAATTATTAGGACTTCGCCCAGCACCTGAGTTCGAATCTTGGTTAACTAAGATGCAAATAGTGGATGATAAATTTCATTTAAATGCCAGAATGCCAAGTCAGTTTTCTAAAAACTTACTTGATGTAAAAGGGGAGGGTTGATATGTCAAAAAAAGCCTCTCCATTGAGTGTTGTTGTGTTGAATCCTTGGCAAAAACTGAAAGAATTTACCGATGCGAGAATTGCACTGGGTCGTGCAGGCAGTTCAATCCCTACCAACGAAATGCTTAAGTTTCAATTGGAACATGCACAAGCTCGTGATGCAGTACATTTGCCGTTAGATAGTAAAAAGTTGTATGAACACCTTAAATATAATTTAAATGATCGCCCCCAAGCCCTCGATTTATTTGCCAGTGCTGAACCTCTATTAGTGAACAGCTGTGCAAATAATCGAGGCACCTATTTACAGCGTCCAGATTTTGGTCGCAAATTGAATGATGAAAGCTGCAAACAATTAGTAAAAGAAAAAGGCCAGTATGACCTCGCTATTTGTGTGGTGGATGGCTTGTCGTCCATGGCCATAGAGCAAAATACATTGCCGTTTTTAAACTTGTTATTAGCACAGATTTCAGAAAAAAGAATCACGCTGGCTCCTTTGGTAATTTGTACGCAGGGTCGTGTGGCCATTGGTGATCATGTAGCACAATTAATGGGCGCCAAAACCGTCATTGTATTAATAGGTGAGCGACCAGGTTTATTAAGCCCAGATAGTATGGGTTTGTATTTAACCTTTGATGCACATGTGGGTTGCAATGATGCCCAGCGCAATTGTATATCAAATATTCGCCCAGCGGGTTTACGTTACGAGACTGCTGCGGTGAAAGCTAAATACTTATTAAATGAATCACAGCGCCTTGGGTTAAGCGGCGTTAACTTAAAAGAGCGCAGCGAAGAAGTAGGGGAGGTATTAAAGAATCATAAAAGTTTTTTGACTCAAATTAGATGATTTTTAGAAAACAATAAAAAGTACGTGCGAAAATAAGAAAAAATGTAAATGGCCCTCGCGAATTTTAGAAAAAACTAAAACACAACGAGGAGAGTCCAATGGACGAAGCAACCCTAACGCTTGAGAGTTTGCAGGCCCAGCTTGCCGCTCAACAAAGCACGTTTGAAATGCACCAAGCCATGAATGTGGAGGTGTTCTATTGGTGGTGTACAGCCATCATGTTAATGATACACGCAGGCTTTTTAGCCTACGAAATGGGGGCCTCACGCAGTAAAAATGCATTGGCCGCTGGTATTAAAAATATCCTAGCCTTAGCGGTTATTATTCCTACGTTTTATTTATTTGGTTGGTGGATCTATAACGCCTTCCCTGGTGGTTTGATTCCAGTAAATGCCTCTGCGGCGTTACCTTGGTCATCCAGTATGGGGCCGGATCTTTCGGATATGGGGACGGGTATTTTCTGGGCTGCATTTGCATTATTTGGTGCAACCACTGGTTCTATACTGTCTGGTGCTGTTATCGAGCGTATTCGTGTCAGCGCGTTTTTAATCCTAACCGTATTCCTAGGTAGTGCGATTTGGATTTTAGCGGGGGCATGGGGCTGGCATCCAGATGGTTGGTTGCTAACCGACTTTGGTTATCACGACGTAGGTGCATCGGGTGTGGTTCACGCAGTGGCGGGTTTCTTTACGCTGGGTGTATTGATCAACCTTGGCGCACGTAAAGGTAAATTCATAAACGGTATAGCACAAACCATTGCACCTCATAGTTTACCGATGACATTAATTGGTTTGATGATGATCATCTTTGGTTTCTTCGGCTTCCTTGGCGGTTGCATTATCTTTAATGGTGGTGAAACTGGTTGGACGACTATTTACAACACACCAACAAATCTTTCAGCGTTTGCGTTCAATACTTTAATGGGCTTCTCTGGCGGTATTATTGGTTGTTACATTGCGACTCGTGATCCGTTTTGGACAATGTCTGGTGGTTTAGTGGGTATTATCTCAGTAGCGGCTGGCCTTGATTTATATAGTCCAAGTTTGGCGTTTATAATTGCCGTATGTATGGGCTTTGCAGCTGTATGGTTTGCTAAGTTCTTAGAGAAACGCGGTATCGATGATGCAGTAGGGGCAGTTGCTGTTCACGGTTTCACTGGTTTTGTTGCGGTGATCTTAGTGGGCGTATTTGCTGGTGGCACGCCTAATATGGGTGAGAACCCAGAGATTAGCTTCTTGGGCCAAACGTTATCGGCTGTGATTATGGCGTTACTTGGTTTTGTTCCGGGCTACGGATTATCGTTACTGCTTAAAAAATTCAACTCATTACGTGTACCAGAATCAGCAGAAGACTTAGGTATTGATGAAGTAGAGCTGTTAGCTAAGCCATACCCTGAATCAAACACACCAGCTTCGGTTGCTAGTGACGTACCGAATAAACTTGCTAACGTTGAACCACAGGGGATTTAACTATGGGAACATCCATCACCACATGGGAAAACGCCACGGCGTACTTTACCTTTGCAGATTCACCCGTCATGTTAGGACTGTTTGCAATAGGGGCGGCCGGTATAGTGGTAGGTTTGATTGCGAGTATTATCAGGCATGAAAATGAAGCATTTAAAAAGCATAAGTAATACTAAGCCTAGATAGAAGCTAAGTGTTATGGAATGAAAACCGGCTTGAGAAATTAAGTCGGTTTTTTTAATATCTATAAGGGAGTTTGAGTTTAACCTTATTGTGCTGAATTCACGTAAGGCTGATTTTTAAGTGTTATGTTATATTTTTTTAAAAGTATATTTTCCCTTTCACCTTTCATGGATGAACGTCCTTCATTCCAAATGTTTATGAGCTTTTGCCTTTTTGATGCGGGAATCTTTGTAGAAAAAATTGGCATTTCAACCAGCTTATTTTCTAAGCCAGGGTGTACAATTTCAAGGTCATTGTGCAAGTTTAATCGATTTAAGGCATGCTGCAGAACAAGCTCGTTATCTGCATATAGATCTATTCTATTTTCTATAATCATGCGAAAGGCTCGGTCAATTACATCATCATAACCTGCTATTACTTCAATAAAACTCGAGTTTTCTGCGTCATCGATATAATTTTGATAACCAACACTCATTGAGCTGTAGTCCCAACCTGGACCAGTTGCGATGCGTTTGCCCTGTATTGATTGAATACCACTATAACGCCATGAATCATTTCGTCTAATTACAAAGGCGGTTGTGTATGAAAATGTTGCTTCACTAGCATATACGAAACCTGCTCCTAGATTCTTTGAAAATAAGTATTCTGGCAGTACATCACAAAGACCTTCTTCTACCATGTTTAATCCTCTTGCTAGAGGAACTTCATAATATTGCAACTTATAACCTTTTGGTGTGTATATTTGCTCGAACATATCGATGACAACACCGCGATTATCAGATTCTTCTGATGGGAATATTGTCATAGGGGCCCATTGGTCATAGCAAACCTTCAATGTTGAAGCTTGGCTTATGTTAGCTATGCCAGAGCCAACTAAAAAGAGTGAAGTTAATAATCGATTGCATGTGGTTTTACTTTTCGACACGATCGCGTCCCTTGTCTTTCGCCCCATAAAGTTTCAGGTCAGCGCGTTTAAATAATTCATCAATTGAATGGTCTTTTGACTCGGATGCCTCAACTCCAAGGCTTACCGTGTAAGTGATTGTTTTACCATCGATCTCAAAACTTGAGCTACCAATGGCCTTTCTTATTTTGTCGGCCAGTTGAAAGGCACCATCGATTCCTGTGTCAGGAAGGAATATTGCAAATTCTTCCCCACCAACTCTGCCTAGAAGATCAGACTTTCTTAGAAAGGTTTGAATGGTACGGGTGAAGTGAATAAGTACTTGGTCGCCAATGAAATGACCATAAGTATCATTGATTATTTTAAAGTGATCTAAATCCATTAAAACAAAGGACGCGGGCGACTTTTGGCGCTGAGAAAGAACGAGTAGATATTGCGCTGTTTCAAAGAAACTCCCTCGATTTAATATATCAGTTAAAGAGTCTCTAGTAGCCAGTACTTTGAGTTTTTCATTTGATACCTGTAATGCTTCTGTGCGCTTTTCGACGGCATCTTCCAACCAAGCTCGCTTGGCTTGCTCGTCCTCTAATAATCGCTTTCGATCATTTTCCATGGAAGACAGCATATTATTAATGTGTTTTTGTAGTTGACTGAATTCGTTATTCTCAATATTCGAGAGGTTAATGCGTTTACTTATACTTGGACTTAATTGAACATCATTCATTTGTGACATTAAATCTTTAAAGGGAGCTGCCAAATAACGGTCAAACGCCCAAATAAAGAGCCAGAACAAAAGAGATAGTTTGATGATTGCCGTAATGGCAATTAAAGAAAAACCAAATAGTATTCGATCAAATACGACCTGTGACGATGAATAAAGTGTAAGCGACCCGAGAAATATTCGTTTTTCATTCAGTGTCCAGTATAAATCTGATTGGGTGTCGAAAATGGATAAGGGTGCTGAAGCCGCAGAGTAGGATCGTATAGAAATGATATCGTTGGCATATTTATCTAATACATCGACACCTTCGATGATGGGCATTTTTATTAGCCCTGCAATGAGTACATCCAGTTGTTTTTGGTTGTATTGCCATAAGCTATTAGAAATAGGACCGTGGACGGTCTCTTCAAGTTGTTTTAATTCATTTAAGATTGAATCTTGTGTTTTTAAATACTCTGTCAAAAATTGAATGCTTGTAATTAGGCAGGTTACGCCTAAATAGATGGTGAAAATAACTCGCATCATCTTTTTTGATAAATTATTTGGGCGAAGAAAACTGACAAGCATTAAATCCGTCCCTTCCCGATAAACTTTAAACGTGAGTTAATCTTAGATTACTCAAGCACTTAAGGGAATAAACTTCGTAGTCCCTATGTGCCAGAATGGCTAAATGTGCCATAGCGGTGCAGCCAAAAGTGATGTAGTGGTAATTTGAGGGCGTTTACTTGATGAAATTGACTGAGAGAGATGAACGACAATAATATTTTATGGATAGTCCTGCTGTCGCCTTTTGGTGAGTTGACCTGTGAGCTATGCGTTTATTATGTGGCAATTGATCATGAATAAGTGTGTTACTTCATACAATGTAACGTTTTAATAGAAATATATACCCGAGTTCTGGTTAGATAATACTTTTAAAATTAAAAGCTTAAATAGGTATAAGTGGTTCAGAGGTGTTTTTTCTATTAAAAAATATCATCGCCCGTAAATGTGTACTGGCACCATAAAGCATCGACTTATTTAGTCGTTTTTTTATGGTGCCACATGGGCTTAATGGTGTTTTACCGTCTGTAGTTGACAGAACGAATCGCGAATTTTTGCTGGAATATCACAGCTTTTTGCTTGGCTGTAATCGTAATACACGATCAAGCTATCGCCCTTTGCTGCGATTGTGCCGAGCTCTTCACTGAATACGGCATATTCCATCATGAAACGTTTGTCTGACATATCTTTGATCCGTGCGCCGATTAAAATGCGGTCAGGGTAATTTAGTGGGGCGCGGAATTGGCATTGAGTACTGGCAAGTATTGGTCCTATGTTACTGGCTTCCATGTGTTCGATGGCGCCAGTTTTTTCAAAGAAAGCCATGCGGGCATCTTCAAAATAACGAAAGTACACCGTGTTGTTTACATGGCTGAATGCATCCATGTCACCCCAAATAACGTCTTGTTTAACCATAACGGGGTACTCTTGTTTGAAGCTGTCCTTAGGTGTCATTGAACATCCTTAAAGTGTAAAGGGAGTGCGATCACAGGCTTGTTTGTATTCATCAGTTAGGTTATAGACCAATTGTTGCACACTGACGACATTATGTATGCCACCTACGCCATGTCCTGCGCTCCAAATGTCTTTCCAGCTATTGGTGTTGCCTAGGTCTAGGTCAACTCTGCCTTTACTGGTAAGGGCTTTGATATCAATACCGGCACTTTCCAATGAGGCTTTTAGATAATTGGCATGTACGCCGGTAAAGTGGTCACTGAAAATAATATCGTCAATCTGGCTATCTACTAACATGGTTTTGTATGCTTGTGGCACTTGGGCTTCTTCGGTGGCTATAAAACGGGTGCCCATGTACACCATGTCGGCACCGAGTACTTCAGCGGCACGTATGCCGTGGCCATCATTAATGGCACCAGCCAAAATAAGTGGGCCGTTCCAAAATTCACGTATCTCTCGCACTAACGCAAACGGGTTTAAGGTACCGCCGTGGCCACCCGCGCCCGCGCCAACCACTATGATACCGTCCACACCAGCGGCCATGGCTTTTTTAGCGTGCTGAGTTTTGATTACATCATGAAACACCATGCCACCCCAAGAGTGTACGTCTTTGACGATTTCGGTCGGGTCTCCTTGACTAGTGATTACAAGAGGCACCTTGTGTTTTTTGATAAGGGCATGATCAGCCATTAGGCGTGAATTAGAGGGGTGTACTACTTGGTTTACAGCAAAGGGTGCGATCTTGGCGTTGGGGTTGTCAATTTTGTATTGGGCGAGGGTGCTTGAGATTTCGCTTAGCCATTCATCCAGTTTTTCTTGTGGACGAATATTAAGGGCTGGGAAGCTGCCCACCACTCCATTCTTGCAACATTCAATCACAAGTTTAGGGGTGCTCACCAGAAACATAGGTGCACAAATGATGGGTAACGATAATTGAGATCTAAGCTGATTGAATGCAGACATGGTCAGTTCTTATTGTAATAAACGAACCCACCTTACCTTGTTATGGTGGGTTTGATAATTGGCCATATCTGTCAATTTACCTTGTATTAATGACTATTAAGGTAAAAAGGGTGTGCTTTAGCCGTTTGGATAAATATGGCTAACGATTTTGTGTACAAGTGGGCTGACAAAGAAGGCTATAGGGAAGGCAATTGGAAACGCGATAACAAAGCTAAATGCCCAGCGGGCGAAAAAACCGTTATCAATACCGGTGTTAATGGCAACCAAAACACCTGACATCATCAAGGCCATTAAGAATGACATGCCTAATGCAAAAGCGGCACGGAAACGAAGCGAAATCATATTATGTTCTCTGAATCTTAATTTGACTGGTTTAAGCCATATTTGGCTAATAAGTTAGGAAGGGTTCCATTGCTTTGAATTTTATTCAGAAGCTGGTTTATCTTTTGTACACTCAGTGGGTGACCATGACGCATAAGAATTCTATGTTCATAGATTTGATCGAATGTATTATTGATAAGCAATTCTTTCATTAATAAAGGGTTAAGTTTTGTTTGTTCTCGCAAGTACGAGTAGGAGGTAATACCCATATCGGCTTTGTCATTTATAACTTGATTGAGTACCGTTTTTGGCGAATTGACCAACTTAATGTCATACCGTTTTTTTAATACTTTACTGTCGGTTTCATTATTTAAAAAATTATAGTGGTAACCCAATATGGCAATAATACGCTTATCTTCAATATTATTAAAATATTCTTGTGTTTTGTTTTGAGTGTTATAGGTAAAAAATACTTCACCGCCAGATAAAAACACTTGGCTTTCTTGTAAATTGTAGTCTTGCCAGCCCCATTGGGTGTTCTCGAAAAAAAGCACATCATATAGCCCTCGATTAAAGTCGCTATAGCGACGTTTTGGGCTGGTTGAGGAGAAAGTAAAATTAAATTCGGATTGTTGCTCGTTAAACAGATCAATTAAATCCAAGGTGAGACCGGAGGCATCTTGGCCATTCATTTGGACAAATGGGGGGAACAGATAACCACCAACCCTAACCTCTATAGGGTTAGAAAAAGCGCTTGTGGAAATAAAAGCCCAAGTCAATATGGCGGTAGTAATAAGGCGCTTAAGCATACAAAGTTTTATTTAGCATAATCTTTAAATCTAGCAGTTATTGTAAGGAGTGCTAGTGCTCAACCTTAGTGGGTAGAGGCGTCTTGTCTTTTTTACCCGTTACATTCCATAAGCCAGCAACGATGATTAAAGCACTACCAATGATGGTTGTAATCAGCAGGGTTTCTCCCCAAAAGATCCAGCCTAATGTAGCACCGTAAACGACTGAGCTGTAAACATAAGGGCCAATTTGGCCAGGGTTGGCGATGCGATAGGCACGAGTAAGGGCCAGTTGCCCGCAAGTGGCCACTAATCCCATCAAAACAATCCAAGGCCAGTGGGATGCAGAAGGCCAAAATGGGCTCCAAAATAAAGGTATAACGGACAGCAGGCTGCTAATGGCACCAAAGTAAAACACGATGCGCACACTGGACTCGGTTGAGCCCATGCGCCGGATAGTTACCTTGGCGGTACTGGCTAATGCAGCAGAACCTATACCAATCAAGGCAATAGGTGTGAAGTTTTCAGTGCCTGGGCGCAAAATAAACATAACGCCGATAAAGCCAATGGCAATGGCCCAGCCGGTTTTCGCCTTGATGGACTCCCCAAGCCAGATAGCGGCAACGATTGGCATAAAGAAAGGGCTGGTGAGTTTGACCAGGAAGGCTTCAGCCAAGGGCATGTTGCCAATCACATAAAAAAAACCGTACATAGCAGCCAGACCAACGCTAGCTCGCAATAGGTGTAAATGCCATACGGAGGTTTTCAGTTGTGAAATGCCGCTGTGCATGATGATGGGAATCAACATTAGCAAGCCAAATAAATTACGGTAAAAAACAATGTGCTCAGTGGGCATGTCATGGCTTAAATGCTTAATGATGGCACCCATGATGGCGAGCAGGCCTTCGCCCAAAAGAATCAGTAGCGCGCCTTGAATTACATTATTGGGCATAAACAGCAGTACATTCAACAGACTATGGAAGGGGGCTATTATACAGAAATTCACTTTATTTGATGTAGGTCAATAGGGCGCTCCTTGAAAAAGACTGTTATAGGCACCATTACAGAGTTAATGAAAATGTGCATGAGGAATACTTAAATGCGAATGGATAAGTTTACCAGTTCTTTACAGCAGGCTCTGTCTGATGCGCAATCTTTGGCATTGGGCCAAGACCATAATCAAATAGATACCCTGCATTTATTATTAGCGTTACTTGATCAAACCCCTGGGGGGATTCGCCCTTTGTTACAGGGCTTAAACGTGCAAGTAACCCAGTTGAAAGCAAAGCTGACAGAAAAATTAGATCTGTTAGCGAAAGTCTCTTCTCCTGATGGCAACGTAAGCCTAGGGCCTGAACTTGGCCGAGTTTTAAATTTAACGGATCGCTTGGCGCAAAAGCGCGGTGATCAATATATTTCAAGTGACCTTGTGTTATTGGCGGCGCTTGAAGATAAAGGTGAAGCCGGCAGAGTGTTAGCCGCATTTAATTTAAATAAAGAAAATATTGAGCGTGCCATTGATACGGTACGTCAGGGTGAAAGTGTGGACGATCCAAATGCTGAAGATAATCGCGAAGCGTTAAATAAATATACGGTAGACTTAACGGCTCGTGCAGCTGAAGGTAAGTTGGACCCTGTAATCGGCCGTGATGATGAAATTCGTCGCACGATCCAAGTGTTACAACGTCGTACTAAAAATAATCCAATTTTAATCGGTGCACCTGGTGTGGGTAAAACGGCGATTATTGAAGGCTTAGCGCAACGTATTGT
The DNA here is from genome assembly GCA_034110565.1 of Bermanella sp. Lineage (GTDB taxonomy): Bacteria > Pseudomonadota > Gammaproteobacteria > Pseudomonadales > Oceanobacteraceae > Bermanella. The sequence continues at coordinate 7,841 of JAWUYY010000037.1, read as the reverse complement.
TAATGGTGAAGTACCGGAAGGTCTTAAGAACAAACAAGTATTATCTTTGGATATGGGCTTGTTGTTAGCGGGTGCGAAATTCCGTGGTGATTTTGAAGAGCGCCTGAAAAATTTGCTTAAAGAAGTGAGTAAGCAAGAAGGCAATATCATCTTGTTCATTGACGAAATACATACCATGGTGGGTGCAGGCAAATCTGACGGCGCGATGGATGCAGGTAATATGTTGAAGCCTGCTTTAAGTCGTGGTGAATTGCATTGTGTTGGTGCAACGACTTTAGATGAGTATCGTGAATACATAGAGAAAGATGCAGCGCTTGAGCGTCGTTTTCAGAAAGTCCTTGTGGACGAACCCAGTGAAGAAGATACCATCGCTATTTTACGCGGCTTAAAAGAGCGTTATGAAGTTCATCACGGTGTACAAATTACTGATAGCGCGATTATTGCTGCAGCAAAATTATCCACTCGCTATATAACCGATCGTCAATTGCCAGATAAAGCCATCGATCTAATTGATGAGGCCGCTTCGATTATCCGTATGGAAATTGACAGTAAACCAGCAGAAATGGATCGTTTAGAGCGACGCTTAATTCAGTTAAAAATAGAACGTGAAGCACTTAATAAAGAAAGTGATGCAGGTTCTATTAAACGCTTGAGTGAAATTAATAAAGAGATTAATCGCTTGGGTCATGAGTATATTGAGCTTGAAGAAGTTTGGAAAAAAGAAAAGCTCATGCTTGAAGGTTCAAAACAAGCGAAAGAAAAACTTGAAGAAGCAAAAGTGGAAATGGAGCAAGCGCGTCGTGCTGGTGATTTACAGCGTATGTCTGAGCTGCAATATGGCAAAATTCCAGAGCTTGAAAAAGAAATTGAATCAGATGAGCAATCGGCAACAGACTCTAGTGAGTTCACCTTACTTAGAAACCGCGTGACCGAAGAAGAAATCGCCGAGGTTGTGTCAAAGTGGACAGGTGTGCCAGTTACAAAAATGCTGGAAGGCGAACGTGATAAATTACTACGCATGGAAGAAGAACTGCATAAACATGTAGTTGGTCAAGATGATGCGATTGTAGCTGTGTCGAATGCTGTGCGCAGAAGTCGAGCTGGGTTAAGTGACCCGCGCCGACCTAACGGTAGTTTCTTATTTTTAGGTCCCACCGGTGTAGGTAAAACAGAACTCTGTAAAGCATTAGCAAACTTTATGTTTGATTCCTCAGATGCAATGATTCGTGTCGACATGTCAGAGTTCATGGAGAAACACAGTGTGGCCCGTTTAATTGGTGCGCCTCCTGGCTATGTTGGCTATGAAGAAGGCGGTTACTTGACTGAGCATGTGCGCCGCAAACCTTACAGTGTGATCTTGCTTGATGAGGTCGAAAAAGCGCACCCTGATGTGTTTAATATTTTGCTGCAGGTGTTAGATGACGGACAATTAACAGACGGCCAAGGCCGTACGGTGGATTTCAAAAATACCGTGTTGGTTATGACATCCAACCTAGGTAGTGATGTTATTCAAACCATGAGCCAGTTAAACGAAGGCAAAGAGCAAACAGTAAACGAATACGAAAATATGAAAGATGCTGTTATGGAAATTGTCGGCGGTCATTTCAGACCTGAATTTATTAACCGTATCGATGAGGTGGTTGTGTTTCATCCATTACTTCGTTCACAAATTCGTGGCATTGCTGATATTCAGTTGGATGAATTACGTAAGCGTTTAAAAGAACGTGAGTTGACTATGGAGCTGAGTGACGCTGCTATTGAACGACTTGTTGAACAAGGCTATGACCCGGTATATGGGGCGCGCCCGTTGCGTCGAAGCATCCAACGTTCAATTGAAAACCCATTGGCGCAAGATATCCTGTCTGGCAAGTTTGTTAGCGGGGATAACATTGTTGTTGATGTAGAAGGGAATGCGTTAACCTTTGTGGTGAAACAAATCGTACATTAATACTGATCAGCATTAAGCCTTTAACTTAATAAAGCCCGTGGTACTGAAAAGTGCCCCGGGCTTTTTTGTGTCATAGAAATATTTAATAAAAATCACTACAAAATGAAAATTGAGCTATATTTTAAGATATTTTTATTATTTATTGAGTCTCATTATGACTATTAGAACTAGATTTCTAATTCTTTTGATTTCTGCAGTTGTATTGCCTGTTGCGATAGTTGCTTTTATGGCTGCTCATGAATTTCGTACAAATGCCGTTGAAAGCTTTAAAGAACAAAGCCAAAGTGAAATTCAAAAGATTGATCAATCATTTAGTTTATATCTGTATGGCTTGGCGGAAGATGCCAAGTTTCTTGCTCAGTCAGAGTCTGTTAAGGCTCTAAATTCTTCTGTGGTAAATTACACTGCACAGACAACCCCTCCTATGAATGCTTTGGCTAATTCTGAAGTTGAAGCAGAAGCTTATCGTTTATTAGAAGATTTTGGGGAATCCCATACCGATCTTACATATGTATATGTAGGTTTAGATACCAGTGGTTACATTCAATGGCCACAGGAAGATATGACGGCTTATGATCCTTCGTCTAGACCTTGGTACATTTTAGCTAAATCGAAAATGAATACGCCGGTTAGGACAGCTGCTTATCGTGATTTTACAACAGGTGCTCCAGTTATTGGTTATGCTCACACCTTCAAAACGAATGAAGGTATTGTTGGTGCTATTGGGATTGATGTGACCTTGAGTAAGTTGACGGATATGGTTAACAAAATCAAATTTGGTGATGAAGGTTATGTCATGTTGGTTGAAGATACTGGGCGTATTTTGGCTGATTCGGCAGTTCAGGATAATAATTTTAAGAAAATTACAGATCTTAGTAGTGATTATAAACGATTGGCGAGCACTGATGATTTTGCTGAAATTGAGTTAGGTGGTAGGACGTGGTTTGCATCTATTTATACGTCAGAGCAAAGTGGTTGGAAATATATAGGTTTAAAGCCTACCAGTGAAGTATTTGCAGCTACTAATGTATTAGAAGTATCGATGTTTATCATTAGTGTGATTCTCATGACTGTGTTTGTATTCTTGGGTTATTGGATGACAGGAGTCATAACTAAACCAATGCAAAGGATTACAGAGGGTATGGATGAGGTTGCTCAAGGGGAGGGGGATTTAACTAAGCGCATGGGGATTAAATCTAATGATGAAACAGGGTTGATGGCCAAAGCGTTTAATCAATTTATCAGTATCGTGCATACCTTGGTGAGTGAAATAAGAGATAGTGCAATTGGGGTTAAAGAACAAGCTGATCAAGCTAGTTCATTGTCGAGTCGATTGGGAGCAATTGCAGATCAGCAAGTTAATGCAATTGATCAGGTATCGACAGCGTTTAATGAAATGGTCGCGACTTCTAATGAGGTGGCTAAAAACTGTGGGGAAACCGCAGCAGCAGCCGATGAAAGTCAAAGGTATGTTCAGCAAGGTCAAGGGTTTATAGAAGGTACTGCAAAATCAGTTGATAAGTTGGTTAGTGTGATTGATGACTCGAATGAAGCTATGGCAGCTTTGGTGGAGCAGAGTGCAAATATTACCAGTATTCTTGATACGATTCGTGGTATTGCAGAGCAAACAAATTTGCTGGCATTAAATGCCGCAATTGAAGCCGCACGCGCAGGGGAGCAAGGTCGTGGCTTTGCAGTGGTTGCTGATGAGGTGAGAACATTGGCAGGAAAAACGGCTGAATCCACAGAGGAGATTGATACTTTATTATCGAATCTCACTAACCAAACACAAAATGTGTCAGGTAAATTGGCTAATAGTATAGAGCACTCTCGTGAAACGGTTGAGGCTACCGAGAATACCCGTAAGGTGTTTGAGTCTATTCAAGCTTCAGTATCGACTATTCGAGATATGACGACTCAGATAGCGGCTGCAGCTGAAGAGCAATATCAGGTAGGGGAAGAAATTCAGCGTAACATTGTCAGCATTAATGAAGAAGCTGCTAATGCCAATGAAAGTTCTGTGCAGCTGCGTGATAATTCGGATGCATTAGGGCAGTTATCAGTAGAATTAACTGGCTTAGTGTCGCGTTTTAAATTGTAAGCCTATATTGGCGGTACAAATAAATATCTTAGATCAGCCATTTATTGATTGATTGACTCTTGGCGCCAGTTTGCTTTAATGCGTTGATGAACCAGACAAATCATTCGTTTATTCCCAAGATTGCTATCCAATTGGTACGCTCATTAATCAACTATGGTGAGCGCCATGGCGTGCTTCGTTGTGACATGCTGCATATCACTAGTGTCTCGGAAGACCAGCTGAATGATTGTCGTTTGTTGATTGATGTCCCCCGCTATGAAGCGCTGCTTTTGTTCATTAGACAGCAACTCGATGACCCTATGTTAGGGTTTCATCATGGGCAACAGTTTGAAGCGGGCCGCTGGGGTGTGCTTGGAATGATTGCATCCACGGCTCAGAATTTTCAAGCGGCAATGGCATCTCAATATCGATTTCAATCTTTATCCGGTAATATGGGGGCGCCATTACAAGCAAGCAAAAATGGAGTGACCTCGTTGCAATGGGTGCCTGCTTATAACTGCAGCTATCATTTGGCAGAGCAGGTTGTCACTGGCTTAGTTAGCCTTGCGAGAGAACTGACTAATGAAGTCGACTACGCACCTAATTCGGTTTCGTTTACTCATAAAGCCCAGGCTAAAGCCCACATTTATGAGGACTATTTCAAATGCCCCGTCCACTTCTCGGCCACTTTTAACGGCCTCGAAGTAGATGATGAAATGCTGCAAGTGCCACTTAGAAAAAGCGATGCTGAGACGTATAAAGTGCTGGTAGAGCATGCTAAATCCATGCTGGAAGAACAATCATTTACCTCTCCCCTTGAGGTGATAAAAGATTACGTAGTAAAAACCCTACCAAGCCATGTGCCTGATATCGAAGAAATTGCGCAATACTTGAACCTGAGTGTGCGCAGTACCCAACGTAAATTACAAGAATATGGTACTAGTTATAGTCAGGTATTGGACGCTATTCGAAAAGAGTTGGCGTTAACCTATCTGCGACAAACCCAAAACAGCGTGCTTTATGTGAGTGAACGCCTTGGCTTTTCTGAGCAAAGTGCTTTTCAGCGTGCTTTTAAACGCTGGACGGGCAGTACACCTAAGCGCTATCGCAGTGCCACATTGAGCGAATAATGCTTTTAAAAGTCAGAAATTGACTTTACATGCCAATGATTGACCTTCTTGGTCAGTATTCCTTTCTGACTTTGCATTAAAGTAAGTGCTTAAAAGGATGGGAGCCACACATGCCAGAAATACATTACGATGCGAGCCAGCAGTGGGTATTAAGCCTTACCTTGGCATTAATGGTATTGGGTCTTGCGCTAGATATACGCCCTAAAGACTTTTTACGTGTAGTTAAAACCCCCAAAGCCCCCTTAATAGGATTGGTGGCGCAGTTTCTGTTGTTACCTGCTTTCACTTGCTTGCTCACATTAATATTGGATCTGCCTGCTGGTGTTGAGCTGGGCATGATACTGGTTGCCGCTTGTCCTGGTGGCGCATTGTCGAATTTCATTACGCATTTATCCGGCGGTAATACCGCGTTATCTATTTCAATCACGGCCATCTCAAGTACGGTTGCGGTGGTTTTACTGCCTATTAATTTTGTTTTTTGGGCAAGTTTAAATCCTATAGCTAATCAGCTATTGCTTGATGTGAGCGTGAGTGGTTTAGATATCTTAACGTCCTTACTTTTAATATTAGCTTTGCCCTTACTACTAGGGTTTATGATTCAGAGTTACGTACCAAAATTAGCGCAAGCACTCCATAGCGTATTGAAGTACTTAAGTCTACTGGCTTTGGTTGCGTTTATTTTTATCGCGGTGTATCGAAACCAAGAACACTTTGTTAATAATTTTACCATGTTGTTTCTTGTGGTCTTAATACATAACGCATTGGCGTTGTCTATTGGATACTTTTCGTCAAGGGCTGCAAAACTCAACACAGCTGATACAAAAGCAGTGACACTTGAAGTGGGTATGCAAAATTCATCATTGGCCATCGCGATTGTATTTACTCAGTTTGACGGGCAATACGGCATGGCGCTCATCAGCGCATTTTGGGGGACTTGGCACATTGTTTCGGGGATTGTGTTTGCATCTGCTAGTCGAATTTATATGCATAAAAACAAAAAAATGGAAACTGTATGAAAATATTAATTACAGGGGCAGCAGGGGATATAGGCTCACGCTTAGTTGATGTCTTTCAAAAAGATGAAACAATCGAACTATACACCACTGCACTACACTCACTTGCTAGTGATATTAAAAGCATTCATAAAGCATTTGATATACGCGATGAGAACTTTATTGAATGGGTTAAGCAGATTAAGCCCGATGTCATTATACATTTAGCCTCTATTATTCAGCTACCTGAAACCATGAGCCGTGAGCAAGCACATGACGTGGATGTAAAAGCGACACAAAAATTATTAGATGCAGCAGTTTCAATTGGCGTTAAAAAAATAGTTGTGACATCCAGCGGTGCCGCATATGGTTATTGGTCGGATAATCCACAATGGTTAACCGAAGATATGCCAGTACGTGGCAATGATGATTATTTCTATTCTTCGCATAAACGGCAAGTAGAAGAGATGTTGGCTGCTTACCGTGAAAAATATCCTCAATTACAACAAGTGGTGCTAAGACCAGGTACGGTGCTTGGGCCAAATTTTGAAAATCCAATTACAAATATATTTAGTAAAAATATTATTACTGGAATTGCAGGTTCTAAATCGCCATTTGTGATTATTTGGGTGGATGACTTAGTGGCTTATTTAATTGAAGCTGCTACAACCGGTGTGACCGGAGTGTTTAATGTGGCTGGGGATGGAACCTTAACCCTCAAGCAAATTGCTAAGCATCTGAATAAGCCTTATTTGGGTATTCCGTCTGGCTTATTAAGGGGCATGCTAAGAATTTTAAAACCTCTAGGTCTGTCACAGTATGGGTCGGAGCAAGTGAAGTTTATTGAGTTTAGGCCGGTTCTTTCAAATAAAAAAATAAAAAAAGTATTTAAACACCAGCCAGAAAAAACCACTGAGCAAGCGTTTTTTTCGTTCTTAAAACAAAGTAAAAAGGAGTATGTGAAATCATGATATGTCGTACTGTATTAATAATGGTTTTTGGCTTATTCAGTGCGGCATCGTTCGCGGGTATAGTTTCGGTGGTGGATGATAGTGGACAATCGTTATCAACCGTTATGGTGACTAATACACCTGTTGCAGGCTTTACAATTGATCGTAGCGATAGCGGTTATCCGCCAGTAGGTATACTTAACCGCTCAAGTGGTTCCAATACTATTTTTACCAATTCGAAAGGCGTAGCTGAATTTAAACAGAATAATGGCGAAAAGGTTCGCTACCGCTTGCGTAAACCCGGTTACAAAGATGTCACCATCGAAATGTCAGGACAAGATAACTGGCAAGCAATCATGCAAAAAGAATTAGATCCAGTGTTGTTGGCGGCATCTCGCCCTGCAAATACTTGGTTAGCGGCATTAGATTTAGAAGAAGATTTAAAAAAGCACTACATTATGCAATGTGGTTTTTGCCACCAACAGGGATCTATATATTTGCGTCGTGATCGCAGTGTTCAAGAGTGGGAAGATACGATTTACCGAATGGTGAACTATGGTGCTCGATTAGCGGATGATGCACAAGAGCAACTGCCAGAACTATTGCATGCGCAATACGGTAAGCTGAATAAACAGCCAGAGCTAGTGGAATCAGGTACACCCTGGAATGGATACTTAGCACAAGCAAATATTACCGAATGGCCAATTGGCGATAGCTTTTCGCAAATGCATGATTTATTAC
>JAWUYY010000036.1:0-32120 GCA_034110565.1 Bermanella sp. | reverse complement strand
GATTTTTTGTTAAGCATGTTGAGTATCAACTTTTTATTATTATTAAAGGTATTTCTTCTAATATTATCGGTAGTAATTTACTGAATATTGTAAATAAGAGCAAATTCACGGTACTTATTTACATTGTAGATGCGGGCAGATCCTTTGCCCTCTAAATTATGCTGAGTAAATAATACCAGCGTAATTTAGAATGTTACTAATGAATGTCGATTAGTAGTTACAGTTGTCTCTGTATTCGTTAATCGAGTTATTCGCTTCATGATTAGGACCACATAAGAACTGTGCATACCTATTGTCTTTATCAAGGAAGCGTTTCATCCAAGATACACCATAAGTTGATAGCAAGGCGTCGTTACCATTACCGTTGTTGCCATTAGCACAATTGTGCGGGCCGTTGGCAATTTCCATATAGGCTTTGTCAGTGCTGTTAGGGATCGTATTGTAGAACGGGCTAGCATGAGAGTTCACATTTGCGGTTGAATCATTTTCACAAGCCATAATCAATGTAGGTACCCCTATATTGTCAAAGTCATTGCCACCTGTATTCCACGGTGCCAAAGGAACGGCTGCACTTAAACGATTGCGTGATGCACTAATTAGAGAGCCACCGCCTCCCATTGAAAAGCCCATAGTCGCTAGACGATTTTCATCAACTAACCCAGATATTGGGCTATTTGAGCTGTCACCTTGAGAAATTAAGTAGCTAAGTGCGGCATCCAATTGCAGGCTTCGACTGCCTGGATTATCAAACCGGCCATTTGTATTAATGGTAATTGCTACATAACCATGTGAGGCTAAAATCGGTCCCCACCACTGTATCGCAGACTGAGTATTGGTGAAACCAGGGGCTATTGCTATTGCTGCTAATTCTTGGGAAGCATTACTCGGATAATAAATGGTCCCACCACCAAACCCATCAACGCTACTGGAGACAGTTGTCGAAGCGACTGATAGCGGACCTTGGTTTGCTTGAAGGGCGCTGAGTGTTGGATTCGGGCCAACTTCATATCCGCAGTTTGAGGTACAAGAATCAGGAAGTGGCAGTTCATTACTACTACCGTCATCGCCACCACCGCCGCTGTGTGCGGATAATGAGAAGGCTATTACAAAAGCGCTGAAACACGCTTTTTTAAATATATTTTTTTTCATTAGATCTGGCCTTTATTTTTTATTATTAATAAATTACTTCCATTATTTTATTATTCAAAAAATTTATTTTTTGAACTTTGAAATCATAGGCTCAGTTTTTTACTTAGTAAAGGTTGAATATATAAAGGTTAAAATATGGCAGGCTAGATCCAATTTTAAAATGATTAATAATTTTATTTTTATACTTAAAGTTATATAAATCATGTATTTATAAAAATAAAATAAATATTTTTTAATTTATAAATTCTAATAATTGCTTTACTAAGCTGAATGAATATTTTAATGCGTATTTCCTAGGGTATCTCTTTCAGCCATTTTACGCTGCAGTCAGGGCTCAATAATTTTGAGATATGACTTTAAACCTATTTTGACCTGTTTTGACATGACAGAATACGGTTCTATGTTTTTTGGCTTATACGGTGATGTTTCACCATGTTTATAGTCGGATGGTTATCTGTAACGGGTATTAGTGAACTGAACATATAACGGCGCGCAGTTCCCACGATTACTGATGTGGTGGTGCGGCAAACACGCTTTGACATTTTTTAACACGTTGTTTTTGTGTGTGTTTAAACTTTGATATTGAGTTATTACGCGTAGGGATAGTGGGATGACTGTTTCTGAGTAGGCTATGTATTAAAATAGCACGCGCCCTATGAGGAGCGTGCTATTTGTGACAAAAAGTCATTATTGATTAGGGTGCTTTGCATGCGTCTTTCAGTGCTTTTTCCATTGCTTTATCGGCAACTTCTTCAAGCCATTTCATATCCACGCTTTGATGCGCCTCACAAATAAACCAAGGCTCACGAGAATCAGGCTCTAGCATAATACCGTTAGCGATTAAATTGTGAGCGAAGGCGGTGTATAAATCGCTATTGGTTTTTTTCCAGTCGCGATAATTTTGTGGCACCTCTTTACCAAAGTGCACGCCAAACATGGCGTCAGGCCCTGCAAATTTATGTTCGATACCATGTTTGGTGAATACACGAGATAGCACTTGTTGAATCAGCGCGCCCACTTTGTTGATGGTGTCGTAGGCATCGGTTTCATTCAGAATAGTGAGGGTGGCTTTTGCGGCACTTAAGGCGATCATGTTGGCTGTGTAGGTGCCGCCATGGGTCACGCCGTTTTTATTAAAGCTGATCATGTCCATGACATCCGCGCGTCCACCAAATGCGGCAACTGGATAACCATTACCCATGGCCTTTGCGTAGGTGGTGAGGTCCGCTTTGATTCCATAAAGCTCTTGTGCGCCGCCTTTGGCGACACGAAAACCGGTTTTTACTTCATCCATTATGAGCAGTGCGCCAGTGGCATCACACATGTCACGCAGTTTCTGCATGTATGCTTGGGTGGAAGCAATACTGCCGCAATTGCCCAAAATAGGTTCGATGACGATGGCGGCAATGTCATGTCCTACACGGGTGAAGACGTCTTCAATTGCGGCAAAATCATTTAACGGTACGGTTTCTAAGTGCTCGCGGGAGCTTTCAGGAATACCGCCCCCAAATGGTTTGATTTCAGGCGCTGCTTGGGTATTAGTGTCCCAGTTATCTACATCGGATTTCCACATCATTTCGTCATAAAGACCGTGAAACCCACCTTCAACCACCACAATTTTATTGCGACCAGTGAAACCGCGAGCGGTGCGTACGGCAACGATTACGGCTTCAGTGCCTGAGTTGGAAAAGCGCATCTTTTCAATGTTAGGGCACATTTTTTTAACCAGGCTAATGACCTCTGAATCGAGCCCAGTTGAAAACCCTGAAATGGTACCTACGTTTGTAATGGCTTGAATGACGGCTTGGTCCACTCGATTGTCACGGTAACCCAAAATGATCGGGCCATAAGCTAAGCGGAAATCCACATACACTTGGCCATCTTCGTCTGTAATGGTGCCCCCTTGCATGCTTTTGACAAAAACAGTGTTTTCCTCACCCCAATAGCGGTAGCTGTCGGCGACGCCTAAAGGCATGTGTTTTTTTGCTGTGGCCAATAGGGCGGATGTTTGGGGTTTGTTCATGTTGTTTACCGTACTAAATCATGGTGAGTGCGGTGCGGGCACCCTTAAAAATTTGGGGCATAATACAGGGCTGCACATGTCATTACTATGGCTCATGGGGGAGTCAAAGATATGGTTCTAAAAAATATGATTTTGAGGTAAAACCTGATTGGCGTGAGTTGGGTGTTTTGTTCACCTAATTGCTATTAGGTGAACGACTGATAGATGGCGTGTTGAAATAGACCTTTGGTTGCATCGCCCAGAAATACAGTGTTTGTTTAATAATTAGCTTCTGCGATGTGTATTCGTGCCTTTTTTGCCTGAGCTGTAAAGCCTAATCAGCTAAGTCACTTATAACTAAGTCGAGTAATTGCATCAATTGCTGTGTTTGCGCGCTATCAATGCTATTAAACCTACAGCCTATTTGATTCGGAATGTTGACTGCTTTTTGTTTTAAGGTTTGCCCTTGTTGCGTCAGTTTTACTAGGCGTTTGCGCTTATCTTGGTCGTCTTTAATTATTTCAAGCAGCCCTTTATCTGTCATTTTCTTTAGAATTTGTGTCATGGCACCGCCATCAATCGCTGTTTTAGTCACAACTTCTGCAATGGTGATTTCGTCTTGTTCCCACAGCGCCATCATCACGACATATTGCGGGTAGGTTATGTTTAGTTCACTTAATGGCTCTCGATACGCCCGCACGATGCTGTTTGATGCCATATATAAGCGGTGACACAGCTGGTTTTTGAGTTTCAATTGATCAAATGACATAAGTCGCTCCTTAGGATTACATATTAATTTGCGTACAAAGTATTTGCAATCGGTAGTTTTCACTGTATATTTGTTTGCATGCAAATTAAATTGCAGCAACATTGGAGCTTTACATGAATATATTACAGAACGTTGCATACACAGCAAAAGCGACTGCAACCGGTGGCCGCGAAGGTATCGCAAAATCAGATGACGGTCGTTTAGACATTACGCTATCTACACCTAAAAGTTTAGGCGGTGACGATGGCCAAGGTACTAACCCTGAACAATTATTTGCAGCGGGCTATGCGGCTTGTTTTATTGGCGCACTTAAAGTGGTTGCTGGCACACAAAAGCGCAGCTTGCCAAAAGATGTCTATATTGATTCAGAGGTATCTATTGGTGCCATTGAAGGTGGCTTCGGTATTGCGGTTAAGCTAGCTGTGTCTTTAGGTGATATGGATAAAACACAGGCACAAGCAATGGTAGAAGAAGCGCATATGATATGTCCGTATTCAAATGCTACACGTGGTAACATTGAGGTGACACTTTCGGTTATTTAATAGTATTCGATAAAAAATCACGCGCCCTATACAGAGCGCGTGATTTTTTGTTTATTAACAGCGCTTAGTAAATACTTTATTTACTGTCAAAGATTCAACTTTCGAGATTTAACATTGAATCAAATTTTTTCTTCGCTTGTCCCCATACTAATTAAGCTATTTTAAGTATCCATTATTCTTTTTGACGCTAGCAAACGTAAATAATCATATGGAGTTAGCAGGTTGTTTAAGTAATATTAAGTGATCGTTATTCACTTTCTAATTATTAAAAACGCCTGCTCTTCATTGTAGCGCATTTGCTCTAACGCTAATGTATTAGCAAATTAAGATTGTACTTTTACGTTAGGTAATGATTGTTGGCTATACTATACATTATGATTTTTTTAGTGCAGCTTGTATAACTGATAGCGTTAATTAGGTGTCAATTAATGAAGCTTTTTCTCCAATCAATACAGTCAAAACTCGTTGTTTTGATCATATTGGCTATGCTGCCAGGCTTGGGGATTTTGCTTTTGTATTCGGTATATGATCGAAATATCGCCATTGAAAACGCCTTGAAAAAGGCAATACAGACGGTTGAAACGATTACGTCCGAGCAAACGGAAATCATTAAAAATACCGAGTTTTTTTTAAGCCAGTTATCGAAAACCCCCGTTGTTTTAACACCACAAGCACCTGAATGCAGCGATTTTTTAGCTAAGATTCTTAAGTTAAATCGTAACTATATTAACTTAGGAGTGCCGTTGGTAAATGGTGATTTACTATGTAATGCCATTCCCTTAAATCGTGCGGTTAATGTGAGTGATCGCCCTTATATTCAACGGGCGATTACTACTAAATCATTCTCTGTAGGAGAGTATCAAATAGATCGAGCAACGGGCGTCTCAAGTATCAATTTTGCTTACCCGGTTGTTCACCCTGATAGTCATGACTTAGTGGGGCTTGCTGTCGCTGTCGTGTCATTAAATTGGTTGAGTGAAGATCTTTCTAAGGCACACTTACCTAAAAATACGGTGGCCTATATTACGGACAGTAATAATAATATCGTTGCGAATTATCCGGTTGATCTTCAAGAATTTAGCCGCTTTACGGGAGGCGATTTAGGCTCGGTAATGAAAGGTGATTATGCAGTATCCGAAGGTACTAAGGTAATTAAAAGCCAAGACAATCACACCAGGGTTTTCGTTAGCCGGTTAATGACCAGCAATGATTTTTACTCTTCTATTACCCTAAGTGTCGGTATTCCATTTGATGATGAATTAACGCAGATAAATCAGCAGATGCTGAAAATACTTATATTAGTTATATTTTTTGCACTAGCTATGATCGTGGCGGCCATGTATGGGGTGCGCCGAAGTATTTTGAACCCTCTTTCAGCTTTAATTCAATCAGCTAAAAACCTTGAATTAGGAAAGTCTGATTCCAGTTACCCGCAGCATGGCGCACCTGAATTTGTGGCGTTGCAAGAGCAGTTTTCTGCCATGGCAAAAACTCGTCTAAATGCAGAGCAACAACTTAAGGATAATCAGCTTTTATTGCTAAAAAGCCAGAGTCAGCTAACACGACATATTGAAGATATGCCTCTCGGGTGCATCTCTTGGGATATCGAATTTTGCTGCACAGCATGGAATAAATCCGCACAAAGAATATTTGGTTTCAGCGCAGAAGAAGCAATTGGGAAGCATGTTTCAGCTCTAATTGTAACGCCATTGGTCTATAAAGAGTTAAAGGGTTTATTTGCATCATTACTTAACAAAAAAGGTGGCAGTTATTCGACTAATGAAAATATTACTAAAAATGGTAATACTATTATTTGTGAATGGCATAGCACACGAATCGAAGATTCAAATGGCGTGGTAACGGGTCTTGCATCGCTGGTGCAGGATGTGACCGAAAGAAAACAAATGGAAGATAAGCTCATAACAGCAGCCAGTGTTTTTGGTCATGCTCGCGAAGGTATTATGATTACCGATGCCGCAGGATTTATCATAGATATTAATCAGACCTTTGAAGTTATCACTGGCTATACACGAGATGAGGTCTTGGGTAAAAAACCAGATTTTTTAGTGTCCGAGCAAAGTGTCTCAGATACGTACCTTCAAATTACAAGCGCGTTAAATGATAAAGGGCATTGGTATGGTGAAAACTGGAGTAAACGTAAAAACCAAGAGGTTTACCCTCAATTATTAAGCATAAGTACGGTTTATAATGAGAGTGGCCATATGAAAAACTACGTGGCTTTATTTTCTGATATTACGTTATTAAAAGAGCATCAAACACAGCTAGAGCACATCGCTCATTACGATGTATTAACTAATTTACCGAACCGTACACTCCTGGTAGACAGATTGAAGCAAGCCATTATTCACAGCAAGCGCCAGGGACAATCGGTAGCGGTGGTGTTTATTGATTTAGATGGGTTCAAAGAGGTTAACGATTTACATGGCCATTCTATTGGTGATGAACTTCTCGTGGCGTTATCTGCTCGCATGAAAGAAGCGCTTCGTGATGGTGATACATTATCGCGCTTTGGTGGCGATGAATTTGTAGTGGTATTGGCCGGTTTAGAAAATGAGTCAGACTATGAGCCAATATTAGAGCGTCTGTTAACATCAGCCTCTGACAAGGTCACCGTGGGTGATACTGTACTGAGAGTGTCAGCGAGTATTGGGGTTACGTTACACCCTCAAGACAAAGCTGATGAAGGACAGCTTATTCGACACGCCGACCAAGCCATGTATATAGCTAAACAAAGAGGTAAAAACTGTTATCACTTGTTTGATACAGTTTCTGACGACGCCATAAAAACAAAGCGTGAGAGTATTCAAGAAATCAGTGGTGCGTTAGAAAATCGTGAGTTTGTGCTTTATTACCAACCTAAAGTAAACATGAGAACCGGCAGGATTATTGGTGTCGAAGCACTTATTCGTTGGCAGCATCCTGAGCGTGATTTACTGCCTCCCATGGCGTTTTTACCCATGATAGAAGATCAATCTATTTGTATTGATATTGGCGAGTGGGTTATTAATGAAGCATTAACACAGATGACTAGATGGGAGGAGGAAGGCTTCAGCGTTCCGGTTAGTGTGAACATTGACGCACTGCAGCTTCAACAGCATGACTTTACAACGCGCTTGGCGACTATCTTGGCTCAGCATCCAAATATTGATCCTAGTGCTTTACAGTTAGAAGTACTCGAAACGAGTGCATTTGGGGATATCATGGGTGTGTCTAACATAATGAGTAATTGTGTTGAGCTGGGCGTAAAATTTGCCATTGATGACTTTGGCACAGGTTATTCGTCATTGACCTATCTAAGGCGATTGCCCGCTGATTTAATCAAAATAGACCAATCCTTTGTGCGGGATATGCTGCACGATACCGATGATCTAGCCATTATTATTGGCGTGGTGGGTTTGGCTGCTTCATTTAATCGAGAGGTTATCGCAGAAGGCGTCGAAACCATTGCTCATGGCACGGCATTATTACAATTAGGCTGTGAGCTGGCTCAGGGATATGGCATTGCCAAGCCCATGCCTGCTGATCAAGTCCCAGTATGGAGTGCCAGTTGGCAGCCGGCTCCAGAATGGTTGCTTGTAACAAAATAAAATAAAGACAGAGCTTTTATGTGTCCAGCCAACTACCTCTAGGAAATACCCAATTCAGTAAATAAGTAGACTTCATGTCAGTATGAAGGCGTATTTAGACGTATAGACTCAGCGGTAGAATGCGTACTATTGCCAAAAAATAATGATAAATGCCATGAAGTTAGCTGTATTTGTGTTGGGATGGATGATCCCACTTATCTGTTTTGCCTTACCTGAAAAAACAATATCAACGGATGATTTACGCCAAGGGCCTGTGGCTCTAGATGGACTGTGGGCGTTTGACTGGCAAGAGCTGCACATTAATATGAGCGCCCCAATGCGTGATGGTTTACTTCTGCCAGGTCTATGGCATAAGCAGGGGCCTTATGCGCCTCAAGGGTTTGGCACGCTGCGCTTAAGTGTCAATATGCCAAAACGTCAGCCTTATTATTTACGAATCCCTGATGTGCCGAGCGCCATGAGTTTGTGGGTTAATGGACAATTACGTTTTAAGCGAGGTGTCGTGTCTAATGATGCACAAACGGAGCAAGCTAAGTTTGGCCCAGACGTGGTTCGCCTTGAGCCGGCCGAACAATATGATCTGATTTTACAGGTGAGTAATTTTCACCATAAAGAAGGGGGTGTGTGGCACAACTTATTGATCGCGGATGATGATCATCGTCATGCTTTACGTGATCAAAGTAAATTACTGGATGCTATGGTATTCAGCTTATTGATGTTGATATCGGTTTATTTGCTGGCCAGAAATACATCTAAGTATGGTCATACGAGTCATGTGTTTTTTGCCTTGTTTGTTTGGGCCGTCGCCTTGCGCAGCGTCATGGTGGGTGAACGTATTATATATGACTTTATTACGGTAGTTAGCTGGGAGAACTGGCAGAGATTAGAGCATATATTGTTGTTTTTTTCTTTGCCCATGTTTATATATTTCTTCTATCGTTTTTTTGAAATTAAGAATATGTTTTATCCTCATATGATTGCGTTTTTATCTTTCGTGTTGATCATATTAACTTTATTCTTGCCGGCAGTAAGCTTCACTCAGTTTGGCTTGGCTAGTCAGATTATGGTGCTGTTCACTATTATCTATATGTTAATCATGTTGGCGTTACTAATTAAGCAGAATAAACCGTTTTCGATTTTATTTTCGGTGAGTTTTTTCGGATGGACGCTCTTAGTTATGCATGATTATTTGTACACTAATTTATATATACAGTCCCGTCCGTTAGCGCAATTTGGTTTGGTTTTTTTTGTTATATTTCAAATGTATTTGTTATGGCAGCATAGCAAGCGTGAATCGAGATTGCTGATGCATGTAAAAGCAAGCATTGATCGAAGTACGCATTATTTAGAAAGTAAGTATAAAACCTCATCGCATGACGCTTGCTTTGTATTAAACGATTGGTTTAGTGCCATTGAATTATATTGTGATGTGTTGAATCTCCCTATTTATATGGAAGATGGTTCTTTGTCTGTTTGCTGTGAGGCAGGCCAGCTACAAGATGTGGTGTTGGTTTTAGCGCGCATGGCTGAACGTGACGGCATACAGGCCAGTTTGTATGTTGGCCGTGATGCTAAGTCTGTGAGGTTTGAGTTCATATTCAATAAAGTAATTCATAATCAAGAAATGCTGCACGATGAATTGAATTCAGTTCATCATCTGCTTAATGACATGGAAACACTACTCATTATTGAACGATTATCTACGACCACCAAAATGAGTTTTACGTTACCGATTTTTGAATTAAAGAGCGCCTTACAAGGTGTTGAGGAAAAGCCGGCAATTGAATATTTTGGTAACAATCTGGCCGAACCTATTTTGTTTGCTAGTGATTATCAAGAATTGATAATCACTAGCTTGTCAGATTATTTTTATTTAATTAAAGCCAGTATCACAACAGAAAATATTGAGAAATATCGCCCCAAGCTGATTGTTTGGCAGGTAAAAAAATGGAATGGATATATTCTTGAGGATATGAAACGCATACAGAAAGAGCATTCAAGTGTGCCGATTATATTGGTTGTAGATGGCTATAATAAAACTCAGCTGGCGCAATGTATTAGGATGGGTATCACTGATTATGTCGTTTCGCCCGTTTTGCCTGAAGAGTTACTGCTGAAAATACAGCGTGTACATAATGTGAATACGGTTGTTATGCCTAGTAGCCAAGATCTACGGGATGTTACAGTACAATTAGTGCGAGACTCCATTGCAATGTGGCAAAAATACAGTGGAAAAAGTAAAATCGAATTAGCTGAAAATAGTCGTTTATGGCGGGTTTACATGGATGGTAGTACGGCTAAAACACGCACGTTGGATAAATATTTATCGTTGCAAACCCTACCTAAGAATCCTCGTTGGGAAACGGTCAATCGTACGGTTCATTATGTGTTGGAGCAGTGTTCGTTAGATGAAAAAGATAAACTGTTATTGAATCAACAGCTTTCAATGTTTAATCGCTTACTGGCTTCATAAGTACAGATATAAAAAAACCGCTTACTTTCACAAGTAAGCGGTTTTTTTCGCTAACTTAGCACTTGGCGTCAAGTTTCTCTTTAAGTACCTTGTTAACCATGCCTGGGTTAGCAGTGCCTTTAGAAGCTTTCATGACCTGGCCTACAAAGAAGCCAACCATCTTGCCGCGTTTATCAGGTTCGGCAGATACATATTGCTCAACCTGCTTAGGACTGTTGGCAATAACGTCATCAACGATGGCTTCAATGGCGCCACTATCGCTAACTTGTTTTAAACCAAGTGAGTCAATTAGCGTATCCACGTCATCGCCTTTCTTATCCCACAATGCGGCGAAAACATCTTTGCCGCCCTTGCTAGAAATTGTGTTGTCGATGATGCGCGCAATCATGGCGCCCAGCTGTTCTGCACTTACTGGGCTGACTTTAATATCGACTTCGTTTTTATTTAACGCGGCAGATAGTTCACCCATTACCCAGTTGGCGGCCAATTTGTAATCGCCACAAGCTTGCGCTACGGCTTCAAAATAGTCGGCCATTTCACGAGTAGCAGATAACACGTCAGCGTCGTATTCGCTTAAGCCGTTTTCATCCATTAAGCGTTGCTTTTTCTGATCAGGTAATTCTGGCAGAGTGCTGCGGATGGCTTGAATATATTCGTCGTCAATGACCACGGGTAGCAAATCAGGACAAGGGAAATAGCGGTAATCGTTGGCTACTTCTTTTGAACGCATAGAGCGAGTTTCCATTTTGTTTGCATCAAATAGACGGGTTTCTTGGGTGATGGTGCCACCGTCTTCAAGAATATCCCTTTGGCGTTCGATCTCAACGTTAATGGCTTGCTCTACAAAACGGAAACTGTTTACGTTTTTAATTTCAGTACGGGTACCGAATTCTTCTTGGCCTTTGGGACGTAAAGAAACGTTGCAGTCACAACGCATGGAACCTTGTGATAAGTCGCCGTCACAAATACCTAGGTAGGTCACAATGCTGTGCATTTTTTTAAAGTAAGCAACGGCTTCTTTTGCACTGCGAATTTCGGGTTCAGATACAATTTCAATTAACGGCGTGCCCGCACGATTTAAATCGATACCAGACTGGCCGTGGAAATCTTCATGCAGTGATTTACCTGCATCTTCTTCTAAGTGGGCACGTGTTACGTTGATACGTTTTGTGGTGCCATCTTCTAAGGTGACGTCAATACTGCCCATGCCGACAATTGGATGATTTAATTGAGTGGTTTGATAGCCTTTAGGTGAGTCAGGGTAAAAATAATTTTTACGATCAAATATAGAAACTTTGCCTATTTGCGCATCAATTGCACAGCCGAATTTAACGGCCATGGCTAAGGCCTCTGCGTTGAATACAGGTAAAACGCCAGGCAAGCCTAAATCAACCAGTGATGCTTGTGTGTTGGGTTCAGCGCCGAATGCAGTGCTTGAGCCTGAAAATATTTTTGATTTTGTGGCCAACTGAGCGTGAATCTCAAGGCCGATAACTACTTCCCATTCCATAATAGAATTCCTTATTCGATACCTTGAGGTGCTGCGTTGTGAAAATCAGTGGCTTGTTGGAATTTGTGTGCAGCATTGAGCATGGCCGCTTCACTCCAATAGTCCCCCATGATTTGTAAGCCCACAGGTAAGCCGTTGATTTGGCCGGCAGGGATCGACATGCCCGGTAAACCCGCTAGGTTACAAGAAAGTGTAAACTTATCTTCCATGTACATCTCGACTGGGTCGCCTGACTTTTCACCTATTTTAAATGCAGGTGACGGTGTGACTGGGCCCATGATGAAATCCACTTCTTGAAATGCTTTTACAAAATCATTTTTAATTAAGCGGCGAATTTTTTGTGCTTTTACGTAGTAAGCATCGTAAAAACCAGTAGACAGTGCGTAGGTGCCGATCATGATGCGACGTTTTACTTCATCGCCAAAACCCTCACCGCGCGAACGCTTATATAAGTCTTCAACGTCTTTAGGATCTTCACAGCGATAACCAAAACGTACACCGTCCATGCGGGATAAGTTAGCGGAGCATTCAGCCGGAGCCACTACGTAATAAGCTGGGATCGCCAAGTCGGTACTTGGTAAAGAAATTTCTTTAACCGTACAGCCCAGTTTTTCAAACTCGGCAATGGCGCTCATCATGGTTTGTTTCATTTCGCCATTTAAGCTTTCAGGGAAAAACTCTTTTGGTAAACCGATGACTTTGCCTGCAATGTCATCGTTTAACGTAGCGGTGTAATCCGGCACATCTTGCTCAATACTGGTGCTGTCTTTTGTATCGAAGCTGGCCATGACGTTTAGCATCATGGCGGCGTCTTCTGCGGTGCGCGCCATCGGACCTGCTTGGTCTAACGATGAGGCGTAAGCAATCATGCCCCAGCGTGAACAACGACCGTAGGTTGGTTTCAAACCTGTTAGGCCGCACAGGGCGGATGGTTGGCGAATAGAGCCACCAGTGTCTGTACCAGTAGCCGCAGGGACTAAACGGGCCGCGACGGCTGCTGCAGAGCCACCAGATGAACCACCAGGGATGGTTTCTTTATTCCAAGGGTTTTTAACTGGACCGAAAAATGATGATTCGTTAGAAGAACCCATGGCGAATTCATCCATGTTGGTTTTACCCAAACACACCGCGCCTTCGCGTTTCATGTTTTCAACCACCGTCGCATCATACGGCGGTACAAAGTTGCCGAGCATTTTCGAGCCACAGGTGGTTAAAACGCCATCTGTGCAAAAAATATCTTTATGTGCAAAAGGGACGCCTGTCCATGAGGTTGCATTACCCGCTGAGCGACGTTCGTCGGCGGCTTTTGCATCTGCAAGGGCTTGGTCTTGGGTCACGGTGATGAAGCTGTTAAGGCCATTATCACCTTGATCGAGTTGTTTGATACGATCTAAAAAGTGTTGAGTAATTTCGACACTGGTGAAATTACCGGCTTCAAGCCCTTTAGATATCTGGGTTAGCGTTAAGTTATGCAAGGCCATGGTCAATTACTCTACAACTTTAGGTACTAAAAATAGGCCGTTTTCTTGTGCAGGTGCATTGGCCATATATTTCTCGCGATGGTTCTCTTCGGTCACCACATCTGGGCGTAAACGCTGCACGGCGTCGGCAGGGTGAGCAAGAGGTTCTACGTCGTCAGTATTGACGGCATTCATTTGTTCAACTAAAGCTAATATGCTGCTTAGTTCTTTTTGGTATTGGCCGATATCGTTTTCGGCTATATTTAGGCGGGCTAAATCCGCAATATTGGTGACATCTGAACGATCAAGCGCCATGGTATTTTCTCTGCCTTCTTGGGCTGTGAATATAAAGTGTGTGAAAGGAGTATAACTTAACACATTTGTGCCTTGCCCAAAAAGCCCGCCGTTGATAGTCTAAGCAGCAAAATAATAGTCTCTACGTTACATTGGAAATATTGGATGTTTAAAAAACTCAGAGGGATGTTCTCAAGCGACCTCTCAATCGACCTTGGAACAGCAAACACTCTTATCTATGAACGCGAGAAAGGCATCACCTTAAATGAGCCTTCAGTAGTAGCCGTTCGTAGTCAAGGTAATCAAAAAACAGTGGCCGCCGTAGGCCATGAAGCGAAGCGTATGCTGGGGCGTACGCCCGGGAATATTCAAGCGATTAGGCCTCTGAAAGATGGTGTTATCGCTGACTTTCAGGTGACAGAAAAAATGCTGCAGCACTTTATCAAAAAAGTGCATGAAGATAGCTTTTTTACTCCAAGCCCACGAGTGTTGGTGTGTGTGCCATGTAAATCGACCCAAGTAGAGCGTAAAGCGATTCGTGAGTCGTGTATTGGTGCAGGCGCTCGTAAAGTATATTTGATTGAAGAACCTATGGCTGCGGCCATTGGTGCTGGCCTACCGGTTGAAGAAGCCAGCGGCTCTATGGTTGTAGACATAGGTGGTGGTACCACTGAAATTGCAATTATCTCTCTAAATGGTGTGGTTTATAGTGAATCCGTTAAAGTGGGTGGTGATAAATTTGATGAATCTATCGTCACTTATGTCCGTCGTAACTACGGCTCATTAATTGGTGAAGCGACGGCTGAACGTATCAAACAAGAAATTGGTACGGCTTACCCTGGTGGTGAAGTACGTGAGATTGATGTACGTGGTCGTAACCTTGCGGAAGGTATTCCTCGTTCATTCACATTGAACAGCAATGAAATATTAGAAGCATTGCAAGAATCTCTAGCGGCTATTGTACAAGCTGTGAAAAGTGCCCTTGAGCAATGTCCGCCAGAATTAGCGTCGGATATCGCTGAGCGTGGCCTAGTGCTAACGGGTGGTGGTGCAATGCTACGCGATCTTGATAAATTATTAAGTGAAGAAACAGGCTTGCCTGTTATCGTGGCCGATGACCCACTAACCTGTGTGGCTCGTGGGGGCGGTCGTGCTCTTGAAACCATGACAGATCAGCAACTTGAATTGTTGGCTAGCGAATATTAATTCGTATTGCTAGACACTAGTTGTAGGTCAAATCCTGTCGAAAATGCGCAACCTGTGAGGGTTGCGCATTTTGTACGTACAGCTCGATGAGACAATTTCTAACAACTAAAGAAGTCTTAAGGAGCACACCATCAAAGGTATTTTTAGTTCAGGGCAGGCCATTAGTTCTCGAATGGTTATTGCTATCCTCATTTGCGTTGCCCTCATGTCTGCGGATAAATACTTAGAGCCTGTGCATCATGTGCGCAGTTTACTGGGGTATTTGATCACGCCTGTCCAATGGGTATCAGGTATTCCAAGCCAGTTGGGTGTTTGGGCTGAGAAGTCCACTGCTAGCCGTGCAAGCTTACAAGAAGAAAATGACCGCTTAAATAATGAATCATTGGTGCTAAAGCAAAAAGTGCAGCAAATGGTGTCTATGCGTGCTGAAAATAACCGCTTACGTGATTTACTCAACGCCTCTGAGTTGCTGGATGATAAGGTCCAAGTCGCGGAGTTGATTGGTGTTGACCCCGATCCTTATACACACCATATCATCATTAATAAAGGCGAAACGAGTGGTGTATTTGTTGGCCAGCCTATTTTAGATGCCCAGGGTTTAATGGGGCAAGTGATTGAAGTGCTGCCATATACGAGTCGTGTTTTATTGCTGGCGGATAGTAACCACGCCATTCCTGTATTGGTTAATCGTAATGGTCTTCGAGCTATTGCAGTGGGTTCTGGTCACTTAGATGAGTTAGTACTGATTTATGTGCCAGATACCGCCGATATCAAAGAAGGTGATTTGTTGGTTAGCTCTGGTTTAGGTTCGCGATACCCTCGCGGTTATCCGGTTGGTACCATCACCAAAGTAGAGCATGACCCAGGCGAGCCATTTGCAATTGTGTCGGCTAGGCCATCAGCGCAGCTTGATCGTTCTCGCTATGTATTGCTGGTGTTCTCGAAAGGCAGTGAGTTGCCGAAGCCGCAGATGCCATCGGAGGTGCAGCCATGATTCGCGCATATGCGGTAATCTTACCGACGTTCTTTTTTGCCTTGGTATTAGCCACTTTTCCTATGCCTAGGTTGATTGATTATATTCGCCCTGAATGGGTTGCTATGACGGTTATTTTCTGGGTTTTATTGAGCCCAAATAAAGCCGGTATTTTCTTAGCACTCGCTATGGGTATCTTACTCGATGTTCTACATGGTAGTTTGCTTGGGCAAAATGCCATGGCTCTTAGTATCATGGCCTATCTTGTATTGTTATTGCATTCACGTATGCGCTTATATAACCCAATACAGCAAAGTTTTTTAGTATTCGTTTTAATAGGCTTATTTTTATTAGTACGTTACTGGACTGAATCAGTGGTTATCGGTCAAGGCAAAACCGCTTTATTGTGGCCATCTGTGGGCAGCGCATTGATCTGGCCTCTTTGGTACAACTTGCTATTAGCCGTACGCCAGTATTTCAGAGATTAATATGGCGGATGTATTGTTAGCGTCTGCTTCGCCCCGGCGTCGTGAACTGCTTGAGCAGATTGGTGTCAATTTTATATGCCAAGCACAAGATATTAATGAAACCCCCTTACTAAACGAGTCAGCCAGTGATTATGTTGAACGATTAGCGCGCGAAAAAGCGCAAAAAGGGGCCGGCGTTTCAAGTATTCCAGTATTAGGCTCCGATACATGTGTGGTGTTGGATGGTGAAATATTAAGCAAACCTCAAGATGAAGTAGACGCTGCAAGGATGCTGACTCGTTTATCAGGGCGTAGTCATCAGGTGCTGACTGGAATTGCACTGAGTGTAAATAAACATTCAAAGATAGAAACCACAAGCCAAGTGGTGAGCACCGATGTAAGCTTTGTGTCATTAACGCCAGAGCTGATCCAACAATATGTCGCCACAGGAGAGCCCATGGATAAAGCAGGTTCTTACGGTATACAAGGTAAAGCTGCGGTATTTGTATCCGGTATAGTGGGTAGTTATAGCAATGTAGTCGGCTTGCCTCTAATGGAAACCGCCCAATTATTACAGCAGCATAATGTGGCCGTCTGGCGCGGTTAGTTGCGAAACTGAATTTAATTTAACGTGTCGATATTTGACCCTTAACAGCAGTATAAACATGAATACGGAAATCTTATTAAATGTCACCCCCACAGAGACCCGTATGGGGCTTGTGGAAAACGGTGTGCTGCAAGAGGTAAATATTGAGCGCAGCAATCGTCGAGGTATTGTTGGCAATATTTATATTGGTAAAGTCGTGCGCGTATTGCCAGGCATGCAGGCTGCGTTTGTTGAGGTGGGATTAGATCGTGCTGCGTTTATTCATGCAGCGGATGTACAAGGCCCAATAAAAGACAGCGATGCCGCTCGCCGCCAACCTGATGCTATTGATAGCTTACTACGCGAAGGTCAAGACCTTGTAGTGCAAGTCACAAAAGATCCTATCGGCACCAAGGGTGCTAGGCTAACAACTCATTTATCTATCCCATCACGTTATCTTGTGTTTATGCCTCATACCCAGCATGTGGGCATTAGTCAGCGTATTGAAGATGAAGATGAACGAGAACGCCTACGTGAGCTAGTACAATCTTGTATGGCGGATGAAGGTTTAAGTGATGAGTGCGGATTTATTTTGCGTACAGCAGCAGAAGGCGCAGGCGAAGACGAAATTTTATTAGACACGCGTTATTTGCAACGAGTGTGGAAAAAAGTAAAAGAACGAATCACCACGGTCAGTTCCCCTTGTATTATTTATGAAGAGTTACCTCTTCATTTACGTACATTTCGTGATTTCATTCGCCCTGAAATAGATAAAGTGCTGATTGATTCTCGTGAGAACTTTCAAAAAGCGCAAGAGTTCTCACAGTCTTTTGTTCCAGAAGTGACCGACAAGTTAGAGTATTACTCTGGTGAGCGCCCAATTTTTGATTTACACGGCATTGAAGATGAAATTCAAAAAGCCTTAGAGCGTAAAGTGCAGCTTAAGTCTGGTGGTTACTTGATTATTGACCAAACTGAAGCCATGACCACTGTGGATGTCAATACAGGTGGGTTTGTTGGTCATCGTAATTTAGAAGAAACAATATTCAAAACTAATTTAGAGGCGGCCACCGTCATTGGTCGCCAACTTAGATTACGTAATCTGGGTGGTATTATTATCCTTGATTTTATTGATATGGAAGACCCAGAACACCAGCGTCAAGTATTGCGTATGCTGGAAAAAGTATTAGATAAAGATCACGCAAAAACAAAAATTTCTCAGGTATCCGAACTTGGCTTAGTCGAAATGACGCGTAAGCGCACCCGTGAAAGTTTAGGGCAGATGTTGTGTGAGCCTTGTCCTCATTGTGAGGGGCGTGGTGAAATTAAAACCGCTGAAACCGTGTGTTATGAAATCTTCCGTGAATTATTAAGAGAAGCTCGTGCTTATGATGCATCGGCTTATTTAGTATTGGCTTCGCAAAATGTCATAGATTTATTACTTGATGAAGAAAGCCAAAGTGTTGCCGACTTAGAAAACTTCATTAATAAAACCATTAAATTACAAGTAGATCCCATGTACAGCCAAGAGCAGTACGATTTGATCTTGCAATAACTGGCCCATGAAAACAAAAGCATTAAAGCGAGGGTTAAACGCATTTAATTTATTATTTGTGGCTACCTTTATGGTGTTGGCTTTATACAGCGCCATTGGGCAACAAATATTTCCGTTTATTGGTCAGTACCGCGCGACACTAGAAAATTACCTTGGTGAACAACTAGATGGCGATGTGAGTATTCGCCAGTTAAGTGGTGGTATGGATATTCTTACGCCATCTGTTCATATTGAAGGTGTAACTCTGTATACCGATGACTACCCAGATCAGCCCAAAGTATCCATTGCGGCTATCGATGCAGTTTTAGATCCTCGCTCTTCCCTTATTAATCTTACCCCAGTGTTTAAATCTGTCAGGCTATCTGGTTTATATGTGCGTGTTGACGGCGATAATAAAAAGCCACAAGAACCAATTGAAGAAGACGATGCGAAGCTCATAAAGCGTCTAATTGATGGGCTATTGTTACAGCAGCATGTAGAACTTAATAATGTGACAATCGAAAACGTTCGCGGAAATGAAACCAAAGTATTGCAGTTAGATCATCTAATGATGACGGGAGATGGCTTTAATCGATTAATCACGGGTAATGTGTCCTATGGTGATGAAAATAAAGTCAACGCAGGTATACGACTGTATAGCCAAGGTAGCCCGTTTAAATTAGATTCCTTTTATGCTCGTGGTGCATTAGATCTGCCTGACGTAGATGTGGACTACTGGCTTGATGAAATATTTGACGTATCAATTTTCAAAGAGTTTTCCGCGTCCGCTCAACTGCGTTTTGAATTTGAAAATGGTTTGTTAAATTACAGTAAATTATCGGTCGCCAGTCCCACCGTTTATATTAATGATGGGCGAAAAATTAATGCTGTTAATGCACAGTTATGGGGGAAACAAAATGCAGTCGATAATTGGAGCTTTTGGGTTAAAGATAGCCAGTTTACGTTAAAGGATAAAGTGTGGCAGTTTAATGATGTGGCACTGGGTATTTCTAAGACGACAGAAGGAAATCGTTGGCAAACCTATATAAAATCCATGGATGTGGATTACCTTCATCAGTTTCTTGTCAGTGTAAATCTTTTACCTAAAGACTTAACGCCACTATTAGCGCAGTTAGCACCTACTGGTCGAGTGGAAAATATGAATGTCATTATGCAAAATAAAGCAAATGGAAAAATGACATTTACCCTGGCGGGTGAAGTTAAAAATATATCAACGCAACCCCGTGGTGGTATCCCTGGTTTAACGAATGTGAACGGTGTTATTGCTGCAACAGAGAATAGTGGCCGTGTTCAGTTTGATGGGCCGAAAGTGTCAGTGGCTTTTCCTAGCCTTTATCCGTCACCTTTTTACTTTCCCCATGCCAAAGGCCAGGTGGATTGGTTTAACACTGATCAAGGTGTGCGGTTAACTGGTGATGGTTTATCCTTTTCAATGGAGGAAATTGAAAGCATAAAGGGTGGCTTTAAAGTTTGGCTATATGATAATGAACAGTTTGAAGACAAGCTTGAGCTGAATTTGTCGCTAACGAAAGCTGAGATATCGGCTCATAAAGTTTTGGTACCGAGTGTTTTATCCGAAAGTTTGCGCACTTGGTTTGATCAAGCATTGTTGTCGGGCAAGGCAAATACCGGACAATTTTATTTATATACAGGCCTCAATAAAGACAGTAATAGTCAATCTGAATTGCAATTGAATATGTCAAAAGTTGCGATGCAGTACTTACCTGAGTGGCCAATTGTATCGAGTATTGATGGGGATATATTTGTACAAAATGATCACGCTTATGCTCGTATCAATAAAGCATTGAGTTTGGGTGGTGATGTGACACAGACTCAGGTGATTTTCGAACATAATACATTGTGGGTGCAATCGAGCGTACAGGGTTCTGCTGGTGAGGGGGTTGAGTATTTTCAGCATACACCATTACAGAGTATTGTGGATAATGTGCTGGACCCTTGGAGTATGACGGGTAATCATTTAACCCAACTTGGCCTACATATACCACTAGACGGTGGTGGTGCAAATATCATCGCAGACGTGAACACAAAATTATCCAATGCGAGCTTAAATATGGCGGATGTAGGTCTGACCTTTGATCAGACCCAAGGCAGCATTGCCTATCGCTCAAGTAAAGGCTTAACGTCTTCTGCGATCCGAACACAGTTATGGCAACAGCCATTAGTCGTGAATATTTCTTCGACTGTACATGATATAGGATTTTCATCGGACATTGCGTTTGACGGTAATGTTGAGATGGATAGCTTAAAACAGTGGCTAGACCTTTCACTATTGAAACCACTTTCTGGCAGTACGCTAGTGTCTGGGCACTTTAAAATCAGTGGTCAGGATAATGGTTTTACTGGGTTAGAAGTAGACAGTAATTTAAATGGTGTTGACGTTAAATTACCTGAGCCATTTTTTAAAGATAAAAATACTAAACGGTCTTTTAAACTGAGGATGGCATTGGATGAAGGTCAAAAAATAAAACTGGCTTATGGTGATAATGTCAATCTAGCGTTACATGTAAAGCAAGGTGAGGTGAGGGCAGGACAAGTATATCTAGGCTCAACAGAAGCTTATATTCCGAATGTAGAAGGGATAGAAATACTCGGTCATGTGACTCAAATCAATGGCAATCAATGGCTGCAAGTATGGAAAGATATTCAACCTAAAGCGAGTGGCAAAAAAGTAGGCCCGAATAAATCGTTATTACGTAAAATTGATATTAGTGCAGATCGTTTTATATATGATGGATATCACTTCGATCAGATATCAACAGAAATTAATGCACGACAAGATGCGTGGGATATCTATATTGAAGCGCCTCTTATCAAAGGGTTAGTAACTTGGTCGCAGAATAAACCAATTAACCTTGATTTAAATTACATACATTGGCCAGCACTGGTTGATGTTGAGGATGATGATAAAAATTCAGGGCCAAGTGATCCACTTGTGAATATCTTTCCTAGTATGTTTCCGGATGTGGATTTAAAAGTAGATGAGATTTTTCTTGGGCCAATAAATTATGGTGCATGGAAAGGTAAAATTCGCAGTAAAGGCGATACCCTGTCGTTAAGTGATATTGATGGGAAAATTAAAAAATTAGGTGTAAAAGGACAAATCACTTGGGTAAAACCAAATGATATCAAAATGTCTCAAAGTACATTGTTAAATCTTAAGCTATCGAGTGATGATGTAGGCGGCATACAAAAAGCTTGGAGAGCCAAACCCGTAATAGAAGCAAAAGATGCTAAAGTTAATTTAGACTTTCAATGGCAAGCAAGCCCCTTGGCCGTGAATACACATGTATTAAATGGGCAGGCTAATTTTTCATTAAAGGATGGTCGCTTTCTTGATGCTGGTGATACGGGGGCGTTAAGCGCATTTGGTATTTTAAATTTTGGAGCCGTAGGTCGCCGCTTACGATTAGATTTTTCAGATGTTTATCAAAGCGGTTTGCACTTTGATTCCGTGTCAGGGAAAGTGAAGATTAAAGATGGTTTGATGACGATAATTGATACGCTGGATATTAAAGGGCCGTCCGCAAAATTCGCAGCCAGCGGTACGGTTAATTTAAATACAAAAGTATTAAATCAAGAATTGTCGGTGACATTTCCAATTACCAGTACCTTGCCTTTTGTAGCGATCTTAGCCGGTTTTGCACCACCCGTGGCAGCATCATTATTTGTCGGCGAGCAATTAGTCGGTGATCAAATTGAAAAATATACCAGCGCCACATACAAGCTTGATGGCACGTGGGATGAGCCGAATTTACAACTTATGAAACGTTTTGATAATGATATCGAAGGTAAGCAAGATCAAGGTTTCTGGTATCGTATGAAAGACTTTTTTGGGTTAGGAGGAGGCGACTAATGCGTTGTGCCGTGATTCAAATGACCAGCGGTAGAGACGTTGACGCAAATTTAGCGGACGCTTATATCTTGCTTACACAAGCTGCAAAGCAAAATGCAGAATGTGTGGTTTTGCCAGAGATGTTTGCTTGCCTAGGCGTTAGTAATCAATATGAACTGGCGAGTAAGCGGTTTACACAAAAGGATGTGATACAAATCATTTTAGACTGGGCGAAACAGTTTCAGTTTTATATTGTGGCCGGTTCTATCCCCTTACTTGATTCAGATAACCCTCAATCAGATAAAGTATTGGCAGCATGTTTGGTATGTTCTCCAGGGGGAGAGGTAATTAGTCAGTACAACAAAATTCACTTATTTGATGTGGATGTGGCCGATGAGAAAGGACGTTATCGAGAGTCTGATACTTTTATTGCAGGGAGTGCCATCAATACCGCGAACATAAGTGGCCATTTATTAGGTTTGAGTGTGTGTTATGACTTACGTTTCCCTGAACTGTATCAGCAGTATCAAGCCTTAGGCTGTGAAATAATAACGGTGCCGTCTGCGTTTACCTATGAGACAGGGCGTCAGCATTGGGAGGTATTATTACGAGCCCGAGCTATTGAGACTCAAAGCTTTGTGCTTGCAGCGAACCAGGTGGGTGTTCACGAGGATGGGCGACGTACATGGGGGCAAAGTATGATTATTGCGCCAAACGGTGAGATACTGGCTAAGGGAGATAACCAAACCCCGCAGGTGTTAGTTGCAGACTTGGATTTTGATTTGCTTAACCAGTGCAGAACCACCATGCCCATTAGGCAACATAAAAAGCTAACTAGTTAAGTGCCCTTGTCAGCTTTTACTGGCTTAGAATATTAAGCTGGGTAGAAGGTTTTAATAAATAAGAACAACTTACGTGCCGCGCTTTTCCCCATTTTTATATGAGGTGCGTCTGGGTTCGCTTCTTTTTCTTCATGTTCTTTTGCCGCATTACGAATTAGTTGGCGAAGGTGCTGAATATCCGTCACATCAAACTGTTCACAAAACTCGCTTAACGCATCATTTCCACCCGTGATTAATCGATCACGCCACTTTTCTTGTTGGTGCAATACACGATTGTATTCTTCACTACTTGGGTCTTGTTTATCTAAAGCCAGTTGCACTGCCTCTACGTCTTCTGAGCGCATGACTCGACCCACGTATTGCAGGTGACGACGTTTTGCTTCGTTCTTTTTGATGCGGTCCCATTCGGCTACGGCTTCAATCATAGTAGAGCTTAAAGGCAGTAACTTGAGCTGCTTCTTGGGTAATTCACAAATGCGTTTCCCCAGATCTTGCAAGGCATGCATTTCGCGTTTTATCTGGGATTTGCTTGGGCCTGAATATTCTTCAAACTGATCGTCTTCGTAATCGCTCATGGGGGAACCAATAATGTTTATAAATAAAAGCTAGCGGCTAAACCTAAAAATGCAAAGAACCCAACCACATCGGTAATAGTGGTGAGTATGACGCCGCCGGCGAGGGCGGGGTCTATATTTAGTCGTTTTAGCACAATGGGTAAGAAGGCACCGGCTAATGCCGCTACCACCAAATTAATGACTATTGCTATCGCGATGATGATGGAAATCTGTATGTCTTGAAACCAGATATAAGTGGCGAGCGCGATAACAATAGCCCATAGAATACCATTACTCAGGCCGACTAAGAATTCACGATTCAATAGCCAGCGAATATTGTTTGAATCTATGTGACCAATGGCCTGACCACGAATGACCAAGGTGAGTGTTTGGCTACCAGCAATGCCGCCCATGCTGGCGACGATAGGCATGAGAACAGCGAGAGCAACCACGGCGTTTATAGTATCTTGAAATAAACCAATAACCGCACTGGCTAAGAAAGCGGTGACTAAGTTAACACCAAGCCAGACCGCACGACGGCGGCTGGTTTTAAACGCCGGAGCGAAGGTATCTTCGTCTTCGTCTAGACCAGCCATGCTCATGAGTGAGTGATCGGCTTCTTCACGAATAACATCAACCACGTCATCGATGGTAATACGGCCTAGTAGCTTGAACGTATCTTTGTCCACAACAGGGGCTGAGATTAAATCGTGACGCTGGAATAATTGCGCTACCTGGGTATCAGGCATGTCAGCACGAATGGTGATGACATCCGTGTTCATGACTTCACGGACAGTGGTATCAGCATCACTTACTAGAATTTTATTAATCGGCAGTACGCCAATGAATTCATCGCG
Organism: Bermanella sp.; assembly: GCA_034110565.1. Lineage (GTDB taxonomy): Bacteria > Pseudomonadota > Gammaproteobacteria > Pseudomonadales > Oceanobacteraceae > Bermanella. Next base: position 7,420 of record JAWUYY010000036.1, on the reverse strand, counting down.
TCGGTTGACCACTAAAAGGTTATCGGTCATATCCGGTAGTGCACGGTGACGACGCAAGTAACGCAGAACAACCTCAAGGGTAATGTCTGGGCGAACAGTTACGGTGTCGGTATTCATTAAGCCGCCGGCACTGTCTTCTGGATAAGACAGGATGGCTTCGATACGGGCCCGGTCTTGTGAGTCCATGGTGGTTAGGACTTCTTGGGTAACCGTATCAGGCAGAATTTGAAGTAAATCGGCTATGTCATCGGTATCGAGATCCGACATGGCATTAGCCACTTCTTGTACGCTCATTCGATTTAACAACCAGCTTTGCAGCTCGTCGTTCAAATGTTGCAGTACCTCACCTTCGTTTTCTTCGTCGATGAGCTCCCAAAGTAGATTACGCTCTTTAGGAGGGGATGATTCTAATAGGTGGGCAACATCAGCAGCTTGTAAATCGCTATTAAGGATTCGGCGTACCTGTGCCAATGCCCCACTTTCCAGTGCGACACCCAGATGTACGAGTTTACTGTGTTTGTGTTCGCCCCTGAGCATAATGCTATCCCTTTGAATCAGCGTGGGATTGTACCGACAAAGGCCGTTACAGGCTACGATCCTTAGTTAAAAGTGTAGCCTAGAAGATTGATTTCACGGGGGTTTTGCGAAAAAGGATTATTCGCCTTCGCCAAAGTAATCATTGATGAGTTCTATTAGAGCATCCATAGCGGCTTGTTCGTCGTCACCGTGGATTTTAAGCAGAACTTCAGAGCCTTGGCTGGCGGCAAGCATCATGACAGACATGATGCTTTTACCATCGACTTCTTTGTTATTAAAACTGACTTTTACTTTGCTGGAATAAGCCGAGGCGGTGGAGACAAGCTTGGCTGCGGCCCGTGCATGTAAACCCAATTTATTTATTATTGTGATGGAGTTTTCAAGCATATCAATACAAACGAATAGGGATAGAAGGCTTACAATATCGGCCAAACTGCTTTGTGTCTAGCGAATATCATGTAGACCTTAGTCTTAAAGATTAAGCTCACGATGTCGAACCTGTACGTTGGCAAACTCATCTTGATAAGCGGTAAATAAGCGCTCAGCCATATAAACACTACGATGTTGTCCACCTGTGCAGCCGATGCTGACGGTCATATAGGTACGATTATTAGCTTCAAACTGAGGTAGCCACTTCTTTAAGAAGTTTTGAATATCATCAAACATGGCGTTAACGAACTCATCGTCTTGCAGAAACGCTTGGATTTGAGGATCTTGACCAGTGAATTGTCGTAATGCTGGATCCCAGTAAGGGTTAGGCAGGCAACGTACATCAAATACTAGATCGCTGTCTTTTGGGATGCCGTGCTTGAAGCCAAAGGATTCAAACAGCAAAGACATATCACCACCTTGTTTTTGTACCACACGCTCTTTAATCATGCTGCGTAACTGGTGCATGGATAAATGGGTGGTGTCCACCGTCAGGTCAGCCATATCAGCGATGTGCTGTAGAAGGTCTTTTTCACGGTCGATGGCTTCGAGTAGTGGAACGTCAGGACCTGTAAGTGGGTGCTTACGTCGCGTGGCACTGAAGCGTGTTAGCAGGGTATCGCTATGAGCATCAAGATAAATGATTTCTAGCTGACATTGTTTTCGGTCAAGTTGATTGATGATGTCGGAAAAATTAGCCAAATCGGCTTGGATGTTTCGTGCATCAATACTGACGGCAACGGAGCTCATCTGTCCTTGGCCTGTTTGAATTTGATCAAGCAGGTTCTGTAATAACCCAACAGGCAGATTATCAATGCAATAAAACCCAAGGTCTTCTAGCAGGTCAAGGGCGGTACTTTTACCAGAACCGCTGCGTCCACTGATGACCACAAGTTTCATAAAACAACCTTTTAAGTATTTGTTAGGAGATGGCTATTTGATACAGCTCATCTTGATTTTTAGCCGAACGCAGTTGAGCGCGGTATTCTTCTTGGCTAAATTTCTGTGCGAGCATACTTAAAGTTTGCAAATGCTGTTCCGTCGCTTCTGCTGGAACCAGTAAAACAAAGACAATATCCACAGGCTTACGGTCTATGGAGTCGTAATCGATAGGTTCATCCAGAATGAACAAAGCACCTATGGTGTCTTCACATTCCTCTAGGCGAGAATGGGGGATAGCTATACCTTCCCCAATACCCGTGCTGCCTAGTTTTTCACGGGCAATGAGGCGCTCATAAATGTCATCCGCTTGAGCATCTTCGATGGTCGATGCTAGGAACTGACTAATGTGCTGAATAAGTTTCTTTTTACTGCTGCATTGCGCACCCAGTTGGGTACGCGCAGGGGTTAAGATATTTGAAATGCTAGAGGTCATATTGAGTTAGTGGTTATTTCCGTGACGATGGTTAACCATTTTTTCTTTGTGTTTAAGAAGTTGGCGGTCTAATTTATCGGTCATGCCGTCAATGGCTGCGTACATATCATCATTGTCAGCGTTAGCGTGTAATTCGGCACCGGATACATGCATGGTGGCTTCAGCTTTTTGGAGCGCTTTTTCGACGGTGAGTGTTACTTGCACATTGGTAATGTTATCAAAGTGCCTCTCCAATTTTTCTACTTTGGAGTGGACATAGTCCTTTAGGGCTTGAGTCACTTCAACATGGTGGCCGCTGATATTAATTTGCATAGATGGCTCCTACTGTCGGCACTCCGAAATTAGAGTGCGTGAATGTGCAGATAACCTTGAGTATAGGCTACCGGCGAAAAACCAGTGTAGCGGTTCGCCAAAAACTCTTTGGCGAACGATTAAACTAAGCGTTTACGCTCGTTTGACGGTGGAATGTGCATCGCCTCACGGTACTTGGCTACTGTTCTACGTGCAACCTTGATGCCTTCTTCTTCTAAGATGGAGGCAATTTTACTGTCACTCAAGGGTTTTTTCGCACTTTCTACGGCAATGAGTTTCTTAATCATGGCGCGTATAGCGGTGGATGAACATTCTCCACCACTGGTTGTGCTGACATGGCTGGAAAAAAAGTACTTCAGCTCATAAATGCCTGCTGGTGTGTGCATGTATTTTTGAGTGGTGACACGGGAAATAGTCGATTCATGCATGCCAACGGCTTCGGCAATGTCATGTAACACAAGGGGTTTCATTGCTTCATCCCCTTTCTCTAAAAAGTCTTGTTGGTATTCAACAATTTTTATGGCCACTTTGAGAAGCGTTTCATTGCGGCTCTGTAAGCTTTTTAAGAACCAGCGAGCTTCTTGCAGATGGTCTTTGATGAAGGTGTTGTCCGCACTGCTGTCAGCGCGCTTCACCATGGAGGCATAGTGATCATTAATGCGCAATTTTGGCGCAATTTCAGGATTGAGCTCAACTCGCCATTCACCTTTGATCTTACGTACCATCACATCCGGTATGACGTATTCACTGGTTTGTGGATCAATTTGCGACCCTGGGCGCGGGTTTAATTCTTGAATGCCGCGGATAACGACTTTCAATTCTTCTTCTTTGACCTTTAGTTTACGCATCAGCGCGGCGTAATCTTTTGAGCCAAGCAACTCGATGTGTTGATCAATTAAGACTTGAGCTAAAGGTAGCCAAGGTGTTTCTTGTGGCAATTGGCGCAGTTGAAGCGATAAGCATTCTTGTAGGTTACGGGCACATACACCGCTTGGCTCAAATTGCTGAAGTAAATTTAATACTGCTTCTACTTCGTCCAACTCGATTTCTAAAGCTGGGTCCAGTGACTCAACAATTTCATCGAGTTCAACTTTTAGATAACCGTCATCATCAACGCCTTCAATGATGTTAATGGCGATTAGATGATCGTTATCGGACATAGGGGTGAGATTGAGTTGCCATAACAGATGATCTTGTAAATCGTCTGTGCTGCCGTTACGGCTATCCATGTCATAGTCATCACCAGATGAACCAGAAGAGTGACTTTCAGTCATGGAAGTAGGGGCAGCGGATGCTTGCCAGGTATCATCCCAATCACTGTCAGTGGATAATTCGTCAGGGATGTTTTCGCTCCAGTCATCAGCCGCGGTTGGCTCATTCGACGGGTGTTCGTCACTGGCATTTACAACTTCAGCTTTTTCTTCGCTTTGTGAGTTGATGTCTTGATTGCTGTCGCCTTCAAAATCTTCATCAACGTCCAGCAATGGATTGGAATCCAAAACATTTTGAATTTCTTGTTGCAGGTCCAATGTTGAAAGCTGAAGTAAACGGATGGCCTGTTGCAGCTGAGGAGTCATGGTCAGCTGTTGACCCATTCTTAATTGGAGCGAGGCTTTCATATATTACTGCTTAATCCCATAGCACGTTTGACTCGTTGTAATGAATATACAAGATTACAACTTAAAGTCATCACCTAAATAAATATCTTTCACTTGCTGGTTGGATAACACATCCTCAGCAGTGCCTTCGGCGATGATATGCCCATTGCCTACGATATAAGCTTTCTCACATATATCAAGGGTTTCACGGACATTATGATCAGTAATGAGCACACCTAAGCCGCGTTTTTTTAATTGTTTTACGATGCTTTTTATATCACCTACCGAGATAGGATCAACACCTGCAAATGGCTCATCCAATAAAATGAAAGCCGGATCAGCTGCCAATGCTCGGGCAATCTCTACACGGCGTCGTTCGCCGCCAGATAATGCCATGCCTAAGCTATCGCGGATATGTTGGATATGAAATTCATCTAATAAACTTTCTAGCTTTTCTTTTCGTTGCGTAAGACTCAGTTCTTTGCGCGTTTCTAGTATGGCCATAATATTATTGGCCACGGTTAGCTTACGAAAAATAGACGCTTCTTGAGGCAAATAACCGATGCCCTTTTGGGCACGACCATGCATGGGTAAATCGGTAATATCAACATCATCAATTAAGACGCGACCTTTGTCGGATGCCACAAGATTGACAATCATGTAAAAGCAAGTGGTTTTGCCCGCACCGTTTGGCCCAAGTAGGCCGACAATTTGTCCACTTTCAATGGATATGGAAACATCTTTTACTACTTGTCTTGGGCCATAGCTTTTCGCTAAATGCTGCGCTTGCAATATTGCCATTGCGTTAAGATTCCTTGTCCTTCTTCGGCTGAATAACCATACGAATACGGTTTTGTTGCTCAGGGCTTTCAGCCTTCACTCGTTGTTCTTTTATTAAATAAACAATTTTTTCACCCGAAAAAACATTACCTTGTTTTTCAAGGCCTGCATTATTAAGTAAGGTTAATTGTTCAATTTTTGTGTTGTAAATAATGGTTTCACCGTAGGCAAGTGTTTTACCTTCATTGGCATTTAAGGTTTGTTCGTAGTGAGCAGGATTACCTTCAGCAATGATTTTTTGCAGCCCGTCAATGGTACGTATTAAGGTGATTTTTTGTGCTTCGATATTAAGTGAGCCTTGTTGCATTTTGACATTGCCCGTATAAATTATTTCACCTTTTATTTTATCTAAAGATGCAGAGTCGCTGGCAATACGAATTTCTTGTTTGCTGTCATCAGGTAATGCCCAACTGCTGGTGCAGGTTAAAACAAGGACGAGGGTTATGAGAATATTACTGTGCCTTTGGGTCATGGCGTCCTCTCACGTTTGACTTGAATTTCACAAATTGCTGATCTAATAAAATGGTCATACCGGTGGCTATTAATTCACTGGAGTCGCTTTCGATAACGACCTCGTCATCAGTGTCTGCCATTTGGCTTGCTAAGTCTATATCTAGACTGTCAGTTGAAAGGCTGAAGTCGCCGCCAGTGGGATTAAGCGGCACGATGATAACTTCGCCTGACAGTAGAATTTTTTGCTGCCCAAGTAAGCGTCCATTGAGGCTGCGCACACCCCATTTAGGGGTGCCTGCCTCATAGAGAATCATAGAGGGTTGTTCTAATGCGGTTGTATCGTCGCCTGGGTAGTGGGTGGCTTTGATGGCATAAATTTGTTGTGACAATTCGCCATCTTCGCCGTAACTTTGAGCATTTAACTGCTCTACTATGTAGTCAGGCTCTTGGTCGATAAGGTCTTGTGCCACAATCTCAACACTGGACTGGTGATCATCCAGTGCAAGATAAGCCACCATGGCTAGAGCGGTAAGAATGGTGACAATATAACGCTTGCGCATTAAATAACCCCAGCTCGCAATAGGTCGTGCATGTTAATAACGCCAACCACCTGACCATCATCTAGGGCAACGAGGGCGTTGATTTTTTTCTCTTCCATAACCGCGAGGGCTTCGGCTGCTAGTTTTTCAGGGTTAATAGTGGAGCAGTTTTTCGTCATAACAAGCTCAACCGCAGTCGTATGAAAATCCACATCTTTATCAAGTGCGCGGCGTAAATCGCCGTCGGTAAAGATGCCTGCCAATGTGCCTTCTGGCGTGATCACGGTGGTCATGCCAAGACCTTTTTGCGTCATCTCCATAAGAGCATCCTTGATTGGCGTACCCACTAATACTTTAGGGATTTGACTGCCGCAATGCATGATGGTTTTTACTTTAAGCAGTAGACGTCGTCCTAAGCTGCCACCGGGGTGGCTAAAGGCAAATTCTTCAGCGGTAAAACCGCGTGCTTCCAGTAATGAAATAGCCAGTGCGTCACCCATGACCAGTGCCACTGTGGTGCTTGAAGTAGGGGCTAAATCCAGCGGGCAGGCTTCTTTTTCTACACCGACGTTTAAGTGACTGTCGGACGCTTTAGCAAGAGTTGATTCATTATTGCCCGTCATACCGATTAGCGGTACGTGTAAGCGCTTTAATAGGGGAATAATAGTGGTCACTTCAGATGACTCACCAGAATTCGATAGAGCAATTACTACGTCATCGCCGGTAATCATTCCCATATCACCGTGGGCGGCTTCACCTGGGTGTACAAAAAAACTTGGGGTGCCGGTACTGGCAAGTGTGGCCGCAATTTTGTTACCTATGTGACCAGATTTTCCCATACCAGTGACCACAATACGGCCCTTGCATTTGAGCATCAGCTCGCAAGCCAAGTTAAATGCCGTGTTGTCTAATTTGTCTAGCATGCCGTTAACGGCGTCTCGTTCAGCGCCAATGGTGCGCTTAGCGGAATCTACAAAACTAATGGTGCTCATTTTTATTCTTTACCTTACATCAGTCCAATATCAGACCTGGAACAATAATAAACCTAAATAACTAGCATAGGCTAATAACAGCACGGTGCCGGCACTGCGACCTACTCGCCCTTTGCGACGGAAACCATAAATAAACGCAATAAGCAGCAGGGTGATAATTAGCATCGCGCCGTAATCACGGTACAGGACTTCTTCTTCAATCACGGTATTAGCCACCAAGCCCGGAATAGGCATAACGGCGAGTAAGTTAAATATGTTGGAGCCTACAACGTTACCAATGGCGATATCGTGATGGCCTTTAAGAGCACTGGTTACGCTGGCGGCTAATTCAGGCAAGCTGGTGCC
>JAWUYY010000035.1:0-55711 GCA_034110565.1 Bermanella sp. | reverse complement strand
TGGAGTATGTCACGAATAAATTGAAAGACCCTGAGTTATTTCTAGAAAGTGTTGATTATTATAATAAAAATACTGAGATGGTGGTGAGTGATACGATTTCATTTTTAGACTCTAGAGAGTATGAGCGTATCTCTCTTCCTATGTATGTGGATGGGCTAGCCATTGGAAGGGTTTGGAGTTTTCGTGATATCACTGTACGTAAACAGGCAGAAAAAGAATTAATAAAATCAAAAGAAGCAGCGGAAGAATCAGTACGTTATAAATCAGAATTTTTAGCCAGTATGAGCCATGAAATTCGAACACCCATGAATGGTGTGCTTGGAATGTTGGGTTTATTAATGCGAAGCCAATTAAGTGACGAGCAAATGCATCATGCTTACTTGGCCCGATCCAGTGCTGAGTCCTTGCTCACTATTATCAATGACATATTGGATTTCTCTAAGGTTGATGCTGGGCGATTAGAATTAGAATACTTGAACTTTAATGTAGCAGATCAAATTAAAGAATTAGCGGATACGATTCACCCTAAAATATTGGAGAAAAATTTAGAAATAATTTTAGATTTAAATGGCATTGAAAACCCTATGGTTAAAGGGGATTCCGGGCGATTTAGACAAATCCTCATGAACCTAGTTGGTAATGCGATTAAATTTACAGAAACAGGTGAAATTGTTATTCGTGCATCACTGGATAGTATTAACGATGATGAAGTGAAGCTGACATGTGAAGTGATTGATACGGGTATTGGTATCGACGAGGGGGTACAAGGTAAGTTATTTGATTCATTTACTCAGGCAGATTCATCTACCACTAGGCGCCACGGTGGGACAGGGTTAGGGCTGGCTATCTCTAAAAAACTGTGTGAGTTAATGGGTGGGCAAATTGAATTAAGAAGTGAGGTTGGCAAGGGTAGTGTATTTGCCTTTACGTTGATATTCAAAACAAGTGATGCAGCACAACATAGTCCCATGCCAATGGTGGATATTGCAGGTTCTCGTATATTAATTGTGGATGATAATGAAACCAATCGTGAAATTCTCAGGTATCAACTTACAAAGTGGGGTGCAGATGTATTTGAAGCAGATGGCGGAGATGCGGCTTTAGCACTATTAGAGACAGAAGTTGAATCAGGACGGTCATTATTTGAGGTGGCCTTTCTGGATTTTCAGATGCCAGGAATGGATGGCGGTATGTTAGGTAAAGCAATACGTGAAAATACGGCGTATGACAGCATGCACATGATTATGATGACTTCTATGGATGGCATGGGAGGCTCTCGCTATTTTGCGGATCTAGGATTTACAGCATATTTTTCTAAGCCAATAACCGTATCTGATTTATTTGATGCATTGTCGATTATTTTAGCCAATGGTGACGAATTGAAACGGTCTTACCCAATTATTACGAATAGTTATCTACGTAATCTGTCGATTAAAACAAGAAATAAAACAAAGATTGAACATGAGATACTGGAAAAAGACGTAGCGCATTACCGCATATTATTAGTTGAAGATAATATGATTAATCAAGAGGTGGCTAAGAGCTTACTGGAAACATTAGATTTGAGCTGTGATGTGGCGGCTAATGGTCTTGAGGCGTTAATAGCACTTAAATCAGCCAAAGGCCATGAAGCGTATGATCTGATTCTAATGGACTGTCAAATGCCTGAGATGGATGGTTATGAAGCAGCCCAAGCTATTCGTTCAGGTGATGCAGGGGAGCATAATATTAATATTGCCATCGTTGCCATGACAGCGAATGCAATGAAAGGGGATAAAGAAAAATGCCTAGAAGCGGGTATGAATGGATATGTATCCAAGCCCATTAATCAAAATATGTTGGCGGATGCATTATTAGAATGGTTGCCAAAATCTAAATAATTGAATCACTTACAACAGTAAGAAAAAGCCAGCTGAAGAATCAACTGGCCTTTTTTTTACAGTAGTGGCTGTAGCTTAGGCCAGATTAGATCGGCAAGAGTTAATGATGCAGCACTGGTTGGGTGAATATTATCACTTAATACATTCTGAGCTGGCACCATGCCTCGAGGGTCAAGGAAAGTACAATTACCTGTAGTGTTGTTACATGCTTGGCTTAGTCTATCATCACCGTAGTTAAGGGCGCCATCTAGGTTACTATTGCTGCGTGGTAAGTTGTAATAACCTAGGTAGATAATGTTATCTACACCTTCGTTATCCATTTGATTCATTAAATTGACCAAGGTTACATATTGGTCGTTGATTAAATTTTTACAGCTTCTGCTGATACTCCAACGCCACCAATGGGTTCTGCAACCGTAAGGATCTAAGATAATCGCAGGGATTAAAATATCATTACCACCACCGTTCATAACAATGGTTTCGATATTTGAATCAGTGGATGTTGCATCACTGTATTGACGCTCCACAGAGTTAGCAATCAGACCACCTGATAGCTCAGCACCACTTAAGGTGTAGTCACGGAAAGTCTGACCTGCACGGTCTTCTAAGATACTTTGTATGTCTCCCGATAAATCAAATATAGAATCCCCAAGTGTAATAATGTCATTTCGATCAGCGCTTTCAACATAACTGCCGCTGCCGCAGGCAATCAGCGATAACATGCAGAATGAACCTACTAGGGCCTTAGTAGCGTTCATCCAATTTTTTATGAATGTCATTTTAGCTTCTCCTTATTATTTGTCTAAATAGACTTATTCAGTGTAGAAGCAGATATTTTTCAACCAAAATAAAAAAGCGAACAACTTGAGTAAAGTGTTCGCTTTCGTGGCGACTCGCCTTATATTTTCTTGATAGCATGATTTTCTTGGTACGTATGTCTTTAGTTCTTACCGTATAGTCGTGGCCGACTGTATCTATAGAATCCAGATGCCTCTTCTGCAGCGATGGTAGAAGCCCCCTTTTTGAAGTACTGAGTACGCAGTTGATTTAATTTTTCATCTAAAATACTGCCTGAATACGACTGATTTAATTGGTCACGATCCGACATATATTGATAACCGGTTTGCCAGTTTTGCTCTTTTTTTGCGTCTTCTTTTGCAAGTTGCGCTATATCTTGGGGAGAAAACCCGAGTTGCTCACGAATTTTCTCCAGTGCGCTAGCCCTTTGTTCGGGTGTCATGCTGGCTAAATCTTTTTGTACACTTTCTAATTGAACATAAACATCAGAAACAAGCCCTTTATTTAATGTGAAGTTCGTTTGTTCGTCTGGGTATTGCTCATTTAGGGTAGTTTGTAAAATGTATAGACGCTCTTGCATCGTCATGTTGTCAGCTTGATTTAAAGCTTCTATGGTTTGCTGAACTGTTTGACGTTTTTCTTCCTCTGTATTGATTTCTTGTTGCCAAATTTGATCGGCTAGATCGGCGAATATTTCACGCCTTTTTTGCCAAATGGTGCCCTTCTTTGAAAGAGGGTCTAAGTCATTTAGATTGAGTAAATTATCGGTATACCAAGTGTTGTATTGATCCAGTTTGGCCACTAATAAGAGAATTTCATTCACATAATTTGGGAATGCAAGTGTCATTATTTGAGTGAATACATCGATATAATTCTCTGGGTACTGTTCACGCACAAAGTCACGAAAGTCCTGCATGCTCAATTGAACGATAGGGAGATGAATTTCATGGCCATGCTCTTCTTGTAAGCGTTTAGCCATATGATTGATAAACTCGACCTGATTCATTGAGCTTAAATTCAATGGCATATTTGTTGTGTTTGTAAGAGGAATTTGTTTGTTTGGCTTGTTGTCAGTTGCGTGAATGACATGGACTGTTTGTATATTTATATATGTGATCAACGCGATGGATATGACGCTTATCGCTAAGATAATAGTGGCGGGTTTCTTCATGTTATGTGCCTTTTATTATTTTTGTTATTATTATTTATCCACTTCGTCTTAAACTGACCTAGGAAAAATTATGAAAAACAGACATATTGAATCTTACTAGTGATTTAAGCGTTGGCTATGTCAGTAATCGCCAAGGTTGTTTAGTTGGCTAAATCTGACGAAAATAAAAATAAAAAGTACAACCTATTAATATTTAAGTTGAGTGTATTATCATGTTTAGTGATATTTATTTTCGGCTGTTACTTGAAGTGATGAGTAAAGACCAAAGTATTAAAATCATTCCAGCCTTGGTGCCGGCTAGTGAAAGGTGCGCAGAATTAAATCCGGTAAAAAACTTCTATCAGCTTATTAATAGTATTTATGAACAATGCCCTGACTCAAGTATAGGGTTGGAATTTGGGCGTCAAATAAAGCCTATGAATGCGTGTGATTTTTCGCGCTTAATTACGACCTCACGCGATGTGATTAGTGGTTTAACCATTTTGACTGACTATTATACTCGTTTAAGTTTAAATCCTTTTCCTGTTCTGCATAAAAACGAATTACATATTTCAATCGCGTTGTGTTTTCCGTATGCAAAGTCTATTGGTTACGGCCATAAACGATTTTGCAGCGAAAATTTTTTCAGCTTTTGTTTGAGTATTTTTTCTGATTTGGTTAATGAAGATGTAAAACCAATAACATTATATTTAGATTACCCTGCACCGGTTTATGCACGGGAATATCAAGACAGGTTTAATTGTGACGTGGTCTTTGATGCACCGTTATCTATGGTCGTGTTTGATCGCTCTATCGAGCATCTTTTACTTACCAGTAGAAATGAATATTTACATGATGTGTATTTAACCCGTTTCCAGGAAGCTTGGCAGCTTGGTAAGCGTCAGCAAAATTTTCGGCATCGTACAATGAGTCAGTTAATAAAGTACTTTCCTGATAGTTTCAATGGTCAGTACTTAGCTGATACCTTGAATATATCCCCTCGTGGATTACAAAAGCGTTTGAGTGCTGAAGGCAGTTCGTTTTCACTTATTTGCCAGATGGTCAGGCGAGAGCTGATTAAGATATGCTTGTTTCAAAGGCATAACGAGTTAGAGGATATTGCGAGTATTTTGGGGTTTCAATCTCAGGTGGGCTTTCGTAAATTTTTTAAAGTGCACTTTGGAGTAAATCCAAAAGACTATTACAATGCAAAAGAGAAGTTATTTGAGATGATCTAAAGCCAGCAGGATAACCTGCTGACTTAAATGAGAGCTTACGCTCCGCAGCACTTTTTGTATTTCTTACCGCTACCACATGGGCAAGGGTCATTCCGACTGGCTTGCTTTTGACTTACCGCGGCAGATGCTTCTTTTTTGCTTAATAAAATATCGAGGTCACGAACATCTTCAGCGACTTCAGAAGCGACTGTAATAATGCTTGCCCAGCCATTTTCTTCAAAAACAGTGATAAGTTCTTGCTTACGCTCTTCGCTTTGCACACTGATTTTAGCAGGTGCCTTGTCAGTACCTAGGCGTACTGTTTTGTTCGTTTCAAAGCCCGCGCTGGTATGATCCGGCTTTTTCATGGACTTGCCTTTGTAGAAGAATTTTGACATGTATCACCATTAAGTCGCAGGCCAAGACGTGTTTACAGGATATTGACCATAAATTAGTAGGGCTAGGCCCAATGAAAATCTGGCCCTATTGTAGAGTATTTGAGCTTAAATATCCTAACTAGTTCGGTCTTGCTTGCACACAAAAGCATAGGGCTTTTCATCAGCTAGACTGATAATAGTGATGCTGTGCTATTAATCACTTAGGAAAGGGGAATTTTGTTGTCAAACCCCATAAACAGTGGTATCTAGCGGGTAATGGCATTGAGCCATGTCATTCTTATTTTATGGACACGTTAATGACCAAAGCCTTTACTGGCCGTGATATCCCTGACGGTTTTCTGGATTTATTATCTTCTTTGTTACGTAACCCAAGTGTTGTGGGGGCGGAGCATTCTTTTTTCCGAGTGTTGCAGCGTGAATTAGAAGAGCGTGGCGCCAAGGTAACCTGGTATGAGGGCTTATTAGTCGCCCAAGGTAATGATCCAGATAGTTTGATGTTTTCAGCTCACATAGATCGTCACGGTTTAATGTGTACCGGCCCCAATGAATTCCAGTATGCAGCGTTTGTGTCTGGCGCTCGGTCTGATTTGCTGGGCAACTCGGTTGCTGAGCAGTTAATGAAAAAGATCGTATACCGCTTTCAAAATGAATCGGTTTACGCATACGAGCCTTGGTCCGGTGCTTACCGTGGTCGTGGTGATATTACAAATGCTTATATTTGCGAGTTTCGCAATAACCTTATCTTTGAACTGCACGGCCTAGAGCATTTAGTGGCAGGCACACCAGTGGCATTCATTGATAAACTTAAAGTTTCAACCGATACCATTGCGGGTCAGCTTGATAATGTTTTAACCGCAGCGGCATTGGTATATTTGTTTGAAAAGGGCTTTCAAGGAACCGCATTTTTCACAGCACAAGAAGAAGCTGGCAAGAGTTGGCGTTATCTATTGGAGTGGTTTCGTCGCTTTGGCGGCTCAACCAACCAACTGATTGTGGTGGATACAAGCCCATTTCCCGATATAGCCGCTGCCAGTGCGCAGCACCTAGTATTGCGTCATCAAGATGCTAACGCGCCATTTAATAAGGCGCTGACACAAAAGCTACAAGATACATGTGGGCAACTAGGCATTAGTTATTTGTTTAAAGATGCATATGTTGAGCAGTTGAATAAAGAGCTAATTGCCAAGGGCGAGCAGCCTCATTCAATGGGGTCAACGGAGTTAGGTCGTATTATTTCATCTTCCAATGGATTAGTAGACGGCACCACATTACAAATACCCACATCGGGTTACCATACGTTGTCTGAAACCGCACCGAAAACATCCGTAGCCGCGTTTCTGACTTTGCTCGGTACCTTATGTAATCTCGATCAATAAAATACGTTTTAAAACTGCTATACTTGCCGCCTTTATACGGGCAAGTATTTGGCTTTTTATGAGTACGCTATGAACAATACTATCTTACAGTTAACACGCATCGTACAGCAGGTAGCCCTTGCGGATACGGCTTCTGCACAGGTGTCATTAATTGTAGATTCTATTAGTGATGTGATTCAGGTTGACGTGTGCAGCTTGTATCGCGCAAACGAACACAAAGATATGGTGTTGTTGGCTAGTCATGGTTTAAAGCATAAAACAGTTGTAACGATTCCTTATGGCAAAGGCCTTGTTGGATTAGTGGCAAAAAGTCGTCACCCAGTGAACGTGAAAGATGCTGCGGCCCACGAACATTATTTTTACTTACCGCAAACCCAAGAAGAAAAGGTAGTCAGTTTTTGTGGCGTGCCTTTGGTTTTATTTGGCAAGGTCATAGGTGTATTAGTTGTACAAAGTCGTAAAGCTGAATGGTTAAGTAAAGAAAGCGAAGGCTTCTTGGTGGCCTTGGCTTCTCAGTTGGCACTGATCGTATCTAATATTCCATTAGAAACAAAAATGGAAGATCAAAACGATCGCCATTTTGGTGTCAAAGGCGCTCCGGGTATTGGTGTTGGTAAAGTGCGCTTATGTTTAAGTGGCGAACTCAATACCGTCCCCGATGCTCAATGTGAAAATATTGAAGCCAGTGTTGCCCAATGGCAGCAGTTACTTGAAACCGTTAAGGCGGATATTCAAGCAGAGCAAGTGGCGTTGGGTCAGGGCATGCCGGATTCTGTATCCGGTATATTTGATGCTTATCGTATGTTGTTAGCGGATCAAGCGCTGATTGAAAAAGTGAACACTGAAATTCGTTCAGGTCATTGGTTACCTTACGCACTTAAATTAGCCATTAATCATTATGCTGAGATTTTTCACGCAATGGATGATGTCTATTTTCGTGCAAGGGCCGAAGACATCGTGCATCTAGGTAACAAGCTTTACAATTCATGGCGCGGCGCGAAAGGCGTTAATGTTAATCAAATTGATGGACCCGTTATTTTAACGGGTGTGCAGGTCAGCGTATCGGATATAGCGGCGGTGCCGGTTAAGAAACTAGTGGGTATTGTGTGCTTTGAAGGTTCAAGCTTGTCTCATACTGCGGTACTGGCTAATGCCATGGGTATTCCTGCGGTTATGGGCACAGGAACGCTAAAAGGTTTGAATGACGGCGATCAAATGATCGTGGATGGCAACGAAGGGCAGATTATTTTGTACCCCACGGAGATAGTTGCCAACGAATACAACAGGCTGATAGAAAAAGAAAAAATTCTAAAAAAACAGCTGTCTTTATTAAAAGATTTACCAGCACAAACCACAGATGGTCACGTATTAGAATTGTTTACTAATACCGGGTTGTTGGCAGATATTACTCCTGGTTTAAAAAGCGGTGCTGAAGGGGTTGGTTTATATCGCACCGAAATCCCGTTTATGGTGCGTGATAGTTTTCCCAGTGAAGATGAGCAGGTACAAGTTTACGAGCGAGTACTACAAGCTTATGAAAACAAGCCCGTTTATATGCGTACCTTGGATATTGGTGGTGATAAGCAGCTGCCTTATTTTCCTATACATCAAGAAGCAAATCCTGCATTAGGTTGGCGTGGTATTCGCTTTACCCTAGATAATATTCAATTATTGATGACTCAGGTTCGGGCCATGATTCGTGCGGCGAGTCGACAAGATAATTTACATATCTTATTGCCCATGGTGATCTCTACTAACGAGTTAACCACCTTCTTAGAGTTGTTAGATGATGCCTTGGCACAGTTAACCGAAGAAGGAATTCAGGTGAGTCGACCGAAAGTGGGCGTCATGGTGGAAGTACCTGCGGCTATTTCACAAATTCCTTTTTGGGCGAAGTACATTGATTTCATTTCTATTGGCTCAAATGATTTAAGCCAATACTTGCTGGCACTTGACCGTAACAACTCACGGGTAGCGGATCGTTATGATCATGTTCATCCTGCGGTATTGCACGAGGTGAATCGCATAGTCGAGCTGGCTCGTCGCCATGATCTACCTTTAAGTTTATGTGGAGAGATGGCCGCAGACCCTATTGCCGTGGTGTTGCTGTTGGGGATGGGTATTAAGCGCTTATCCATGAGTGCGGCTAAATTACCTAAAATCAAATACCTTATTCGTTGCTTGTCTTTGCTGCAATGCCAAGCCGTATTGAAGCAAGCGTTAAGCTTAGAAAGTAACGAAGCAATTCGTGCATTAGTGAATGAGCACTTAGAGCAAGTGGGCTTCAATGAATACATGAGAAATCAACAGGCTTCAGTGGAGACTTAGTCTAGATGGATTTACACGCGTTTTTTTCAATAGAGCCTTATAGTTGGCCTGCCATCGGCACGGCTATTTTTTGTGCAGCTGTGATTGGCCTTGAGCGCCAATTAAGAGGTAAGCCGGTTGGTATTCGAACCTCCGCGTTGATTATTCTGGGTACCTATTTATTTCTATCCACCGCGTTTATGTTAGAAGGTTCCGTGGTTGACCCTTCTCGCGTTATCGGGCAAGTCATTACGGGCATTGGTTTTCTTGGTGCCGGTGTTATGTTGGCAAAAGATGGTGCTGTTGTTGGGGTGACATCGGCAGCCACCATCTGGGTACTTGCGGCTATTGGCGTGATGATCGCCACCGATCACTTACAAGAAGCGGTGAAGGTCTCGTTTGTGGTGGTGCTGATTTTATGGGGCGTGGACCTATTGGAAGAAAACACAAAGGCATTTAGTCGAGGCGTGCACTCTAAAGTTAAAAATTTCAAATCTAAGCGAAAGTAGTATTTTATCCGTTTTAGCTACTGTCTTATTTCTGCCACATCACTTTCACACAATTGACAAACTCTCAAACTAATCTACCCCAGCAATATTCAAAGTGCGGTGATATCTGTATTCACTTCGCTCTAATAATCATAATGAAAAAATTTGGGGTAATTTATGATCAAGCACAGTTTAGCCGTGCCCAGTGTGTTATCGCTGTTAATTAGCGCGACCACTTGGGCTGACGTGATTCCAGATGTTCAAAAAAACAGCACCTGGTTCACCGATTCCGAAACCATAGTAACGGATAAAGCCGCAGCCACAGCATTAACCAAAGCCAAGAATGTTATTTTATTTGTAGGTGACGGCATGGGGGTGTCGACATTAACAGCCGCTCGTATTCTTGAGGGTCAACAAAATAACCTGCCTGGTGAAGAAGGGTATTTATCATTTGAAAAGTTCCCTTATAGCGCATTGGCTAAAACGTATAATGTAGATGCACAAACGCCGGACTCTGCAGGCACTATGACAGCGATGATGTCTGGTGTTAAGACGGATGTAGGTGTTATTGGTGTTGATGAAAATATTGAACGCGGCGACTGTTCAACCGTTGCCGGTCATGAAGTGGTAACCGCATTAGAGTTGGCTGAAATAGCTGGCCTATCTACTGGTGTTATCAGTACTGCGCGTATTACTCATGCAACTCCTGCCGCCACGTATGCAAAAAGTGCTGATCGTAATTGGGAAGACATCTCAGATATGCCAAGCGAAGCGGTAGAACTGGGTTGTGAAGATATCGCCTCTCAGCTAGTCAATTTTGAAAGCAACTTAGAAGCCCGTTTCGATGGCGTAAATGTTGATGGTATCGAAGTGGTCATGGGTGGCGGTCGTCGTCACTTCCTACCAAAAGATGCGGCAGCCAATTCAGCCGATGCGGTTAGCTCTGTAGAAGGGGATCGCACGGATGAGCGTAATCTCATCACTGAGTGGCAAACCCAATATACCGACGGTACATACGTTATGGACCAAACTGGTTTTGATGGTGTTGATGCTGGCAAAACTAAAAAATTATTTGCACTGTTTAATGAAAGCCACATGCAGTATGAAGCGGACCGCGGCAATGATATTGCTGGTGAGCCATCACTAACTGAAATGACAAGCAAAGCCGTTGATATTTTAGATAACAACGATAAAGGTTATTTCTTGATGGTAGAATCTGGTCGAGTTGACCATGCACACCATGCGGGTAATGCTTACAACGCATTGAATGAAGCCATTGAATTGTCAAAAGCAGTGAAAGCCGCTTATGACAATACCAATCCAGAAGACACCCTGATTCTTGTGACAGCTGACCATGGTCACGTGTTCACAATTGCAGGTTACCCTAAACGTGGTAATCCAATTTTAGGTAAAGTTGTGTCTGTGGGTGAAACGGATCCAGCGACTGCGTCTGACGGCATGCCATATACAACGGTCGGTTACATGAATGGCCTTGGTTTCCGAGATGGTGGTGCTGAGACGGATGCAGATACTGCGTATTCATCCCCTGCTGTTATTGGTCGTGTAGATCTGGCGGCTGTTAATACTGAAGAGCCTGGCTACCATCAAGAAACATTAGTGCCATTAGGTTCTGAGACTCATGCCGGTGAAGATGTTGCCATTCACGCAAGTGGCCCTAGTTCTCAGTTGGTTCAAGGTGTGGTTGAGCAAAGTGTTATTTTCCACGTTATCAATAAAGCACTTGGTTTAGTGAAATAAAAAGGATTAATTGAAATGAATAAGCAAACATTACTACGCGCTTCTATTTTAGCGGCGATGACATTACTCGCTGCGTGCGGGTCAAGTTCTGACAGCAAAAAAGACGTCGTTGAAGAGCCTAAAACACAAACCCCGACTCCGACACCGACTCCAGATCCAGCACCGGTTGATTTGCGCTTATCTGCCAGTGACATAGCAAACTCTACTTCTAATGTATGGTTTGTCGATGGTGAAGCTGAAATTGAAAGCGCCATTGAAGAATATAAAGCAGCCAATAATAATAAAGGCAGCGCCAAAAATATTATTCTTTTCGTGGGCGATGGTATGGGTATTTCTACTGTAACAGCGGCACGTATTTTAGATGGCCAACTAAAGGGTAAACTAGGCGAAGAAAACCAATTAAGCTTTGGTAAGTTTCCATTCTCTGGTTTATCTAAAACCTATAACGTCGACGCACAAACCCCAGACTCAGCGGGCACTATGACTGCCATGATGACGGGTGTTAAAACAGATGCTGGTGTGATCGGTGTTGGTGAAGGCGTTGTTCGCGGTGATTGTTCAACGGTTGCCGGCAATGAGCTAGTAACGGCTCTAGAACTTGCAGAAATGGCCGGTTTGAGCACAGGTGTTGTGAGTACGGCTCGCGTGACTCATGCAACGCCTGCATCGACTTATGCAAAAAGTGCTGAACGTAATTGGGAAGATAATTCCGATATGCCAGCACAAGCAGCTGCCTGTGAAGATATCGCTTCTCAACTTGTGAATTTTGAAAGCAATCTAGAGGCACGTTTCACTGGTTTAGATGTAGACGGTATCGAAGTGGTAATGGGTGGTGGTCGTCGTCACTTTTTACCAAAAGATGCGGCTGCTAATTCAGCGGATGCTGTCAGTGCAGTTGAAGGTGATCGTACCGATTCTCGTAACCTAGTAACAGAGTGGAGCGCTAAATATACAAATGGTCAGTATGTAATGGATCAAGCAGGGTTTGATGCCATCGATACTGAAAAGACTGAACGTGTATTTGGTTTGTTCAACGAAAGCCACATGCAATACGAAGCCGATCGTGCAAATGATGTAGCCGGTGAGCCATCGTTAAGTGAGATGACTGAGACCGCCATTAAGGTGTTGGATAATAACGATAAAGGTTTCTTCTTAAGTGTTGAGGCGGGTCGAATTGATCACGCCCACCATGCAGGCAATGCTTATAACGCACTAGGAGATACCATTGAGTTATCAAAAGCGGTGCAAGCTGCGGTGAATAACACAAACCCTGAAGACACTTTAATCATAGTCACCGCTGACCACTCTCATGTGTTTACCATTGCCGGCTACCCAAAACGTGGTAACCCAATTTTAGGTAAAGTCGTGTCTGTTGGCGATAACACTCCTGCGCTTGCAAGTGATGGAATGCCTTACACTACCGTGGGTTACATGAATGGCCTTGGTTTCCGTAATAGTGGCACTGAAACAGATGCTGACAGTGCTTATGGTGATGGGATTGGTGCTGTGTCGGGTCGTCAAGACTTAACATTAGTCGAAACTTCAAATCCTGGCTTCCACCAAGAAGCGCTTGTGCCATTAGGTTCAGAAACCCATGCAGGTGAAGATGTGGGTATCTATGCGAAAGGTCCTGGATCACACTTGGTTACCGGTACTAATGAACAAAGCTTAATTTTCCATGTGATGAATCACGCGGGCAATCTAATAGATAAAGCAAACAGCGCGATTAGCAGTAATTAAGTTTACTAGCAGTTAGTCTATTGAAGCTAACCGAGATTACTCTCGGTTAGTTTTTCATTACAAAGAGTTTTAAATATGAAGCAACTTTTCTCTCAAGCGATGTTGGTATTTAGTCTGTCTGCAGTGAGTGTGAGCTCTGCGCTGGCAACTGAAGCTATGCAGTGTAAAGAAAATCCAGCGGATCAATTAAAAGCTGAATATAAGGTGACTCAAGGCAAGAGTGAGTCTCAATTATGGTTGTGGCGTGATGGTAAGCAAGTCTTACAACAGCATCCAGATAAAAAACTCGCCAGCTATTACTACTTAGTAAAACCCAATCTAATACAAAGTATTCGTCTTTTTGATGAATTTAAAACAGGTATTGAATACCAACAAAATGAATTAGCAGTGATCGGTGAGCAAAGTGCCTCATGGTCAGAGCATTACCAGCTTATTAATGAAAAATTTTTGACGAAACTACATTTAGATCGTGTAGAGAAATTACCTTGCGATACATTGGCTCATTACTCAGGTGAGGTGAATGGTCACATGTTTAAAATTGGCTGGCTAAAGAAACAAAAGTTAGTCAATAATTATGAAGATAAGTCAGCGCAATCAATAACTCGTATTGAGTTGATCGCCAAAGAGCAGGATAGCGAAAAAGTCGCAGCAATGTTCAAGCAATATTTAAATTATAAAATGTATGACTATGCGGATATTGGGGATAATGAAGATAACCCTTTTATAGCGAAAATGATTCGTCAGGGCTTTATTGAGCATGGTGCATCGGGTTTTTATAATGCTAATGGCGAATCAATGGCTCACGAGCATCACTGAATCGTTCTTGGTTAGATAGATGATTAATTATTAGATATAAAAAAAGCCCTTAAGGGCTTTTTTTATTGGTTATTTTTTTCGCCGTAACTATCAAGTTTTTCAGATGGATTACTTTGGCGATCAAGGGTGCCAATATCTAAGACAGGGGCTGCATCAATATGCTGGGCATCCATCATTTGAGCCACTCGTTGCAGTGACGAAATAATCATGGTTTTTTCCCATTCTTGTAAATCACCAAATTGACGGGCGAAGTGATCTTGTAAAGGCACGGGGGCGTCTTTCAAAACCTCGCTACCTGCATCAGTTAGGTAGGTGTGTACTTTACGTTTGTCGGTGGTGGAGCGTTCACGGTAAACCAAATTACGTTTTTCTAGGCGATCCAATATAGTGGTAACAGTCGCTTGGCTTAGACTAATGTCGTTGGCCAGCTCACCTATGGTCACATGGCCTTTATTGCGTACTGCTTGTAATAACAAAATCTGCGGAGCGGTGAGACCGGTGGTTTTAGCAAGGTGCTTAGAATGTAAGTCAGTCGCGCGAATCACTCGGCGCAAGGCAACCAATACTTCATCTATATGGCTCAAAGGTCTGTCCTTTCATGTGCGCAAAAGCATCATTATATATAGGCACGATTATTTCGCCAGCGCTAGCCTAGGTTTGGCTTGTTCTTAGGTGTAAATGTCTGATTATCTTGTGGATAAAGCTCATTATGAGTGGCAGGGTCATGCCTGTCCAAAGTGCCAAGATCCAGTACGGGCGCCGCATCTATCTCGTGCGCGTCCATCATCTGCGCGACTCGCTGCAATGAAGAGATCAGCATGGTTTGCTCCCACTCCTTTAAGTGACCAAACTGGCGAGTGAGCTGGTCCTGTAGCGGAATAGGTGCGCCGAGCAATATCTTGTCTGCAAACTCTGTTAAGTGCGCATGCACTTTGCGCTTATCTGTAAGTGAGCGCTCACGGTAAATTAGTTCGCGCTTTTCGAGACGATCCAAAATAGTGGTCACAGTGGCTTGCGATAAGCTGACCTCTTGGGCTACTTCACCAATGGTTACTTGCCCCATGTTGCGTATGGTTTGCAAGATCAACATCTGTGGTGCGGTTAAGCCTGTGGTTTTCACTAAATGTTTGGAATGTAAATCCGTGGCACGAATGACACGTCTTAATGCCACCAGTACCTCTTCGATACGGTGATCTAATTGACCGACTTGATTCACATGAGATGAACCAGTGGCCACAGGTGTGTGTGGTTCGCTTACTTCATTCATAGTCATCTTGTTTGTTGGTGTATTGTGCTAAATCAGTAACGATATATAGCCCTTCGTTTAACTGTACGGTGCCTTTGATTAGGTCATGCTCGGCATGACCACGTTCGATCTCGTCATTGTTAAAACCAATAATTTCACTGACATCATCGACACTAAAGCCAAGTAGATTGTGCTCTTGCTCAATGATTAAGATGCGACTGTTATCGTCGCTTGTGCCATTTGCCGCATCCATTAAATGACGCCCATTGATCACACTAATCACATTGCCACGAATGTTTACTATGCCCTCCACTTCAGCCGGCGCTCCAGGTACAGGGGCAGGCTTGCGGTAGGGCACAATCTCGCGCACATCGTGAATAGACTGAGCATATGCTGCTTCATCTATATAGAAGCTGATCCATTGATCTTTGGTTAATACATCGTTCATTGAGTGAATTTACCACTTATCTAATGATAATTACCGATTAATATTTAGTGTACTATATTTATAGTACTAAAGAAAACCAAGGGTTAAATGACTGTATTTGCCATTTAATTGTAATTTTTTGTATATTTAGTGATCATTTTGCCATTATTTTGGCATTTGGGGTTTAAAAAATCTTTAGAGTAGTAAATAATAGAGTTCTTAAGGTAATACAGGAAAATAGTTTTATGACACTCGCAATGAAATTGCAGGCGCCAACAGCTGAAGACGGTATGTCGGTATATGAATTGGTCCAAAATTGTCCACCTCTCGATACCAACTCTGCTTATTGCAATCTACTGCAGTGCTCTCACTTTTCCGATACATCTGTGGCAGCGGTACTTCATGGTGAAAACGAAGAAGATCAATTAGTTGGCTTTATCTCTGGTTACATACTGCCAGGCAAACCGGATACGCTCTTTGTTTGGCAGGTTGCCGTATCTGACAAGGCTCGAGGTCAGGGTCTTGCATCACAAATGATCGCGCACATCTTACAGCGCTCGAATTGCGCACAAGTACAATTTATTGAAACCACCATTACCGAATCCAATGGTGCGTCATGGGCGCTATTTGAACGCGCTGCGAAATCATTAAACGCTGAGCTTAATCGCTCCGTTATGTTTGAAAAACAACAGCACTTTAAAGGCGAACACGATACCGAGATGTTAGTACGTATCGGGCCTTTTAGTCGCTAATCAGTACAGAATTCAAATTAATTAATAACTATTCCCGTATTTAGGAAGGATTAAAAATATGAAAATTTTTGACGAAATCGAATCAGAAGTACAATCTTACGCACGCTCATTCCCTCGCTTATTTAATAAAGCAAAAGGTGAGTACTTATATGATGAAGACGGAAATCAATATCTTGATTTCTTGGCGGGTGCAGGCACGCTAAACTATGGCCATAACCACCCAATCTTCAAAGAGAAGCTGCTTCAGTACATTCAAGATGACGGCATTTGTCATGGTTTGGATTTACATACCAAGGCAAAAGGTGAGTTTCTTGAAACCTTCAATGAAAAGATTTTAAAGCCACGTGACTTGAACTACATGGTTCAATTTACTGGCCCTACCGGTACCAACGCAGTTGAAGCGGCGCTAAAACTGGCGCGTAACATTAAAGGCCGTGAAAACGTTATCTCTTTCACCAATGGTTTTCATGGTGTTAGCTTAGGTTCACTAGCGACAACAGGTAATTCTCATCACCGTGGTGCTGCGGGTGTTAGTCTAAACGGTTCATCTCGTCTGCCATTCGATGGCTATATGGGGGATGAGTTAGATACGACTTTCTATCTAGATAAAGTATTGTCTGATTCAAGTAGTGGTATTGACTTGCCAGCCGCGGTTATTGTGGAAACAGTTCAAGGTGAGGGTGGCATTAATGCAGCAAGCTTTGAGTGGTTACAAAACCTAGAGAAAGTTTGCCGCAAGCATGATGTATTACTTATTGTTGATGATATTCAAGCGGGTTGTGGTCGTACGGGTACATTCTTTAGCTTTGAAGAAGCCGGTATTAAGCCAGATATCGTAACGCTGTCTAAGTCATTCAGTGGTTACGGTTTGCCATTTGCAGTTGTACTAATGAGTCCAGAGCTAGATCTTTGGAAGCCAGGTGAGCATAACGGTACTTTCCGTGGCAATAACTTTGCATTTGTTACTGCGAAAGCGGCGATTGATACTTTCTGGAGTGATGATAAATTCTCTAAAGAGATCAAACGTAAGGGTGACTATATTGCCCAGCGTCTAGAAGATATTGTTGAAAAATACGGCGAAGGTAATTTTACCATTCGTGGTCGCGGTATGTTCCGAGGCATTAGCTGCGTGAATGGCGAAATTGCTAACCAGATTACACGTGCAGCGTTCAAGCAAAACTTGATCATTGAAACCAGTGGTGCCGATGATGAAGTAGTGAAATTCTTATGCCCACTTATTATCAGCGATGAGAACCTGAAAAAAGGTATTGATATTGTTGAAAGTGCTATTAAAGCGGTGTGTGCAAAAGAAGAAATTCCTGAAGATAAGGATTACTTCGATGATGTTGAGATGGCAGGTTAATACACACTAGTGTGTTTACCATATAGGCTTTCTATCTTAGAAGGCCTAAGTATTAAAACATTTTTAGAATTAAATTTTTTATAGATTAATAGTGGTTTTATTATGATCGTAAGAACATTAGAAGAAGCAGAGCAAACAAGTCGTAAAGTGGTTGACCCTAACAACAACTGGGATAGCACTCGTCTATTATTAAAAGACGACAATATGGGCTTTTCCTTTCACATAACCACCATTTATGCAGGTGCTGATTTCCAAATGCACTATCAGAATCATTTAGAATCTGTATTTTGCATGTCAGGTGAAGGTGAAGTTGAAACACTAGCAGATGGTAAAGTGTATTCAATTAAACCGGGTACTATTTATGTATTAGATAAACACGATAAGCACATTTTACGTGCGACAAAAGAAATGAAAATGGCCTGTGTTTTTAACCCACCGGTAATTGGTAACGAAGTTCATAACAAAGATGGCGCTTACGAGCTGAAAGCTGAAGCGATCACTGACTGATTTTATTCGTTCATTCAATGTAACATTAAATTAACAGAATAAAGCGGGATAGTCGTAATGTCATTGCCAAATCATAGTGTAGAAAAAATCGGCGGCACCTCAATGTGTGATTACGTCTCTGTTCGAGACAATATCATTCTACAGCCTGTCAATAAGGGTGAACTTTATCAGCGTGTATTTGTTGTCAGCGCCTATGGTGGTTTGACGGATAAATTACTCGAACATAAAAAGAATGGTAAGCCGGGTGTCTACGCCTTATTTGCCAATGGTGTGAATGACGATAGCTGGTTAACAGGCCTTCTTGATCTTAAGCAAGAAATGCTAAATATTAATGCAAGCTTGTTCAGTGACGAACTGTTAATTAAAGCGGACAACTTTATTTGTGAGCGCATTGATAATGCTCAGCATGTATTGGCTGATTTACAAAGTTTGTGTAGTCATGGTCATTTCTCTATCGAAGATCATTTATCTACCGTACGTGAAATGCTTGCCAGCCTAGGTGAGGCTCACAGTGCATGGAATATGGCTGAGCTATTACAGCGTGATGATGTGAATGCTATTTTTGTGGATTTAACCGCATGGCAAAGTGCTCAACACACCACATTAGATGAGCGCATTCAGTCAGCGTTTGAACACATCGATTTAAGCACGCAGCTTCCTATTGTGACGGGTTATGCTCATAGTCAAGAAGGTTTAATGAGCACCTTCGATCGTGGCTATTCTGAAATGACATTCAGTCGCATTGCAGTATTGAGTCATGCTAAAGAAGCTGTGATTCATAAAGAATTTCACTTAAGTAGTGCAGACCCGCGCTTAGTAGGTGAAGGCAATGCGGTGCCTATTGGGCGCACGAACTATGATGTGGCTGACCAGCTTGCTAATTTAGGTATGGAAGCCATACATCCAAAAGCCGCCAAGGGCTTGCGCCAAAACAATATTGCCCTGCGTGTGAAAAACACATTTGATCCCGGCCACACGGGTACCTTGATAACAGGTGATTACGTCAGCGACAAGCCTTGTGTTGAAATCATTGCTGGTTGTAAAGGTGTTTACGCCATTGAAGTATTTGATCAGGATATGGCGGGTAATATTCCGCAGGTGGATCAAGACATCTTGCGCATCATTCAGCGCTTTAAAGCTCATATAGTATCGAAAGATATCAATGCTAATACCATTACTCACTATTTATCGACTAACCTGAAAACAGTGAAGCGTATCCGTACGGTATTAGAAGATCATTTTGATGAAGCTGAAATAAAACAGCAGAAGGTTGCCATTGTCTCTGCCATTGGTAGTGACATGCAGGTGCCAGGTATCTTAGCGAAAACCGTTAAGGCGCTGGCGGATCAAAATATCAGTGTATTAGCCATGCACCAATCTATGCGTCAAGTGGATATGCAATTCTTAGTAAACGAAGGCGACTATGAACAAGCCATCAAAAGCTTGCACAGCTGCCTTGTAGAAGTGCATGACCACGGAGACGCGATATGCCTCGCATCCTAATCAAAGGATTGATGTTACTACTTTGTCTGAGCAGCCAATGGCTTTATGCCGCAGGCGCATCGGACGAAGTAAGGGACGAAAAACTCAAACAATCGAAAGCAGTTGTTGAAGAGCTAAAGGCACCGCTTTATAACCCGTTTGTAGAGCGTTATGTGTTAGATGACTTAAAGCAGTTACGTACCGAATTAGCCGCTCAAAAAGCCGAAATCATTCAGCAAATTGTGGATCGTGAACACAGCAGTGTTGACCGTGCGGTTACGTATGCTACAAGCACCGTGACGTATTTCTTCTATTTAATTGCGGCTGCGACCTCTATCTTGGTGATCGTAGGTTGGACCTCTATTCGTGACATCAAAGAGCGTGTGCATTCTCAGGCGGACGAAGAAATCTCCCGCTTGGTCGGTGAATATGAACGACGCTTGCATGTCATAGAAAGTCAGTTAAATCAAAAAACACAAGATATCGAGGATAACCGCGAAGAAATTGAGTTCACACAAGAGCGTCAGTCATTGTGGTTAAGAGCGGCGCGTGAGAACAACTTCCAAAATAAAATTGCGGTTTATGATCAAATATTGAAATTACGTCGTGATGATACAGAAGCGCTGACGTATAAAGCGGATGCGGTGTTAGAACTAAATGAGCCACAATGGGCCATTAACTTGTGTTATCAAGCATTAGCCATTGACCCAGAGAACAGCCATGCCTTTTATCAGTTAGCTTGCGCATACACAGTGCTAGGCATGCAAGAAGAGGCGGTGAACTGTGTGGCAGAGGTGCTAGAGCGAACCGATACCTATAAAGAAGATATATTAAGTGACCCTGTTATGAAGCCTCTACACGACAACGAGCGCTTTAGAGAGCTGATTGGTGACGATGCTTTGAATCAAACAGAAGAGTAAGCTTAATTGCTATATAAAAAGGTCAAATGTTTCGACATTTGACCTTTTTTGCGTTTTGGCACAAGCAGGCTGTAAATTGTAATCTAATATTAGTGTATGTGAGAAAGGGGTTTACCATGCAAGGTGCTCGCAAGCCTGAAAATGAGGCACAACGTATAGCGGAGCTCATGCGCCTTGATGTATTGGATTCACAAGACGAAGAGGCCTTTGATGAGTTAACTGAGCTGGCTAGTATCATCTGTGGCACCCCTATATCTCTTATTAGCCTGATTGATCAAGATCGCCAGTGGTTTAAGTCTCGCGTGGGTCTAGATGCGAGGGAAACGCCTAGGGAACTGGCATTTTGTGCTCATGCCATTTTACAGCCAGACGTATTTGAAGTCCCTAATGCCTTGGAAGATGACCGCTTTGCTGATAACCCTTTAGTTAGTGACGACCCAAATATCCGCTTTTATGCTGGTGCGCCTTTAGTGACAGAAAAAGGATTACCTATTGGTACCCTGTGTGTAATTGGTAAAGAACCTAGGCATTTGACCAAGGACCAAAAGCGGGCGCTTCAGTTATTGGCCAAGCAAGTTGTGGGTCAACTGGAGTTAAGGCTTAACTATAAAAAGCTAAAGCGAGCAGAAAAAGAGAGAGAGAAAATATTCTCAGTAATTGGCCATGACTTACGCTCGCCTTTTAATGGTGTCTTGGGTTTATCCAGAATACTTAATCAAAAAGCCGACACAATGGACAGAGAGAAAATCCAGTCCATAGCGGGCAATATCTTGTCGTCATCATTGCAAGTTTTTCAGGTTATTGATGAATTAATGCAGTGGACAAAGCAGCGTTTAGGGCGCACCCACTCTCAGCCTGAACCCAGTGATTTAACTCGTATGATCAACGAGACCATTAAATTATTGGACGACTCCTTAGAGCTTAAAGAGCTCAATTGCCAAGTACAAGCAGGCGATAATATTCAGGTGCTTGCGGACACCGCGATTGTGAAAACGATTTTGCGCAACCTGATTGCGAATGCCATTAAGTACTCAAGTGTAGGGGGTACAATAAAAGTGAGTGTAAAAGTAGACGGGAAACAGGCCACTATCAGCGTGGAAGATGAAGGCAGTGGTGTATCTGTTGATGTGATTAGTCAACTATTTAAAGAGACAGTGGAAAGTCAAAGTGATGTGCAGGGATTAAAAGGTTCAGGCATAGGATTAAGCCTATGCGCTGAATTAATTGCGACACAAAATGGCGCTATCTGGATTGATGAAAGTTACACCCAAGGGGCTAGGATTGAATTTAGCTTACCCTTGGTAGTGCCGTCTTAATTAGCGCTTGGTAAATCGAACCATAGTGCCACCAAATCTTGCTTGGCCAGAATATGAATATCCTCGGCTTGATCAATACCTATGCCATCTCCAGGTTTAAAAACATCGCCATCTAGCTCTAATGCCCCTTCAATAATATGCAGGTATTTTTTTCGAGCTTCACCGTCTTGAGTCAAGCTTTGTAAGTGAATGTCGTCACCGCCTTTAAGTTCTAAGCGATAAATACTCACATCTGCATGAATACTCAACGAATCGCCAGCGCCTTCTGGGCTTACTAACAGTGTAAGTGCACTTTCCTGTGTGACAGTCGCCTGCTCGTAACTGGGCTTCACATTACGCTGATTAGGCTGAATCCAAATTTGTAAGAACTTTAAATCATCAACGTCACTTACATTAAACTCACTGTGAGTAATGCCGGTACCCGCACTCATGCGCTGCACATCACCAGCGGGAATCGTGAAATGATTACCCATACTGTCCTTGTGAATAATATTTCCTTTTGTCACATAGGAAATAATTTCCATGTTGTCATGGCTGTGAGCACCGAAGCCGTTACCACCATCTACGGTGTCATCATTAATCACACATAGTGATGAAAAGCCCATGTGCTTGGGATCGTAATATTGACCAAACGAAAAACTATGATAGCTATCAAGCCAACCAAAATTTGCGTGCCCACGATCGGATGCTTTACGAATATAGTGCATAAGTCACCTCAATGTTATTAACGTTAATTTATACAAAATTAGTCAATTAATGACGGCAAAAAATCACTGTAAACCATCAATTTATTGAATCATTTTATTTTTCAGGCAGTGGGGTGAATTCATCTTGGTCTCCAGGTATCGTAGGAAAGCGCCCCTCTTTCCAATCTTGTTTTGCTTGTTCAAGGCGAGTTTTATCAAAAGATACAAAATTCCAAAACAAATAAGGTGTTTCTTCCCAGCGTTCACCTCCCAATAAAATAAAACGGCTTTGCTGTTTTGTGATGACTTCTGTTTCATCATTCAGTAGCACAAACTGACCAGCACTAAATGCTTCCCCGTCAATATTTACTTCACCTTGTAGTACATACACAGCACATTCTTGTTCAGGGTTGGGTCGAGCAATTGTTTTACCTTGTGGTGCTAATACATCCATGTAAAACATAGGGCTGTAAGTTTTGATGGGGGCTGTTTTACCACAAGCTTCACCTGCAATGAGGCGCATTAATACCCCTTCTTTCATAAAGTGAGGTAACTGGGACTTAGTTACATGGGCAAAGGATGGCTCTATTTCGGCTTTATCTTTAGGCAGTGCTACCCAGGTTTGCAAGCCATCAAGTACATGATGGGCGGCTTTTACTTCTAATGTTTCTCGTTCACTGTGAGTGATCCCTTTGCCTGCTGTCATCCAATTTACATCACCTGGGATAATCTCAAGATTGTTACCCAAGCTATCACGGTGCAACAAGCTACCTTCAAACATGTACGTAATAGTGGCTAAACCAATGTGTGGGTGAGGACGCACATCAATGCCGTTACCGGCAGTAAACTTAGCTGGGCCCATGTGATCAAAAAAGATAAACGGGCCGACCATTTTTTTATCCTGATTAGGCAGGATGCGGGTTACTTCGAACCCATCTAGGGGTTTGCGCTCACCGTACAGTAGCTTAGCCATCGGTTTTCCCTCGTGTTTGATTAATCAATTTAGCATAGCGAATTCAGATGCTGCAATGGGTGTAAAGATTGGATCAATTAGATTTAGAAAATGAATATTAGATAGTCTAGTGAATAGATAGCCCTGGTGAAAGTTTCATCAAACTGAAATGTAATGTCACATCTTTGTCATACGATCTGCCTAATCTTGGCTCATAAATTAAATGGCTTTAATAGTCAGGGAGACAGTATGAGTAAGTATCAATATGAGCAATTGATGTTTCCGGGCAAAACCTTGTCCCCAGATTCGTTAAACTTATTAGTATTAGAATTAAGAGAAGTCGCAGCAAGCTGCTTTAATCAAGTGCCAAATTACCAGGCACTATCTGGTAATCAGGCTGAACTCGATAAAGCCGTGATTTGTTTAGCTCGTGATGAATACGGCAGACTAATGGGGTTTTGTTCTGCATTGTTACTTCCGGTTGAAGGCCAAGGTAATGTGCTGCATTTGGGCTTAACCTGCGTACACCCTGATTCTCGGGGTCAAAATTTAACGCACCACTTAACCAGTAAATTATTGCTTAACTTTATTATTAAGAAATCTTTGTTCAAAGAAACCTGGATCAGTAACTGTGCTTGCGTGTTATCAAGTTTAGGTAATGTGGCTATGTACTTTGAAAACTTATACCCATCACCTTATGGTGTGAAGGTACCGAGTATTCGCCATTTAAAAATCGCCCGCGCCATTGATAAAAACTACCGTGCATCCATTGCTATTAAAGATAGTGCGACATTTAATGTTTCGAGATTTGTATTTGAAGGCAGTGTTGGTGGAACGGTCTTTGAAAAAGATTCAAATGATGGACGCTTCCATCATCGTGACAGCGCGTTGACCGAATACTACCAAGATCTATTAAGCTTTGAGCGCGGCGATGAAGCACTGCAAATTGGTAAGGTCAGTATTCTTACTTTTCCTAAATACTTGATGCGCAAAGCCAGTGTTAAAGTAAAAGCCATGCTGCCAAAACCACGCAAGCCAAACTACGCTAACTAATTAGCGATTTATTTGCGGCACCGGATCAGTGACACATAAAGCCATTAACTGATCGGGCTGCTGTAAAATAATTTGATTGTATTCCAGCTGTATCCAGCCCGCTTGCGACCATCCCAGTACAATTTTTGAAATCGACTGCCTTGAGACGCCCATCATATGAGCAAGTTCTTGCTGATTGATATACAAGATATTGCCATCAAGTTCGGCTAAATCGAGTAAGCGCCTAGCTAAGCGTTCATGTAGAGTTTGAATCGTCATTTGCTCCACAAAATTTAATACAGTGCGTAAACGCTGACAAATATGTTGAGTAATGTGGAGTAATGATGCCACATCTTTCAATAAATATTTTTCAAAGCTGAGTTTTGGAATTATTATTATTTCACAGTCTTCAAGGGCTTCACAATTGTGGGTACGCGGCACTCCATCTACCAATGATATTTCACCAAACCAATTTTGCTTCTGCATAAACGTCAGTGTCAGTGCTTTACCATCACGATTTTCTGCACTGACGCGTAAGCGTCCCGCAACCACACCATAATACCCCACTGGCTCATCACCACGGCGATGTAAAAATTGGCCTTTGCTTAAATGCTTAACATAAACCGATTTTACAATGGCCTGGTGAATATCTGGCTTTACCTGAGATAAGCAAGGATTGGCTGCCATTAAGGCTTGGTGCTCAGGAGTCAGGTTTTCCATAGTTTGTCCAAAAATTGACAGAGTTTGCCTGGGTTTAGGGCTAAGCTCATCAGCAGTCTAATAATTAAATCCATAAAGAAACGCAGGTGCCCCATGAATACCACAGCCCCTAACTCAGTCAAGAACTCTGTAAGCCAAGAAGAATGGAAACTGCGCCAAGATTTAGCCGCTTGCTATAACCTAGTGGCTCTCTATGGTTGGGATGATTTGATTTTCACCCACATCTCTGCCCGTATTCCAGGTCCCGAGCATCATTTCTTAATTAATCCATACGGCTTGATGTTTGAAGAAATTACCGCCTCAAGCTTGGTTAAGGTTAACCTGAATGGCGATAAAGTGATCGACACTGAGTTTGAAATAAACCCTGCAGGTTTCACCATTCACAGCGCTATACATGAAGCGAGAGAAGACGCCCAAGTAGTGTTGCATTTACATACCAATGCCGGTGTGGCGGTATCGGCTCAAAAGGAAGGCTTGCAGGCTATTTCTCAGCAGTCGTTATTCCCATTGACCAGTTTGTCTTATCATGACTATGAAGGCGTGGCCCTGCGTGAAGATGAAAAAGCGCGCTTACAAAAGGATCTTGGAGACACTTCCGTGATGATTTTGCGTAATCATGGTTTGCTAACATGTGGCGAAACCGTCCCCGATGCCTTTTTGAATATGTACATATTACAACGTGCCTGTGAAATTCAATTGTTAGCGCAATCCGGTGGTGGTGAATTAACCCCTGTGCCAAGTGGCATAGTAGAAGGTATGCAAGCAGCGGCTAAACAGGTAACACGTAATGCTGGCGGTGCACTGGCATGGCCTGGTTTATTGCGTAAGCTGGATCGCTTAGGTGCGCCTTATCAGCAATAAATCTAATCACAGGCAGTAAACTATGACATCACTGACGCAATGGCATGAACAAGGCCGGTATTTTTCATTTAAAGGTCAT
The DNA here is from genome assembly GCA_034110565.1 of Bermanella sp. Classification (GTDB taxonomy): domain Bacteria; phylum Pseudomonadota; class Gammaproteobacteria; order Pseudomonadales; family Oceanobacteraceae; genus Bermanella. The sequence continues at coordinate 29,440 of JAWUYY010000035.1, read as the reverse complement.
GATATTTTTTATCGCACATTAGGCGATCAACAAAAACCTGCATTGGTGTTGATTCATGGCTTTCCAACGTGCAGTTGGGATTGGGAGAAGATATCACCAAGCCTCGCTGAGCATTTTTACCTAATTACATTGGATATGCTTGGTTTTGGCTTTAGTGATAAACCCAAGCAGGATTATTCTATTTCTGAGCAAGCCGATATTTTCGATGTGTTGCTGAATAAACTGGAAGTAACACGCTATCACATAGTTGCCCATGACTATGGTGATACGGTGGCGCAAGAATTGTTGGCTAGGCATCATCTAACGGGTCAGATTTTATCTGTGGTGTTAAGTAACGGTGGTTTGTTTCCTGAAACTCATCACCCAGTGCTTGTCCAAAAACTGCTACTAAGCCCCATTGGCTTTGCTTTAACCAAGCTTATGGGTTATGAGAAATTCAAGAAAAACTTTGATCATATTTGTGCGAAAAATTTAAGCGAAGACGAGTTAACAGGATATTGGCAAATGCTGGAACACAAAGGAGGTGTGTCCATTATGCATAAGCTCATTGGCTATATGCGAGAGCGCAAACAAAACCGCGACCGTTGGGTTGGTGTGTTGCAAACCACCAAGGTGCCCATGTTGCTAATTGATGGTTTACTTGACCCAATTAGTGGGGTGCACATGGTTAGACGTTATGAAGAGCTAGTGCCGAACGCTAACGTGGTTCGCTTAGAAGACACTGGGCATTATCCACAAGTAGAAAGTCCGGACGCATTTGCAAATGCGGCATTAGAATTTTTATTGAAAAACCATTGAACGCTCTGTAGACGAGGATACATCTCGACAAAATCTAAGCATAAAAAAAGCCTCAAATGAGGCTTTTTTTATAGGCTTTACTTAGCATAGCTATTAAGCCAAGAACTCCGCACGGGTATGCACGTTACTTTTGAAAATACCGCCAAGTGCTGTGGTACTGGTGTGAGAATGAGTGTCCATCACGCCTCGGGATTTTACGCAGTAATGAGTGGCATCAATCGATACCGCTACGTTTTCGGTTTCAAGTAAGGTTTGTAAGCTGATTAATACCTGCTGGGTTAAACGTTCTTGCACTTGCGGGCGCTGAGCAAAAAAGCGCACTAAGCGATTGATCTTGGATAAACCAATAATCTTATTCTTTGGTATATATGCCACCTTGGCAAACCCATCAATGGTCACAAAGTGGTGCTCACAAGTGCTGGTTAGGTATATGTCGCTTACCTTAACCATTTCATCTACTTGCATCTTGTTTTCTATTACCGACATCTTAGGAAAGTTGGCGTAATCTAGGCCACCAAAAATTTCACTAACATACATTTTAGCCACTCGATGAGGGGTTTCACTTAGACTGTCATCACTTAAGTCTAGGCCCAAGGTTTCAACCACTGTGGTGATGGCATCCTTGATGCGTGTGTATTTTTCATCGTTATCTAAGCCATTATTTGTCATGGGGGTTTCAAGGCCCCTGGCTACTAATGTGTCGCGTACTAATTGGGCTGCATCAGAAATCATGTGTTTAATCCTCACCCTGTAGGGCTTTACGTTTAGCCAGTGTTAATGAAACCGAATCGGCAAAGCGCAGCGCATGGGGTTTATCAATAGTGACTTTAGCAAACGTCACCGAGTTATGTTCACAGCAGATATCTAATACATCCGACACCAGCTTCTCTAATAACTTAAAGCGACCACCTTCTACCAATGCAATGATGTCCTTGGTGATGGTCTTGTAGTTGAGCGCCCCTTCAACATGGTCAGTGAGGCACAGGTGGCTAGCCGGATAATGAATCTCGACGTTGATCACCACATCTTGCTGCTTTTCTTGTTCTTCTGGGTTGAAGCCAATAAAAGTGCGCAGTCTTAAATTCTTAATATTAATAATAGCGTTATGTTCAGACATATTGGCTCTTCTTAAATCGTTTAAGCAGTTACGCAATGGTAATGGATTTGGATCCTTTTGAGCATCAGTTTGTGACCATTTGATGAAGCTGCTGGGTAAATTCATCATGATGCCGATAAATGACATGAGCAAGGTGCGCATAATCGGGTTTATCCACAGGGGAATATAAGTAAGCTTGCATGCCTGCATTGTGGGCAGCCTCTAGGTCGTACTTATAATCACCTACGTAGGCAATGGCTTGTGGGTCGATTTGCCACTGCTTAGCGATTCGCAGCAGGGCGGTAGGATCAGGCTTAGCCGGAGCGTCGGCACGGGTGAGCATGGTCTCAATGGGGATCTGGTTGTTCTCGAGCTTGATTTGAGCCGCCTTGGGGGAATTACGGGTAACAATGGCTATGGGTAGACCTAATAAGATAATGGCTTCTACCAAGGTTTGAGCGCCCGGTAGCCAGTTGGCAGATTGCGCGTCATCTAGTTCATGTTGCTCGATAATACTTTCGGCCTGTTGTTGCTCGTTAATTGGTAGGCTGGCCACGTGATCTAGGATGTCCACGTCTGTTGGGCAGCCTACTAGTTGGCGCAGTAAGGGGAAATCCAACTGTGAGCCCACTAAGGTGCCGTCTAAATCAAAAATAATACCGGCAATATTAGGTGCTATGGAGGCGGTCATTGTGTTCCTAGTGTAAAGAGTGGTGATGAATATACGGCGAAACAAGTAAGTTAGATGCTAGCAAAATAATCTAGATACATAGATGATGATACACGCTTTTAACTGACTCTAGGGTCATTGAACTTTTAAATACCGCTTAAGCAATGATTGAATATGACACAATCCAGCCAAAAACAAGAAACCCTTGATGTGGTTAATCGCTATCACCTTGCTTGGCGTGAACGCGACCTAGAAACAATACTCAGCTGTTATCACCCTGATATTCATTATCATGATTTTTTCCAAAACACCGTTTTCACTCAAGCGAACATTAAGCAATACATAGCCGACAGCTTAACCACTGCAGAGCTTGTGCACATAGCCCCTATTCGTGCCGACGGGGATACCGCTTTTATTGAATACACGATTAGCTTGCAAGAGCAGAAAGGTCTTGCGTTGTTTCGAGCTAGCGAAGCCATTAGCGTAAAAGACGGCTTAGTTTGGCGCATACACGAATACGCCACCTTGGTACCGGTTGATGGTGAAAAAGTTGTACCATCCAATAGCAGTTTAAGTCGTCTAGGGTTATCGACTCGGCAAGTTGCCAATATGTCCCAAGAGGTTCGTGACTTTTTAGCTAAGCCTGCGGTATTAACTCAGCCGCAATTGAACTTACAGAAGCTAGCCAATGATACCGGCTACAGTCGTAATCAATTGTCATTTTTATTTAACCAAGTATTTGGTGCGCGTTTTTTGCAGTTCATTAACGAGCAACGAATCACGTGGGTGTTAGATCAAATTCAACAAGATCATGATCAAACAGTCGAATCATTAGGGTTGGCCGCGGGTTTTAATAGCGCGTCTGTATTTTACAAATACTTTCGTCAAGTGACAGGGCAAAGCCCAAAAGCCTACATAAAAAATTTACCCTAACCTGTGCCCGTGCACGCAGCTAGGTTTTTGGCATGGCAGTTTGATACAGTCTAAATTATGAAACATTTAAAAATAGGTTAGACGTATGATTAGTTTATGGATGGAGCAAGTGGCCCACTACCCTGTGCGCCCTAGTTTGCAGCAAAACTTAAACGTAGATGTGGTCATCGTAGGTGCCGGCTTTACTGGCTTGTGGACGGCTTACTATCTCAATCAAGCGCAGCCTGATTTAACCATTGCCATTTTAGAAGCCAAACAAGTGGGCTTTGGTGCATCAGGACGTAACGGCGGCTGGCTTATGGGCGAGATTGCAGGCGCTGATGAATTACTAAAAAAATATTCCAAAGCACAACGCCAGGCCAGTCATCATTTAATTCACGATATCCCAAATGAAGTCGCCCGCATATGTGAAAAAGAACGCATAGAGTGCGACTTAAAAAAAGGCGGTGTTTTATATTGCGCCGCGCGCTACCCAGAACAAACCCAATGGTTAAATGCACAACTAGCGGATTATAAGAAAAATGATTACGCACAAGACGATTTTGTTTGGCTAGATAAAGCTGAGCTGGACCAGCAGCTGAAGATGCCCAAAGCTAAGGGAGCTTTATTCAGCCCCCATGTATCGACTATTCAACCGGCGAAACTAGCCAAAGGTTTAGCGGAATGCTTAGAGAAGAAGGGCGTACACATATATGAAAATTCCCCTGTGGTGCAATGGCGAAGCGGAGAAGTCAAAACCCATGCCGTCACAGTGAAAGCGAAATGGGTAGTACCTGCAGTAGAAGCGTATGGCACCCAACTTAAACCCATCGATAAATACCAGCTAGCGGTTTATAGTTTGATTATTGCAACCGAGCCGCTATCACAAGATATTTGGAATGAGATTGGTTTAAAGAAAGGCCAAGCCTTTAGTGAATCTTCTCGATTAATCAGTTACGGACAGCGCAGCGCCGATAATCGTTTAGTGTTTGGAGCACGCGGTGGCTACAGTTTTGGTGGACGTTTGCGTCATGATTTCACTCACACGCAAGAAGAAATGGCCCTGCGGTTAAATTTATTGCATGAGTGTTTCCCTATTTTAAAAGAGAAAAATGTAAAAATTAGTCATTCATGGGGTGGTAATCTTGCACTGCCAAGACGCTTTCATCCGCACATGTTATGTGATCGTAAGAATGGCATTGCATTGGCTGGAGGCTATGTAGGGGAAGGCGTTGGGGCGACCAATTTATCTGGAAGAACCTTGGCCGACTTAATATTAAATAAAGACACTCTTAATACCCAGCAGCCTTGGGTGGTAAATAACAAACCACTGAGTAGTCTTAAAAAATGGGAACCAGAACCGATCCGCTGGTTAACGTACAAAACATTAAACAAAATGTTGGTTTATGAAGATAAAGTATTAGCCGATTTGTCGTCTCCTAAATGGAAACGTAAAAGTATCGTGGCTATTTGTAATGTGCTTGAGTCGGTTATTTCTTAATAGGACGTTAAAATGCAAAATTATTCGCAACTGTATATTAATGGGCAGTGGGTCAACTCTACGGGTAATCAAACCTTTTCTGTAGTGAATCCAGCCACAGAAGATGTTTGCGCCAATGTAGTCATGGGCACCAAAGAGGATGTAGATGCAGCGGTTATAGCGGCAAACGCTGCATTTAAAACTTGGTCAAAAACCAGCGCAGCATATCGTGCCAATATGATACAAAAATTGGTGGATAAGTTACGGGAATACCGTAATGAATTAGCCCAATCCATGAGCATTTCTATGGGCATGCCTTTACACCTAGCAGGTGAGGTTCAAGTAGATGATCAAATTGATATTTTAGAAACCTATATTGCCCGCACGGCTTTGATGGATGACATTAAAACCATAGGAAATGCACAAATATTAAAACAAGCCATTGGCGTATGTGCGCTAATTAGTCCGTGGAATTATCCGCTTAACCAATTGGTAGGGAAAATGGCACCGGCACTGGCGTCGGGTTGCACTATGATCGTTAAGCCGTCTGAGCAAACCTCACTGCAAGATTTTATTGTGGCAAAAGCCTGTGATGACATTGGCTTGCCCGCGGGTGTATTTAATTTAGTACCCGGTTATGGCCCAGAAGTAGGCGCCGCCATGTCGAGCCATCCAGATATTCGGTTAATATCTTTTACGGGCTCAACTCGTGCGGGCATTCACATTGCACAGAATGCGGCACCAAGTGTTAAGCGTGTGGTGCAAGAGCTAGGAGGTAAATCGCCCTTAATTATTGATAAAGGGTGTGACATAGAAGAGGCCGTACAATACGGCATTGACGATGTATTAATTAACACAGGCCAAACCTGCACAGCCTATAGTCGCTGGCTGGTACAAAAAGATAGTGTAAAAGAGGTCATCGCATTAGCTAAGAAAAAAGCTGAAGCGGTAATAATAGGCAGTGGATCAGATGCTTTTATGGGCCCTATGGTAAGCCAAGCGCAACAGCAAAGAGTATTGAATTACATTGAACGCGGTATAAAAGAAGGAGCCATGCTAGTCACCGGCGGTTTGGAAAAACCTGCGGGCATAGAGAAAGGTTTCTATGTGCGGCCCACAATTTTTGCAAATGTCAGCAATGACATGATCATCGCACGCGAAGAAATCTTTGGCCCAGTCATTTGTATTATTGAATATGACAATATCGAACAAGCCATAGAAATTGCCAACGATACACCATATGGTTTAGCGGCGGCTGTGTATGCTAAAGATAAAAGCTTGGGCTTTGATATAGCTAAACAAATTGATGCAGGTATGGTGTATGTGAATGGTGGTAGCTATAACATAGAAGCACCGTTTGGCGGCATGAAACAAAGTGGCAATGGCCGTGAGTTTGGTGATGAAGGTTTGCATGAATATGTAGAACTTAAAGCCATTCATGTGAATTGATGGCCTAATCGCATAATAAATAAAATAGAAGTAGCATGCTTGTGCATTACTCTTTTTAGTCTTTATAAATCTATGTTGATATATTTATAAGGGTATCTGCGTCGATATTCTAGTGTGTGCCTTGCCTAAGTGAGATGAATACATCAGAAAAATAAGGTTAGAAGATGGATATGAATACCATGTTGCTGGGTCTGCTATTTGGCTCAATAGGGTTAGGCTATTTCATTTACGGCAAGAGACAAGCACAGCCTGTGGTTAAATACACAGGTCTAGTATTAATGATATATCCATATTTCATTATCAATAATATCGCCTTATTTCTTGTGGGTGTTATTTTATTATTTGTGCCGAAATTTGTAAAAATATAAATTTTAAAAAAATAAAAAATTGTACGAACCTCGACAAAATATTCGAGGCAGGTTCTATGTTGCTCTCGTGATGGTTACTTCGTACTTAAACCTTAAATTGTCTAATAATTTTCCCCATGTGTTGTGCTCTCGAATTAAGAGTGTCTATCTCTTCTAATTGGCTTTTTGAGCTGTCATGTATTTTATTGGACATGGCAGAAATATTTTGCGCTGACTCATTAATATGATCCACAACCGATGCTTGCTCTTCTGTTGCGGCGGCCACTTGATGATTACCGTCGCTGATAGCATCAAAACGGCTGCGAATGGTATTTAAAGAAGTAGACGCGGATTGAGAAATTTCAGCTAACTCCAAACTTTTTTGACTGCCCGCTTTTATCGCTTTCAGACTGCTGGAGGCCGCTACTTGTAAGTGCTCAATTTGGCCGCGTATTTCTTGAGTCGAGTCTTGAGTGCGACTGGCTAGGGTACGCACTTCATCGGCAACGACGGCAAAGCCACGGCCATGCTCGCCAGCTCTTGCGGCTTCAATAGCGGCATTAAGAGCGAGTAAATTAGTTTGCTCAGATATACTGCTGATCACATCGACGACTGAATTAATGGACTCAGCTTGACCGGCAAGTTCAGAAATAGAGGTTTCACTTTGTTTCATTGTGCTAGCAAGTTCAGTCATGGTGTCTGCGAGTTTTACCATGACATCATTGGTTTCATGAGTGTCTTGAACCGCACTGGTTGTATCGGCTGCGGTTTGATGGGCGATGGAAGAAACTTCGCTAATGGTTTGCCCCATTTCGGTTATGGCCGAGGCTACCATGTCGGTTTGGCCTCTTTGGTTGTCGGCGTATTCAACGGACTCTAATGAAGTTCGTTTTAAATTACTAACCCCTGAGTTGATGGCGCTTTCGGCTTCTTGAATTTCTTTGACGAGATCTGAGAATTTACCCAGTATGGCGTTAAAGCCACTGGCTAAATAGCCAAGCTCTGTGTTGGCGCTGTCATTGAGTCGCATGGTTAAATCACCACCAGAGTCCGACATGCTGTGAAGCTTATCCCCAACCTGAGTGATGGACCGGCTGACCCGTCTGGCAATATAAAAAGACAGTAAAACAAATATTACACCCAGCACAATGCCAGTTATGACTGATAACCGAGCAACGGCATTCACCTTATTATCGATTTCTGCTTTAGGCAGTACGGTGACTAATTTCCAGCCTAGGCTTTCAAATTCTGTTATGGCAACGTAGGTATCTTCGCCGTCCACAGTGGCGTCAATTAAATTAAATTCACCTTTGCTATCGTTAATCGAGGAGGCGACGTCGGCGAATATTGGAATCTCAGCCAATGGTTGGTTCAGTAGAGTGTTATCTCTATGGGCGGTTACGGTGCCTGCACCATCTAGCAAGAACATGTACCCATTTTTACCCACCTTGGTTTCTTTTACGAGACGTACAATATCTGAAACATCTAACCCTAGTCCTGCGACCCCCAATATTTGGCCACTTGTACTTTTCATTAGCACATTGACATAAACGGTTAATATGCCGGATTCTTCACCAAGATCTAAATTCAATGCGAGGTCTTGTTTGTTATCAACGGTGCCATAAAACCACCCATCTCTAGGGTTATCTCTAGAGACTTGTTTAAAAAGTCCACCCTGGGTGTAGTAATTGTTGCTTAGTAATGAAACTAAGAAGAAGGCTGAGGCGCCTTGTTCTTTGATAAAGCGTTCACCATAATTCTTTAAATTTTCTAAGCCTGCTGAGTCTTCACCATTCAACATCCATTGCTGCGTGTAATAGTTTTGCGCAATGCTTCTAGACAGAGCAATAGGGGTTGCTAAGCTGGCATTGATTTGTGCTTTTGCCCGCTCAGCCACATTTGGTAAGTGCTCATTCTCAGTTACTTCATAAAACATATTCGAGAATTGATGGATGTTAATGAAAGAGCTGATTGTAATGGTCAGAAGAAGAGCCAATACCATCGCGCCAGCCAACAGTGTTTTTAGCTTCAAGCTATCGAGCGTTATCATTGCTGCGATTATCCTAATTAATATTTAATACTTATAGTTAAGTATGTATCTATTCATAATCAAACGCTCACAAGCAGAGGTTAAGCTAAGCATGAAAGAAACCAACCACTTTAAAAGACATATAGTTATTGTGGGTATTGTGCAGACTGAGTCGCAGCCCTAGTCACTGCTGGCTTGTGAGTGTTAAGGGTTTAATTAATTATGATGAAGTCGATTATTTTATCGAAATTCATATGACTATTTTTTTGTAAATAATTTGTAATGGTGTCACTTATATTCGATAAATTGTAGCGTTCATTAAAAACGCTAACAGTACTCCAATTGTTTCAGTGAGAATTTAGTGCAAAATTTCTAAAGTGGCTGATTTAAAACGCGCATAAGCGAATCAGTGTGGTGCATGCAGGGAGTATGGGAATAAGGTTATCGCACTAAGCTGGTGCGGTCTCGTGGTTTGATAGAGGGTTGTTGCACCCCCAGCCTAAGGTTGGGAGCATAGTGAATAGACGATTTATCAAACGCCCACTCTTAAAAACCCCATGATTTCACTGGTTAACCAATCTGGACATTCCACGGTCGTCATATGACCACAACTTGGGTGATGGGCATGTAAGACATTGGGAATATTTTGTAAAAAGTGTTGGCTTGTTTTACAAAAAATATGATCAAGCTCTGCTGTAACGACCAAGGTAGGGCAAATTATTTTTTTCAATTGTTCAATGTGTGGATCTTTATCTTGGTAAAAACTGCGAACAAATGCCCCTATGCTTTTTCCGTCACCATCTTTCATTAACTCTAATGCTTGTTTGTATAGTTCATCAGAATTTTCAGCGGCAGATAAACCTGCAAACAGTGGCCCTGAATTTAATTTTAAACCTTGAATAATTAGCGGCCAGCTAAAATGTTCAAAACTTTCAGCCATTAAATCAATAGCCGCTTTGTTGGCAATATCAGGAAGGTTACTAAACTGTGTGGACGAACTGGTGTTACATAAAATCAGGGATAGTAAGCGATTATGATTAGACTGCTTGGTATCATTAGCGTATAGCATGGCGTAACGCACGGCGATCATGCCGCCAGTGCTGTGCCCCATTAAATGAAATTGATCTAACCCTAGGTGTGATGCCAATGCATTTATATCTTCAACACACGTTTCAATGTCATAACCTTTTGGCTCGCCATCTATTTTAGTAAAACCATGACCGCGAATATCTAATGCAATTACACGATATTGTTTGGCTAGTTCTTCACCGACCCCCGTTTTCATCCAGTAGGCGCTATGTTGAGCTAAGCCGTGTAAGGCAATAATCGGTTCGCCTGAACCCATTTCTTCATAATGAAAGGTGACGTTTTGATGTTGAAAGCTAGGCATAAGTTAGATCACTTTTTATTTTGTGTTCTGACTATTACTAAGTTTTGCTCTAAGGTCAAATAACCTTGCTGAATGATGTGGTATAAATGGTGGGAATATTTTTAAATGCGAGTGCAAGGTGTCGAGTGTAATCGCAGCAAGCACCCTCCTACATTTTAAATCCATCAGGTAGGAGGGTGTGCTATTTTCTAAGTGTAATTCTGCTTATCTTAACTTTTCTAGCATCAAGTAATACCACATACCAAAAGCTAAAAACTGATTACCAATCCATTCGCTGCCCGGTAAACGGACATGCTTACAATTGGCAAAGGTATCGTAATCTTGCATTTGCCCAGTCATGGCGTCGGCCATAATTTCACTGACGATATGGGTTAGGGCAATACCATGACCTGAATAGCCTTGTGCATAAAAGACGTTGTCAGATAGTTTGCCCAGTTGTGGAATCCGGTTAACCACAATGCCCATCATGCCGGACCATTGGAAGTCCACTTTTACCCCTTTTAAGCGAGGGAAGGTCTTTTCAATGGCAGGGCGTAGTTCGGCTTCTATATTGCGGCTTTCACGGCCAGAATAATTAGCACCACCACCAAACAACAAGCGTTTGTCTGCGGTTAGACGGTAATAATCCAACACAAAGCGGCAATCATATACGGCCACATCTTTTGGGTTAATCAGGTTGGCTATTTCATCCCCTAATGGCTCAGTTACCACAAGGCCACCTGCAGCAGGGAAGATCTTACCGCTCATTTTTAAGCGCTCTAATCTATGGTAAGCGTTACCTGCTAGCATAACGGTGTTGGCCGTCACGCAGCCTTTTTTCGTGAACACTTTTGCAGGCTTGCCTGATTTGTTATCGCCGTGATCAATGTCGATGACTTCACTGTTTTCAAAAATCAGAGTGCCTAATGATTCAGCCGCACGGGCTTCACCCAAACATAGATTTAAACTGTGCAGGTGCATGTTCTTTTTGTTGTAGATGCCGCCATGGTAAATGTCGGTTTCTAAAAATTCATTCATGCGATCACGTTCAACAAATTCTACTTGATCTTCCATACCGTGATCTAAGCATTCTTGATAGTTGGCGCGCAGTTCATCTAGATGGCTTGGTTTATATGCCGTGTGTAAGTGGCCGAATTTCAGGTCGCAGTCGATGGCGTATTTTTCAATGCGGTTTTTAATGATGTCGTGACCGTGAAAACGTAAATGCCAAATAAAGTCATCAACATCAGAGCCTAACGTTTTGCGCATTTGTTTGCGCATGGCGCCATCACCAGACAGGCTGCCAGTCACTTGGCCGCCGTTTCGACCTGTGGCGCCCCAAGCGACTTTTTTCGCTTCGATAACCGCGACTTTTAAACCCCGCTCGGCTAATTCAAGGGCGGTATTGATCCCCGTAAAGCCGCCGCCAACAATGGCCACATCGACACGCACATCCCCTTCAAGTTCTGGGTAATCACTTTCTTGGTTTATGCTGGCGCTGTAATACGCCGGACATCTGAGTGCTGTCATGCTCGACCTTTTTTATCATTCAAGTAGTGAGAGCTATTCTGGTGTAGATAAGAGATGTTGGCTATCGGGTCTAGTAGGTATTGATTTTTATAAATAATACTTGTTCGACCCAACTGATTATTCGGATTTCTCTTTCTCTTTAGGTGGCTCTAGGTTTATTGCATCGTTTTGCAATACTTGGGCTAGGTCTTTTAAGCCTTTTTGAACGGCAAGACCATATTGTTTGTCGTCACCCCAGATTTCAGCCAGTTTCGCCATATTGGCCTCATCGTGTTTTTCAAATAACTTGCCGGCCCGCAAGGCTTGTTGTTTTGTCTTGCCTAATAGCTGCATGGCATCCACACCAAGGTGAAGGGCTGAGTCAAAGGTTTCACGGCGCATGCCAGCAATTTTAGTTTGCATCATGGCGTATAGATGGCTGCGGTCGATGGCGCGAGCCAGTATTTTTAAATGGGGGAAGTGCTTTTGGGCCGTGGCAATAATCGCCATGGTTTTCACTGGTTCATCCACGGCTATCACCAATAGCTTGGCTTCGTTAGCCCCAGCTGCTTCTAGTAGCTCTCGGCGGGAGGCGTCACCGTAATACACCTTGGTGCCAAAGCGTCGGACTAAATCCACTTGCCCTGGGCTGTGGTCAAGAATGGTAATGTTATAACCTTGGGCCGTCAGTAAGCGCCCAATTACTTGGCCGAAACGGCCATAGCCGGCCAAGATCACATGTTCAGCGCTTTTTATTTCAGTATCATCTTCTGGTGCTGCTTTCTGACCTTTACGGGAGAAATAAGCCTCATAAGCCACTAACAATAAGGGGGAAATTAACATAGATAAGGCCACCACAACCGTAAGCATATTCACTAGGGCATCATCAAACACGTTGAACTGGCGAGCACTACTGGCCAGTACAAATGCAAATTCACCGCCTTGAGCCAATGCCAGTGTGAATAGCATACCTTGGGAGCGACCCATACTAGAGATAGCCGCTACGATGGCTAATACGATGATCTTCACTAATATGAGCGCTACCACTGACAGCCCAATAAATAAGGGCTCATTAAATAACAGTTGAAAGTCGATGCTGGCACCGACAGTAATAAAGAACAGGCCAAGCAATAGACCTTTAAATGGCTCGATATCCACTTCTAACTCATGACGGAATTCGTTATCGGCTAATACCACGCCCGCTAAAAATGAGCCCAGTGCGGGTGATAACCCAATGGCTTGCATTAATACTGTAATGGCCACCACGATTAAAAGGGCGAACGCAGTGAATACTTCACGCATGCGAGCTTCGGCAATAAAGCGAAAGAAGGGGGCGGCCAAGTACTTGCCGCCTAAGATAATCGCCAAGATGGTGCCTGAAGTTATGACTATCTGCAGCCAAATGGGTAAGTGACTAATTAAGCTTTCTTGAATACCCGCGTTATTGACCACCTCGCCTACGGCTAATAACGGCAGCAGTGCTAAGATAGGGATCACCGCAATATCTTGAAACAGTAAAACAGAGAAGCTATTGGACCCAGCTTGGGTTTTTAATAAGCCGCGCTCAGTCAGTGACTGCAGCACAATAGCGGTAGATGATAATGCCAGCGTTAAGCCAATGGCCAAGCTCACCTGCCAAACAAAATCGCTGGCGAGTAACACAAGGGCATTGATCATAGCGGCAGTGAGAATTACCTGTAAACCACCAAGACCCAAAATAGGGCGGCGCATCTGCCATAAGCGCGAAGGACGCAATTCTAAGCCCACTAAGAAGAGCATCATCACCACTCCAAATTCGGCAAAGTGCATAACCTCGGTTTGATCACCCACGAGATGAAATACAAACGGGCCAATCAATACCCCTGCAATTAAGTAACCCAATACCGAGCCTAGTCCTAGGCGCTTGGCAATAGGAACAGAAAACACAGCCGCAAATAGATAGATGAGAGCACTGATAAGCATTGGATGGCCTTAAATCACAGGAATGGTTTAAGTGTAGCGCGATTTGATGTGATTTTATTCTTAGAGTTGCAAGTAATGGTAAAAAAATCCGTAAGCGTGAGCATATTATACAGGTGAGTGAATCGGGCAATGCCCAACTTAAAGATAAACATTCAACGTAAACGTAGGATGGGTTAGCTGCAAGTTTTGCGAGTAGAGTAACCCATCCATTTTAAATATTAATTTTTGTTTTTCCTCACCGCTTTACCGTGTACCCAAGCGTACAAAATCGGCAGCACAAATAATGTTAGTAATGTAGATGAAATAATCCCGCCAATGACCACGGTAGCCAATGGCCGCTGAACTTCGGCGCCTGTTCCTGTGTTTAATGCCATAGGTACAAACCCTAGACTTGCCACCAAAGCTGTCATCAGTACCGGACGCAAACGAATCACAGCTCCTTCCATAATGGCACTGGCCAAATTGCCAAATTCCAAAAAGCGCTGGCGGATAAATGACAACATGACTAAACCGTTTAAGACAGCAATGCCGCTTAATGCGATGAAACCCACCGCGGCTGAAATGGATAACGCCATGCCTGTTAGCCAAAGGGCGAGAATACCGCCGGTTAACGCAAAGGGGATGGCACTAAAAATAATCAGGGCATCTTTTATTGAGTTAAACGCCATGACTAATAAGCCTAAAATTAACAACAAGGTTAAAGGCACCACAATGCTGAGTCGTTTACTGGCTGATTGTAATTGCTCAAAGGTACCTGCGTATTCCAACCAATAGCCCGCTGGTATATTCACATTTTGTGAAATAATTTGCTTGGCGTTTTGAACAAACGACCCTAGATCCACACCGCGAATATTGCTGCTGACAATAATGCGACGCTTGCCTTGTTCACGGCTAATTTGATTGGGCTGAGGGCTAAGCTCAATTTTGGCTACCTGATTAAGGGGGACATATTCACCATTTTCCAGAATAATGGGCAGGGCGTTTAATTCGTTTATGTTATTACGTAATATTTCGGGTAAACGCATGACAATGTCAAAGCGCCTGTCTCCTTCGAAAATTAAACCGGCTTGTGCTCCTGAAATAGCGGTGGCTAATACAGTTTGAATATCCGATAGATTCAACCCGTATTCTGCAAGCGCTAATTTATCAGGAATAATGCTTAGCATGGGCAACCCCGTCACTTGTTCGATGCGCGCATCTGCGGCACCAGCTAAGTTTTGAATTTGTGCTAAAACTATTTGAGCTTGTTGTAGCAATATGTCTAAGTCATCGCCATAAATTTTAATGGCTAAGTCAGAGCGCACACCTGAGATCAATTCGTTAAAGCGCATTTGAATAGGTTGAGTAAATTCATAATTATTTCCCGGTAAGTGGGCAATGGTCTGTTGAATTTTCTCGCTTATCTCATCTTGTGTGAGATCAGAGTTTGGCCATTCACTTTGTGGCTTCAACATCACGAAGGTGTCGGCTACGTTTGGTGGCATTGGGTCAGTTGCTACTTCGGCGGTGCCAATTTTTGAGAATACGGTTTTCACTTCAGCAATACTTAGAATCTCTTTCTCAAGCAGGGTTTGCATGGCAACCGCTTGTTCAATGCCAGTGCCCGGTGTGCGCATGGCGTGTAAGGCAATATCACCTTCTTTTAATTGCGGAATGAACTCCGAACCTAGGGTGGTCGCAAGGTACACACATATGAGCACCAGCGCGCTGGCCGCGCCAATAATAGAACGTGGAAAGTTGAGGGCCCATTGCAGCGATTTTTGATAGCCTTGTTTGCTTTTAACAATCACTAGGCTTTCTTTTTCATCAATGGGGCCTGTCATAAACAAGGCCACCATGGCTGGCACTAAAGTGAGAGATAGCAGCAGAGCGGTGAGCAGAGCCATCACAACCGTGGCTGCCATAGGGTGAAACATCTTCCCTTCAACACCACTTAATGAAAATAAAGGGATGTACACCAAGGTAATAATCAGCACGCCAAATAAGCTGGGGCGAATCACTTCATTGGTGGCATCAAATACAATATTTAATCGCTCATATTTACTTAAGTCTTGGTTGCCGTGTTGCGCTTGGGCTAAGCGGCGAGTGGCGTTCTCCACAATGATGACGGCGCCATCTACAATCAAACCAAAATCTAATGCACCTAAGCTCATTAAGTTAGCTGACACACCTGTGCGCACCATACCTGTAATGGTGCCAAGCATGGCAAGAGGAATAACAGCAGCGGTAATTAAAGCGGCGCGAATATTACCTAATAATAAAAACAAAACAGCGATAACCAAAAGTGCTCCTTCGATTAAATTTTTCTGCACAGTGCTAATAGCTTTTTCAACGAGGGTGGTGCGGTTGTAAACCACATCTAAAGTGACGCCCTTGGGTAAGCTGGTCTGAATCTCGCGTAAACGTTTAGTGGCATTGAGAGCAACTTCGCGGGAGTTTTCACCAGCGAGCATCATGGCGGTTGCAATAACGGTTTCCTGTCCGTCCTGGGTAGCCGCACCGGTGCGCAGTTCTTTGCCAATGGCAATGTCTGCTATATCTCGAATAAACACAGGGCTTGAATCAAAGGTTTTGACAATAACATTGCCTATGTCTTGGGTGTTTTTCAGTTGGCCTGGGATGCGTACTAGTAGTTGCTGGCCGTTGGTTTCAATAAAACCAGCCCCTTGGTTTTGATTGCTATTAATTAATGCATGATGAATGTCTGCCATGCTTACATTTAAGCTGAGCATGTTTTCTGGCCAAGGGGTGACATGATATTGTTTTTCATAGCCACCAATAGCATTGACTTCAATAATGCCTTTTACCAAAGCCAGTTGTGGTTTAATTATCCAGTCTTGTATTTCACGCAGAGCAGTAATGTCATAAGGCAAGCCGTTTTCTTGCACCGCACCTTGTTCAGCTTTAATGCTGTACATGAAAATCTCACCAAGGCCGGTGGCGATTGGTCCCATGGTGGCTTCGATTCCGCTTGGTAATTGTTGATTCACCGAACTTAATCTTTGGTCGATTAGGTTACGGGCAAAATAAATGTCCGTATCCTCTTCAAACACTAATGTTACTTGAGATAAACCATAGCGCGAAAGTGAGCGGCTATAAGCCAATTGAGGTAAACCTGCGAAGGCGGTTTCGACGTTAAACGTAATTCGCTGTTCAACTTCTAATGGTGAATAACCTTCGGCCTGCGTATTAATTTGAACTTGCACATTGGTGATGTCAGGTACGGCATCTATGGGTAGCTTTTGATAATGATAAAGTCCTGTCACCGTAATGAGTACAGCCAACATCATCATTAATACACGTCGCTTTATGGCGAGACGTAAAATCGATTCGATCATGTGACTCTCCTAGTGAACGTGCTCTGCGCCGGCTTTTTCAAGGTCAGCTTTAATTAAGTAACTATTTTCAATGACATATTCATCACTTTCATTTAAGCCGCTGAGCACCTCGCTGTATTCATTATCTTTTAAACCTAATGTTACGGGAGAGGCTTCATAGGTGTCACCGTGTTTAATGAACACAACAGTATTATCTTCTACTTGCTGTAGGGCGATATTAGGAATGCGGATTTTGACGGTTTTAGTTTGCGTAATTACATTTCCCTTTAATGTTACTCCTGCCCGCCACCCGTGATCATGATTGTCTAAACGCACGCGAGCCAGTTCATAGGGCGCATTATTTGTGTTGGGAATAATGTGCGTAATCTTAAATACCTCATTATCAATCAGAACATTTTGCCCCTCTTTGATGGTGCGCATTTGGTTAGGGAAGATTTTGAATTCAGCCCACAAGACTTTATCGTCATATATGCTGAACAAGGGTTGGTCTTGGGTGAGTTCACCTGGGTTGGCGTGGCGCTCTATGATCATGCCATCGAACGGTGCCGTGACAATATAAGGGTGTAAACTTTGGTTTGATTCAATAAGCGCAAGCTCAGTGCCTTTTTTAACCTTATCACCAATGCTGACATTCACCTTGATAATGGTGCCATCAAAACGTGCACCGAGATGACTGATTTGGCTAGCATCATTCACTACCTTTCCAAATATACGTTGGGTTTGAGCGATCCTGCCTGAACGAGCTTGTGCGGTGATGATGTTGGAGCGCTTTGCTGTGGTGGCATCTATGCTGACACTGTCTATGTGTGCGTGCTCGTCATTTTCATGATGGTCTTTGTGACCATCATCATCGTCATCTTGTTTTGATTCGTGCTCATGAAGTTCTTCTTCATGGGCGTTGGTTTGTGTTTCGTGATCATGGTCATGATCTCCACTGGCATAAACGCTCGTGGGGGGCAGGCTTAAAGCCAAAGTTAATAGAGCTGGTCGTAAGACTGGCACTACGAAATCTAATTGTAAAAACGCAAACATGGTGTTTCCTACCGAATTCGATATTAAAAAAATATAAATAATATGAGGGAGGAATTATGCTCTAGGAGGGCGGAAAAATGCGCTGGGTTGTTGTGCGAGTTCAAGTGGATTAGTAAACGAATGTTGTGGACTTTGCCCAAACAAAGAAACAGAAGAATAAAACGAGGTAATAAAACTTGAGTGCGCACCGTGGCAGTGACAGCAATGATGACAATCAAAATTGGCTTGCTTATTTGCCGTGGATACGTCTTTTTGAATGTCGGCGTCTTGCGGGTGAGCATCATCATGTTGATGCTCAAACTTTAAATGCTCAAGGCCAGACTGGTGAGCACTATGGGTATCCGCCATAGACCATACCGATTGCGTTGCAATCAATATAATCATGAGCCATTGGATACTGTTTTTAAACATAGTGACCACGTAAAACTGTGTTTGAGTAAATGATGTTAGCCTACTCGCTGATATATTTCAGCTGTTTTGTAGGCTTGCTGTTATGAGTGTTTATTAATCTTGTTGCTTTTGTGCATCGAGCTGGCGATTAAGTTCGACTTCCATTGCTAATGGAGACTGAGTGTTGCGAGCCAATAATTTATACATGACAGGCACAATCACCAAGGTGAACACAGTTGATGCCAGTATGCCGCTTAATACCACAATACCAATTACGGTGCGGGTTTCAGCACCTGCACCAAATGATAAAATCAAAGGCACAGCACCGAAAGCGGTCGTGATAGCCGTCATTAAAATAGGGCGTAAGCGTATGGTGGCCGCATCAATAATGGCTTGTTCGAAGGGAATACCTTCATCACGTAATTGATTACAAAACTCCACAATCAAAATGCCGTTTTTGGCGGTGAGTCCTACCAACATGATTAAGCCAATCTGAGAATAAATATTCAGTGACTGCCCAAATACATATAAACCAGCCAGCGCCCCAATCATGGCCATCGGGACTGTCAGCATAATGACTAATGGGTGAATATAGCTTTCAAATTGAGCGGCCAGTACTAAGAACACCACGACTAATGCTAAGGCAAAGATAAAGTAGATAGACTGTCCACTGGTTTGCAGATCTTGTGATTGGCCTTTATAGCTAATAACGGCTTCTGCTGGTAAGTGGGTTTTAGCCAGGTCATCTAGATAATTTAAGGCTTGGCCTAATGTATAACCGTCAGCCAGGTTGGCTTCTAAGGTGATGGCGCGAATACGATTGTATCGATTTAACGTATTAGCATCGGCACGCTCAGAAATGGTCACTAGGTTCGCCAGTGGAATTAAGGTGTCATTGGTGCGGCTGCGCACATAGATATTCTTCATATCCAGTGGTGTATTTTGCAAGCTACGTTCACCTTCTAATATGACATCGTATTCTTCACCACGATCTAAGAAAGTCGTCACACGACGGGAGCCTTGTAATGCTGCCAAGGTGTTGCCAATCTCTTCTGCACTTACGCCTAGGTCGGCGGCGCGCTGAGTGTTAATGTTAATTAACACCTGAGGTTTGGTTTCTTTGTAATCGTGATCAAGACCTAATAAGTTTGGATTTTCAGAGGCCTTGTCTAACATGATGTCTCGCCATTGGGCCAGTTGTTCATAATTGCTGCCGCCAATAACAAATTGTAATGGCTTACCTAAGCCGCGACCTAAAGCTTGACGCATAACAGCAAAAGCGCGAACCCCAGCTAGGTCACTTAATTTTTTATTCACCATGCCTATGACTTCATTGGCGGGTGGTCGCTCTGACCAGTCGGCAAGTGAAACCACCACAAAGCCGCCAGAAAAATCAGATGAATCACCAAAGCCACGAGGTGTGCGTACTAATAAACGTTTTATAATGCCTTCGTCTACTAATGGCATTAAGCGAGTTTCGATTTCATCCATGTAGGATCTTGAATAATCATAACTTGAGCCTTCAGGTGCTGAGACCAAAACAAAAAAGGCACCACGGTCTTCTTTGGGGGTGAACTCGGTAGGAATGTTATTGAACAACCAAGCACAACTTAATAATGCTAATCCTAATAAAACCAGTGTGCGCTTTGGGGCATCTAACGCGTAGGTTAAATAATCTTTGTATTGGTCGCGTAGCTTATCCAAGAGCTGGTTAGTTTTACGTGTCAGTACATTTGGTTTTTCATTGGCGTGCAATAAACGAGAACACATCATGGGTGAAAGAGATAATGCCACAAGTGATGAGAAGCCAACGGCGGCGGACATGGCAATCGCAAACTCGGTAAAGAGTTTACCTAGATCCCCTTCTAAAAAGACGATGGGCAAGAACACTGAAATTAAGACGGCCGTGGTGGCCAATATGGCAAACGACACTTGGCGAGCACCTAGGTAGGCGGCCACTAAGGGTGTTTCCCCTTCGTCTATGCGACGATGAATATTCTCTAACATGACGATCGCGTCATCCACCACCATGCCTATGGCAAGAATCAAAGCCAGCAGGGTGAGTAAGTTAATAGTGAAACCCAACATGTACAAGATCACAAACGTACCCATAAGCGAAACGGGTACGGTGATCGCGGGTATTAACGTGGCGCGCACGTTACCTAAGAAAACATAAATAACTAATATGACCAAAGACATGGCAATGAAGAGGGTTTGATAAACTTCTTTAATGGACCTTTCTATGAATATGGAGCTGTCATAGCTGGCTAATAATTCCATGCCAGCAGGTAAGTCTGGGTTGATGTCTTCTAATAAGGCGCGCGCTTTGCGGGCTACATCAAGAGTATTGGCGGTGCTTTGTTTCGTGATGCCGACGCCCACCATCGGGATGCCATTACCGCGGAATGATTTGCGGTTTTCTTCGGCGGCCAGTTCTACTCGAGCTACATCTTTTAAGCGTACTTTGTAATCGCTGTCGGCACGAATCACCACTTGCCCAATTTGTTCTGGTGTTGGAAAGGCGCGCTCTAAGCGTACGGTAAATTGGCGTTGGTCGGATTCAATGCTGCCCGCTGGTAGTTCAATGTTTTCACGGCGCAGGGCATCTTCAATGTCTGTAATGGTCAGTTTTCGGGCCGCTAACGCTTTGCGGTCTATCCAGACTCTTAATGCATAGTCTAAACCGCCACCCACGCGCACACGGGCAACTCCGTCAATGACGCTGAAACGATCCACTAAATAACGGTTCGCGTAATCGGTCAGTTCCAGTAAGCCCATGCGGTCGCTCGCCAAGTTGAACCACATAATGGTGTCATCATCGGCCCCGGCTTTTGATACCTCTGGTGGATCGGCGTCGTCAGGTAGGTTATTGAGTACACGGGAAACACGGTCGCGGATATCATTAGCGGCGGCGTCTATATCGCGGCTGACATTAAACTCAATGGAAATATCAGAGCGTCCATCTTTACTGGACGAAATAATATTTTTAATGCCCTCTATGCCGGATATGCGATCTTCGATGACCTGAGTAATACGTTGCTCCACAATGGCCGCAGCGGCCCCGGTGTAGTTGGTGCTGATGCTAACTACAGGTGCATCTATGTCTGGGTATTCGCGCAAGGGTAGTTTATCAAAGGCCAATAAGCCAAAAGCTAGAATCAGTAAACTAATAACCGAGGCGAGAACGGGACGCTTTACGGAAAGGTCGGTAATGATCATGCGTCACCCTTGCGCCAGTCTTCAGTTTGCTCTATCACCTTGCTGCCGGGTTTTACTTTTAGCAAACCTTGCCACACGATCTTATCACCGACCTCTAAACCGCTAAGAACTTCTACTTGGCCATTTTGGCGGATGCCAATTTCAATGACTTGTTCACTGACGGTCATATCAACGCCGACCTTGTAAACAAGGTGCTGATTGGCCCGCATAAATACGGCTTCTTCGGGCAGCATTTTGGTAGTACGTTGTTGGTCAATTAGATCCAGTGTTAACAGCATGCCCGGGCGCAACAGGGCTTGTTCGTTTTCAATTTGAGCGCGTACTTTAATGCTGCGAGTGTCAGGGTTAACGCGGGAGTCTAGGGTGATGATTTTGCCGCTAAAGGTTTGCTCAGGGTAAGCAACACTAAAGGCATTAATGGTTTGACCAACTTTGATGCGAGGAAGGTAAATCTCAGCTAGATCAAAATCCATTTGTAATTGTACGACAGAGTCGAGGGTGGTGATTGCGTCACCTGGTTTTAGCAAGGTGCCGACACTGACATTGCGTAAACCTAATAGACCATCAAAAGGCGCTTTGATGACGCGGTCTTTCAATGTGGCTTGGACTTGGGCAATGCGTGCACGGGCGGTATCAATAGAAGACTGTAAGCGGTCCAGTTCAGAGCCAGACACGGATTTTTGCTTTACTAGGTTCTCAATTCGTTTGTACTCACGTTGCTGATCAGCCAGCTCTATTTTGGCCACATTTAGCTGTGCGAGTTCTTCATCGTTAGCAAGAGTGATCAGAGTTTGCCCTTCTTTCACAAACTGGCCTTGTTCAAAGGCAATTCTACTCACTTTCTCGGTGACGCTGGCCGTTAGGATGACGGATTCAGCGGCACGGGCGCTGCCCATTGCTTCTAGGGACTCAGTCACCTCGCTTTGTTTTACTTCAAATAATACAACTTGCGTCGCTGGGCGAGGACGAGGGGTCGATGAGCTATCGGCATAATAGCGCCAAGCAACCGCTAGGACGATGATAATAAGGGAACCGTAAGCAAGCTTGCGCAGCATGTGATAGTCCTGAATGAAGTAAAGTGAAGAAGACTCCTATGATGCCAATAATGAGAATTAGTTTCATTACTTCATTACTTCATTACAGGCTTAACTGCTATTTTATCGTGATAGGTGAATTTGTACCTGGTTTCGACCATTTTCTTTTGCTTTATAGAGAGCCTCATCCGCTAGCCTCATTAATTGGGTGCGGGTTAATGGTGAGGTAGGGTCCCAATGAATGAGCCCCGCGCTGACGGTAATGCGGTTATCAACACTGGAGGTTTCGTGAGGGAGGTTTAGCTTGTATATAGTGTCTATGATGGTTTGTCCCCATAGGGCACTTTGTTCAAGGCTGACACCATATTTAATTAGGATGAATTCCTCGCCGCCAAAGCGGATGCAGTTATCTTGCGGGTGGCTCTTTAATGCAAGAAACGCTTGGGCGACCTTGATTAAGCATTCGTCTCCGGCGAAGTGCCCATACTGATCGTTATACCGTTTGAAAAAGTCGATATCGGCAATGGCGACTGCAATGCCTTGGTTTTCTAATTTTGCCTGTTTAAGTAACTCGGTAAAGTGTTCATCAAACTTATGTCGATTGCTGGCGCCGGTGAGTTGATCGGTTTGGGCCATTTTTCGTAAAAACTGAGTCTTATCAAAGTTGGTACGTCGTGACTTATCAAAACTGATACTGTGTATAACACCTGCTAGATTCAGCCCAAATAGATAAACCCCTGCCCGAATAAACTCATACTGAGACTGTTGTGTATAACTTAAAAAAACGAAATACCCTACCATGAGGGTCAAACCTAATATAAGTTTTTGGTAGTAAAAAATACTGGTAAGAAAATACACAATTATCAAACATAGAAAAATGCTATCAATGGGTAAAGAAATCCCAGCATTATGATATATAACGTGAATATAAAGCAGCCCAGCAATGATGCTGAGAAAGCCAGCACTTGTCCATAAATCAAGTCTTGGGGTTGGTGAACCTTGGTAACTTTTAAGGAAAAGCAAAAGAAGTACAGGCAGTGTAATGCTAAATCGAGTGAACAATATGGAGTAAATAGCAGGATGCTTTACTCCTAGGTGAAAAATATCCCAAGTTGAAAACAGTGATAAGATGAGCAATGAGCAACAACTAACATAGCGGGCCTCGTTACGCATTTGTTGGTTAAATTTTTCGATATAAATATGATTATCGATATCCATCTTCTGCATGTTCCTCATATGGCGCATGCCTTATCTAAATATGAGAGATATGGCCTAAATTGTAGTGTATAGGTTTCATTTCATACAGCCATAGTTAGATAAACAGCTGGTTACGTGATTGGGCCTTTACTCTTTGCTGAGTTTCTTCTTAAATACGCGGGAATTTAAATATTAGGAGCCAGCATGGCGTTATTAAATACAGTCGATCCAGATGGCCTATTAGAGTACTCGGTCGTGTTTACAGACCGTTCATTGAACCATATGTCCCAAACCTTCCAACAAGCCATGCGTGATATTTCGAGCACACTAAAAGAAGTTTACAGTGCCGATGGAGTTGTCGTGGTACCAGGTGGTGGTACCTATGGTATGGAATCCGTGGCGCGTCAGTTTGCACAAAACAAAAAATGCTTAGTGATTCGTAATGGCTGGTTTAGCTTCCGTTGGAGCCAGATCTTTGAGATGGCGTCATTGCCAAGTGAGGAGATCGTACTAAAAGCTCGTAAAGTTGAAGACGGTGTGCAAGCGCCGTTTGCTCCTGCGCCCATTGACGAAGTGGTTGCCGCTATTAAAGCGCAAAAACCTGAAATGATATTTGCGCCTCATGTGGAAACGGCATCAGGTATGATTTTACCTGACGACTATATAAAACAAGTGGCAGCAGCAGCCCATGAAGTGGGTGCACTATTTGTTTTAGATTGCATTGCATCTGGTACGGTATGGGTAGATATGAAGGCTACCGGTGTGGATATATTAATTAGTGCGCCGCAAAAAGGCTGGAGTGCATCTCCTTCGGCTGCCTTAGTTATGTTAAATGATCGTGCGTTGAAAGTACTTGAAACCACTACGAGTAACAGCTTTGCATGTGATCTTAAGAAATGGCATCAAATTATGCAGGCTTATGAAAATGGTGGTCATGCTTATCACGCCACTATGCCAACAGATGCGTTATTGAAGTTCCGCGATACCATGCTTGAGACCAAAGAATACGGTTTTGAAAAAGTGAAAGCAGAACAAATTGAATTAGGTGAAAAGGTGCGTGCAATGCTGGAAAGCCGTGGTATTAAATCGGTAGCAGCAGAAGGCTTTAAGGCACCGGGCGTGGTAGTGAACTACACAGATGACGTTGATATGCAAAATACGAAAAAATTTGCCGCATTAGGTATGCAAGCCGCAGGCGGTGTACCACTTATGTGCGATGAAGGTGAGGACTTTAAGTCATTCCGTATTGGATTGTTCGGCTTAGATAAATTGCATAATATAGATCGAAGTGTGGCTAATTTAGAAGCCGTTTTAGATAAAATGAAGTAATCAAAATAAGTGGTATGTAAAACTTTAAAAGTCCCTATCAAGTATTTGACAGGGGCTTTTTTATTTTAAGTTATAACTTAATTGTAATTGAATGCTGCGTCCTGCACCTGGGTAACCCTGGGCTAAGTTGGTACTTGGATAATAGTATTCTTTATCGAAGATATTAAGTATTGATAGTTTGAAGTTAAAGTGATGATAGGCATTACGTTTTAATAGCGCTAGGTTTGACAATTGATACGCTGAAAATTCACCTGCACTTGTGCTCACGTTATCTTGTAGATATTCATTGAACTGGATATTTAACGTGTCATTTATAGCATAATTTAAAATCATATTAGCTTTATGCTTTGGCAAACTCTCATCGTGACTATGGTTAGTTTGTGAATAAGCATAGGTGTGATTGAACGAAACATAACGCCCTTGACTTATGTCATAACGAATTTGAGTTTCTAGGCCTTCACTGGAAATACTGCCTTCATTTCTTGCCATCGAACCAGAAACAACTAAGTCTTCTATTTGGTTATTAAACCAAGTGAAGGTGGTAATGAGTTGTTTACTCCAGTGACTATTAAAGATCACTTCAGAAGTGGCAATGGTTTCTGGACTTAAGTTTGGATTACCATTAGAACCGAATAAATTTTTTGCATACAGGTCGCCAAAGTCTGGTGCGCGAAACGCTTCGCCATAAAGTAGTTTTAAATTATGGGTATCATTGGCTTGCCAATGTAGGGCTAGCCTTGGATTAAAAGTGGAGCCAAAGTCGTTAAAGTAATCATAGCGCGCTCCGACGTTTCCGGTGATAGATTGGTTGATTTTCCAAGTGTCTTGAATATAAAAAGCACTAACTAGACGGTCGTTTTCGTCATTCCAATTATACTCATTAGAGACATCTTGGAGCGCATTCAAGTGGGCTGGGTTATGATTAGAAATATGTCGAATATCAAATGCTCTTTGAAATTCTGATGTGATACCCACAACTAAAGTATGATCTTGTAGACCGCGATAAACGTTTAATGCATCGAGCGCTACTTTCTCTTCTTTCCAAAGAAGATTTGAAATTAGCCCTGTTGCATTCCAGTCATCAAAAGCTTCTCCTGGCGCCGTTATGGCAGAACCTGCGGGAAAGAAATTCCAAAACCAATCGATATCTTTGTAATCATAAAGTGCACTAATTGAGAATGTATTGTTTGAAGTTTCAAATACCTTCCATTTTATGTTGCCATAAAAACTATCGGTTGACTCCTCGCCTTCGTCATTGATGTAATCGGTTAAACCTAAAAAATCACCACGCTCGTAATGATTCACTCTAGTGAATAATTGTAGAGTGTTTAATTGTGCATTTAATTGAAAATCTGCGTATCGTTGATGATTTTCTACCACGCCGGAATTACCGTCAATATCGCGTTTAATTTCAATAGGTGCCTGATAATCAAGCATGCTTAGATTTAAATTATAAGATTGATTGTCTTTAAATTTTTGGTGGTTACTTAAAGTATAACGCTCGGTAAGGGTGTTTTTTTCATCAAAAGAAAGCTCTGCGCTGGCTTCAAATCCTTTTTTTTGTTCGCCGTTAAAAGTCATTATATTTACAATTCCAATTAAAGCATTGGCTCCGTATAACGCAGAGCCGGGCCCGCGAATAACCTCAATACGTTTTATGTTATTAATGGGTAGCGCGAACATGGCGATATTTTGCGCACCGCCAGAGATAACACCACTTAGCGGGTGGCCGTTTAATAAGTATAAAATAGGGCTGCTTTTAATACCTCGTACATTTACGTTGGCAATATTACGGCCATTGTAATCGACGGATATGCCGGGTACTTGTTGCAGTAACTCAAACACAGTGGTTGCACTTGATTTAGCGATATCTGCTGCAGTAATCACACTTAGGCTAGAGCTAGTCTCATCCCAAGTTTCGCTGGTTTTACTGGCGGTGGTGACCTTTAGCTTTAAAAGTTCAGATAAGGGAAGGTTAAATAACTCATCGGTATCATAAGATTTAGAATGAACCGTTGATGCTATCAATATGAACAGTAATGAGAGCACAGATGTTGGTAGTGGTGTAGGCATATGAAAGCGCGTATATGACTGAATAGAGTACCATTGAGTATGGTAGCACTATCCAGTTTTCGCAAATGCCATATAGAGCATGATTATCTTGGCTGAAGATGCACTAATAAACGATTTTCGAGCTTTTTAAAGAGTAATATAATCGTAAAGGTAATGCACAAATAAATGGCAGCAACAAATAGGAAGCTTTCAAATGGTGCGTAATAGCGTGCATAAATATCGCGTGCAGCACCGGTTAAATCAATAATGGTAACGGTGGATGCAAGAGCGCTGGCGTGCAGCATAAATATGACTTCATTGCTGTAAGTCGGAATGGATCTGCGAAAGGCGCTGGGTAAAATAATGCGAGTCATGCGCTTAAACCCGCTCATACCATAAGCTTTTGCTGCTTCAATTTCCCCCTTGGGGGTTGCCTCAATGGCACCACGGAATATTTCAGCGGTGTAAGCGGCAGTGTTCAATGTAAAAGCAATCAAGCATGGGTAGTATGCTCGCTCAAAAATCACCCAGAAGATTGATTCTTGGATTCCTGTTATTAATGTGACGCCGTAATAAATCATATAAAGCTGAATTAATAATGGCGTGCCGCGGAATATGTAGGTAAACAGCAATACAGGGTAATTAATCAATGGGTTTTTACTAGTGCGCATAATGGCGAGGGGCACAGATAGAATGAGACCAATCACTAACGATGACGCAACAAGCTTGATGGTCATCACAAAACCATCCCAGTAATGGGCAAGTGTGGTTAAGTTAAAAATTTTATTAGCGTCGATGAGGGCGAGTAATGCGTCCATAATTAAGCCTCCACCACGCCAGCGTTATAACGTTTTTTCAATACGGCAAAACCCCATTCACTCAAGGCTGTTAAAGCAAGATAAACCCCAGCCACAGGAATAAAAAATATGAAAGGCTCACCCGTTGATTTAGCCGCTTCAGTGGCTAAGCGCACCATGTCGGTTAAACCTATTACGCTAACAAGGGCCGTAGTTTTTAATAACACTTGCCAGTTGTTACCAATGCCGGGCAGTGCATGGCGCATCATTTGTGGAAACATAATACGTTTGAATATTTGAAAGCTAGTCATGCCGTAAGCTTTACCAGCTTCTATCTGGCCAGTATTAACGGCAATAAAGGCACCGCGTAGTGTTTCTGTCATGTAGGCACCAAAAATAAACCCAATGGTGATAACACCCGCAACAAATTCGTTAATGTTGATAAAGATATCGATTTTTTCATCGCTGACGTCGTACAGCCATTCTGTAAAGCTGTTAAATGCGATTTGTCCGCCAAAGAAAATAAGCATCATTAACACAAGGTCAGGCACACCACGAATGATGGTTGTATACAGTGTGGCGATAGCGCGAGCCGTTCTATTGCTTGAGAGCTTTGCAACGGCACCGAATAGACCCAGCATAAAAGCAATGACAACCGATAAAATGGCAAGCTCTATAGTGACAATGGCGCCGCTAAAAATGCCTGGGCCATAGCCGTGTAAATCCAACATAGTGTGTCTCGTGTTAAGCGTGGAATCAGTTTTTGCTTGGTGATGATATCAATAGAACGAAAAACTGTACGTCTGTAAAACATAAATGCCCAAGCAGTTATCTGCTTGGGCATTTATTAAGTTAAAGCAATTATACCTTAATGCTGTAACTAAAGTACTTCTTCATGATTTTATCGTAAGTGCCGTTAGCTTTTAGCTTATCAAGCGCTACCGTCACTTTTTCCGCAAGATCTTTATTGCGTTTGTGGAATGCCGCGGCAATACCTTCGCCAAAGATGCTTACAGGTTGGGTAACCATTTCGCCAGCTTGAGCAAATTTAGCCTTGCCTTTAAGCATGTCTGCACCGACAGGGGCATCTACAAAAATTGCATCTAAACGGCCGCCTTCAAGATCGATAACCATGTCATCGGCGGTTGTATAGCGAACGACTTCCGCGTCTTTTTTCATTTCGGTTAAGTAGTTGTCTTGGACGGTTGCGCGTTGAGCGCCAATGCGTAAACCTTTGACTTTACTTGAATCGAACTTACCTTCAACCGGTGCAAAGAAAGCAGAAGGCACTTGGTAGTAAGGTTTAGAGAATAATACTTTTTCTTTGCGCTCTTCGTTTACAGACATTGAAGAGAAGATCATATCGTATTTACGGGCTAATAATCCTGGGATAATGCCGTCCCACGCTTGAACTATCCAATCGCAATCTTT